>JBGSJL010000205.1:0-47793 GCA_041741955.1 Pirellulaceae bacterium | reverse complement strand
CATTCCAAGCCGTGCTTGTACGATCATCCAATCGATTCGGAATGCCACTAGGGCTGTAGAAGTCTTGCTGGTACCTAATTCTTCGACTTGCTCATAATAAGCTTTTGCACGTAAGATCTCACATTGCTTGAAAGCCTGAATCGCTTCAGCCGGTCTGTTTTGTCGCAGCATAGTCAGGCCAATACGATAGTAGCCAATAGCAAGTTCCGTACGTTCAAGTTCTTTGGCTGTTGGCGTCAGCATCATTTCCTTAATCGAATCCATTGCCAGCCGATACTGCTGCTCGATTAATTTAGGGTCGGCGCGCACACCCAGCAAATAGTCTCCATAGGCGTTTACGCAACGAGAAAAATTCTTCAAAAAGACGTATCTATACGGAGCCTTTGCAATCAATAATTTGTACTGTTCGATCGCGGCTTCAAATGCTTCTCTAATTTTTGCATCATCGCCAGCCGAAAGCTGAATGTTCGCAACGGTCGTCAGTGTCAAAGCTAGTTTTGAACGTACCGTTTCTTCTATATCAGGTCGGTCCGCAGTATTTGAAAGAGCCTGCTTGAGCAAATCACTTGACTCGCCGAGTTCCTCCAACGCCCTTTTAATGTGATTGGGATTGTTGGGTTCAGCCTGTATAAGGAAATTGGCGTAAAGCTGCAGTTCGTCGGCTAACTCGGCTTGCCGGATTTCGGTCGGTTCCGCACCTTCGACCGGAACGGCTCCAAGCGCTTCGCGACGAAGCTTATTTGCATCCTGATAAATAGGCACGTATTTCTTCCAATTGGCTCTGTCTTGACTAAAAGCCAATGCGGCAACTTGTCCTTTCGCAGATGCGAGATTTGCTGCGGCCTTGGCCCTGTCCGGTTCAGGGGATTTATAAACCTCCAGTGCAATTTGCTCGGCTTCGGCGAATCGATTTGCGGCCAGACTGAAAGCGGCGTTCAGCTCCTCCTTCGTTTTATAATCTTTTTGGTTTCCCGAGGCCCTTGCCAAAGCGACCTCACCTTCGCGAATTGCAACTGCCTGCTGGCCCCATTTCTGAGATGAACCCACCACATTGGTTTCAGCGGACTCGGCCAGGACACCACCGATCAAGCTCAGCAGTTCTTCTCTGGTACCTAATCCAAAAGGTGCTTCCTCTAGCAAGCGTGGCACTCGATTGACCATCTTGGATACTGTCGAACGGTAAAGCGATAGGCGATTGTCAGAAATCCCTTTCTCTTTTGTAATCTCATCGCGTTGCTTTTCGATCCTATCCTTTTGATCTGAGATCTCGTCGCGCTGCTTGGCGATCTGGTTTCGGTCCTGGTTGATTCGAAAGGCGGTGACAGCGGCAGCGAACGCAAAAATAGCTAACAGTCCAGCAACCAGTCCAACGAGCCGAGCCTCGCGAGGGTTGCGCTTACACAATCTGACCAAGCGTTCCCATTGCCCAATCGGTCGCGCCAAAATTGGCTCGTTATTGATGTGACATTGGATGTCGTCAGCTAAATGCTGGGCACTTTCATACCGCTTCGCCGGATCCTTTTGTAAACATTTCAGACAGATCGTTTCCAAATCAGCCGGGATGCCAGCTTGTAGTTGCGATGGCGGCGAGGGATCAGCGGACTTAACCTGCTGAATCACTTCCCAGACGGTTGCGCCTTTGAACGGCGGTCGACCCGTCAGCAACTCATACAGGATCGCTCCAAGTGAATAAACGTCACTCGAAGGTCCGATAGCGTTCGAGTCACCGGATGCTTGTTCAGGAGCCATGTAGCTGGGAGTACCCAAAATCGTTCCATCTTGGGTGAGATGGCTTTGTTCTTCCATGCGACGCGCTAAACCGAAGTCCGCTATCTTGGGCGCGCCGCTCTCATCTATTAAGATAGTGAGCGGTTTGAGGTCGCGGTGCACGATCTTGCGGCTGTGTGCGTACGCTACGGCATTGGCCAAACACAGCATGACTTTGGCTGTATCGACGTGGCTGAGCATTTGTTTCGCGATCTTCTTTGCCAGCGTCCCGCCCGGTACAAACTCCTGCGTGAAGTAAGGTGCCTGCCCCGTCTGTGAGACATCGTATACTTGGACAATATTGGGATGCTGCAGACGCGCTGACGCCTGGGCTTCGACTGTGAATCGCTCGATGTCCTGTGGGCGAGCATGATCCAGATTGATCATTACCTTTAGAGCGACGATTCGATCTGCGCGAATTTGCCTCGCTTTGTACACAACTCCCATCGCCCCACGCCCGAGCTCACGGATCAGTTCATAGCCTGGGATGTCGATCTGAAACTTGCTGGATGGGGCGAGAGCGAAATCCAGAGTTTGGTCAGGGTTCTGTTCGTTGTGAAGGGTGGTCGTTTTAGGGTCTGAGTCGGTGGTTGGCGTGCCAGGTACGACCGTATCCTCCAGCGGATTTGGAAACGCATTCGTTTCGTCTGCGTCGTTGCTTTGATCGATCGATAAAGGAATCGTTTCGTCGTCATCTGGGGCTTGCGAATCGTCGTTCGGTGGCGTCATTTTTTCTTCCAGATGAAACGGACCAATACAAAACAACCGACAAAGAGCGTTTACAAGAACGACGAAGGTTATGGGACCGCCGTTATGAAACTACCCGATGCATTGAGGTTGACAGTCGCACCCGGCGGTGGTGCAAAAACAAAACTAGTTTCTGGATAACCATTGATGTATCCGCTCGCATCACTAACGATGCTATCGATCAAATTGTACTGGATGACAGACGCATCACGGCTTCTTTTAAGATACACACTGTTTTGGAGATATTTCGACCCATCATCGTCGAAACTGGCTGTCACACAGTCAGATTGCGTTAAAGATAGTCCCTATAGCCAGCCCACCGAAGCGGAACTGAAGCGACTTCGCGAAGAAAACCGCCTCCCACCCCCGGCTTAGTCGAGGAATGTAAACAAATCGAGCGACGAAAACGACTTCCTTTCGAGAACAACGCCCAGCGATCCATTCGCAAGAACGGCTATGGCAATCGCTCTGAGCAGAATCCCCAAAGTTCCTGGCGAACCATAGTTTGGCCCTTTGGTCATCGTATGGCAAAGGCTACAACGGAAGTGTTTTCGACGCCCAATAGCATGGCCTACGGACTCACTGTCTACGCTTCGTAGCGAGAGTCGAACCAGCCTATTGCAATCGGTTTTTTGGTCGAAGCCCTCAGATCTCGGGCCATTCGGCACTCGCGCATTTCAAACCAGTGCGAGTTAAGGATGGTGGTGAAAATACCTTCGGCTGAAACATGCCCGCAGTCAGCGAAATCCGAGAGCTGCTGTCAGTCCCGGTGATCGCATGATGGACGGTGAGCAAAACTGCCCAGGACGGTTCGTCCTGGGGCACCAACGACGACCGCATTTGGATCCGGATTCGACACCAGTGCGCAATCAGAATGACGACACTTTCTTCTCACTTCGCTCATGAATACCGACGCGAATTAGCACGGATCTGCAGATTCTGAGGTTTGTCCACCATCGCAGCCCCGCTGCAGGTGGGGTCATGTGAAGATTCACAAAAACCCTACGGATGGTTGATGTAAACTGGGATCGGTTTCCGCACTGAACCATATTGGCGTCATGGCTCATCCGAATGTTTAAGTGACCACCATTTCGTTCGTTTTTAATGCAGGAACCGCATTTTTGCGAAGAGGATAGAGTCGTCCGTTGAGCATGTAACCGATCCATGTCGGCCGTACCAGGTAGTGATACGTGGGCAGCAGAATAGCGAACGTCAAGACGTTATAGATCACGAACTTCAGAATCCCATTTGCTTCCCAAAGCCCTAAGTAGATCGAGAGCTCGAATTGTAACGGGAGATGGATCAAATAGAGCCAGTACGACGAGTCGGCTAGATACCGAATGGAGGGGCTGGGATGTGCGACGAATTGGCGGAACAATCCAAGCATTGCAAAGGTCATCAGCCAAGTCGCCAAACCATAGATATAGAAATAGGTCGCCCGAATCCAAAGTGGGCACGGCCAACGACCAGCGACTGCTCCGTTTGTGAGTTGCGCAAGCAATTCTCGATTCGCGACCGGATCAAGCGTTTCGGTGTCGGACTCCGTCGGTACCCCTCCATCCATCAACGCGGCAAACTCGGGATTGAGAACCGTTGCCACCGTTAGCTCCATGCCGAATCCTGTCAGCTGGTCACTCGTGGGATTGTCTTGGCTGCGTACGAAATCTTGATAGATGGGACTAAGCGAATCCCAAATCACACCGTGCACACCGGATTCTTCCGGGGATTCAGCGGCTTCCAGTAGACCGGTTCGCAGGGACGGATAGTCTATTTCTGTGTCAAGAATCGCGGGATAGAACCAGCTAATGCGTCCGCTCATCAATAGGTTGTTGAAGTAGCCACAGAGGGCCAATGACAGGATGCTGCCGATGATCAGGTAGGCGGGCCATCGTCGAACAAAGACATCGATGATCTGGGGCGCAGCGAACAAGCACCAACCGACTGCGAAGAAAATCCAGTACGCGAAGACGCCTGCCCAGAGTGGCTTGAGTGGACCCGAGTCGATTCCGAACCAAGTCAAGTCATACGCCATGCAGAGCGCCACTGGGACAGCCAACAAAACCGGCCCCCAGTGGCTGCGAGTCAAACGGTTCGTAAGTTTCTCCAGGATTGGGCGAATTCGATTCCCACGATCGATCACGTAATCAAAGGCAAGTCTGAGCCCCAACGCGATCGCGTAGATCAGGATCAGGCACTCCAGAAACCACAAATGCACGATCCATTCATTTGGCCAGTCGACCGTCGTCAGCACAGTCCAATACTGAGTCGTCAACGGCTCATCGGAGAGAATGCGTCCCGAAACTAGACCGCCTCGAACATACTGAAACTTCATCAGCGGCCAGATCGTCAGCATCGACAGTAGCAATGGAATCACAACTCGCACGAACCGATTCTTCGCAAAGTTCAGATGCCCGCGTTTTTGGACGAGCAGGCAGGCGAAGAAACCCGCGATCAGAAAAAAGACATGCATCCGGAATTGGTGGACCCAAGCAAAGAAGTACAGAAATCCGGTGCTTCCCTGCGAATCCGAAAGGGTGTTCCCGAAATAGATCGGTTGAAAGAACCATGCGGCGTGGAAAACCAACCCCAACAGCATCATCGCCGCGCGAAGACTGTCCATATCGTGAAAGCGAATCCCGGACTCAGGTGCTTTCGCCACTGTCTGCCTTTTGTCCGACACTAAGTCCACGTTGTGAGGACCAGGCGGTGTCGACACCGATTCGCTACCTGGTTGATCAGGAAGCTGTTGCGCTGTTGGTATCACGTCGGCCATTTCAGATTCCAGTCACATTGAAGATGGAGCGAGATCGTCCCATAAGCCAGTGCGTAGACGCCGCCCAATTTATATCATAGATCTTGAAGGATTTTGAAGGAAGAACGTGATCGGACCGGTGACCAGCCAGATTTCGTAGATTTTCGCTAAGTTCGCGTAAGACTGCGCAAGCAGTCTTGCTGAACGTAAGGCCGACCAAGAAGTTGTCGTCCTGGGAGCGCAGCCGTAGGTACCTGCCGATCTTTGCGGCAAGCGTGCCTTGCCGGCCTTTAGCGTTCTATCTCTGATGATGGATCGTGCATTAGAGTGCAGCGCCCGGCCGCCTATGGCGAAGCAGTCAGCTTGCATCAGTGATTGACGGGGGGCATAAGCGCAGCGGTCTTTTTTCACCGCGCGCTGATTGAACATTTTCTTTGCGCAGGCGGACACATCATCCGACGCGCCGTAGCTTTTCAGGCTGCGCGCGGAGGTGGCCAAGTTTCGCGGCCACCTCTGCATGAAGCCGCACGTTTCTCAGCTGCGTAAGGTGGGCGTGTCGAATGGCACGTAGTTCTGGATTGCTGCTACAGAATGTGGTGAGCAGGACCGATGCCCTGCCACATTTAGTACTAGCAACTCCGCTTTTCTTCTCGCACATTCCGTACTGCCAACCGGGGGCCGGAAACTGCTCCGGAACATTGCCTATGCGATTCCCAAGGAAGACCTCGCATGGGTTATTGGGGGCAATTAGCTTGCATTTCCGCAAGTGCTTTATAGGCAGTTGGTTGCGTAGATCTACGTGCCATTCGTGGGCGTGACATTGGTCAGTTAGCAGTCGGAACTGCAGTTGGTGAAATGGACCTCACGCAGTTCGCTGTTTGTCTTCCTGCCATTCGGTGGACAAACCGACGCGAGTTGGAGAATTGTCGTAACGCGCGGAGGTGTATTCGACCTCGGTCGCAAGCTGATTTTAGTGAACTAGCGGTTGAGTGGGACACCTCGGTGCCAAATTGCATCAAGGCGGCCTGCGGAACGACGAAGTGTGAGTCGGCACTAATGTGGAAATCGCTGCCATTGAGCACGAGAGCTTTAAAGTCGGTCTTGATGCCATTATGACTGACGGCGATGGAGCAGTTGAGAGTCCACTACGAAACTGCGTCGGCTTCATGTCCGACGCACTTTGGCGGTTCTCTAACGACCACGGTTTTGTGCTCTCATGGCCTTGTCAGAGCAGGTAGCCTCCCAGCAACTGAAAATCCCGGCTTTCGCCCCATCCCCATTTAAGGCATGATGAAGGGAGTTATTATTCATTGACGATCGCAAGCTGACTGGACTTCCTACCGCCCCAAACTCTGCGCTGAGTCTCCTACCAGCGATCGCGATGCGGTGTCGCTGGCGGCTGGTCCTATGCACGATGATCACTTGGTTGTTCGTTACGTTGGTGTTCGGTGTCAATTAGAAGTACACTTTTGGACAATCTTCGTGCTTGCCGTGGCAATGTTTGAAGTTCCGCCTTTAGGCGGTTTACAGTCGGTGGCATTTGGAGCGGATTGTTTTTATTTTAGTTGAACATACTGGAATGGGCTTCGCTGCGATTGACGAAGGTGAACGCGGAAGCAGGCCGCCTGAAGGCGGAACTACAAACGGATTCAGAAATCCCATTTGTCTCCGTAGTTCAAGACTGGGTATTGGCGCCACAGATCAAGCAGCCAGTCACGGCCCTTACGGTCAAGCCACCAATGAAAACTCGAGTATGCCCAATCGCCCCACTTTTCGACGTGCTTGTGCTTGACTGGATTGTTGTGAATGTAGTTGATCGTGGTGTAGAAGTGGGCTTCACTCCGCATACAGCGGTCTTGGCAGCGGAACCAGACTTTCCGGCCCGGCGTGTTGTCTTCGCGGTTCATTTGAAACGAAGTACGACCGTGAAGTTGGCCCAATCGACGAGTGAATTCCTTGATGTCGTCGATCCTTACGAGCATGTGATAGTGATTGGAAATGATCACCCACGCAGTACACGGAACCGCCTGCTCCTGAATGTGATTGAGTAGCTCCGATTCGAACCATGCCAGCCGGTCGGGGCTGTCCAGAAAGTGAGCATGCTCGTAACAGGTGCCAGTGATCAGCCGATATCGCCCAGATTCGGAAAGGTGCGGTGGGCTGTGAAGCGGATAGCAACGCCGTTGGCGCTCTTTCAAGGCGGCCTCGCGCTGTTCCGGAGTCCAGCGGCGGTAGCGATACATGCTTGTTTGTAGTTCCGCCTTTAGGCGGTTCTGGTTCTGGTTTTCGGTCATTGGATTTGCCGCCTGAAGGCGGAACTACGAACAGGTTACCGCCAACGACTACTTTGACATGACAACTCGTGTACCTGAAAAACGGTCGTGCCAACCGACGGGAAAGCGACTGTTGCGACCGCGAGCCCGATTCCATAGTTGATGATGTAGATGAAAATATTGTCGATGATCAAGTTTAGAAAGCGGCGGTTTTGGCTGGCCACTGGCATCGCACCGGTGGCGAGCGCTGGGCCGGTGATCGTGGCTGGGGCAAACGGATTGTCGCTGCTCATTCTTCAGACCTTCATGGAGCTGTGTGGAGGCACAAGGCCGCCGTAGTATTGCAGCCTGACACAGGCAATTCAACATAGACGCAGCCAGTTTTAACCTTTTTGGACAACGCCACTTGGATCGCTCGAATTTGTCGACAGCGCGTTAGGAGAGGATGTCGTGGATCACATGCCCGTGTACGTCGGTCAGGCGGCGGTTGGCTCCGTTGTGGTAGTAGGTCAGTTGTTCGTGATCTAGACCCAGCGCGTGCAGCACGGTTGCGTAGAAATCATAAACGGTCGTGATATTTTCGACGGACCTACGGCCAAAGTCATCGGTCGAACCGTAGCTGACTCCGCCCTTGATTCCGCCTCCCATCATCCAAGTTGTGAAGGCATCGGGATTATGGTCGCGGCCCGATGTGCCGTCCTGATGCGTAGGCATGCGTCCGAACTCGGTACACCACAGCACCAGCGTATCCTCGATGAGGCCAGTCTGCTTAAGATCGTTAAGAAGAGCAGCGGTGGGTTGATCAAAAATGGGCAGATGACGTTCGTAGTCGGCCTTGAGCGTCTTGTGCGCATCCCAATTTAAGAGTCCATCTACGGAACTGGCCCGCGAGGCGCAATACAGTCCGACATAACGGACACCCTGCTCAAGAAAACGCCGTGCGAGCAAGCAGTTCCGTGCATAAGCGGCCTTGAGTGAGTTCGGATCGTCGGTGCCATATTGGCGATGGACCTGTTGCGTTTCGCGCGAAAGATCGCTCACCTCCGGTGCAGCGAGTTGCATTCGAGCGGAAAGTTCGTAAGCAGCCATACGGGCAAGAAGACCATCGTCGCCAGCCCGCGCGGCAGCGTGCTGGCTGTTGACCTGACGCAAAAATTCTCGCGTGGCTTGCTCCTGCTCCCGATCGATCGCAGCGGGCGTCGCTAGATTTCTTAGGGGTTGCTGAGCAGACATACTCACGGCTTGATGCTGGGCTGGCAAAAATCCGTTTCCCCAGTTGGCTTTGCCGTTGGGCGGTTCCCCGCGAACATCCTGAATGGCCACATAGGTCGGCAGATTCTCGTTTAGCGAGCCAAGCGCGTAACTGACCCAGGCTCCGGCCGAAGGAAAGCCCTCGCGCGTGAAGCAGGAATTCATGTAGATGCAGCCCGGCCCATGCGTATTGCTGCGCGAGGTCATCGAATGAATAAAAGCCATATCGTCTACGTGCGCTGACATATAGGGCAACATAGATGTAATCATTTTTCCAGACTCGCCCGCTGGCTTGAATGGCCAGGGCGATTTCATTAGATTGCCGTTTTTCCCTTGAAAAGAAACTTCGCCCTCGGCACCCGGCAGTGGCGTGCCATGGTACTTTTCTAAATTCGGACGGTAGTCCCATAAGTCAACGTGCGAGGCGGCGCCGGGACAGAAGATCTGTAGGATGCGCTTGGCTCGTGGCGAACCGCGATCGGCCGTCTTACCCAGGCTGGCTTGGCTGTCCAATTGCGTGAGCGCGACGCCTGTCAGACCCGTCGTCATGCTGGACAGAAACTGCCTGCGCGTGTTTGAACTTTCATTCCACATGCAACACCTCATTCAAGTTAAAAACAGCGCGGCACAACGCGGGCACTCCGAACGCCTGGATCAATATCGCAGCCGCCGCGCGTTCGCTATCCGTGGGCAGTCGCTGCAAGGCAATTTGGAAGATTTGGTCGACCTGTTCGATCGAGCTGCTTGGACCCGCAGTCTGTCGTATCAACGCAGCCAAAGCCTCGGCCATATCCAAAGTAAAACTGTGATTGAGTAACGTCAACGATTGCAGTGGAGTGGTCGTACTCGCTCGGACAGGAGCTGCAAAGGCGATGTCCGGCAAATCAAAATCTGTCAGTAGATCGACAACACTGGCCCGCGCATTCTGGTGGTAGACAGCTCGACGGTAGGTCTCCGGTCCATGGTGCTCCAGCGGAAAGTAAGTACACACATTATTTTGAGTGAATCGGTAGAGCCGAAAACCTGGGCCACCGGCCAAGTCTGGCGGATTCTGTTTGGCAGTGGGATCGCTCGGACTAAAGTAACCCTGGAGTTGTCCGGACAGCAGTAACATCGTGTCGCGTATCTCTTCGGCACTCAATCTTCGCGGCGGGAATCGCCACAGCAGTCGCGAGTCTTTGTCGATGGCGGCGGCTGACTCGATAAACTGCGCCGACTGTCGATACGTCCTCGAAAGGAGTATTTCGCGGTGAAGCGGTTTGAGTCTCCAGCCAGAGGATATCAAGCGGGCTGCCAAGTAATCCAGCAGCTCTGGGTGCGAGGGTCTGCCACCCAGGAAGCCGAAGTCGCTGGGTGTGTCGACAATGCCCGTGCCGAAATGATACTGCCAGACACGGTTGGCCAGGACTCGAGCCGTTAAGGGATTGTCGTCCGCCACGATCCATTTGGCTAGCGCTAGTCGTCGATCGGCCTCCGGCGCATCAGCGGCCAGCTCATACGCCTCCAGTGGTTCAGCGAGAACTCCCAAGCTGGCGGCTGCGACCACTTCGCCGGGTTTCTGCGGATCGCCGCCGAGATGGAGCCGCGTTGCCTCGGTTGGCTGCGATGGATTGCCAACCCACATTTGCGGCAGCTTTCCAACTGCGGCAATCTCTTGTTCGTTGGCGGCAATTCTTTGTTTCAAGTCGGCCAATTGCTGTGATTCTTCAGCAGTGATCGTCTCGTGACGCAGTCGCTGTGCGCCATGTGCGGCTGAAAAGGGATTTCGATCAAACGTGTCCGCGACTGTTTTCCAAGTTTCTCCATCGAGCGAGACTTGTACCTCGTATTCCACCGGAGTTGCGCCCTGCGCTTTGTCCTGAATGTTTGCACCTTTCGCATTGCTTAGCACACAGCGATCGATCGTCTCGACGTTGGCAAGACTAATCAACAATTCAGCGGGCTGACCGATAAACCATTGCTCGCCAACTAGGCCGTCGTTTACAAACTGCGGACCGTAGGCGTCCGGAAAGTCTTCGGCGACGGCCGAACGCGCGCCGCTCGCTACTGCGCCTTGGCTGGCCAATGCCACATTGCGAGGCTTAAGCTCGCTTGTCCAAATTTCGAACTCGACCAACCGCGAGTTTACGGCAGTTTGCGGAGAAGCGGTGCTGGCGTGCATGAGCAACCTTACATGTTGCGCGGCAATGGGCGCGAACGTTTCTTCATTACTTGTTTGCGGATCGATCGCAGGACGCGGGAAGCTGCGTTTCTCCAGCGCGGCCAACGACCTTTCTTCGATTTGTTTTTCAACAGACTGTAATTGCTTTTCAAGCTGGCGTTTTAACTTGTTGAGCGGTGATATGGCTTCTGTATGTCGCCGAAGTTGCTCGCGGCTGGCAACCACGCGCCGCCCATGCTGCACGCCCTCGAATGTTGCCCGCAGTCGGTAGTAATCCTCAGCAGGGATAGGGTCAAATTTGTGAGCGTGACAGCGTGCGCAATTGATCGTCAGACCGAGAAAGGCACCGCTGGTGGCGGTGATAATCTCATCCAGCGTGGCAGCGCGGATGTTGGCTTGAGCTGCCAAGTCTTGATTTGCCACATCGTCGTAGGGTCCAGCGACTAGAAAGGCTGCACCGACTTCCACTTCGGGTTGATTCTTACCGATGACATCACCAGCCAGATGCTCAACAATGAATTGATTGAACGGCTTATCGTCATTCATCGAACGAATGACATAATCGCGAAATGGCCAGAGGTCATCGATGATGACATTGCGCTCAAATCCAACACTCTCACCGAACCGCACTACGTCCAGCCAGTGTCGGCCCCAATGCTCTCCGTAGTGCGGCGACGCCAGCAGTCGATCTACGAGCGCTTCAGTAGCCGTGTTGGGGTCACGAGCATAGTCTGTGCTAAAACTCTCGACCTCGCTGTAGCTTGGCGGCAAGCCAATCACATCATAGGTCATGCGCCGGATCAATTGGCGAGCTTCGGCAGGAGGATTTATCGACAAACTTTTCTTCGCGAGCTCGGCGGCTACAAGGTCATCGATGGTTGACAGTCCAAAATCGGAGTTTGCCTGTAGTGGTTGGAGCGACCACCAGGACTTGTCGCCGCGTCGCGGCTCGACATGTTCGGCTGTGCGTGGGTCGGTGGCACCTGCAGCGATCCATGTCTCGAAGTTCGCGATGATGGACTCTGGTAGCGGGCCACTGGGCGGCATCTCCAGTCCGTCTTCATATCGCAGACTGCGAATCAGTAAACTCGCATCGGGCTGGCCAGGAACAATGGCTGAACTGTCGCTATCGCCGCCGGCCAGCCAACCTGCCTTCGAATCGAGCAACAAGCCACCTTTGAGGGCTTCTGCTTTTACTGAGTGGCATTGGTAACAATGCTCGATCAGCGCAGGCCTAATATGTTGCTCAAAGAAAGCCAGATTTGCAGCTTCGTCGGCCGAGCTCGTTTGGCAGAAGAACGCACAAAAGATGACAACTAAACTAGATAGGATGCGCATGGCAATTTTCAGGGGGAGTCGCGAGTGGTCGAGCCGAGCTGTGGTCAGTCAATCGCGGCTGTAGAGGCAGCTCGGCCGCGCTCGCGAAGTCCAGCCCACATACTTAAAACGAATAGCAGGGTGAAGATC
This sequence comes from Pirellulaceae bacterium, assembly GCA_041741955.1. Taxonomy (GTDB): domain Bacteria; phylum Planctomycetota; class Planctomycetia; order Pirellulales; family Pirellulaceae; genus Aureliella. The sequence goes on along the minus strand of JBGSJL010000205.1, from coordinate 35,375 downwards.
AAATGTACCAAAATTTCGCCACGGTAAGTCTGCCAGAGATACTTCGAATAACTGCCCGCGCTCGCTTGGGCCTCGGAATTACCAAGCCAAATATCTGCGACGCCGAGTCCCTTTAGATAGCCAATTCCCATAAACGCACAGAGTGCAAACATGTATAAATCCATCAGTGCTGGCTGATTTTGGCGCTGCCAACGGCAAATGGCTAATATGGAAACAGCCGCCACCGCCAAAACAAACATAAACCGCAGGGACGGCCCGACCGCGATATGCCCATGAGTAAGTAAGTCCGCCTGCCAGTCGATCGCGGCGGCGACGATGGCCACACTCAGCGCGCCGTGCCAAGCAACTGTTTTCGAGCAGCGTGCAAGCAGCATCAGCAGGCAACCCAAGCCGCCGAAACCTGCTAACACGTCGAATGCGGTCCGGCGACCATCGTCACTGGGTAGCTCGCGCAGCAGTGGCAAAAGTTGTCGCACCATGGGCTGCCAAACGAGAAACACAGACACAACCGTTAACACAGCGAGCAGCAGTTGCATCAGCCAGGGCCCCGCGTCCTGCAGTGTATCCAGCGAACTGTCGACGCGAACCAAGTCTGGCCGCTCGAGCTGCGCGAGTCGTTGGCTGAGGCTTTGGGTGCCAAGTCCAAGTGCCGCTCCAAAGGAAAATCCAAATGTGAATTCCATGAACTTCCAATACGGTAGCCACTGCCATGATTCGGGCACGCTCCCTTGAAGCGCCAAAAACAAGCTGCCAACTCCAAATCCTAAACCTCCACCGATGGCACCGTAGGCGGCCAACCGCATCGGAATCCACGCCAATTGACGTTGCCAGATCTGCATGGCAGCCAGTAGGGCCAATGCTCCCAATAAAAATCCAGCCCAGGATTCGTCGCGAGGCTTGACCACCGGATCCGAGAAATAAATCAGCTTGGGTTGATTGATCCAGTACAGTCCGATGAATATGCCAATAAGCATAAACGCAAATACCGCAAACGCATGACGCCGGGCCATGAATCGAGTTGCGAAGCCGACACCTAGGACTCCACCTCCGAGCATTCCCCAGACGGAGCCTTTGAGCGTGGTTCCCAACAATCCCCACCAAAAAGTTTCCTGTCCACGTATTAGGCCCAGTGTTTGGCCGTACGTCATGTTGCCGCCGAAAGCAATTCCGAATGTCCCGAACGCAACGACCACGGCAGCCGTCGCCAGACTTGTACCAAGGAGCTGGCAGAGTATCAACGCAACGAGCCCGCCAGGAATCATCGCTCCAAAGGGACCACCGCCAATGTACCCACGTAGCCCCCAGCCCAGAGACATCACGATCGCAGGCAGCCACAACCAAGTTGCGGTTGAGCGGACCGTGTGGACATTAATATTCGAATAATTTTTCATCGTATTATGAGATCGTTCTGCATGGCCCAGCCAGTTCACCTTAAAACCTGTAAGACGAAGGCTTCTCTCGCGGATTTTTGCCAGTAGCCAAAGGTTTGCAGTGATCTAGTTTAGAATAGTTAGCGACAGTTCCTAGAATTTTATTCAACGATTTATCAGTCGGTTGGGCCCAAGCATGAAGACCGGTTTTTTGAAGGCGGCTTGTTTAGTTGTTTTGTGCGTGGGGGCCAGATATGCAGATGTTAGGGCTAGAGCCGACGATTGGCCCATGTGGCGGTTTGATTCACAGCGTACTTCAGCATCGCCCGAGCAGCTTCCTCAAACGCTGCAGTTACTTTGGGATGGCGGGCTAACGCCGCGATTGCCAGCCTGGGACGATCCACTCAATTTGGATCTGATGACCTACGATCGTTTGTTCGAACCGATCGTGCTCGACCAACGCCTATTCATGGGCTTCAACGATAGCGATAAACTCGTTGCCATGGATACTCGCACTGGACAAGTGCTGTGGACGTTTTACACCGATGGGCCCGTTCGTTTGCCACCAGCGGGCAGCGACGGCCTAGTCTATTTTTGTAGCGATGACGGCTACTTGTATTGCGTTCAAGCAGATACCGGAGCCCTCGCCTGGAAATTTAACGGTGCTCCCAGTCGCCAACATGCGCTGGGAAATCGGCGCCTAACATCCGCTTGGCCCGCCCGTGGCGGTCCGGTGATACGCGATGGACACGTCTATTTTGCCGCCAGCATATGGCCCTTCATGGGGACATTTATTTATGCTCTGGATGCAAAGACTGGGGCAGTCCAATGGGTCAACGATAGCACCGGCGCGCAGTTTATCAAGCAACCTCATTCGGCTCCATCGTTTGCTGGTGTGGCCCCACAAGGTGCCTTGGTGGCTACCCAGAGCATGCTCATCGTGCCCGGGGGAAGATCGGTGCCAGCTGTTTTTGAGCGAGCTACTGGCAGGCTGAAGTATTTCGAGCTGAATGCCGGCGGGAAAGGTACGGGTGGGTCCTTCGTGATCGCCGATGAAAGGTACTTCTACGTGCATACTCGCGACAAGGGAACGCGAGCTTTTCAATTGGAAGACGGCATCAAGACCGCCTTCATGCCCAATGAACCAGTACTTTCGGGTGGTTTCGTATATTCAGCAGAAGTCGACCAGGGGCAGGCGGTTATCCGTGCCTATGGGTCCGACGATGCCTTACAGTGGCAAATAGCCGCCGACGGAAGCGGCGATTTGATATTGGCTGGAACACAGCTCGTCGCGGCCGGCCCTAGCTCGATTTGCGTGATTCAATTGCCGCCGGAAACTCTGCCTGCCGGTTCTACGCCCGTCGAGTTCGCGAAAATCGTTAATTCAATCCCCGTCGAGCGACCTATCAAGCGATTGCTGGTCGCGGACCAAAAGTTGTTTGCCGTCACGATGGACGGGCACATTTTGGCATTTGGTGAACCCACCAGTCGGATCGCTGCGAAAACACTTTCGGCCCCAGAACCTGCGTCGCAAGAGGTCCCTGAGAGGCCAGTTGGCGGGCAGTCGCTACCGTTGCTGACTGACCTATTAGGTAGCAGCGAAACGAGCAGCCAAGATGCCAGCGGTTATGCGTTTTGGTTTGGCCGTGCAGACGATCCCACTCTCGCAGGTCTAACTAGAGAGTCGCAGTTCGCGCAATTGATCGTCGTGGACGACCATGTTGGTCGTGTTGACAATCTACGACGTGAACTCGATAGGGCCGGGCGCTATGGTCGGGTGACCGTACACAGCGCTCGCGCGGACGAGTTTAAAGCCCCGCAGTACGTGGCTCACCACATCTTTGTTGGTCGGGACTTAGCTGAAGGCGTCACTCCCGAGCTAATCGCGGAGCTGTATCAATCGGTCCGGCCTTACGGAGGCGAGTTGCATGTGCTGTGTGGAAGCAACACTCCAGCGATCGGAAGCCGAATCAAAGCTCTCGCTTTGGAGCAAGCCGAGGTCGAGATTGGCGAGCAAGTGGTCACGGTAAGACGAGTAGGCGCACTGCCCGGTTCGGCAGATTGGACCCACCAGTACGGTGACGTAGCCAATTCAATCAAGTCCGACGATAGCCGAGTCAAGTTGCCGCTGGGGGTTCTATGGTTCGGAGGTAGTAGCAATGCGGACGTTTTGCCGCGGCACGGACATGGCCCGCCTGAACAGGTTGTCGGCGGACGGCTGTTCATTCAAGGCATGAACAGTTTGAGCGCACGCGATGTGTACACAGGCCGTGTCTTGTGGAAGCGCGATTTCCAAAATCTAGGGACTTTCGATGTTTACTACGACTCGACCTACGAGGACGTCCCGCTGGATCCTAAATACAATCAGGTTCACATTCCCGGTGCCAATGGTCGCGGTACCAATTATGTGGTCACCGAAGATCGCGTTTACCTGATCGAGGGCGTTGTCTGTCATGCATTGGATCCGGCCACCGGTACAACGCTCTTTGACATTCGATTGCCGAACGAAAGTGGCAGCGAAGCGCCAGGCGAATGGGGCTACATTGGTATCTACCGCGACGTCCTGATCGGCGGCCTGGGATTTGCGCAGTATGCGCAGCGGCAGGCTCTATCATTCGAGACCGATGCAAAGCTGAGCGGCTCTAAGGCTGGCTTCGGATCCAAGAGCCTCGACCGAGCCGCCAGCCTAGGACTTGTTGGCTTCGATCGCCATACCGGACAGCAGCTTTGGATGGTTCCTGCCATTCACAGCTTTTGGCACAACGGTATTGTGGCTGGTGGCGGCAAAGTTTATTGCCTCGATAGAAATCCTCAACAGATCGAAGCGGCGTTAATGCGACGCGGTCAATCGAAACCCGACACCTATCGCATTCTGGCCTTTGACTGCCTCACAGGCCAGACGGCCTGGGAGATTAGCGAAGGAATTTTCGGCACATGGTTGGGCTATTCGGAAGAGCACGATCTATTGCTCCAAGCCGGTGCCAAAGCCAGCGATCGCCTGTACGACGAAACATCTGCAGGCATGGCTGTGTATGCCGGCAGCGATGGGCAACTACAGTGGAGACAAGATGATTTGGATTATGCGGGCCCCTGTATCCTCCACAACGATCTGATCATCACGAATGCAAACTCTTACACCGATTCGGCAGGTGCCTTTTACTTGAAGACTGGTAAGCAAAAGCTCGTGAAAAATCCCTTAACGGGACAGCTTCAGCCCTGGCGAGTGATGCGTGCCTACGGCTGCAATAACATCGTTGCCAGCGAAAACCTGTTAACGTTTCGCTCCGGCGCAGCGGGTTTCTACGACCTTCTTACCGATGCTGGCACAGGCAATTTGGGTGGCTTCAAATCCGGCTGTACCTCGAATTTGATTGTTGCTAACGGTGTACTTAACGCACCCGATTATACGCGCACATGTAGCTGTGCCTATCAGAACCAAACTTCGTTGGCACTGGTGCACATGCCTGAGATAGACGTATGGAGCGTGCATGGCTTGCTCACTAAAGCTGCCCAGGCAGGGTCTATCCAGCAATTGGCTATCAACTTTGGAGCGCCCGGCGATCGACGAGATGAGTCCGGCACGCTGTGGCTGGAATATCCCACTTTGGCTGATCCCGCTCCACCGCTAACAATCAATCTCAATCCAGAAGCCCGCTACTTCCAATACCATTCGTCCGCCATGTCAGGCATCGACCAGGCCTGGATACTTGCGTCTGGCGTGGAAGCCATTAGCGACCTGCGGATCTCGCTCGAGCTCCAACACGAAGAAGTGAGTGTGGAAAAAAAGAAGTCCGCCAATGATTGCGACGAACCGGAACCAAGCGACGATGGGGCTCTGCCAACAGAGACCAGGCAGGACGAACCTGTTTTCGACGTGAAGCTGTATTTTGCTACTCCGCCCATGATGCCCGGAGGCGTTCGCGTGCTGGACGTCTATCTGGGCGACAAATGCATACTGGAGAATGTCCGGCTCGATCCGAGCGGCACGCGCGATGCGATGCACGTCACGCATTTGATCGAGGGGCTGACGCTGGGCGAGGAGCTGCATTTAAAGTTTGTAGCCAAGCAGGGCGAAACGGTGCTCTCTGGGCTTAGCATTACCGAGCGCGGGCTAAAAAGCGACTCGGACAATTGAGGCTCGCCCAACCCCATATTTTTTTCCTACGGATGTAGGCCCTAATCTTTTTCTACTGGATCGATGTATGAAGGCCAGCCGCAATCGCTACCGAAGATTTTTTACCCGACCTGCTTTTCTAGCCGTGTTGCTGTGTGGGCTGCTGGCAACAACGGCATGGACCTGTCAAGTTCCCGTATTTCGGTATGCGCTGGAACGGTGGCCCGCAGATCGTTACGAAGTTATCGTCCTTCATTCAGGTCCGCTTAACGCGTTAGAAAAGTCGCGTTTTGATAAACTTAGTGCCGCGAGCGTTGACGCGGCGATGATGACCAACATTGCAGCTCGCGCGATGGATGTTGCTGGACTCTCTGACGATCCCCTCAAGCAACTTTGGAAGACTCACAGTAAAGGCGGCGGCGCAGTGATAGCCACGCTGTACCCGCGCAATGCTCGGGAAGTTCCGGACCGTTTAGCCCACGTGGCCGACTTTAGTGATGATGCCATCGAAAGCCTCCTGGACTCGCCAGTTCGGCAGGCCCTCATAGAAAAAATCGTGAGCGGTGATTCGGCTGTCTGGATTTTCATTCCCAGCGGGGATACGGAGCGAGACGCCACGGCCCTGAAGACGCTGCAATCGGAAATCAAGACCCAAGCGGCTGAAATCAAATTGCCCCCACAGGAGGAAATTGAAGCCGATGAATTCTATCAACCGCATACGCAAATCGAGCTGCGCGTCGGCTTTTCGATACTAACGCTCGACCGGCAAGATCCTCGCGAAAAATTGCTATTGCAACTTTTGTTGAATAGCGAAAGCGATTTGCAAAGTGCACCCGAGCCCCTCGCCTTTCCCGTGCTCGGACGCGGGCGAGTGCTCTACGCGCTGGTTGGCAAGGGCATCATGCCCGAAACCATTGGAATGGCATCGCGTTTCGTGGTGGGGCCTTGCTCGTGTCAGGTCAAAGAGCAGAACCCCGGTTTCGATTTGCTGCTGTCTGTCGACTGGGACGCGAAAATAGGATTGCCATCCACGCCGGCTGCGGCAGCAGAGCCGCAAGAGCCTGTGCTGCTCGCTATCCCGCCAGGCCGTTAGCAGTATCGGTGGGTCTTCATCGCTTTCGCGATTTGACCCACCCTACAAAAAATCACAACCGTTCACGGCCTTTGGCCGTGAACGGTTACGTTTAAGTTTGCGGGGCCCGAAGCTAGGGCTTTCGGCTCACAATGTGACGGCTGACGTGTAGTCGCTCATAGGCGGGCAATTGCAAACCAGATTGCGATCTCCGAAGGCATTGTCGATACGACCCACAGTAGGCCAAAACTTCGCGTCTCTCAGCCAGGCTTTGGGCCAGGCGGCTTGCTCGCGAGTGTAGGGGCGATCCCAGGTATCACTGCCGATGACAAACATCGTGTGCGGCGCGTTGGTCAGTGGATTGTTCTGCGGATCGAGCTTGCCGTCGGTTACATCTTGGATCTCCTGACGGATCGAGATCATGGCCTCGCAAAAACGATCCAATTCTGCTTTGGATTCGCTTTCGGTGGGCTCGATCATGAGTGTTCCCGGGACAGGCCAAGACATCGTCGGGCCGTGGAAGCCATAGTCCATCAACCGCTTGGCAATGTCTTCGATCTTGATGCCGCAAGTCTTTTCGAACTCGCGACAATCGATAATAAATTCGTGTGCCACAAAGCCATGCGCGTCCGTATAAAGCACATCGAAATGTTCGCTCAATCGCTTGGCCATATAGTTGGCGTTTAGGATGGCCACCTGCGTGGCTTGCTTGAGTCCTTCGCCGCCCATCATGGCGATGTAGACATAGCTGATCGTTAGGATGCTGGCGCTGCCGTAAGGCGCGCCCGACACCGGACCGATTGCAAATTCGCCAGCCGTGTCGGGGCGCTGCACCGGATGTCCTGGCAAGAACTCGGCCAATTGTTCGGCCACGCCGATGGGCCCCATACCTGGTCCTCCGCCGCCATGCGGAATACAAAATGTCTTATGCAAATTCAAATGACAGACGTCCGCACCGCAGCGACCTGGGCTGGTCAAGCCAACTTGGGCGTTCATGTTCGCACCGTCCATGTAAACCTGACCGCCATGGGCATGGATGATGTCACAGGCTTCGCGGATCGTGGATTCAAAGACTCCGTGTGTCGAAGGATAGGTGACCATCAGCGCGGCCAATTTTTCACGGTACTGTTCGGATTTGGCTCGTAAGTCCTTCAGATCGATGTTGCCGTCTGGATCGCACTGAATCGGGACCACTTGCATACCAGCCATCACCGCCGAGGCAGGATTGGTGCCATGGGCCGAGGTTGGAATCAAGCACACGTCTCGCTGATTGACGCTATGTTTTTTGGCTGCATTGCGCTCATGGAAAGCGCGAATGACCAGCAGACCTGCGTATTCGCCTTGAGCACCGGCATTGGGCTGGAGGCTAACCGCAGCAAAACCTGTCGCCTCCGCCAGCCAGCGTTCTAGCTGTCGAAACATCTGTGTATAGCCACGCCACTGGGTATCGGGCGCAAACGGATGAATGTTACCAAACTCAGGCCAAGTGACCGGAATCATCTCGCTAGTGGCATTCAGCTTCATCGTACAAGAGCCAAGTGCAATCATGCTGTGCGCCAGCGAAAGATCGCGACTCATGAGTTTGAAAATATACCGCAGCAATTCTGTTTCGCTGTGATAACTATTAAATACGCTGTGCGTCATGAACGGGCTCGTGCGCTCGAATTCGCCAAAGCTCAGCTCGCCCGCTTGGTCTGCCTGCTGGAACAGTTCATCGATGTCGAAGCCCGTGTAATGGCCGAAATTGAAGGCTGCCAAAAGATCGGCAATCAAGCTGTGATCGGCGGTCTCGTCGAGCGTGACGCCCAGGCTGCCATCGCTATACTCTCGCAAGTTAATCTGTCGTTCCCGGGCCGCATCTGCGACTTGGCGAGCTGCATGCGCGCGCCCTTTACCAAGCCGAATACGAATGGTATCGAAGTAGACTGCGTGCGCTTTACTATCGTCCGAGACGGTGATCGAGTGCCCCAATCGCTCGAGGCCTGTTGCAAGCGCACAGGCAAAGCCATGGATTCTTCTGGCGATCGATTTAAGACCCTCCGGTCCATGGTAAACACCGTAAAAGGAATTGATAATGGCCAGCAACGCTTGGGCCGTACAAATGTTGCTGGTGGCCTTGTCGCGGCGAATATGCTGCTCGCGAGTTTGAATGGCCATTCTCAAAGCGCGGTTACCTTGAGCGTCTTTAGAAACGCCAATGATTCGGCCGGGAAGTTTACGAGCGTACTCAGCATGCGTCGCGATAAACGCCGCATGGGGTCCACCCAAGCCCATCGGCACTCCAAAACGCTGCGCACTGCCAATACAAATGTCGGCACCCCACTGGCCTGGAGGTCTAAGTAGCGTTAGCGCTAACAAGTCTGCAGCGGCGACAACTAGACAACCGGATCTTTTGGCTGCCGCAGAGATTGCCGAATAGTCTTCCACTCGCCCGTCTGTCGTTGGGTATTGCAGCAGCACGCCGCACAACTCGCTAGAGGCTGCTTGAAAGTCAAGCTCGCTGACAGCTCCGATTCTCAAGTCGATACCAAGCCCAGTTGCGCGCGTTTGCAACAGTGCCAGAGTCTGGGGATGGCAATCTTGGCTGGCCAGAAAGCTACGTTTTTTCTGGTTACTAATTGCCAGACACATCCCCATCGCTTCAGCCGCCGCTGTGGGTTCGTCCAGCAGGCTTGCTCCGGCCAACTCTAGGCCAGTCAGATCGGCGACCATGGTCTGGAAATTTAGTAGGGCTTCCAAACGACCCTGGGCGATTTCTGCTTGGTAGGGCGTGTATTGCGTATACCAGCCAGGATTCTCTAAGACATTGCGTAGGATGACTGGGGGAGTGACCGTGGCCGTGTAACCCAAACCAATGCAGGAGCGATAAACCTTATTCTTGGCCGCAATCGACTTCAGCGAGTTCAAAAATTCGAACTCACCCCGAGGCGTCGGAATATCCAAAGGTCGCTGGCTTTGGATGTCGGCAGGAACGAGCGCCTGCGACATGGCTTCCAGCGTAGAGAACCCAAGCTCTGCTAGCATCTGCTGGGTTTCTTCGGGCGACGGTCCAATGTGACGGCGTATGAAGCCATCCGTGAACTCGAGCGAATTTGGAGTCTTCGAGGCCAAAACTTGGGCTGACTGTGAAAAGATACTCATGGCAATTCCGGAATGTCCAGAGAGTTGGTTGCAGATGCTGAAATTGAAAAAGAGCGGCAATCGCTCGGGCGGCGACTGCCGCACCGAGTTCGCTTCCCAGTTTAGCCGCACTGGCAAGTTTGCGAAAGTGTTTCTTCGGCTCCTACTAATATGCAATCGGTGTGGCGCGTGGTCCCCACTGAGAAAAGTGTGGAAGTTCGAGTAAAAATACAGAAGTTAAAGAAAAAACACGTTGGAAGCTAACCTGCCACATTTAAACGTGCCACATTCAGCAGTAGAACAACGAGACGGCGGAATGACTATAATTCAGCCGTTCAAACAGCCCACCCTCCCAAATCTGCGATCACCATGACGGAGTTGCTCTCATGAAATTTCCGACGCTGCTACTCATTGCACTGTTAACCATGCTCACTACCGGAGTATTCGCACAAGAAGCCGAGTGGGTAACGATGTTTGACGGCAAATCGCTTGACGGTTGGAAGGCCAGCGAAAACAAGGAAAGTTGGCAAGTCAAGGATGGCCAGCTCGTTTGTCATGGCGAGCGTAGCCATTTGTTTTATGTGGCCAACGAGCAGCCGTTTGTAAACTTCGAATTCAAGTGCGATTGTAAGGTCACCCCAGGCAGCAATGCGGGTATCTACTTCCACACAAAATACCAAGAAGAAGGTTGGCCTAAATCGGGATTCGAATGCCAAGTCAACGTGTCCCACAAGGATCCCAAAAAATCGAGCAGCCTCTACGCAGTTAAAAACGTAGACGACCCTGGCGTCAAAGACAACGAATGGTACACACAGCACATCATCGTCAACGGGCGTCGCATCATTCTAAAGATCAATGACCGTGTGCTAGTCGACTATGAAGAGCCCGAAAAGCAAGAGGCCCAGTCCGCTGAGTTTGAACGACGATTGGGCGGCGGCACCTTCGCTCTACAAGCTCACGACCCAGATAGCTTGGTCTACTTCAAGAATGTCATGGTCAAACGATTGCCATAGTATTCCAACTTGCTCAATTTCTTCCCGGCTTGATCTGCTAAGACCTATGACCGCACTAACTCAGCCGCACCTTGTTGACCAAGTGGAGCGCATTGTGCGTGGGCGATTGGCGGGGCAGGGGGCTGGCCACGGTATCGATCATGTACTCCGAGTGCTTCGGTTGGCTTGTGAGATACAGGCCGAAGCGGGCGGGGATCTGTTAGTCATTCAACTGGCCGCTTTACTGCACGACATCGGTGATGCCAAATTTCATGCCGGTGTCGAGAAGAGCGGCGAATTCTCCCGCACGATTCTAGGCCAACTCAGCGTCGCCGCCGACATCATCGAACACGTCTGCGCGATCGTCGACAACATTTCTTTCCGCAAGCGGGACTCCGCAGCTCGGCTATCGTTGGAGGGACAAGTTGTGCAAGATGCCGATCGCCTAGATGCCCTGGGAGCCATTGGCATTGTGCGTACGATCGAATATGGAGCTGCCAGCGGTCAGCCGTTCTACTTGCCCGACGCTCCACGGAATGTACGAACCGGGATCGGTCACTTTTATGACAAGCTCTTCAAGCTCCGCAGTTTGATGAATACCGACGCAGGTCGTCGCAGAGCCGTTGACCGCGAGCAATTCATGCAGACGTTTCTCGCACAGTTTCTCAAAGAAACGGGGACCGTATATGAAACGGAGTCTGGAGCCAAATTGGTTAAATAGTGCGTACAGATTGCGGCACGATGGTCTCCAACCTGTTTGACGTCAAGATTGCTCGGCGTGGAGCTTGCCTCCTCCCGAGCATGCTTTGGCGTCCTAACATACAGTACTGCCAACACAGTTTCCCTTAGCCGCATCGCTGCTAGCGATGCGGCTAAGGGAAACTCGAGGATCCAGCGCGATATAGGACGCCAAAGCGGCGTCCGTCGGAGGCAAGCTCCGAACGGACGTGCGCGTGTTCCGAAAAAGGGATGGTAGCGTTCAGTCGCCATCGACGCGCCGCCAGACCTCAGCAGCGCTAATCGCAATCGTTGGGTCTGCAAGCATTTCGTCGCGTCGCCGGTGCATTTCGGCAAGTTCGTCGGGCGGTAAGGTCAGCGGTGCCGAAGCGGCTAAATCATCCCATAGCTGGGTAACAATCGCGAGCTTTTGTTCGGGCGGCAACGCACGAAGTGATTGTTGCAGAGTCATGGTTTTTTACAGTTTTTAAGGCCGACCGTATGATAGCATGGTCCTCGACCAGAAACACCTTCGGGTCACATCTCGTCTTCAGGTGGCCTGACGCCCCCCGTTAGGCTGCAGTGTCCATTGGCTTGCCGTCTGAATATTTTTGGCGTGCGTGCGACCAGTCGCCGCTTTGGCTCGCCCCAGTGCTGGAAGAAAAACGGGAATCTCGTTTGACACCAAAATGCTATGTCCCATGGGCCAACTCGCCGGCAGCGGCGTACAACAGCTCGTGTTGTGCGTGGGTTGAGGATAGATCTCTGTGCCCGTGTGGGTCGAGCACGTTGGCGATAGGAAAGCTATGACGAGTCACAGCACTCCAAATTTGGAATGCGTGCGACCAGTCGCCGCTTTGGCTCGCCCCAGTGCTGGAAGAAAACGGGAATCTCGTTCGACACCAAAATGCTATGTCCCATGGGCCAACTCGCCGGCAGCGGCGTACAACAATTCGTGTTGTGCGCGGGTTAAGGGTAGATCTCTGTGCCCGTTTGGGTCGAGCACGTTGGCGATAGGAAAGCTATGACGAGTCACAGCACTCCAAATTTGGAATGCGTGCGACTTGTCGCCGCTTTGGCTCGCCCCAGTGCTGGAAGAAAACGGGAATCTCGTTCGACACCAACATGCTATGTCCCATGGGCCAACTCGCCTGCAGCGGCGTACAACAGCTCGTGTCGTGCGTGGGTTGAGGGTAGACCTGTGTACCCGTGTGGGTCGAGCACGTTGGCGATAGGAAAGCTATGACGAGTCATAGCACTCCAAATTTGGCGTGCGACTTGTCGCCGCTTTGGCTCGCCCAGGAGTTGGTAGGAAATGGAAATTGGATTCGACCAGTTTGATGGTAGCAAAGAATTTCTCCGGCGGTGATCGCTGCGCTCGACCATCGGCTACTATATTCGATCTCTTTGGAATCGGTTCGCGATGTTGATCCCGTCAGGCACTCAGCGGCACGGGCAAATCGGCCCCTCGAGTGATCACGCAACGGACTAAACTGTTACAATCTCGGCAGTCCAAGAAAGAGGACGTTGCGGGACAGCACCAGGTCTAAAATAGAGCTCCAGCCCGCACCGGGCGCTGCCCAGCTAGTATCCCAATTTGGCGTCTGCCCTTTTCCCCGCTGACCCTTTATCACCAAATCAAAAGCTATGAAATCTGCTGCTGTTGTTAATTACGCTCCTGAGAGAGGCTGCGTCGAAATTCGCGAAGTGGAAAGTCCAACGATTGGCCCGGAGGATGTGCTGCTGGAAGTGGCCAACGTGGGCGTGTGTGGCAGCGACTTGCATCAATGGACTGCCGATCACTCCTGGCCAGTCAATTACCCAGTCGTCTTGGGGCATGAGTTCGGGGGTCGGATTGTCGAGCTGGGTGACAGCGTCGAAGGTTGGGCCGAAGGCGACCGTGTTGTCAGCGAAACGGCCGCGATTATCGATCCACGCAATCCAATGTCGCGGCGTGGTCTCTACAACCTCGATCCAACTCGTAAGGGATTCGGTTACGGTGTCAACGGAGCGATGACCAAGTATGTCAAAGTGCCCTCGCGGATTCTACACGCAGTACCCGATGCACTGCCGTTCGAATACGCCTGCCTGACCGAACCGTGTTGCGTGGCCTTCAACGCAGTAGTCAGGAATGCGCGTATTGAACCCGGCGATCGCATCGTGGTGCTTGGTCCGGGCACGATTGGAATCCTGTGCGCAGCCATGGCCAGACTGTGCGGCGCTCAAGTTGCCTTGGTAGGCCTCGAAGCCGACACACATCGCTTAGAAATTGCCAAAGGCTACGGATGCGAGGGTATCATCGGCGATGCGAAAGCCTGGGCGATGGAGCGAGATGGACTCGGTTGCGATGGAGTGATCGACGCGGCGGGCGCAAGCGCTACACTCAAGATTGCCATCGATTTGGTGCGTCCGGCAGGTTGGATCTCTAAAGTCGGCTGGGGACCACAGCCGCTAGGATTTAACCTCGATCCGCTTGTCCAAAAAAACGTGACTCTTCAAGGCAGCTTCAGCCACAACTGGCCAATCTGGGAGCGCGTGATCGAGTTGCTCGCCAGTGGACAATTGGATGTGCGACCCATTATCGGCGGCGTATGGCCCATCACCCAGTGGCATGAAGCGTTCGAAAAAATGCACCGCGGCGATGTCGTCAAGTCGGTGCTGACACCCGTCTGAGGTTCTGGGAAAACTTCCTCTAACATCGCATCCACACTCCGAGCAACTTCTTCATGCCGCAACTCGCTGTTTTCCCCAAAGCCTTCATGCAGCCGCTTTGCAAAGACGGCACGATGTCCGTTTCCCAGTGGATCTCGCTGGCATCCAAGCTCGATGTGCAAGGCTTAGAGTGGTACGCTGGCTTTCTCGAAATGGCGGATCGAGCCAATTGGTCTCGCTTTCGGCAGCAAGTGGAGGACCACGGCAAAGTCATTCCGATGATGTGTTGTTCGCCCGACTTTACGCATCCCGATGCGGCCTTCCGCGAGCAGCAGATCGTCAAGCAGCAGCACTGGATCGACATGACTCACGCCTTGGGTGGGACGTATTGCCGAGTGCTGAGTGGCCAGCGGCGGCCTGAGCTTTCCATCGATGAAGGTGTCAAGCTGGCGATCGATTCGATCCAGCGCTGCTTGCCGTACGCCGCCGAGCGCGGCATCACGTTGATCATCGAGAATCACTACAAAGATGATTTTTGGGAGTATCCCGAATTTGCACAAAAAATGGACGTCTTCTGCCAACTCGTCGAGGGCATTGATCATCCGAACTTTGGCGTCAACTTCGACCCGAGCAATACCTATCTAGCGGGCGAAGATCCGATCGAATTGCTGAAGCGAGTGTCGCGTCGCGTGGTGACTATGCATGCCAGCGATCGCTACTTGAAAGAGGGAACGCTGGAGGATCTCCGCCGCGAGGAAGGTGGTGCAACGGGATACGCCAAACGCTTGAGTCATGGCGAGATCGGCAAGGGATTAAACGACTACGACGCAATATTTTCTGAACTCAAGCGAGTTGGCTTCGATGGTTGGATCAGTATCGAAGATGGCGTCGACGGTATGGATCAGCTCGAGCGGAGCGTGGCTTTCTTGAAGACCAAGCTCGGCCAATATTGGCCGAGCTAATCTCGATCTGAACTTAGCATTGCCAGCGGGCAGTGCGCCCGACTGCTTTACCGACTCACATAGGCGGGCGTTGGCTTACCATCTTCGGTGATATGGTCGGTGGCCCACAACAATCCGCGGACGACCAAGTCCATATACTTGGCATCGGCCACGGTCTCGTTTTGATGTCCCAAGGAAGTACTAAAGATGCGAGTTTTACTGGGACCATAAAGATTGGTCCACGCCACGACTGCGGAGGCTTGCTTGGCTTGGCTATTCGGGTTTTGTTGAAGTTCCTTCTTGTTCGGCGGTGTCAGTTGATTGCCATTCACTAGCGCCGTGGTTCCGCTGTAGACACTGATGTTGTTGTAGAGTTCTTCATCGATGGTTGTCCAGGGTGCGAGTCCCTTGGTAATTGGATGGGTGGCATCGCTAAAAATGATATCGATGGGCGACTTGGCCCCGTGCGCCGTGGATTGGACTCCAATCATCTCATACCAGCGGGCATTTTCTGCATTCACGGCAACCGGACTTCTGAATTCTCCCCAGCGATAGCTGTGCATGGCGCAGTGTAGATTGACCGCCGGTGTTCCCATGCGATGCGCGGCGAGAATGCGATCGATGTACGGTTGCTCGGTCACGTTGGCCGAACACTCATCGTGAATGACGACGTCGTAGCCCTTGGCCCAGTCGTCGGAATTATAAATCGCGAATGTTGTTTCGGTCGTTGTACTGGTACTCAATTCCACGGTGACCCGTGCATTCATTCGCTTTTCAATACCTTCCTTGAGCAATTGGGTTTGGGTGGCGTAGTCATGGCAGCAACCGCCCGCAACCAACAAGACTCGTAGCGGCGTGTTGGCTTCCTCAGCAGCAGGTTTGTCCAATGAGAAAATTTTCAAGTCATCGACGACAACACTCTTCGGAATCGACAAACGCAACATGCGCTTGGTCGGGTGAGCCATACCCTCGGATGCGAACGAAGCGATGGGCTTTCCATCGATGGCCACGCTGAGAGTATCGCCGCGAACCGTAGCAGCAACGGTGTACCATTTGCCCATTTCCAGTTTGTGGGAGAACTTCTTTGACTTCGTTTTCAGTTCGTCGGCTCGCTGTTTAGTCAACGTGTTGGCGGTACGAGCTTCGCGCGTCTTCAAATCCATGGCGCCGGTCTTCAAATCGACGAGTTCGACTTGCTCGACGCCGACGATGACTTTGAACAGGTGGCCTGCCCAGACCTGTTTGTACTCGAGGTCGGCGAAGTTTAGCCCCAGCGAGTCGGATTTGTTCTCGAGCATAAACTTCATTTCCACGCGACCGTCGCAAAACTCGGCGGGATGCGTCACGGAGACTGCGTGGTCTGCGGCGGCATGCATAGTGATGTGCATCGCGCCGTCCCTCAGATCGACTTGTTTGTTACCGCCAGCGCGAGACTTGCTATTGGTCCCCCAGCCGTTGCCAACTTCGTCTGTGAGTTCCTGCGATTCGTTGCGATCGAAGTTGTCTTCAAAAATCAGCGTGCCTTGGTCGTCGGCCATAACCGGCGAGAACAGCCGAACCGACACGAGCAACAGCCCAGCGGCCGCTAGAAAATGCTTCAACATAATAGATCGCCTAAGATTGGGTATTTGGAGAGGTATCAAAGTTTCGCGGACTCTACGAATGTAGTCGCTCTTGAGGCGGTGGTGGTGGTGAGGAGCAAAACGTAGCAGATTTTTTCGGTTTCGAGCAACCCAATGCCTTAGCCCGCGACTGGGGTGGTTGCGAATACTGGGCTGTAAATACTGGGCTGTGAATACTTGCATTGAGCCGACGCACGACCGACAATGCTGGCTGGCTGCCACGCGTTCCTCTCACCTGTAAAACTCTCTCAGAAAATGTCTACTATGAATCGATTGCTTTGTGTCATGGTGTTGGCGTTTATAAGTGTTTGTCCGGTCCAGTTGCTCTGCGGGCAGGACACGGCTGCCACTCCCCAGCCCAGCCTGCAATCCGATCTTCCGCAAGGCAAAATAACTTCTGGTGTGTTCTCCAAGAGTGAAATTTTTCCGGGAACCAACCGCGAATATGCCGTCTATGTGCCCGCTCAATATCGCGCCGATCAGCCCGCCAACTTGATGATCTTTATGGATGGTTTGAACTACGCCAAGGCCGATGGAGCGTTCCGAGTTCCACAGGTGCTGGACGAGCTTATACATCAGAAAGAGCTACCGACTACGATCGCAGTGTTCGTAAACCCAGGCACGATCGCGGCCGCCAAACCCGAAGCCAAAGACCGCAGCAATCGTTCGTTCGAATACGATTCACTTGGGAACCGCTACTCACAGTTTTTGCTGGATGAATTTTTGCCTGTTGCGCTACAGGGCTTAAACGTCTCGAGTGATCCTAAAAACCGCGCAGTATGTGGAATTTCCTCTGGTGGAATCTGTGCCTTTACCGTCGCCTGGGAAAAACCCGAACAGTTCGGCAAGGTGCTGAGCCACATCGGTAGCTTCACGAACATTCGCGGAGGTTGGGCCTACCCCGGATTGATTCGCAAAACCAAAGCTAATCCGAAACCAATTAGAGTCTATTTGCAGGAGGGCCGCGACGACCTGAATAATCTGCATGGCAATTGGCCTCTTTCCAACCACGACATGGCGGCCGCGCTACAGTATGCGGGCTACCCATACCAATTGGTGATGACCGAGGGTGGGCATAGTGGTCAGTGGGGTGGAAGTGAGTTGCCCGCCGCACTGCGCTGGCTTTGGAACGATGACGCACCGTCGACCGTGGTCCCTAACCCGGCGACGAAGCCCGAGTGGCAGCCGCACCCGGATGCGCTGGTCGATGAGAAAGTGCCGCATGGGACTGTCGAGTCCATGCCAGCCTGGGAATCGCAAATTTTCCCGGGCACAATTCGCGAATGGGCCATTTATGTGCCCGCGCAGTATGATCCGCTCAAGCCCACCGCGCTGATGATTTTTCAAGATGGCCTGCGGTTAGGAGACGTGAACGGACGCTGGCGAATACCTGTGGTGTTTGACAATCTAATTGCTCGCGGCGATATGCCTCCCACCATCGCCATCTTCATCGACCCAGGGCATGAAAAGTCCAAACCGAAAGAAGCCAACAAATCCTCCAATCGCAGCTTCGAATACGACGGGCTGGGCGATCGTTTTGGCCGCTTCCTGCTGGAGGAGATCATTCCCGAAGTCGCATCGCGCTACAATCTTTCCAGCGACCCCAACTTACGCGCCCTTGGCGGTTCCAGTTCCGGTGCGATTTGCGCTTTCACTGCCGCTTGGGAACGACCGGATCAATTCAGAAAAGTGTACTCCAACGTGGGCAGCTTCACGAATATCCGCGGTGGCAACGTCTACCCTTCGTTGATTCGCAAAACCGAGCCCAAACCGATGCGGATCTACATGTCGGACACCAGTGGCGATATCGACAATGGCTTCGGCAGTTGGCCCTGGGCCAATCAGCAGATGGCATCCGCACTAAATTACATGGGTTATGACACGCGATTTGACTGGGCCGAAGGCTACGCACACAATGCCGATTTCGGTAGTTCGCGTTTTCCCGATGCGATGAAGTGGCTGTGGCGTAGCGAGGCGCATGTAGCCAAATTGGACACCAGCGATGATCTCAAAGGAGACATGACGCTTCTCAATTTGTTGGTGCCCGGCAAGGACTGGGAAGTTGTCGCTGAAAATTTGGGATTTGCGGACGCACCCTGCAGCGACGAAGCTGGAAATTTCTACTTCTCGGACATGAAAGCGCCCGCCGTGTATCGCATCAGTGCTACCGACGGTGCGCGCACCGAGATCGCCAAAGAAGCTGTCAGCGGCATGAAGTTTGGCCCCGGTGGCCTACTATATGGCTGCCAAGGCGCAAAGAGCCAAGTCATCTCGCTGGATCCACAGACCGGAGAAATCAAAACGATCGCAACCCAGGTCGCACCGAATGACTTGGCCGTGAGCGCGGACGGTTACATCTTTATCACCGAGACCAAAACTCAGCAGGTTACGCGTATTCAAGTAGCAACTGGCGACATCGCGATCGTGGATACTGGAATTACGCGACCCAATGGTATCGCTCTTTCGAATGATGGAGGTACGCTGGCGGTCAGTGATTCCGGTGGCGATGCGACCTGGACCTTTCGCGTGACCGCCAGCAATCAGCTCGATGCCAAGATGCCGACGATGCCCATGAGCTTAGCCATTGATCCGAAAGGCGAATTCCAGTTCAACCAACCACCTCCCTACGTAACTGCTTCGCGCGGCGATGGGATGGCCGTCGACAAAGCCGGACGTTACTACGTCACCAGCACCGTCGGCGTACAGGTTTTTGATCCTACCGGCCGCCCTTGTGGCGTACTTCCGCAACCCGACGCCACGCAGCCGCTGACCAGTTGCACGCTGGCCGGTCCAGGTCATAGCTATCTGTACATTACCAATGGAAACACTGTGTTTCGCCGGCAACTGAAAGTGCAGTGAATGAGTCGCTAAACTTCTGTCGGCAGCGAAAACAAAGTTGCACTTCAACGGTCCATTCGATGGGACACATACCCGAACGACGCGATTTGTGTTTTGCCTCGCTGGGCGAGGCGGTCGCTGATGCGGACCAATGAGGCGAGCAGCTCTTGTCGTGATGAGGACGCTGTATCGATATTGCGAATCAGTTGCATATCGAACTTTAGCGTGTCGAGAGGCACCTCCCCGAGTTCCAGCAGGCGACCTTGCCCAGCACCAAAGTCATCGTAGGACAGTTGCAGGTCGAGATCGGAAAGGTTGCTTGTTAGATGCACTAATGAATTCGATCACCGTGATGACTTGGCCACCGGACCGACTAATGATGTCGCTAGCGTAGATGATTAACCGCGAGCGGACGTCTCCCCAGCGCATTTCGAGAGAGGGGTCCATTCCTGGGAACGGGCTCTTCATGTCAGTCCTCATGGGCCAAGCCGCCACTGTCAAAGCTAGGAAACACTCACAATCTCCAATGTACGTGCTAAAAGGTCACTTCACAAAGCCGTTTAACGAACTCTGGTGTATACTCAGCCACTGCCGAGGCGGAAGGCATCTGACCCTACAACACTTCCCATCAACGATTCGGAACACGAGTATGAAAGGAGCACCGGCGTGAGCCACAATATCAAGATTGGTTCTAAGCTAGGAAAATTCGAGATCAAGGGGCCGCTTGGAAGCGGCGGAGCAGGGGCAGTCTACCGCGTCAGAAATATCGAGGATGGAAGCGAGCGAGCGCTGAAAACGCTGATGCCAGGCACAGTTGAGATCGAAGAGATTCACAAGCGTTTTATTCGCGAAATCACGGTGGCCCAAAAGTTGAAACATGAAAATATCGTAGCGTTCGACGATTGTGGATTGCAAGAGGATGTGCTGTACTACACGATGGAATTGGTGCCCTGGGGAACGCTCGGCGATGTGCTAGCGCGGCGTCGGCAACTGCGTTGGCAGGACACGGCCGAATGCGGCATTCATATCTGCCGCGCCTTGCAGCACCTACACCAGAACAATATCGTGCATCGGGATTTGAAGCCTGCCAATATCTTTTTGTCCGATGACGGACGCCTGAAGGTTGGCGATTTTGGCTTGGCGCGGGATCATCAATCCGGCAGGCTGACGATTGATGGCCAAACAGTGGGCACGGCCAAGTATCTGTCGCCTGAGCAAGCCATGGCCAAGCCTGATATTGATGGCCGCAGCGATCTTTATGCTGTGGGCTGCATTTTATTTGAAATGGTGGCTGGGCGACCACCCTTTGTGAGCGACGATCCCTATGGAGCTGCCAGCTACGTACAGCTCATGCAACAGCACGTTGAAAAGGCTCCGCCCAGTCTTAATGAGTTTGTCGTAGGTTGCCCGCCCGCCATGTCGGTGCTTGTGGGGAGGCTGCTCGCCAAAAAGCCAGCCGAGCGGCCGCAGACGGCAGCGGAAGTAGAAACCATGCTGGCCGAGATCCTTCTCGATCCCCAGGCCGAATTGCGACCGCCCAGCCAGGCTACCGCAGAACCCGCGCCGGTACCTCAATCACTCACTGAAAGGCTGCAGCAGGCGAGTGAACCAGAACGCAAGGTCAATACCAAAGCGCTGGTTGTATTAGCCATGATCGCCGTACTGGGATTGGCTCTGATATTAATCTTTCAGCGATCGCAATAGTCATTCTGGCATGTGCGCATTGGAGAATTCGCCGTGCGCTCCCGTCACTATCAATACATTCGCGTGGGTGAACCTTATCGCCAAGCCGATCTCTGCGCGCGCAGCGTCGAGACGAGCCTTCGCGAAGAACTTGTGTAGCGTTTGTTCGTGCGCCTGACGGTTGATGTTGGCCAGCACATCCATGTTTGACATCTTGCGATGCGAGCTTACCCTTTTTCGATGTCGTAAGGCAGTCCGGTTGTGGGCAAGCGAGGTGAAGGCGAGGACTGGAAACCAGCACCTGGAAGCTGCATAATCTGCGGAAAAACTACCTGCAGGTTTGAAATTTGATTTTTACGCCAGATTGTATGCCAATACAGCGACTGCTAAACTTGCGTTATATTTGTACCAGCCTTGATTGGTTTCCGATCGGCTGGGGGCCGACCGTTTTTCCCTAGTGACTATGGCTGCGCGACTTACTTCGAGAGCCACACGCATGAAAACCATCGCCTGACTTGCATTGGGAACCATGTTGGCTTCTCTGGCCGTTTCTGATGCCGTAACCAGAATTTCCAACCGTAAATCAGTTCGATTTCCGCAACCCATCGGCATCTGACAGAACGAGAATACTATGAAACCAGCAAGTCCCATGGTCTTAAGCGTGACGATCCTGGCCGCTTTGATGGCGGTCGCGAGTTCCGCCCAGGCCCAAATCCAGACCACGGGCACGCCCGGTTCACCGAGCGCGACGACCACGATTGACGGTAAGTCTCTCCCGAATCCACCTCCCCCATTCGCCGGCGTGATCAACCAGACCGCCAAGGACTCCAAGCCTTACTGGCCCCCATCGGTGGTCCCGCCCAAGGGGGCGCCGAACGTCTTGCTTATCATGACCGACGACCAGGGGTACGGCGTCACCAGCACCTTCGGCGGCGTCATCCCGACTCCGGCGATGGACCGGCTGGCCAAGTCTGGATTGCGGTACACGCAGTGCCACTCCACCGCCCTCTGCTCGCCGACTCGGGCGGCGTTGATCACTGGGCGCAACCATCACTCTGTCGGCGCGGGCGTGATCGGCGAAATGTCCACCGGCTATCCCGGCTACGACAGCGTCATCACCAAGGACAAGGCCACCATCGGCACGATCCTCCGTGACCACGGCTTCGCCACCTCCTGGTTCGGCAAGAACCACAACACGCCCACCTATCAATACAGTCTGGCCGGCCCGTTCGACCAGTGGCCCAGTGGGATGGGCTTCGAATACTTCTACGGCTTCATGGGCGGCGAGACCAACCAGTGGCAACCCTTCCTGTTCAAAGATCACACTCAGATCGAGCCGTGGGTCGGCAAGCCGGGCTATAACCTCACCACCGACATGTCAGACGAGGCGATCAAATACATGAAGGGGCTGAACGCGGCTGCTCCGGAGAAGCCCTTCTTTCTCTACTATGTCCCGGGCGGCACGCACGCACCGCACCATCCGACGCCGGAGTGGATCAAGAAGATCAGCGACATGCACCTGTTTGACAACGGGTGGAACGACCTGCGCGAAACGATCCTCGCCAACCAGAAGCGGCTTGGCGTGGTCCCTGCCAACACTCAGCTCACTCCATGGCCCGACTCCTTGCCGAAGTGGGACACGCTTAGCGCTGACGAGAAGAAAATGTTCATCCGCCAGGCGGACATCTTTGCCGCTTACGTCGCCTACACCGACAACGAGATCGGTCGGGTCATTCAGACCGTGGAAGACCTGGGCAAGCTCGACAACACGCTGATCATCTACCTCAGCGGCGACAACGGCACCAGTTCCGAGGGCTCGACCCTCGGCACGACGTTCGACCTGGCCGCCATCCAAGCCGTCAACATGCCGGTCAAGGATCAGTTAGAGTTCTACGATGTGCTCGGCTCGGACCAGACCACACCGCACATGGCGGTGGGTTGGACATGGGCGTTTGACACGCCCTTTAAGTGGACCAAGCAGGTCGCCTCCTTCTTCGGCGGCACACGGCAGGGGATGGTTATGTCCTGGCCCAGCCACATCAAGGACGCAGGTGCGATCCGCAGTCAGTTCCATCATGTTATCGACATCGTGCCCACGATCCTCGAAGCCACGGGCGTGAAGGCACCGACCACGGTCGACGGAATCACGCAAGCGCCGATCGAAGGCGTGAGCATGGTTTACACCTGGGACAAAGCCAACGAGAAGGCCAAGTCCAATCGCGAGACGCAGTACTTCGAGATGTTTGGCAACCGCGCGCTCTACCACGACGGATGGATCGCTTCCACACCACCACCGGCGCCGCCGTGGCTCATGGGTACCGACAAGATGCCTGAGCTAGACGACTACAAGTGGGAGCTTTACAACATCGAAGAGGACTTCTCGCAAAACACCGACTTGGCGGCCAAATATCCCGACAAGCTGAAGGCGCTTCAGGCGATGTTCCTCACCGAGGCCAAGAAGTACCAGGTGTTCCCGATCGACAACTCTATCCTCCCGCGACTGCTCACTCCGAGGCCCAGCTCGACCGCCGGACGGACGGAGTTCACTTACTCGGGTGAGATGTCCGGCCTTCCGGACGGCAGCGTCCCTAACACGCTGGCCAAGTCCTATTCCATCACCGCCGAGGTGGAGGTTCCCGCAGGTGGCGGAGACGGCATGCTCAACACGCTCGGCGGTCGATTCGGTGGGTACGGATTCTACTTGCTCAAGGGCAAGCCCGTGTTCGTCTACAATCTCCTGGCCGTGGCAAAGTTCCGCTGGGAAGGGAAGGAGGCCCTCACACCGGGCAAGCACACCGTCACGTTCGACTTCAAATATGACGGGCCCGGTTTCGCCAAGGGCGGCACCGGCGTCCTGTCCGTCGACGCTAAGGAAGTGGACAGCAAGCAGATCCCGTTCACGATACCCTCGATCATGACGATCGACGAAACCTTCGACGTCGGCGTGGATACCCGCACGGGAGTGGACGACAAGGATTACCAGCCACCGTTCCGCTTCACCGGCAAGATCGACAAGCTGACCATTAAGCTAACCCAGCCTGCACCGGCGCAGGCGAGGTTGCTCGAGCAAAAGACACAGGAAGCGAAGAATGCGGCGCAGTAATCCGAGTGTGAATTACGAAGGCCGTTTCTGTCGATGCGACGGAAGCGATTGTCAACGTCGTTAAGTAATCGCTCTTAGCCCGTCGTGGGGCAGGCGGTTCGCTCGAACACGCCTGCCTTTGCCTCCCAAATTGCCATGCGATCGATGAAGAATCAGGCGTTCGAGTTCTCAGGTGTGCTGAATTTGAAATAGCATGACGCTGTATCTGCATTTATCGCCATGGAAAAGGGAAGGGACGAGTTGGTCTACCAGGGTTACTGGGGCAAAGCGGTGGCGCAATCGCGGATGAAGTGCATGTTTGCTGCGCTCGCCCGCGCGGTCAACGGCTGGTCGATGAACACGGACACGACGAGCGTCTACGGTAGCTGCTATCTCAAACGGGCGAACAAGCTTTACTGGTGAGCCTACCATGAAAAATGAACCGGTCACAACACTTCGGCAACGCCGCAGTCGTAGCAAGTCAATCCTCGGTATCTTTGCTGGGCTTGTGCTGCTTTGGTTGCTTATCGCCTATCTGCTTGCACCAATGGCCTGGGAAGAATTCGCAGCCCACGATCCTGTGCTGGATGAAAATCCACGGCTCACGCAGACGAGCGACCATCATCCTGGCGATCCGCTGAACGTTGCCCTGACAGGAACTGAAATTCAGTTGCAGAACATTATGCACGCGGCCGATTGGTATCCCGCCGCTGCACTGGGATTGGAGAGTGACTTGAAGATCGCAGCCGATACTGTGCTGTCTCGACCGGATGATGCGGCTCCGGTCAGCAGCCTCTACTTGTTTGGCCGCAAGGAAGATTTGGCGTTTGAACAGCCCGTCGGTGACAATCCTCGGCATCGACACCACGTGCGTTTTTGGAAGACTGGACAGCTCAGCACCGATGGACGACCACAATGGATTGGTTCAGCCGTTTACGACAAACGAGTCGGGCTGAGTCATTCGACAGGGCAAATTACGCACGTGACGGCTCGGGACGTTGATACCGAACGCGACTACCTGTTCAAGTGCCTCGAAAAGACTACGGAACTCGCAGATCACTCCGTGGTGCTCGGCTTCCATAAACAGCTCGATGGGTTCAATGGAGGCGGCGACCCATGGCACACTGATGGCGACCTACATGTCGGTGTGATTAAGGCAAACACCCCTTAGCGACGATTCAGCTCGAGTTAGAATTCGTTGAATTGCTTGCGAGTCTAGCGAGGAAAGGTACCGATTGAATCGTTGGTCGCCTAAGTGCGTCGATTGTCTGGCGCGATGGTTTGATCGAAGCCTGATGAATTGGCCGACTTCGAGGCAACAGTCCGAGACGTACCGGTTCGCGTGTCGGTGGCAGCGGGCTCATAGCGTCAGGGGACACTCAACTTCAACGGGCCCAGAGCGTCAGGGGACACTCAACTTCAATGACTACTGCGAAGGAGCCGCAGTAAGGGATTTCGTCGTTTTCCAAGAACGAGAGTGCCCTGGCGGTCAAAGCAAGTTTGTAGTTGTAGGACCATGTCGTCCATCCGTTCATCCGGATGGAAAACTATTCCCCTACCAAATGCTGTGACCCCAGCGACTGTGACCCCAGCGACTGTGCTACCAGAGGGCAGCGGAAGTAGAAACCATGCTGGCCGAGATCCTTCTCGATCCCCAAGCCGAATTGCGACTGCCCAGTGCGGACACGGAAGACCCTGTGCCAGTCCCGCAGTCGCTCGCCGAAAGGTTACAGTAGGCAAGCGAACCGGAGCGAACGGTTACGGCTGCGTTTACGGCCAGCGAAAGTTTTGATGTGTGGGTCGACCTCGATTCGCCCGTTTCGTTGGACTACTACGACGCTGCGCCGTTTGACTTTAATGGCAAGATTGGCAGAACGGTGATCAAGTACACCACCGCGCAATAGCAATTGCCCACCTTTCATTTTCCTACCTCGATCTTCCTACCCAAAACGTCGGTCTGGCGGGTAAAGAGATGTTAGGATAATGAAGAACCCGAGATGGTTTGATGCCTGTGTTTTGTGAGTAAGCGATTGCGAAGCTATCGACGGACGCATTTCGGGAACTCAATTTCCAAGTTATGCGTCATGCATTTGATTCGCACAACGAACTCGGCAGACTGGCGGACGGGAGAATTTACCAAGCAGACATGGAAGCGAGATTGATGTCGGTGGGAATGAAAGTTGGCCGCGAGGTCAAGGTGGTGCTTTATCGAACATGAAGAGCTTAACAAAGTAGAAGTTGCGTTTTTACAGCCTTTTTCGTGTAGTGGCTACCGGCAAGTTTAGAATTTCCTAACTGCGCCAGATTGATTGCCGATGCGGTGACTGCTATTGAATATCCGCCAATTCAGAAGGGCGCGAGCTTCAACCTCGACGCTGTAAAGGCCCAAATTGCGGCCGCCGCGAAAGCACACGGGCAATCGCGCGAACGATCGGTCGTACAACGCGCGGGCCGCCTCCCACGGCGCGGCCCGCGAATTCACTGGAACTCCAGAAAAATTCACGATAGAGCTAGTTTAGGGTGAGGTGATAGAAACAAAGGGGAGACAAAAGGAAAAAAGGGGTAGCGGAGACTGCATTTTATTTACCATGGCTTCCTCTGCATGCATCTGTTCAAAATTCAAATCCTCCATCCAAAAAACCATACGATCATGAAGCTAAAACGATTCCTTGCAATCGCCCTTGGGCTGGCTTTCGCAGTCTCTGCGCCGAGCCACGCCTGCACTGGCATTACCTTAAAATCTCAAGACGGTGCGGTCGTCTTTGGCCGTACCATGGAATGGGGCTCGTTTGATCTCCATTCGCGGCTAGTAATAGTTCCTCGAGGTTACCAATACATATCGGCGCTGCCTGATGGAAAGCACGGGCTGACGTGGAAGACAAAGTATGGCGTGGTGGGTCTGGACGCCGTTGGCAAAGATCTGCTGCTGGACGGCATGAACGAAAAGGGACTGCTAGTAAACGCCTTCTACCATCCCGGCTATGCGGAGTATCCAGCCTTCGATCCCACCAGCGCCTCCAGGACCATGGGTTCGCTGGACGTGTGCCAGTTTCTGCTGACGACCTGCATTTCGATCCAGGAAGTGCAGGCAGCTCTCGAGAAGGTACGGGTGGTTGGCGTGGTTGAGCCAGCGATCGGCATCGCGCCAGCCATTCATTTCATCGTCACTGAGTCAAGCGGAAAGGCCATTGTCGTCGAGTTCTCCGCAGGCGTCGTTAAAATCCACGAGGCACCGCTCGGCGTCATCACCAACGCGCCGAACTACGACTGGCACATGACCAATCTGAAAAACTACGTCAACCTTTCCGCAGTTGCGATCCCCATGAAACGGATTGAGGACTTGAACTTCGCACCGCTGGGCGGCGGCAGTGGTATGATTGGCTTGCCCGGAGACTTCACCCCGCCGTCGCGCTTCGTGCGTGCTGTCGCGTTTTCCCAATCTGCTCGCCCCACCGCCACCGGCGGCGAGACGATGTATGAACTGTTTCGAATTCTCGACAGCTTCAACGTTCCGCTGGGTGCTGCAGAGGGCGAGGAAAGCAAGACGAAGACTGAAGGCATGCGCAGCTCTACGATCTGGACCACTGGCTATGACTCCAAGAATCTCGTGATGCAATACCACACGCAACACAACCGCCGCGTGCGCCAGGTGGATTTGAAGAAGATCGATTTCTCAAAGCCCGGTGACCTCGTTCACCTGTCGCTCGACAACGAAAATCAGCAAGACCTAATCGATATCACGCCGACAAAGTGAAGCAACCATTCTCTGGAGAAGATGAATGCACCCAGTTCGTTTGCAGATTGCGGTTCTGCTGCTGGCGACGCTCTGGCAATTTCCTCTCTTCGCCGTCCCGCAGATTGCGATTCCTGAAGTGAATCCATCTCCAGCGGAGCCGCATGGCAAGAGCCTCCTCAACCGACCGACCCGTGAAGGTGTGGTTGTCGTCCGCGCCGCGTTTCACTTGTTAGATATCGATGCGATCGATGAAGAATTAGAGGCGTTCGAGTTCTCAGGTGTGCTGACCTTAAAATGGAAAGACGCTCGGCAGGCGTTTGACGCCGACGAAGAGGGAACGGATGAAAAGGTCTATCAGGGTGACTATCAAGTCAAACAATTTGCCCCAACGTGGTATCCTCAAGTCCTACTCACGAATGCTGCGGGATCGTATGAAAAATCAGCAGTGTTGCTTCGCGTACAGCCCGACGGGCACTGTACGCTGGTCGAGTCGGTTAGCGCGATTGCTGAAAGCAAACTCCAATTGAGGCTTGCGCCGTTCGACTCGCAGCAATTGGAGGCTGTGTTTGAAATCTTTGGCTTTGATACCCGCCAGGTCATCCTGGAGGCAGATCCGATGCCTGAGCGAGCATCTGAAGCGACGACAAACGATCCTCAGTGGACGGTGAATCGTGTTGCATCAACCATTCGAAAAGTAAGGGCACCCTATACCGCTCAAGGTCAAGACTCCTCGGCACTCGTGCTCCGCATCCAGGTAACGCGACAGCCGATCTACAATCTACGATTGGTCGTTTTCCCGCTGACATTAATCGTCGCGCTTTCATGGTCGGTGTTTTGGATGGATCGTTCGTCGTTGGGGGATCGCATGAGCGTATCGTTTGTTGGCATCCTGACCGCCGTCACCTACCAACTTGTGCAGGGTGGAATTATGCCGAAGATCTCATATCTAACGCTGATGAACGGTTTCCTCAACGTTAGTTTCTTGGTAACGTGCGCGTCGGTTGTCGTGAATCTGGTCGTAGGTACCGCAGACCGAAGAGGCGACCGCGAGCTTGGCGACCGAATTGATCGCGTTTGTCGCTGGGCATTTCCAGGGGTGTACTTCGGCATCTCGATATCCGCGTTTGCGATCGCGTACTTCTGGCCTCAATAAAAGAGCTAACGGAAAATGAAAAACCTATTATTGATGATCACGCTGGGGGGCATATTTGCCGGGGTGAGCTCGTCGGCCGCGGCCCAGACACCGGCCATTTCGGCAGAGGCTGCGCACGCCATTGCCGTGGATGCTTACGTTTACTTCTATCCGCTGGTCACGATGGACGTCACGCGATTGCAGTCCACAAACGTCGAGCCCGGCAAGGAGTTCGGTAAGGGCCCCATGAATATGTTCGTGAATGTCCCCGCCTATCCGCCTGCAGATTTGAAAGTGGTCGTGCGAGTCAACTTTGACACGCTCTATTCCATCGCCTGGCTAGACCTGACTAAGGAACCGCTGGTCATCTCTGCGCCGGACACGGCGGGCAGGTATTACCTCCTGCCAATGATCGACATGTGGACGGATGTTTTCGCGTCGCCCGGCTGGCGGACGACCGGCACGAAAGCGGGTAACTTCCTAGTTACGCCTCCCGGCTGGACGGGCACGGTGCCGGATGGTTTCTCGCAGATCGCCGCGCCAACACCCTATCTCTGGATCATCGGTCGCACCAAGACCGACGGCGAGGCCGATTACGATGCGGTGCATAAGATTCAGGCGGGGTACAAAGTTACGCCGCTCTCGCAGTGGGGCAAAACCCTAATACCGGTGCCAGTAAAGATCGATTCGAGCGTGGATATGAAAACGCCGCCAAAGGTGCAGGTCGATACGATGCCAGCAGCCAAATACTTTGCGTATGCCGCCGAACTTCTCAAGCTGCATCCGCCTCACGGTACCGATCAGCCGATCATCGCACAGATGAAGCAGATCGGCATTGAAGCAGGCAAGAGTTTTGATTTCGCTAAGCTTGACCCCGCTGTACAGAAGGCGCTTGAGAGCGCACCACAGGATGCGCTGCAACTGATGAAGTGGAAGGTGCCGACGCTTGCGCGGGTTACTAATGGCTGGACCATGAACACCGACACGATGGGCGTTTATGGCAACTATTATCTCAAACGTGCGATCGTCACGCAGCTTGGTCTGGGCGCCAATCTGCCCGAGGATGCCATCTATCCAATGAACCTCTTCGACGACACCGGCAAGCCACTCGACGGTGCCAACAAATACACTATCCACTTCGACAAAGGACAATCCCCTCCCGCCAAAGCCTTCTGGTCGATCACACTCTACGACAGCGAAGGGTTCCAAGTTGGTAACGTGCTGAATCGTTTCGCGGTCAGCAGCTATATGCCATTCAAGACCAATGGGGATGGTTCGCTCGATCTCTATTTCCAGAACGAAAGCCCCGGCAAAGATCTGGAAGCCAATTGGTTACCCGCACCCAAGGGAGCATTCAATCTTTGCATGCGTCTTTACTCCCCGAAGGCGGAAGCCCTGACCGGTAAATGGAATCCGCCGGTGGTGACTAAGGTGCAGACCCTTCACCCGATCGGCGGGCAATAGCCTGATCTGCAATGGAAAATGAACCGCTTAAAGTTGTTCGGCAACACCGCAGTCGTAGCAAGTTAATCCTCGGCATCTTGGCCGGGCTGTTGTTGCTTTGGTTGCTAATCGCCTATCTGCTCGCACCAATTGCCTGGAAATAATTCGCAGACTACGATCCCGTGCTGGATGAAAATCCACGGCTCACGCAGACGAGTGACCATCATCCTGGCGATCCTCTGAACGTTGCCCTAACCGGAACTGAAATTCAGTTGCAGAGCATTATGAACGCGGCCGATTGGTATCCCGCCGCTGCCCTGGGATTGGAGAGCGATTTGAAGATCGCTGCCGATACTGTGCTGTCTCGACCCGATGATGCGGCTCCGGTCAGCAGCCTCTACTTGTATGGCCGCGTGGAAGATTTGGCGTTTGAACAGCCCGTCGGTGATAATCCTCGGCACCGACACCACGTGCGCTTTTGGAGCACTGAACAGCTCAGCACCGATGGACGACCACAATGGATTGGTTCCGCCGTTTACGACAAACGAGTCGGGCTGAGTCATTCGACAGGGCAGATTACGCACGTGACGGCTCGGGACGTCGATACCGTACGCGACTACCTGTTCGAGTGCCTCGAAAAGACCACGGACCTCGCAGATCACTCCGTGGTGCATGGCTTCCATAAACAGCTCGAAGGGTTCAACGGAGGCGGCGACCCATGGCGCACTGATGGCGACCTACATGTCGGTGTGATCAAAGCAAACTAGCCCTAGCGATGGCTTGGTCCCGCTGCCTAGCTCGATTTAGAATGCGTTGAATCGCTTGCCCGTCCAGCGACGACAGGGAGCGATTGAATTGCCGGTCGCCTAGGTACGTCGATTGTCTGGGGCGATGGTTTGATCGAAGCCTGATGAATTGGCCGACTTCGAGGCAACAGTCCGAGATGTACCGGTTCGCGTGTCGGTGGTGGCGGGCTCAGTGGAAGAAGTTGCCCGAGGCGCGGATCTGCTATCAGTATTTTGGACAACATGAGTACTGGCTAACTCGCGTTCGTGCCGGCCCCACCACGCATCCGCTTGTTCTGCAGTCCAATTGGTTGTGGGCGAGCTGGCTGCAAGCTGCTTTGATAAGTCCCGTGCCGTCTGCGGACGCCGAGCACGATTCTTTTCAAGGCAGGCCATTAGCGCGCTTTCGAGGCCAGCAGCCACGGGCTGACCGAGTCGACTGGAAGGAGTTTCGGGAATCGCTGCAATGTGTTGCTTACAAAGCACGTCGAGTGAACTGGCTTGAAAAACGATTTGGCCTGTCAGCAGGAAATAGCCGACGGCACCGACGGCATATAGATCGCTTCGTCCATCCACTGAGTCTGGAGATTGAATCGATTCGGGAGACATATACAATGGCGTCCCCGATAGTCCTCCGGATTCTGGCGATGCCTGACCATCGTCAAGGGCTTTGACTAAACCAAAATCCAAAACTTTGACCACGTCTGGTTCACCACCTCGTCGATTCAGCATGATATTGGCTGGCTTGATATCGCGATGCACCAAACCCATCGAATGTGCTTCGAAAAGTGACCCGCAAACCTGCTCAAGGATTTGGATGACACGACCATCGGGTTGCGGGCCGTAGCGTTCGACGAGCGTTTGCAAGTCAATCCCATCGAGATATTCCATTGCATAATAAAACACACCTTCCGGCGTACGTCCGTAATCGTAAATCGCGATCGTGCTGGGATGATTTAGCATACAAGTAATTTGCACCTCGCGCTCAAAACGTCCGATCGCAGCTTCATTGACTTTATCGACCTGCAACATCTTAATGGCGGTCGGACGACGGAGCATGGCATGGTGTCCCTTGTAGACGATTCCCATCGCACCGGCACCCAAGCGACTTTCCAGCCGGTACTGGCCCAGTTGCTTGGCTTCAATCGCAGCCTTTTGGGCTTCGCGCTGCAACCGCGAAACGACGAGCGTGAATATGAAGATCGCGACGGCGCTGGCAACCAGCATGGCGTACAGGGAATAGAAGGACCATTTTAGGATCGTCAGCGGACGAAACGCCTCAGCGGCATCGATCTCAGTGATCAAGCCAATGTCGTACTTAGGTAGCCACGTCCAAGCGCCCACCGAAAGTGCTCCGCGATAGTCGCGGTAGCCTTCGATATTGACACCCGCCGAGCCGCTGATCACAGCGGTACAGATTTCCGTAAGCGGCAGCTCGGCACGGCGGACCATCGGTCGAAACCCTTCCAATAAATTTCCGCCGGGGTCTCTTACATGAACGTTCAAAATGGAAGCGGAGTCTGCTTGATCCGGCAACACGCCCAAGAGCATCAACTTCTCATCGAACCGACTGTTGGAAACCAGCAGTCCTTGCCTGTCCACTGCAAAAGTCTCGCCGGACTCACCGAGTCTGCCGAGTTGCAGGATCTCCGTAAACTCGCGCTCGGGACGGATTCGCAAAGCCAACACGGCCACAACTTGAAAGTTATCGTCGCGTACGGGAGCACACACGAACATGGTGGGCGTGCCAGTGCGCATACGACCCGTTTTATCTTTGAGAAGAACCATACTCTTGAACGGGACACTGACGCTTGGCTCACCTTCCAGAGTCTTGGTTAGCACCGGTTCAAATTGTGTAATGGTTTGCCCGATCAACTCTGACGTTCGGGCAGCGACGATTCGTTGCTGCTTGTCGGCCAATTCATAGCCAACAAAATCGTGCGACGACAGGCTCGCTTCGAGCTCGCGTTTCAATTCAACGTGCAGCTTCGTCAAGCTGTTAGCGTTTTCATGTGAGGAACCTGCCGCGGGCGATGAGGCATCTGCGCTAGGCGACTCATCCTGCGCGGCCAAAAGCTGAAGTACCGTCCTGCGGACTCCAGCATCATTGGCAAGAGCCGTTGCGCTGGATTCTTGCACCGCGAACCATTTTTCCAGCATTGCACGCTCAACGCTCAGGAGAGTGGTGAGTTCCGACTGGAGACTGTTCTTCATAGTCCGATCGATGGCTTCGCTGACTACGTAACCCGCGATTGAAAGCAAGAGCACAGCGATAATTGGCCATAGCCAAAGTTGCTTTTTCAAAAACATGCGTGTGCGCACGATCTTGCGGCCAACCGAAGTTTGTCCGAATGTCATATGCGCCTGAGCCCGATCCAAGATGGATCGATCAGGCCGCCACCACTTCCAAAACCAATTGAACATCAAAACCGATCCGCGACATCGCGCCAAATAAATAATGGAAAAGTGTTTGAGGCGAAATTTTCTAGTATAACTGGCGGAACTTCGATGTGGTAATAATCGTCAGGGGGTGCATTTCAGCCACACTGGGCGGCGTGGCTGGCCATGCGACCTTGACCGCTTTGGGTTGCAGCCAAGGTCGTTCAGTCGCTGGGATTTTCTGTTTACCGGAAATATTGAGTGTGTTTGGTGCGACTGATTGTTTGACTCTTTAGCTTACGTTATGCTTCCAACAGAGCAGGACGCAGCCTAGGTTTGCCCAGGCCGCCGTGTCCTGAATTCGATTCGAGTCGTATATCGACCGACTGTGCGTCGGTCATCATTACCCTAGCGCAGGGCCGCGCGAATCCAGAAGCAGGACATTGCGCATGAATCGGCGTCTAATCTTCACGTTTGGAATTTTTCTGAGCGGCATGTGCATCCCGTTGCTGGCACAGACACCCACCGCTCCGCCTGCCAGTGGAGCGTCACCCACGACGACTTCCGACTTGGAGTCTATACGACAATCGGCAGTGGCGTTTGAAGTCGCATATAACTCCGGCAATGCCGCCGCCGTCGCGGCGCTGTGGACGGAGGACGGCCAGTACGTCGATGACAGCGGCCAAACGTTCGAAGGCAGAAAAGCGATTCAAGGCGAATACGAAAAGGTGTTTGCTGACTCGAAGAATCAAAAGATTCGGATCGTCATTGACTCGCTGACATTGGACAGTGAAAGCACCGCTACGGAACAAGGCCGCGCAATGCTCGACCCCGCACCGGCAGGAGCACCCGTGTTTGGTGCTTACACCGCCGTTCATGCCAAGGTGAGTGGCAAGTGGTTGATGTCAAAAGTCGTCGATGCGCGAGTCGAACTGCCATCGTCCTATAATTTTATCGCAGATCTTGATTGGTTGATTGGGACTTGGGTGGCTGAGGAATACGGCTCCAAAACCGTGTCGGTTTGCAGTTGGGTTGCCAATAAGAGTTTTGTGCAGCGGACCTATACCGTCACGGCGCCGGATCAAACCACAACCAGCGGCATACAGATGATCGGATTCAATCCGCAGGGCCGCCACCTTCAGTCGTGGAATTTCAGCCCTGATGGTGGCCACGCGGTGGGAACATGGTGGCCACGCGAAAACGGTTGGATGGCACAGATGCAAGGTATGTCGGCCGATGGTCGCACTAGCTCCTCAACGGTGTTGCTCACGCGCCTGGATGACAACGCCTATGTCTGGCAATCGAACAATCGCATCGTTGACGGCCAATCGCTGCCCGATACAGATGAGATCATTCTCAAGCGTCAATGAAAATAATTCAGCAGCCATCGCCTTTCCATTGGGGGTAACCGTCATGAGTCGACGTAACATAATTCCGTTATTTCTGGTTCTATCCGCAGCGCTCCTTGCGAACGATTGTTTCGCTCGGGGCGGCGGGGGTGGCGGTCGTAGCTTTGGTGGCGGTGGAGGTGGCGGTCGCAGTATGGGCGGCGGCGGCTTTGGTGGCGGCGGCGGTGGCTTTAGTGGCGGTGGCTTTAGTGGCGGCGGCAATCGCAGCTTTGGTGGCGGCGGAGGTGGAGGATTTGGTGGCGGTGGGGGATTCGGCGGTGGGGGTTCTGGCGGTTTTGGCGGCGGCGG
>JBGSJL010000204.1:0-28845 GCA_041741955.1 Pirellulaceae bacterium | reverse complement strand
CACAGCGATCGGATTAGCGATTGGTTCCATCAAACGCAACTTGCAAACTCAGTTGAAAACATGGCGGAGGCTCGCGAGGCCAGCGCGGCGCTGCAAGCCCTGCCGCGCGAACAGGCCGAAATCGTCATGCTGCACATTTGGGGAGAGTTGTCCTTTACTGATATTGCCAAGTTAACCGCTTCGTCACGATCAACCGTTCACAGAAATTACCAGCGGGCTCTACAGGAATTGCGAAACAAACTTGGCACTCCCGTAGATTTGCCAGCCAAGCTTCAAGGGGATACAGATGCAGTCCAATATTAATGAATTCGATGACCAGCGCCCCGAGTTTCTCGCTCAATTGCTACCCGCCAGCTCGAAACATCTTCAAGCCAAAGTGTTTTATGAGGCAGGCTATGCGGCGGGCCTGGCGGCTGTGTCCGGTAGCTATCGGCGGCCCATCGGTGCCCGCTTTGGCTTGGTGGCGGCGTGCGTTTGTCTAGCGTTTGGCAGCGGACTGATTGCTTCGCGGATTGCTCCCAGTCGACCGCGACCAGCGGCTAGCGAACTCGCCGCGCAATCGGCTGTTGCGAACGATTCAAAAGTAGTCGAGCGGGCTCCAGCAACAGTCGCGCTGGATAGCGAATCGAGTGTGAGTTCAAGCGGATCGATCGCGGCAAGCTCGTTTCTGATCGATTCGCTCACCGCCTGGACTCGCAAGTCCGGCATGCGGCGATACGGGTTCCTAATCGGAGACTCGAGCGTCAAGTGGGAGAGCCTCGTCGTAAGCGAACAACCGCTGGTTTCTGAGAGTTCGGTGGCGGCATCGACGACTGACTGGCATGACTTAATCGACAAAGATGCACGGCCAAGCAATCCACTTCAGCGGCTAATCGGTCGTCTTTTGTGATGTTGCTCCTTATTCAATGCTATAGGTTGCAATCCCTCCGCCCGCACCGCGGGCGGAGGGATTGCAGCCGTCGTGGTGCGCACCGTGCCCAGCTTAGGACGCCAAAGCGGTGTCCGTCGGGGACAAGCCCCAAAACGGACAGGAAAATGCAAATGACAATTGGGTTGCTGGGCAACCGAAAAATAGGTTGACAAGCGAATGAATGCATATCGATCTTGCGAAATCCCTTCGGCAAAAACCTGTGCAATACGAAAGCAGCGTGAACGGATACAACAAAGTTAACCAGCGCGGGGCGATACACAGGCGGTTAAGTAAGTAAACCTGTTTTGCTCAAAAACTTTTCGCTCAAACGGCGGCGGGAGATCCTTGCTCCCTTCTCTCTCGGTACTCCGGGGGAGAAGGGTTGGGGATGAGCGGGCCTGGCGAACGGCGAAGGAGGAAGTCCGTAGTGTGACAGATCGATTTTGCAAACTTCACCCTTCTAACTTTCAATTGCCCGTCCGCCAGTACTGAAGCGGAAGCTCATTTCAGACTTAGATCTTAAAGGCAACTAATGATGATGGCGTCAAATTTTCGAGTCCAATGCGCGGCGGTAGCGTTCGCGATTTGTGGGGTATCCTCCACTGCCCATTCGCAAATTCGTGTTTGGGAGCCGGGGCAAAAGAGTTTTGCAAACGCGGACGCTACGACTGCGGAAAAGAATTCAGCCGCAGCGGCCCAGCCGGAGGATCCCGCGGTGCGCGTCGTACGAGTCACCCCTTCCGCCGAGCCCATTCCGGCGCTCAAATATCGCTTCTGGGTCGCACCGGTGTTGCGAGCAACTGGCGAAGTCAACGCGGCCATGTCGCGAGCGGTCTTGATGCACGTGTCGCATCCTCGACGCGCCGAGTTGGATGCTCGGGAGCACAAGAACTCGATGAACAAAGTTAACTGGTACGAAGGCGATCTATCGCAGTTGGCAGGGTTGGGTTTGAGCGAGCACTTGCAGGAACAACGCGAAGTTCTCGACCAAGTCTACTATGCGACGACCTTGGCCACGATCCAATCTATGACCGAGGCCACGAATCGGTTGCAGCAGCCAGCAGCAAACTCGCTGCCTGAAATTCAATTCTATCGCAACTTCGCTAGACTGATCAGCCTGGACGTGCGATTGGCCCTGTCCGAGAGACGGTTTGACGATGCGGTACAAAAGCTGGCGGCAGGGTTTCGATTGGCAGAATATACACACGCCAGTGGCGATTCGAACTTGGTGTCGCGGCTGGTTGCGATCGCCATAACAGGCATGATGTTTGGCGTTGTTGAAGAATTCATAGAACAACCGGGATCTCCCAACCTCTACTGGGCGCTTGCCAGTTTGCCCGATACTTTCTTCGAGCGAGCTTCGGTCGTGGATGGGGAGCTGGCGTCAACCGCTCGCCAGCTTTACCCCTTACTTGAGCCCGTCCCGAGTCATCCGAGCGATGACGAAATGAGCCAGCGATTGTTGGTTACAACGCGAAAGTTTGTCGGCAGCGACGGACAATTGTTCGATGGTGGGAGGAATGTTACGGAGCCCAGCGCTCTGGAAGGAATCGACGCGGCGGCGGGGCTGATTGCCGGTGCTGTCGTGCTGCTCACGGCCGACGCGGCTCGCGACGAAGCTCTAGGTTTTGGTGTCGAACCGGCCAGCGTGGCAGGCATGACTAACGCTCAAGCCGTTGTCGTCGCCATTCAACTTGGTTTTGAACGTAATCGCGACAATGCATTTAAATGGCTGTTGGTCCCCGGCGACTTGAAAGACCAGGTCAGCGCGGAGATTGAGCCGCTGCTGAGCTCGTCGGAATATTTTAAGCCCTCGAATATCCTGATCGGCATGCTACTGCCCGCCCTGCAAGCCACCGGTGCAGCCGTGAATCGCATTGACTCGCAGCACAAGCAATTGCTGTTGCGCGAGGCGCTGCGCGGGCATGCGGCGACGCACGACGGACAGCTTCCCGCCAGTTTCGATAGGCTAAGTCCGCTGCCGGCATGGTCCAATCCAGCGACCAGTGCGCCGTTTGACTACGAGCGATTGAGCGATACCGAAGCCATTATCCGCCGCGAACCGCTTTATGCAGGTGAAAAGCAAACCAATCTGCGAATTCAAATGGTTAGATAGGAGTCCAGCGCAGGCGGCGTCTGCAATGAGGATATAGCGACTGAATCGAGTGTGGCAGCGAATGAATCGAGCCTTGCAGCGACTGAATCCGTGCAGTGCTTTAGGCCGGAGGCCGACAGAACCCCAGGCGGTGGCGTGAGCCACCGTTAGTCTAGAGACGGGCCAAAAGGCCGGAAGCCGACACGCATTGACGCTCCACTGCGTCGGCCTCCGGCCTAAGAGCCTTGCGACTTCCTTCCGAGGCCTGACGAACTCGGCATAGGTTGTGACGGCCTCCGGCCTAGGAACGCTTTTTGCTTCATAACACTTTCAGAAATGAAACAACCCGAGGTTACCAATGAAAATTAAATTCACAACGATACGATTTGTATTCGCGCCATTTTTTATGGCTGTCTGGATGATTTGCTTCAATTCTTGCTATGGCCAGTCGTCCATAGCACGCATCATCGAGCCCTCAACGATCTGCATGCTGCGAATCGATCTGGAACGACTCGATTTGCCGAGCGTGCGTAAAGCGTTGCAGGAGCAGTTGCCCGAGTTGATCCCCGACCAGGCCAGCAATGGTGTGATGGCGCTGGTGGGTGGGGCAATCGCCTCGCTAAAAACGGCAGGGGCTAGAGAGCTATATTTCACGCTTTCGTCGATCGAGTTTTTAAGCGGAAAGGCGGCCGTCATTGTCCCTACGCTGGATCCCGAAAAACTAGCGGAGCAAGTGCAAGCCCTTGTGGGAATTCTGCCGCCAGCCTACGGCTACAGCGTTCATAAGACCACCGACATGGTGATCGCGTGTACCGAACCGGTTTGGCAACGACTGCGACCTGCAGCGACTGCAGAGCATCCTGCGCACGCTCGAGATGTGGTGGTCAAGCCCTCGTCACACGTGGCGCTGACGGTCTCGATACGCGACGACCTACGCGCGTCGGTAGCCAAGCTTTTGCCGGCGCAGTTGCCGAAGGACTTTCCCGTACAATTGCAGCCTCAGCAACTCATGCGCGATATTCGCTCGCTACGCTGGGACTTTACCAGTGGCAAGCAAATGACCATGGAGTTGACTTTCGAATGCACCGACGCGGACGTGGCGAAAAACGTGCAGTCGCAGTGGATGAGTTTGGCGGAGCAGTTTAACATTGAACTTCCCCCTCCCCAACTGCTTGATGGAAAAGTCCTAACGAGCCTCAACCCTGTGGAAATGAAGCGGTTGACTCAGCGGTTTACTACTCAATTTGCTGGTCAAGCGGGCTGGTCGCAACAGAGCAATAATCTCAAGCAAATTGGTTTAGGCTTCCATCAGTTTTATCAGCAGTACGACGGCTTTCCGCCGCGCATGACCGTGACGCGTGGCGGCACACCACTGCTGAGTTGGCGAGTGCATTTGTTGCCCTTTATCGGTGCACAGCAGCTGTACGACAAGTTTCACTTGGACGAGCCCTGGTCGAGCACGCACAATCAGCAGTTGGTTTCCCAAATGCCGCGCGCCTACCAGAACCTAGTTGGTCCGCCGTTGGCGGCTGGGTTGACTTGCGTCCAAGTCCCATTGCTTGAAGGATCGTTCTGGAATGGGACAGAGAATCGCTGGATGACGTTTCTGGACGTGCACGATGGTACTTCCAATACGATCTGCTACGTCATTGCTCCCAACGACAAAGCCGTTGTGTGGACGCAGCCGGAGGACTTGCAGTTGAAACCGAACGACGTTCGCGCTAGCCTCTTTGGCGATCGTGAAAAGATGCAGATCGCGTTCTTCGATACGTCGGTACATTCGGTACCAGCCGACGTTTCGGACGAAACAATACGAGCTTGGCTGACGGCGTCCGGCGGTGAAAGCGGCGTGCCAAATCCCTAGGCAATAGCCATTGTAGCGACCCAGCATGAACACCAAACCACCCGAAAGTACTAATATAACCTGAAGGAGGGGGTTTGGCGAGAGGTGGATTTTGTCGAAAAAACCAGCGAAATACTGGGTAGCGGACTCCTTTTCCGAGAATGCGCGGATCGACCCGACGTGGCCTGGGCGGGAAGGTATGCTGTAGAGCAGAGTTTCAGCTTTTCTCCTTGGCAGACCTAACTTCTAAAGCTCGCGCTAGATGATTACCAGTACAAAAATGGGACGCGGAATATTCGCTATCGAAGGCGAATGGCATTCCGATCTTCGACAGGGCTTGAGCTTTCGCCCGATCGTCGAGCTACTGTCCAAGATGGATCATCGCATTTCGTTTGTACATCGCGACGCGGCTACTCGTGAAGAGCTGTTCTATTACTTAGACAAGTGGACGCAGAAGCGTTATTCGCGTTATCCCATTCTTTACCTAGGCTACCACGGCGTCCAAGAGTGCATTTTGATCGGCGACGGCCGCAGCCGCGATCGACAACTCAGTCTGCAAGAGTTGGGTAACCAGTTGGAAGGTCGTTGCGCCCAGAGAATTATCTACTTGGGTAGCTGCGAGACCATGAAGATGGACGGTCGCAAGCTCGCGAGCTTTTTACGGCAAACTGGGGCGTTGGCGGTTTGTGGGTACAAGGAGCAAGTCAATATGTTGCGTTCGGCGGCGTTTGAATTGCTGCTGTTCCACGCCTTGCTACAAAACTCGCTGACGATTCAAGGCGTGCGGGCAACCGAGCGAAGTATCCAACGCGACGAAAAGCCACTCTGCCAAGACTTAGGTTTTCGTATGGTCGTCCGCTCAGCCACTTAAGTCTAGAACGAGGGCAGCGCCTTCCAAGCTCGCTCGGCTATTGAAAGTGGCGGTGGTTCTGGAACATCTTGGCCAGCCATAAATTGTTTCCAAGCTTCAAAGTCGCCACCATAGTCGCGTCCGGTTATGGTTTTTAGACTCTGAGCCACCTGATATTGGACGGCAGGGCTGCGATCGCTGAGCAGTTGTGTCAGCGCGGATTTGACTTCCTCATCTGGGAATACCGACAGGCTATCGATAGCGGCTTGGCGGACGCTGGTGCTCTCATCGGTCTGAGCCAAGCTCAGTAACATGTCCTTCGCAGGCTCGTCTCCGCGTAGTTTCCAAGCTTGGCAGGCCGCCAAACGGACCTTGTCGACATCGTCGCCCGAGGCATAGTTCAGGGCTGTCACGGCGGCAGCGGAGGGTATCTTCGCAATCGTGGTCACCGCCTGAGCTCTCATTTCACTGCTGGGGTCTTTCTGAATGATCCCCGACAACTGCTCGACCCATGCTGCCTGTTGTTCAGTGGGCATCGTTGCCAATTGTTGCCTTAACAGCTCCAGTTCGGCCAAGCGATCCTCGAAGATCGGCCCCAATTCGCGGTCTTTTTTCCATTGGGATTGGAAATACGGATTGGCTCGTTTGAGTTGGTACATCGGGCCATCCACACAGCCTGCGCACAGGATGCACCCGCAGAGCAATAGACAGACGTCTAGGGTTCTAACCATACTTAGCTTCGCTGCCAGGAGTCGTGGTTACCACAATACTGCGAACGAGTAGACGGACAAATCCAGCCGCGCCGCTACTGAAAATCGCACACACTTGGACCCTAGCAAAACCAAGCTGACATCTCCAGCCCAATTGTCGGCCAGTGCGGGGACTAAAACAACGCACGATAGAGTCGCTACCCAAAAGTGGGATTTGCTTCCAGCCTGTCATGCGGGAAACCACAGGCTGGATGCCAATCCCACCGTAAGAATAAGACAGTAAATTTACGCACGATCCCCGCGACAGAGAACTCCATTAGCAGGTCAACTGGTCGAGCTGTTCAACGAGCCCACTAAAATGCTGAAGTGCGGTTTCCACGGGTTGGGGGCTGGCCATATCGACTCCAGCGCCACGGAGCAGTTCGAGTGGATCTTTGGAACAGCCACTGCTCAAGAAACCGAGGTAGTCCTGCAGTTCCGCTGCCCCACCCTCTAGGACACGCCGCGAAAGCGCAATCGCGGCAGAGAGACCGGTTGCATATTTGTAAACGTAAAACGCGCGATAGAAATGGGGGATGCGGAAACATTCGAGCGCCAAATGGTCGTCGATCACAAACTTGGGTCCAAAGTGATCTTCAAGCAGTTTTCGATAGACGCCTTTGAACGACTCGACAGTTAGCGGCTCGCCCGCTTCGGCCATTTCATGGGTAATCTTTTCAAACTCGGCAAACATGGTTTGGCGCACGATCGTCGCGCGAACACTATCAACTTCGTGATTGATCAAATACGCTCTGAATCGATCGTCGGTGGAAGTGTTTAGCAAGTGATGTGTCAGGAGCTGTTCGTTGAAAGTGCTGGCAACCTCAGCTACAAAAATGGTGTAGTTGTAATATTGAAACGGCTGATTCGCGGATGAATAGTGGCTGTGCATCGAATGGCCAGCTTCATGCGTCAACGTGAACAAGTCGTTCAGGACGTCTGGTTTGTAGTTCATTAAAATATAGGGATCTGCGTCGAACGTACCGCAACTAAACGCTCCACTCTGCTTGCCTTTGTTCGGATAACGATCGCACCATCGGCCCGACAGTCCCGCCCGCAAGGTCTGGCAATACTGGTCGCCAAGCGGTTTGAGGGATTCCATGATACTTTCGACCGCTTGATCCCAGTTTCGCGTTTGATCCATATCCGAAACGATGGGCACGTAGGTGTCGTAAT
The DNA here is from genome assembly GCA_041741955.1 of Pirellulaceae bacterium. GTDB lineage: Bacteria > Planctomycetota > Planctomycetia > Pirellulales > Pirellulaceae > Aureliella. Next base: position 21,222 of record JBGSJL010000204.1, on the reverse strand, counting down.
GATGCAGCGTGTCGATTCCCATTTTCCGCCTTCGAATCTCCAAGTACTGATGCACGGCGGGCAGGTGGTTGCGAACGGAGCCAATTAGATTCTCGTAAACGGTGGCCGGCACGTTGTCCGGAAAAAGTGCTGCGTCGAGGCTTGATGAGTATTTTCTCGCGCGAGCGTAGTAGACATCGCTATGAATGCTGCCTGCCAATGTAGCCGCAAGGGTGTTTTCGTGCGATTCGAATTGGTCGTAGTATTGGTGGAAGGCCGCTCGGCGAACTTCTCGGTTCGGTGAAATGAGAAACTGGCTAAAATTCGAGTTCGACAATTCGACCGTTTCGCCACGGTCATTCTGAATGTTGCCAAACTTCAGGTCCGCATCATTGAGTTGGCGGAACACTTTGCCAGCCGTCTGCGCCATTTCGCCTTGCATGGCGATCAAGTTCTCTTCGACATCGGTCAACGTATGGGCGCGATAGCGATGGATGCGCTCCAGCACCAACTCGAACCCCTTCAGCTCAGGTGACTTCAGGTACTGTGAAAACTGGACTTCGGAGATGCTGAGGATCTCTGGCCGCAAATAGCTTGCCAACTGGCTCGCTTTCACGGCAACATTTTGAAAGCGGGCCGTGAGTGCTTGGTAGGTATTGTTGGCCTGGTCTTCCGTGGTCTTGAGAAAAGCGTAAGTACCCAAGCGCTCGGCCAGCCGATCGACGCTTAAGTCAAATTGTAGACACTCGGCCAGCACTCCAGCACCGTCCGCCAACTTGCCTTTGAACTGGCTATATTTCTCGATCTCGACTTGAAATTTTGCAAAGTCGATTTCCCAATCACCGTCGGAGCCGTAGAGACTCGACAGATCCCAGGTGTCCCCGCCCGACACCTCTGCTCTAAGGACATTCTTCTTGACCGCTTCCATGGTACGTACTCCGGCACCGAGTGCATGTTCCTGAAAAAATAGTAGCTGTGATTTCGCAAACGCTGGTTTTGCTAGCCAAAACCCTACCTAAATCGTTAGGCTTCGCAATGGGGGCATGCTCCAGTGGTCTCTGCTTAACTCGTGCCTAACTGTGTGTGTTCAAGTTAGAATAGAAAGCCTGCATTTCAGCAGACAGAGTACTTGCCGGAGTCCTCTCAACTTTCGCTACGCTTACTGGACCAAAGACATGAGACACCGCCGACGGTTTCAGCCGATCTACGCAGCCGCATTACTATTTGCCACCCTTGCCAGCCAAGCTTCGACAGGCATGGCACAATCGAATCAATTCTCGCACTTGCCGCCGTACTACTCAGGGCGACCCGCACCGGTCGAGGTGGTCGTTGGGGGCGAAGCCCACAGCCTGCAGGTACTTGGTGGCAACCCAGTCGTCCAGGTTCAGTCGCGACCTACCAGCGACGGAGGCCCAGTTTACGACGGGCTGCCGCGGCAAGTTGAAAACCGAGTTGCGCACGACCCGTTTGAAGCGCAAGTTCAAACTCTAGATCGGTTGATCAATTCGTCCACGGTTCAGCGGATAATCAAACAAATCGAAGAAATCGCGGAACTGAAAGCCCAGTTGAGAATTCAACAGGCCCAAATAGAAATGAAAAACAGCATGAGTGAACAGCAAATCGATCGGCTCAGTCACGAGCTGAGAGCGTCGCTGCAGCAACTCGCTGAGTCTCGCACAGAACTAGAAAAATCCGCCCAAGAAGCGCAGGCAGTACGTCAGCGTGGGCAAACGGAGTTGGCACAAGCTAAACAAGTTGCGGACGAATTGCGGCAGGCAAGCGCTCGCGAACTGGAGCGAGCTGCAAGAGAGAGGATGGAAACGGAACGTCAGTTCGAAATGAAAATGGATGCGGCCAAGCGCGAAAGCGCCGAGCAGGCTTCGCACATGCGTGAACTCGAAGCGCACATCGAGGAACTCAAAGCTAACCAACCAGCCCGAGCTACCGAATCGACGGAGCGCAAGGGATCATCCACTACTAAAAAGAAGAGCCAAAAGAACTGAATATTCATGCGATGACTCAGCTAAGCTGACTCAGCTAAGATGACTCAGCTAAGATGACTCAGCTAGAACGTAGCAGGTGCACAACTGTGCTGAATTCTTTCAGAGTCATTGGTGTGGTGAAGATTGAAGTCTGGCGACTGCAGCTACCAAGTTAATTTATGCGTAGCTGGCGTCACCCAAGTTGGCGAGTGTGCGAGCGGCTTGGCCCGAGTCGATGGCTTGGCAGGCAATTTCGGCGCAGACTTTTAGGTCGGGGCTGACATCCGCGATCCACAGTGCGGCTGCCGCGTTCAGAACCACAACGTCCCGCTGCGGGCCCTTGGTTCCGCTCAGCAAATCGCGGATGCAAGCGGCGCTTGAAGCCGGATCGTCTGCAAACAGTGTGTCGCGAGACGCGGTTTGTATTCCAAAGTCTGCGGGGCACCACTGGTGCGCGTAAATGCCTTCGGCGGTAACTTCCAAAACTCGAGTCGGAGCCGAAAGACTAATTTCGTCTACGCCGTCGGTGCCGCGGACCACCAGGGAACGCGTCGTCCCCAACCTCTGAAGAGCATGAGCCATTTTCTCTTGCAAGTCGGCTGCTCCGACCCCTAGAATCTGCCGATCGGCGGCGGCTGGATTGGCCAGTGGACCGAGCCGATTGAAGATGGTGGAATGGCTGATGGCTCGCCGCGCAGGGCCAACATGCCGCATGGCGGGGTGAAAAAGCGGAGCAAAGCAGAAGCAAATCCCGACTTCATTTAAGCAGCGCTGGACGACCGATGCGCTAGCCTCCAGATTGATGCCCAGTTCGCTTAATACATCCGCCGAACCCGTTGCGCTGGTGATCTTGCGATTGCCGTGCTTGGCCACAGCGGTACCCGCAGCGGCCACAACCAAGGCGGACGCCGTGCTGATGTTAAACGTCTTGGCACCATCGCCGCCCGTTCCGCAGGTATCCACAACGGGCCTGCGCGGGCAATCAATTGGGATCATGGATTCGCGCAACGCCTGAGCCGCGCCCACCAACTCGTCGACTGTTTCCCCCTTGCCTGCCAGCAAAACCAGGAACTCGATTACATGGTTATCCTGGGCATTACCGCTGAGGAACCAGGCAATGGCTTGCCGCATTTGATCGCACGAAAGGTCCTGCCGCGATTGGAGGCGACCCACAATTGCTGTAAGATCATGGTTAGACATCGAAAGAGCTCGGTGAGTAGCGGGCGGGTGCTAGTTGATGGGTGCTCAGCCAAAGCGATAGGGATTTAACTAGAGTGACTGGTTCTTCCAGACACAGCCAAACAGAAAATTGGTTGCGCCCCATCGAGGGGGCGCAATGTAACATGTAGTGTTTGCAACATCCAGGATGCACTTGCTCAGGACGAACTATGGCCAGAAAAGTAATCATTGATTGTGATCCAGGTATTGATGATGCCGTAGCTCTTGCGCTGGCGCTGTTCGATCCACGCTTGGAAGTCGTCGCCATCACGGCCTGCGCTGGGACGGTTGACGCAGAGCAGGCCACTCAAAATGTCCGCACGCTAGTCGAACGACTCGATCCGCCTCGTATACCCCGCATTGGTTCCGCCCTGGATCCGGAACTGGGAGCTGCCGTATCAAACGGCACGCTACTGCATGGCGACGATGGACTTGGCAATTCGCATTGGAACCCAGTTACTCGCCACCATACCATGCCCAGCGACAAGCTGATCGCGGACCGGCTGCGTGCAGATCCGGGGCAGGTGACCATCGTGTGCATGGGGCCGTTGACGGGGCTGGCCAAAGCGATGGGCCGAGATCCGGCTTTGGTGCCGATGGTCGATCGACTGGTTATCGCGGGCGGTTCGGTAACAGGGGTTGGCAACGTTACCGCTTGTGCCGAGTTCAATATGCACTTCGACCCGCTCAGCGCGCAAGCCGTCTTCCACTCGGCGACCACCAAAAGTTTGATTCCTCTAGAAATTGCCGACGGGTTAAGCTTTGGTTGGGAGTTGGTCGAGAAGCTCCCCGCCAAATACACCAAGGTTGGTGCTGTACTGTCCGAAATCGTGCCTTTTTATTGCCGAGCCCAACGACAACAACTTGGACATGAATCGGTTTCATTGCTGGCCGTGCTCCCGATTCTGATGCTGCTCGAACCGATGTTATTTGAATGGGAGGAAATGGCTGCCGACGTTGAAGTTGGAGGCGAACTGACGCGTGGTTCCACCATTTTCGATCGACGCTCACCTCGCCAGTGGCGTCCGAACATGGAGGTTGCGTCAAAAATCGACAAGGATGCGGCTTACGAAGTCTTTTACAACTGTTTGAAATATGCCGCCCAAGAAATGATATAGCTTCGTACCAGTTTTTCGGAGGGAGCCAGTTTCGAGAAATAGATGTAGTGTGGGGCAAGCGTGCCGATAGGCCAGGATGCCCCACCATTTTTATGTGATTGCAGTATCGGTGGGTCTTCATCGCTTTCGCGATTTGACCCACCCTACATAAAATCACAACCGTTCACGGCCTTTAGCCGTGAACGGTTACCTTTTTCGATGCGTCCGATTTGTTGTTGGACAATGCAGGTCGAAGCAATACCAGCCCGAAACGCCAGTGCCAGAAACCGCAAGATCTGTCCTGTCGTGAACTTCAGCCGCTAGCCGTAGGCACCATCCTGCAGAAAGGCCCACGGCTAGCGCCCGAGGTTCACGCGTATAATGCGGCATGAGAACCCTCCCAATGAATTTTTCGTTACTAACAATTTGCCAGATTGCATGCGTGTCTTTCTGCCTCGTTGGCGGCAGAGCACTTGCTCAGGAGAGCTCAGAGGAACTCTTCGTGCGCAGGATTGGGCCGCTGCTCCAGCAGAAATGTTACGCCTGTCACGGCGCGAAAGCAGAATCCATCGAGGGCGGTTTGGACTTAAGCGGCTCCACAAGTGCCCTGCGCGGTGGTGAGAGTGGAGAACCAGCCATCGGCGCTGGCGGGCCAGAAACAAGCCCACTCTATCTCGCCGCTACGCGCACGCATGACGACTGGTCTGCCATGCCGCCCAAGGAAGCCGAGCGACTTTCGGCAGAACAACTCGACTGGCTGCGAATCTGGATCGCGACGGGTGCTGCTTGGCCGGATCAACACCGTGCCGCCGAGGTTGGTCGCGAGAATTCCGCGCGCTGGGACGCGGAAGATGGCGTCTCGGTTCGTACCAGCGGCGGACTGGCGGAGGAATGGACGAGGCGCAGGTACAAGCCGGCCAGCTTGTGGGCCTATCAACCGGTCGTAAAGCCAAGCGTGCCTGCGACGCGAGAGCATGACTCGGGTTCCACTCTGCATCCCATCGATGCCTTCATCGCTGCACGATTACCTGCCGAATTGCAACTCGCGCCCATGGCCGAACCCGCCGCCTTGATCCGTCGTGCCAGCTACGACCTCACGGGCCTGCCACCCACGCCAGCTCAAGTTGCCGACTACGTGCAGCGCTCCGACCCATCCAGCGCGGCCTATAACGAACTGGTCGACAGTTTGCTGGACAGTCCACACTACGGTGAGCGCATGGCCCAGCACTGGCTCGATGTAGTCCGCTACGCCGACACATCGGGATTTGCCAACGATTTTGAACGCGGTAATGCGTGGAGATACCGAGACTATGTGATCCGCTCGTTCAATGCCGACAAGCCCTATGATCAATTTGTTCGCGAGCAATTGGCCGGCGACGAAATCGATCCCGAAGACCCGCAGCTATTGGTCGCGACAGGCTTTTTGAGAATGGGGCCATGGGAATTGACCGGCATGGAGGTGGCTAAAGTTGCGCGGCAGCGATTCTTGGACGACGTGACCAACAGCGTCGGGGAAACGTTCCTGGCGCAGTCGCTGCAATGCTGCCGTTGTCATGATCACAAATTCGATCCAATACCGACTCGCGATTACTATTCCGTCCAGGCCGTATTCGCCACCACGCAACTGGTAGAGCGCGCGGCCCCATTTGCGATTGGAGAAAACCTAGCCAACTTCGACGAAGTCAAGTACCTGCAAGCCCGCGTCGCCCAGTACGAGCAAGCACTTAGAGTACTGGACGAGAAGTTGCTGACCAAGGCTACAGGCTGGTTCGATGAGAATCAGATCTCACCAGAACGTTGGCATGCCGCGGTGGCTGACGCTCTGTTGAAAAAGGACTCGAAGCGTGACGCTCAAGGCATTTTCAATCAAGCCAGAAACTTGCTCGCCAAGCAAGGTGTTTCGGAAGATCTATATCCGCCGAAGCTCTATGGCTTCACACCCGAAGATTTTGGCAACGAGCGCGTAGCTCGCAAGGGACTGCAACGGTTGATCTGGGAAATGGATCGCTACCAGCCCTTTGCCCTGGCCGTCTACAACGGTCGAACTCCCCAAGTAGATTCGGTCTACGCGCCTCAGCGAATACCAAGTTCGCGGCTGTCAGAAGGCGTCCTGGAAGAGACTTGCATCCTCACCGGAGGCGATCCATTTGCCAGCGGTGAGGGCGTTTCACCTGGAGTTCTGAGCGTCCTCGGCGACGTCGCATTGCCTGATTTTCCGGAGGGCATCGAGGGCCGTCGCACCGCGTTTGCTACCTGGGTTGCCAACCAAGCTAATCCGCTTACCGTACGGGCCATCGTCAATCGAGTTTGGCTGTGGCATTTCGGTCAGCCGCTGGCCGGAAACCCGAATAATTTTGGTGGCACGGGCAAACCACCAACCCATCCTGAACTCTTAGATTGGTTGTCATGTAAATTGGTCGAGGAGGGGTGGAGTCTGAAGCAATTGCATCGCGTGATTATGACTAGCCAAGCCTATCGCCGGAGCGCGAATCATCCAGACGCGGCGAAACTAGTCGAGCTCGACCCGTCCCACACGAGCTACGCTGCTTTCCAACCGCGAAGATTGTCCGCGGAAGAGCTGCGCGACTCGATGCTGGCGGCCACAGGCGAGTTGAACTTCGAGCTGGGTGGGATTCCGAATCGTCCCGAGATCAATTTAGAAGCCGCGCTCCAACCTAGACAAGTCATGGGTACGTTTGCGGCGGCTTGGGTCCCCAACCCCTTGCCCAGCCAACGACATCGTCGGTCGATCTACGCCCTGAAAGTCCGAGGCTTGCCGGACCCACATCTGGAGGTGTTCAATCAGCCAACGCCCGATTTTTCTTGCGAACGTCGCGAGGTATCTAATGTAACTCCGCAAGCCTTTAGCTTGTTCAATAGCCAGAATTCTTATGCCCGCGCACTGACATTGGCCAACCGAGCGCTATCGGAGCGGACCAGCGATCGCTCGGCCGTGGTTCGCTGTTTTGAACTTGCACTCGGACGGAGTTCTACAGATTCAGAAACTCAATTGAGTCTCCAGCACTGGCAGGCTATTGAAAATCTGATTGCCGCAGACGAACCCCAGCGCATGCAACCACCGCTCGAAGTGCAGCGACTGGCAGTTGAAGAAAACACAGGCGAGCGTTTTGTTTTTAGTGAAACGTTGCACGCTTATGCCGACTTTGTACCCGATCTTCAGGCCGGTGATGTCAATCTGCACACGCGTGCTTTGGCTGACCTCTGTTTGACACTCTTCAATTCCAACGAATTCGCGTATGTCTACTAGATCCTATTTTCCATGTGCGGGTGTTCGAGCGTTGCATGCACCGACTCGCCGTGATTTCTTATTCAGTCTAAGCGCCAGCCTAGGCAGCGTGGCACTTACGTCCATGCTTGCCGCCGAGAACGGCACAAAGTCCGTAGTGGCCCCCCAATCGCAGCAACCTCATTTTTTGGCCAAGGCCAAGAACTGTATTTTTTTGATGATGGAGGGCGGCCCCTCGCACGTCGATACGTTTGACCCCAAGCCCGCGCTGGCCGGCTTGCATCTAAAGGAATTCACGCGTCAGGGTGAACAGAAATCCGCCATGGAGAGCGGCAAACGATACTATGTGAAGAGCCCATTCCAGTTCCGCAAGTGCGGTGAATCTGGTGCCGACATGGCAGACAATTGGGCGTACTTGTCAGAGGTGGCCGATGATATTTGCTTCTTTCGTGGATGCACGGTCGATAGTGTGAACCATCCCACGGCCATGTATCAACTGAATTGTGGCAATCGATTTGGCGGTGACCCCGCCTTGGGTGCTTGGGTAAATTATGGTCTCGGGACCGTCAATGAGAATCTACCGGGATTCATTGTGCTGCCCGAAGTCAGCTATCCCCAGGGCGGTGCCGCCAATTGGAGTAACGGCTACCTACCCGCCAACTTTCAAGGGACACCGCTACGCGCGAAAGGTTCTCCCATATTGGATCTAAAGCCACCAGCGGATGTCAGCCTAGAGCGTCAGCGCCACAATCTTGATCTACTCGCGCAGTTGAACTCAGCCCATGCCGATTTGCATCCTGGGCACCAGGATTTGCAAGCTCGGATGGACAACTACGAATTGGCTTTTCGAATGCAAATGCAAGTTCCAGAGGTGCTAGATTTGTCCCAGGAAGATGAGGCAACTTTGGACTTGTACGGCGTTGGATCGGACGCCACGGATTCTTTCGGACGCAAATGTTTGCTGGCACGTAAGTTAGTCGAAAAGGGCGTCCGCTTCGTACAGCTCTATAATGGTTCATGGGATAGTCATGATTACATTGAACGAGCCCATGGAAACTTAGTTCGCGGCGTTGATCAGCCTATTGCAGGCCTGCTAACGGATCTAAAGCGCCGCGGATTGCTCGATAGCACTTTGGTCGTGTGGTGTGGCGAATTCGGTAGAACTCCCGATAACGGCGTCCGCGGTGGAATCGCCTACGGTCGCGATCACAACCCCAATGCCATGACAATCTGGTTGGCCGGCGGTGGCTGCAAAGCCGGGCACACGCTTGGAGCGACCGACGAGACGGGCATGGAAGCTGTCGAGCTCAAGTCGCATATTCGCGATTTTCATGTAACCCTGCTGCGCTTGCTCGGGCTGGATGACAATCGCTTGACTTTCTATCACGCAGGCCGCTTTAAGCAGCTCAGTCAATTTGGCGGCCAGGCGATCGAAGAATTGATCGCTTAGGATCGTGATGAAAACTACTGTCGCATACTGAACGTGGGATTGGCTTCCAGCCTGTCGATTCCCGCAAGACAGGCCGGAAGCCAATCCCGCTTATTTTTCCGTTTGGTTGTTAGGCGACTGGGGATATTCAGTGCGCCCGAATGTGAGCGTTGCCTCAAAAAACACGAAATGACAGAAACAATCCAAAGTGGTCTTCACTGGCTTTGCCTGCGCCTAAGGTTGCTGCCGCGCCCTTTAGCGAGATTCGCGTGGAGTTGACAGCGCATCGAGGTGCGTGCCGGCTCGGCCAATGACCTTGCCCATCGCTAAATCGCAAGGTAGCCTTCAAAGCCAACTTGCACTCCGTCGCGGAGAATTTTCGTCCATGAGACGCAACAGACAGCCTTCTAAATCATCTTTAAATGCTTGATCTATTTCGTACCCAGCCTCAGAATCTAAAAAACGAATTATTGTCCGGCCTAACTGTCGCGCTGGCTTTGGTGCCAGAGGCGATCGCCTTCGCCTTCGTTGCGGGCGTGTCGCCGATTATCGGTTTGTACTCTGCTTTCTTTATCGGATTAATTTGCGCGCTGTGCGGTGGCCGGCCGGGGATGATCTCGGGCGCAACCGGAGCTATGGCAGTTGTTGTCGTTAGCTTGGTGGCAATCCATGGTGTCGAATATTTGTTCCCCACGGTGATCCTTTGCGGATTTCTGCAATTGCTCGTGGGATTCGCTAGGCTGGGTGTACTGATTCGCATGGTACCGCATTCGGTCATGCTGGGATTCGTCAACGGACTGGCCATTGTGATCTGCATGGCCCAGTTTGGCAGCTTCAAAACCGTCAGTTCTTTGGGCACACTCCAGTACATGCAAGGCCCCGCCATGTGGATGATGTGCGGGCTGGTCGCGCTGACCATGGCGATCATTTGGTTGCTCCCTAAACTCACCAAGGCAGTACCTGCATCGCTGGCGGCTATTTTGGTTGTGTCCGGCATCGGGATCATGTCAAACCGATTGCTACCCAGCCATCTGGCTGCCGACAACCAAAGCCATGTCATCATGACGGTCAGCGACATGCTGGCTACCAATGCGAAAGTTGCCGCTGCGAAGTCCGTCATGGCAGAGATCGAACCATCGCAGCCGCAACCTCATGGGGTGCCGCTATTAACAGCCGCTGAGATGACCCCTGAGCAGGCTACGCTAATGAGTACAGCGATTGACAACATTGACCCACGGGCGACTAGCATCAGCGCTGGCTTGCCTACGCTGTTCTTTCAAACATTTAGTTTGCCTCCGATGACCCTCGCGACATTGTGGATCATCTTCCCGTTCGCAACCGTTCTAGCTGCCGTGGGCTTGATCGAGTCGTTAATGACGCTTACGCTCATCGACGAGATCACCGAGACGCAAGGCAACAGCAATCGCGAATGCCTCGGCCAAGGGGTCGCCAATATCGTGTGTGGCATGTTTGGTGGCATGGGAGGCTGTGCGATGATTGGCCAGTCGCTGATCAATGTTGAATCCGGTGGGCGAGGTAGAACATCGGGGGCATTCGCGGCCTGTTGCCTGCTCGCCTTCGTGCTGTTCTTTTCAAAGTGGATTGAGATGATCCCCATGGCGGCCCTGGTAGGCGTGATGTTCATGGTGGTGATCGGTACATTTGAATGGGCATCCTTGAAGCTGTACCGCAAGGTGCCGTTCACAGACTTCCTGGTCATGGTGATTGTGACTTTTTACACCGCGTTCATGCACGACCTTGCTTCTGCAGTCATCATAGGTGTCATCGTTTCATCATTGGCGTTTGCATTCAAGCACGCCAAGAACGTAAACGCGGACATCAAGTTCAACGAGTACGGTGCCAAAGTCTACCAGCTTCATGGACCACTCTTCTTCGCATCAACGACTCAGTTCAAAGCGCTCATCGATGCACGCAAGGACCCCGATACTGTGGTCATCGACTTCTACTACACGCGGGTCTACGACCACTCGGGGATGGAAGCGATACACACCATCGCCAAAAAGTACCAGCAGCTAGGTAAGACGGTACATTTGACGCATCTCAGCGAAGAATGCCGACAGATGCTCCACAACGCGAAAGATCTGATCAGCGTTTCATTCTCAGAGGAACCGCAGTATCACTTAGCCACAGACCGGTTTGTTTCTCAAGTAGAAACCGCCAGCAATTTCTAAATGTGTCCGGTGGTGTCACTCGCTTGGGGTGTAATCCGTGCTTCGATTTTCGCCAAGATCGCGTTCGTGGCTGCGAATACTGGGCAAGGCCATCGAGGCCCAGCGGCTGCCGAATGTTGTCCCATCTCAATTGCTTAGAGGTCAAAATGCGCAATCTTATGTTTGGTCTTGGTCTGTGTCTGCTGGCCAGCGGCTGCAACATGCCCCGGTTCGACTACACCCGCACTGTCGAAGAGTCAATTGACGTTCAGCCATCGACTGTCGTTGATCTGAGCACTTTTAATGGTGCAATTTCGGTAGTGGGACACACTGAGCCGACTGTTGAAATGCAGATTACCTTCAAAGCTTTTGGAGAGTCCGAGGCAGCGGCACAAAGCAATTGCGAGCAACTTGCGTACGAAGCAATAGACGAAAGCGGCCGGCTGGTCATCAAAGCCACAAAGCCAGCGGGGCATTACATGTCATCGGCAGCCTTCGAATTGAAAGTGCCGCGTTCTTGTCAACTTAAACTTCATACCAGCAACGGTACCGTCAGCACCCAGGACATGCTGGCGAGCGTAGAAGTTGACACGAGCAACGGAACGATCCACTTGAAACGAGTCGAAGATGCTGTGATCGCAAAAACCAGCAACGGCAAAATTTCGCTAGAGGATTGCCAAGGTTCTGTCAACTTATCAACCAGCAACGGCACCGTGACTTATTCAGGTCGTTTGGTAGGCGTTGACAATACAATCCGTACCAGCAATGGTCGTGTCTCGATTGAGTTAGCCAACGATATTCCCATCGAAGTGTCGAGCAGTACGTCTAATGGCTCGATCACTTGTTCCGTACCCACGCAGAGTGTCTTAGAACAAAGCAAAAGCAAGTTTCACGCAATTTTGGGAGAGAATGGCGCCAGCGGGACCAACAAATTGAACGTGCAGACATCCAATGGATCGGTCAAGATTGCTCCGCTGCATAGCGATAAAGATCGGACCGAGCCTTAAAGTCCTGCGGCGGAAAACACCCAGGGGTCACAGCTTGTTTGGGAAAACACCTTGCGGAAACAGCTCGTTTGCGGGTGGTCTGATTATTCCGCGTCAAGTCACTGTGTCCCTCGCTTGCGTCCTGCTTTCCTAACGTCAGGAGGAAGCCGTGAAAAATCATCCAAACAAAGAGATTCGGGCGGCGTTGGCAATAGCCGAGACGGCTGGTTGGACCGTAAAGAAAAGTGGACCCCGTGCTCATGCTTGGGGTACAATACGGTGTCGTTGTGGTCACCAGAAGTGTTGGATGGCGATTTATTCCACACCACGAAATCCGCAAAATCACGCAAAACAGATACAACGTAAGGTTTCGGCATGTCCCGGCCGTGCTGGAAATAGCGAGGAATCAAATGACTGAATACAGGTTTCGAGTCGTGGTAAGCCATCAGGTATGCAGCGAACAAGAGATTCTTGACCTAGCGGATAAACTAGCTGCGGCGGGTTGTGATGACGGACACTTGGGCGGTCACGAAGAAGGCTTCGAAGTAGTGTTCGATCGCGTCGCCGCATCACGCGATGAAGCTATGCGGTCGGCAGTCGAACAGATCGAGCAGTGCGGCCTGGTGGTTAAGCGAATCGAGTTGGACAGAGAGGCCATTGCAGCGTAGGGCGAGACGCAAGCCAGTGACTCAAATTAGAATTTTCGAGTGACCGCGATGCGCTTGCGAGGCTGATCGATTTCGAGCACTTTGACTTTGGTCACATCACCTACCGCCACGACGTCGCTGGGGTCTTTCACAAACGTGTTGGCAAGCTGCGAGATGTGAATGAGTGCATCTTGATGAACACCAATGTCAATAAAGGCTCCGAAATGGGTGACGTTGGTGATCACACCTTCGAGTACCATTCCGGTGCGGAGGTCTTCGATTGAATTGACCGAGTCATCGAATCGAACAGCGCGGAATTCGCTGCGTGGGTCGCGGCCAGGTTTTGCCAACTCGGATATAATGTCGACCACGGTCGGCATGCCAAACTGCGGGCTGACAAACTCTTCGGGACGCAGTTTCTGACTCAAGCCAGCATTGCCGACCAGCGCACTGGTTTCAGCGCTGAGCGTTTTAGCCATGCGAGCTACGATGGGGTAACACTCCGGATGCACGGCGGAATTATCCAAAGGTTCCTCGCCACCGCGAATACGCAGGAATCCTGCGGCTTGCTCGAATGCCTTTTTGCCGAGCTTTGGAACTTTGGCGAGCTGCCGACGATTCTTGAAGCCGCCGTTGCTGTTGCGATAGTCCACGATACTTTCAGCCAGTTTCGGTCCGATGCCCGCCACATAGGACAACAGCGATACGCTGGCCATGTTGAGATCGACACCTACATTGTTCACACACGATTCGACCACGCGATCCAGACACTTGCGGAGCAGGCTTTGGTTGACGTCGTGTTGATATTGCCCGACGCCAATCGATTTGGGATCGCTCTTGACCAATTCGGCCAGCGGGTCCTGCAACCGCCGTGCGATGCTGATGGCACCACGGACGGTCACGTCGAGGTCGGGAAACTCTTGCGCGGCCAACTCGCTGGCGGAATAGATCGACGCACCGGACTCGCTCACCATGACCTTGGTGATTTGCAAATCGGCATCGCGAATCAACTGGCCGACAAAGCTATCCGTCTCGCGGGATGCAGTACCGTTACCGATAGCGATTAGCTCGACTTTGAACTTCTTGATCAGGTCCAACAGTGACTTGGCCGCCACGGCCGCCTCGCTGCGCGGTGGCGTGGGATAGATGGTCGTATTCGCAAGGAACTTTCCCGTACCGTCTACCACCGCAACTTTGCAGCCCGTCCGAAAGCCCGGATCGATGCCGATGGTCACACGCGGACCCGCCGGTGCGGACATCAGTAACTCTTTCAAGTTCTTGGCAAACACCTCGATCGCATCTTTGTCCGCCTTTTCTTTGAGCTGGCTGAGCAAGCTGGATTCGGTGGCTGGCAACAGCAAGCGTTCGTAGCAGTCAACGACTGTCGCCAACAACTCTTTATAGAATTCAAATTGCGGATTGCGAACGAGTTTGGACTGAAGTTCGCCGACCGCGTCAGCTTGGTCGAGCTCCACGCTCACTTTGAGAACCCCTTCGGCTTCGCCACGGAGCATGGCGAGCAGGCGGTGCGATGGGATCTTACTGGCCGGCTCGCGGTGATCGACGTAGAGTTCGAATTTACCTGCCTGTTCCTGCTTGCCGCGTTTGATATTAGAAGCGATGCGCCCGCCGCTGAGCGCCTTCTGTGCTAGCCAGTGGCGAGTGGTTACGTCCTCGGACCATTGCTCTGCAACAATGTCCAGGGCACCTTGGAGAGCCGCTGGGGCATCGGGCACATCCAGTGCGAGGTTCACAAAAGACCCCAGCGTATCTGCTTTAGACTTTCCGAGCTTGGCTTGCTTGAGCAGCAAGTCAGCCAGCGGCTGGAGGCCTCGCTCGCGAGCGGACGTTGCGCGGGTTCTACGTTTGGGTTTGAATGGCAAATACAGATCTTCGAGCGCACGCAGATCGTGGCACTTTTCGATTTTGTCTGCGAGCGCGTCGGTCAAGAGACCTTGTTCGCAGATCGATCTGAGTACAGTGGCTTTGCGAGCCGCAAGTGCTATCGCTTTTTCCAAGGCGTCTTCGATGGCGCGAAGAGCGATTTCGTCGAGTCCCTGAGTCGCTTCCTTGCGGTACCTGGCGATAAATGGAATCGTGTTGCCCGCGTTGAGCAGTTCCACCGCCGAGTGGACTTGTCGGACGGGCAAGTTCAGCTCGACTGCCATATGCCGAATCGCCAGCTCCATATCGAAAGCAGCTTCCATTTTCTTTGTCGTCATAACTGTGTGTTCCACTCGAAGATCGCGATAGGCCGCACGAGAAAGGAGGCGGGTAGGAGGCTTTTTTGCCTTGCTGCCGCGGCGGGCTAGGACTTGCCGTTCCAAGCAGACCACCATTTTTGGAATTGATCTAGCTGAGATTCTGCATATTGTTTTTGACTTGTTGAAAGCTCATCGGATGCATTGAAATGGAATTCGTAGTCGCGATCACCCAGCAAGAGCAACAGGTATTTGTAATATAAAACTAAGTCGGGGCCCTCGTCGAATAGCGAGAGCGTGGAAAGAGCGTCGCTGAGTTCGAGAGCAAGTCTCCGAGCCTGGACATCTCCACCAGCCGCCGCTTCACACAAGGCGATGTAGCGGAGCACTTCGGCGGGCAAGCAGTTGCCAATGCCGGTGATTGCACCGACTGCCCCACATCGTACAAATCCATGGAAGACCTGCGTGTCGACTCCGGCCATGAGCACGACAGCGTCACTGCCGCTGGTAATATGTTCGGCGGCATAGCTCAGCGCGGCTGCTCCTCCAAACTCTTTAAAACCGACCAAGTTAGGGTGGTCGCGACGGAGGTCGAAGAAAAGGGGTGCCTTTGTTTCGAAGCCATAATAAGGACTGTTGTAAATGACGGCCGGCAGTTCGGGAGCTGCCGACAAAACCTGCGCGAAGTGTTCGCGTTGGGCCGTTGGCGAAGTGCCGCGCGAAAGGACGCGCGGAATCACCATCAATCCTTTAGCACCTACGCGCTGTGCATGAAAGGCATGCTCTGCTGCGAGCGCGGTGTTTTGTGCGCCAGTTCCAACGATGACTGGCACACCGGCTGCGGCCAATTGCTTAACACCCTGCTGTCGCTGGAGATCGGTCAGCAGAGGCCAGTCGCCCATCGAGCCGCAATAGACAACCGCGTTCATACCCGCCGTCATCAGTGCCTGAGCCTTGCGAACCAAGGCTGCAAAGTTGGGTTGGCGGTCCGAGCCGCAGGGTGTCATCAATGCGGGTATACACCCGCGAAATACTCTGGATTGCATGTTTTCAGTCTGCATTCAATATGAGTGGCGAATTGCACATTCTAGCAACCGTTGCCTGTATACTGTGGGCCACCGCTAGCTGGTGTCAAAATCGAAGCTGAATTCTATTGCGATGTCGGTTCAGAGTTTATCGGGAAGACCGCGAAACTTAAATCGAAAAACCTGCGATCTGCTACGCTTTTTTCCTGGCAGTGGACACCAAAGTCCTACCACATCCCCGCCTTTTTCAGACACTACTTTTCGATCAGGAGAGATTACTGTGAAAATGCCCCGTATAGCGACGCTGGCTCTGATGCCGGTCATGTTGTTTTCTGTTCCTTTGCGCCATGGATATGCCCAAGAGAAAACAGCGCCGGTTCGAATGGGTTGCGGAGAGATGACGTTTGACACTGTGCCTGGCTGGGGACTGAGACCGGACGGAAAATCAGCTATCGGATCAACGCATGGCTCTGTCGTTATCGATTCGGCAGGCAACATCTACACCAGTGCCAAGGAAGGAGTTTTTGTTTTTTCGCCCGAGGGAGCCGTCATTCACTCCTACTTGGGCAAAGACTATTCCAACATTCACGATATGGAAATCCGCAAAGAGGGCGACACAGAGTACATCTACGGTGCGCGCAACAGCGACGCAGAGGGCATCAAATTCAATATTGCCAGCGGCGAGATCGTGCTCAAGTTAAAACTCCCACCCGAGGCAGGACTGGGGGACGTCAAGTTCAATCCGACCGCGATTACGGTTGCACCCGACGGAGCGATTTACCTGTCCAACGGTTATGCGACCAATCACATTTTCAAGTACGATCCAAGTGGCAAGTACCTAATGCACTTCGGCACCAAGGGAAATGAGCTCAAAGAGTTCAATACGGCCCACGGCATGACACTCGATACCAGGTACTCGCCGCCGCGGCTACTTATCTGCGATCGCAACCACGAACCCAAGGGTCGTCTGCTGCACTACAGCTTGGAGGGCGAATTCATCGAAGAAGTCGTCACCGGCTTGGGTATGCCAACCGCCGTCGCGATCCAAGGCGACTTTGTGTCTGTTCCCGACCTGCATGGTCGCCTGGTCATCCTCAACAAGAGCAATACGATTATCGCCGTCTTAGGACACAATCCGGATGCTGAAAAAGGGAAGAGCTTCAACGTGCCGCAAGAACAGTGGGTGGAGGGCAGCTTCAGTGGAACGCACGGTTCCTACTGGGACAAAGACGGCAATCTCTATGTTCAAGATTGGAATGTAGCGGGCCGTATCATGAAACTCGTGCGCGTCCGCTGAGCTCAACCTTAAGGCAGCGGGACAAAATAAACGTATCATCGAACCCACTAGTTTTTGGGCGAAGTTGGGCTCTGCGAAGCTTGAAGGCGCGAGATTGCTAGCCATGTGAGTGATTTTAACCGACTTCAAGCTTCGCAGAGTCAAATTCAGCCCAAAAAATACGCACCTGGGTAGTTCCAACCGCACTCCTTCGGTCTAAAATTGCGGCGAGTAGGCAAGTCGCAGTGGCTGGCGTAACCCAACTCACTTCATACCGCTAGGCCATCTTCGGCCTCCCACTGCGATTGCCTACTCTATGCAATTTTTGTGGGTTCGATGGTACGTTTATTTTGGACGCGCAGGAAGTGCTCATTTCCCAGGGAATATGCCATTTTTTGGCAAAATCACAACCCGACTCACAACCGTGACCTAGGGTTTCCCATGAGTACTACAGCACCCAAACAGACCAAACCGTCCCCCGATTTCCCATTAACTTGGCATCCGTCAGGGTATTGGTGCAAAAAGGTCAACGGTAAACTCCACTACTTCGGTCAACGCAACAGCACTCCCCAAGTTGCCCTTGCTGAGTGGATCAGAGACCGTGACTACATTCTAGCAGGCGCTCCACGCCCAAGTTGTGTCGACGGTATGACCTTGAAGCAAGGTCTCAATCGTTTTTTGAATGACCGTGACGCCAAGGTCAAACGGGGCGACTTGACCCAACGGTCAATGGTCGACTACCAGCAAGAGTGTAAAGCATTCTTGGAGGTTGTTGGAGGTAGCAGGCAACTATCATCGATCACGCCCACCGACTTCAAACGCTATCGCGATTCAATGATAGGCGTTCCACCGACAATCGCAGGGCGTGTTAGTCGAATGCGGGTAGCGTTCCGCTGGCTGGTTGAAATGGAATTCGTAGAGAAAGTGACATTCGGCCCTGAGTTTAAATTGCCGACTGCAAAATCAATGAGGCTTCACAGAGAGACACTCGGAAAGCGGATGTTCAGCGCCGCACAAGTCAAACTGTTGATCGACAACGCCAGCGATGGCTTGAAGGGTGCTATCGTGTTAGGGCTCAATGCCGCTTTCGGTAACAGCGATATTGAGCGCGTTCGAGTGAAGCACCTGGACGGTGAGTTCCACTGCTACGCGCGTGAGAAGACAGGCATCAAGCGGCGATGCTGGTTGTGGCCAGAGACCTTAGAACTATTGGACCTGAGCGGGGACCGCTTGTTCAACTTGAACGCTCAGAAGATTGATCGAGACTTCCGAGCGTTGCGAGACTCCCTTGGGATGACCGAAGGTTTCTACAGCCTTCGTAGGACGTTTGCCACAATCGCAAGCGACACTCTTGACCAGCCCGCAATCGATCTTGTTATGGGTCACTCCAACGCTTCCATGAGTGCGTTGTATCGGCAGGAAGTAAGCGACGACCGAGTTAAGGCGGTCTGCTCTCACGTCCGTGACTGGTACTTAAAGGAAGTCGATTAGATCATCGGGTTGCTTGCTCTTTCGATTCTTCGCGGGCTCGACCTTGACCGCTAAGGTGTCAAGGTCAGCCCGGCGGATGCGATATGCAGACCGGGTGCCGGTTGCCGAGTCAATCGCCGGTAGTTTGCCTGAGCGAATCCATGACATTATCTTGTTTGAGTTTACGCCTAGGATTCTTGCTGCTTGCGCGACGTTCAAGAACTCCAAAGGTTGGGCAGCAAGCAGCCTGTTAACTTCGCACAACGCCTGAGCGGGCGAGATATACCGCTGCTTGACGAATCGGAACCCTAAACCCTGTTCGACGCCTATATCGTAGGCATCCCGCAACAACCCCGCACAGTGTTCGTAGAGTTGGTCAATAGATGCGTCAGGGTTGATCGGTCTGAGCGTTTCGAGTTCGCGTTTGATTTTTTGAAGAGTCATCGGTAGGGCTCAAACGAAAACGCCCCGTTGAACGGCAGTTCAACGGGGCACAGGGAGCAAGTGCGATCGAGGGGATTCGAACCCATAGCGCTGAGTGTAGAAAACTCAGTCCCGTCCAATCGGGGCAATCGCATTTAGTTTTGTCTACAACTGAAATATGCCACACAAATCGAAGTGAGGCAAACAAAATTCTCAGAATTATTTTTACTACCAAGAAACACCAATGAACGCACTACTCCTACTGATCACCTGTCAACTCTGGAGCCCATGCGGCTACCAAGCCAACACCGTCTACGGTGACGGGTCCTATTCAACTGCGACGTACTACCGTGGCTACGTGCTCCCATGCGTCCCATCGCTGGGATACGACCGCAACCAGTTGAACGTGATAAGACCGATCACCCCAACGCTGATTGCACCAACACCATGGACGCCAGCGCCAGGGGTGCTACCGATCACGATTGACAATCCCTACTTCCACGAGTAGGACACGCGAACGCACTTCGTGCCTTTGTTAGGGGTACTGGATGACGACGTATTTCGGCAGATCGAAGTCCGGTGGCCGCTGTATGTTTGAGTACCGGAATGTTCGTTTAAAACTGGAGGGATAATAGTCGACCGACTCTCTGTACCGCTTTTTGGGTTCCAACGAACTAACCCACGCAACGGAGTCATGCCCTAGGACAACACCGTACGCATTGACAAATTCCACTTCGAATCTCGGAGTCCAGTTTGACCCGCTATTGTTTTCAAACAATATGTCGGCAGTGACCAGACGCTCGTTTAACTCTAGCAGGCGGATATCGTATATGTATATGTCTTTGACAGTTGCAGTTAAGTCGACGATCGGAAAAACATTGGGGCGTTCGGATAGGTCAATTAAAGGTAAGGTTTGAACAACAACTGTTTCGACAACTGTTTCGATCAAAGGGTTTTCCTTTGTTTGTTCATCCGAAGGTATTGGGTCAACAGTCGGTGCAATGAAAGATAGTTCCTGCGCCCGTGATACGTCAGAAGGACCGGATTCTGGATTTGCTGAAATGCCTGTTGGGCGTTCAGTCGTTGCGCCAATGTCAATGAGGTACACCAAGCAGCCACTGCAAATTAAGATTGGAATTCCCAGTACCACTGCAGCGATTGCGGCCATAAACCCGGATGTGATACCAAATGCACGAAAGAAGCCCTGGATTCCCGTTGGTTGCGTGGTCTGGAGCGACACGTCGAGTTTGTGTTGAGTCGACGCTGAGGATTGCTGGTGTGGTGAAACGTTTGAGGTTGGAATAATTGGTGCACTAGGGTTGTTGATAGGCACAACGACGGTCGATTCGCACTTTGAGCATTTAGAAGTCTTCCCCGCATATTTGTCATCTAGTTTATATTTCGCGCCACATGTTGGGCATGCAAATCTAATCATGGAAATCAAAGACTCACTTGGTTCAGTTGAGGGCAGATAATTAGGGCTCGCGTGGATGCCAGTTTTACCAGGTCGCACGGGCTCAGGCATCCGTTGCCCAAGTTCATTAGCGTCACGCTCGATGTAACCACAAAAACTGATCGGGGACTCTGATTGCCAAAAGTAGAGTAGTCATACCTCAAGTATAGTTCGTGCAGCCTACCCGGAATCATTCTTCAATGCTCGAGTTCGGTACAAGTTGCCTCAATCGTTCGTTTCTTTAACCAGTTCTTCTATTTGTTGTTTCATTCTGTGCATCTCATTGAAACTAATGATTCTGGAATACCGGGAGAGGTAATTTCCCAACACACCGCACTGGTCAGCGTCAAGGCTGACTGTAACTGGGTAGCCTTTCTGATCTTTAAGGTTCTCACCAACGATGATCTCAGCCTTTAGTTCTGGGTGATGGGCGTGTAAATGTAAATCCGGAGACCTAAATTCAATATCTGCGATAGTTGGCTTTTGCTTATTGCTAGGTCCCACGGCAAGGTTAACTTGGAAATTTAATTTGTGACAGTCGTAGTTCATGATTTACGGCCTATTAAGGATTGATGCACTAAAATCTTGGTGCTCAGATTTTAACGCATCAGTGTGGCT
>JBGSJL010000203.1:0-23156 GCA_041741955.1 Pirellulaceae bacterium | reverse complement strand
CATCGACAACCCAAACGCTCGGCTGGCAGTCTTTTCAGAAGATTGCCAGCCGTTTTTGTTGGTCTGTCAGAGGAATTCGCCTGTCTCTATTTTCGTAACTGGCGTCGCCAGACTTCAGTGCTGAAGCCCCGAAGTCTGGCGACTCCGGCTCGAGCAAGCACCAAAATCTGGCGACCGAGGCTACGACAAATCTGTTTTTGCCGCTCAGCTAAGCGGGGGCGTGGCTTGCATCCTCGACTAAAATGTTTTTAATGGAGTGACTCCTCTATCTGCTTTTGTTGTTCCGATTTCGCGGTTCGCAGCGGCGGGAATAGACTAGTCATCCACTCACCCAAGCTTGGTGTCCAAGACTTTGGTTAATCGCTTTTTCTTTTTCGGCAGCTTTCCATGATACAACGCCTGATTCGTTCTATTATCGCCGTGCTAGTCTTCGCCCCCAACGTTTCCAAAGCGGATCACGGACATCCACTGGCCGTGCGAGGTTGGCCCAACGGCGTCGTTTCCATCGAGACGCATTGGAATTTCAAAGTCGCGATCGATTTGTTTTCATCGCCCTCATTGCCCTCCGAACTGGACGATGCAGATTTACTCTTGCGGCCAGTGGCCGGCCAACCTCAACAATTGCAAACTCGGCTCCGCAACGTCCACCCCGACACCGGCGTGAGCGAGGACAGTGCCATGACGCTTGAAATTTCGGATCTCAATATGCACTTGGATCGAGTTGTCAACCAATGGCAAGCGACCTTATTGAGCGATGCAGAGGCAACGTTTGTAAGTAAGAACGCGGTTAGCTTTTCGCTGCTGCAAGATGCTTGGCTGGTTGTGGCTGCGGACGGTGTGCGTATCGCGTTACCACTGAACACACAATTCAACCGCTTGGAGGAATTGGCAGACGAAGAAAGCCCGTTGATGGATGCCGTCGTGTTTCCTCGAGCCGGTTCCATGACGACAGAACAATTCGATGCAGCGCTCAAAAGCGTGGAGGAGCTGAAATCACGCTTTGCAGTTATTTTCGAGGAGGTTGATTCAAGTCGGCAGGAATTCGTTGAGCTGAAAGGGAATTCGTTGGCTCTTCGGCAACACGATACTGCGGCGGATTCCGAAGTGAAAACACAGTGGCTACAGCTCCAACAAGCACCCTGGCAAATGCCTAAAGAATTGGCCGATTTGTTTGCTAACAAGGAGGCCGCGTGTAGCTCGACACAGTCCGTCTTCGCCAAGCTTTCTGTGGCGCAGCTTAATTTCAAGCCTGAGAATGGGACGCACACCCCACGCTGGAATGCCGAGCACATGATGGGCCGCGAATTGCTTTTTTTCTCGCAAATCTATGCCCAGCAGTCGCCTGAGATTAGGAGCATGGATTTGAATCCTAAACAAATGCCGCCCGACTACGAAGCCAAGAATCCAGACTGGGACGGTCGCGAAGAGGCCCGCCAATTGCAGCGTGTGTCCGCGTTTGCCAGCCGGTTCGCGTATCTTTTGGACGAACTGGAACTCGACAAAAAAGCGCCAGGCAGCTCTTGGACGTTGCGTGGCCTGCTCGTCCAAATGGAAAACCATTACTCCGAGCACACCGCCAATGTCGTTAAGAAGTTTGATCTGCCAGACTGGGTCAAGGAGTAAGCGATGCCGCGCAAGATAAAGGGATATTCCCGAGTCGACTCGGACGATGCCCACGGTTGGTTGGTTCGCATCAAGCGCGGCGATACGCGCCGGTCGCGTTTTATCTCCGACGCTACTCATGGTGGCAAGCGCAAGTCGATGTTGATTGCACAGCAGCTTTACCGTGACTGGACGGACGAACTGCCCGAGCCCGAGACATCGGCTGGCAAAGTTGGTGTGCGTAATTCGACCGGCATCGTGGGAGTTCATTTTGCCCGAGACATCGACGCGCGATACCCGTCGTGCGTTTATGAATCCTATGTAGCTTCCTGGCTAAACGAAGATGGTCGTCGACGCAATGTGCGTTTTTCGTGTAGCAAATACGGCGAAGATGAGGCTCGAGCGCTGGCCGCCATTGCCCGCCAACAGCAGATTTCAGATCGCGAAAAAGTAGAGTCCATTTTTGAGCGCATTCAAAAGCTCAAGTCAGCCAAGAAAAAGCAGCTCCTCAAAGCAAAATTGGTCATGCGGGCCCGCAAGCCGGCTGCGAAGAAGAAGTGAACGAGTACCCTGAAACGTTCCAAGAATGGGCCACGCGGTCTTGCTGAAATGACTTTCGTTGGTGAAAATGGGGTGTCCCGGAGGGTAACCGAATGGTTAGGAAGCTGATTCGAAATCAGTCGCTGGCAACAGTTGCGGGTTCGACTCCCGTGCCCTCCGCTCATAAATTGTGAGACGCTTACGCTCGCACCGGTAACGTCGCGTGAAGTTGTTTGGATCAAGCCCAATTTGGTTTGCTTGTTTCACACAAGTCTGTCGCTCACCTGGACGCTCTGGAGACTGGTTTGCTCCACCGACCGCACTCCTTCGGCACCACTATAGGGAGAATAAAGTGTTCCAGTCATCGACTCTTCCTTCGCGATCAGCATGGCCATTCTGGCAGCCACATGTTGCAATCGCGCTAGCGTGCTGGGCTCTGGGTAACGGAGGTATAGCGACCGCCGCGCAACGACCGAACGTGATTGTCATCATTGCAGATGACCTTGGGTATTCGGACTTGGGGTGTTACGGCGGAGAAATCGAAACGCCCAACTTGGATGCCTTAGCAGCCAGCGGACTGCGATTCTCACAGTTTTACAATACCGCCAAATGCCATTCCTCCCGGGTTTCATTGCTGACGGGGCAATATTGTATGGCTGCCGGCGATACCCAGCTAAACCATGCGGTTACATCGGCGGAAGTCCTGGCCAACAGCGGTTACTTTACGGCCATGGTCGGCAAGTGGCACTTGCAGCAACAGCCAACAGATTTTGGTTTCAGCCGTTACTTTGGACACCTCAGTGGAGCCTGCAATTATTTCACGGGCGACAATACCTTTCGACTCAATGGCCAGCCGTGGAAGGTCCCCAGCGCAGGTTTCTACACCACCGTGGCCAACATCGACTACGCTTTAAAATTCCTCGGTGAAGCCCGTCAAACGCAGAAGCCTTGGTATCTGTATGTCGCGTTCAATGCGCCTCATGCACCGCTGCACGCACTGCCGGAGGACTACGATAAGTATCGAGGCCACTACGAAGCTGGCTGGGACACGGTTCGCCAGTCGCGAGTTGCCAAGCAGTCACAGCTTGGTTTGCTTGGCAAAGATTTTGCAGCCAGCCCGCGTCCGGAGCATATCCCAGCTTGGGGCGACCTGCTGCCCTGGCAGCAAGCCTACGAAGCAAATCGCATGACAACCCTAGCGGCCATGATTGATCGTCTTGACCAAGAGGTCGGGCGGCTGGTCAGCGATCTAAAGGCCAACGGCGAATTTGAGAACACGATGATTCTGTTCGTGGCCGACAACGGAGCCTGTCCCTACGATCGGAGTCCGGCACAGTTGGACGTCGAGCCCACCGATGCGAAAACATCCTTTAGTGATTCTACCGGCTGGGCCTGGGCTCGCAATTCGCCATTTCGCTATTACAAACAAAACCAATACGAGGGCGGTATATCATCGCCCGCGATCATGCACTGGCCGTCCGGATTGAAAACAGTTCCCGGCAGTTTCAATCATGAGCCAGCCCACTTGATCGATGTGCTTCCCACGCTGGTGGAAATTACAGACAGTCCCCTTCCCAGTACTTGGCAGCAGCGCGAACTGCGACCGATGTCAGGCGTCTCTTTGAAGTCCATTCTCGACGGGAACCAACTTGGCCCAAGGCCTCCCATTCACCTACTTTTTTCTAAGGATCGGGGCCTGCGAGACGGAGATTGGAAGCTCGTTAGTTTTCAAAGTGAAGCCTGGGAGCTCTACAACCTGGCCGACGACCGCACCGAACTTAACAATCTCGCCGCAGCCGAGCCGGAGCGACTGAAATCCATGGTCCAGAACTGGACTGAGGTGACCCGCGATGTCCTCCACGCCCCACCCAAAGCCTATGGTCCCGTCGCCGAGGACCGCGTGCCTCACATCCATCCCGAATGGACCAATTTTAAAGCGACAACACCGGGTGAATACATGAAGAAAAAAAATCGCTAGAGCGATTGCCCGCCTTGAAGGCTGAACGACGATCCAGTCCCGAGCATCGTGCGGAAAATAAGTGGCGTAAGCTTCCAGCCAATTGAGGCTTTGGTGTACTAAGGCATGTCTACCAGAAAAACTTTTTGGCCTTCCCTCCGCCCGCATGGCGAGCGGAGGGAAGGCCACACGTGGAGTAGTTGGCAGCCAGCCTTTAGGACGCCAAAACGGTGTCTGTCAGGGACAAGCCCTGAGCAGACAGGCAGAATCCTATTGTCCCAGTGGGACGTGCAAATATGTCCCCATGGAACAATCGGAAAATGCAGGCCCCAACGGGACAAACGGCAAAGATGTCCCAACGGCACACTCGATCCGCGCAACACTTGTTCGGACAGGAACCTCATGCGAACAACTCGGACACGATTCGCGAGGGCTTGGTGACATTCGAGAGACGTTGGTTGAGGCCTTGGCTGAAAAACGTCAATCGTGTGTGATCTAGTCCGAGCAAATGCAGCAGCGTGGCATGCAAATCGTGCGGCGATACGCGATGCTCGACTGCCTCGTAGCCCAATTCATCGGTAGCGCCCAACGTAAATCCAGACTTGATTCCGCCGCCGGCTAACCAGACCGTAAATGCGCTGGGATGGTGATCGCGGCCGACGAATTTCATCTCTTTACCGCCGCGATTTTCGCGCATCGGAGTGCGTCCGAATTCGCCACCCCAGACGACCAATGTGTCTTCGAGTAAACCGCGTTGCTCCAGGTCGGTGAGGAGCGCGGTCATGGGTTGATCGACTTCTCGGCAACGGTCTTTGAAGCCTTCATTGAGCGCTTCGCTAGCAGCTGCACCGTGCGAATCCCAGCCCCAGTGGAACAACTGGATAAAACGCACATCGCGCTCGGCTAGGCGCCGAGCCAACAGGCAATTATTCGCAAAAGACTCTTTGCCTGGCTCGGTTCCATAGAGCCGGTGGATGTGCTCAGGTTCTTGTTTCAAATCGAAGGCTTCGGTTGCAGTGGCTTGCATTCGGAAAGCCATTTCGTACTGAGCAACACGCGTCATGACTTCGGGATCTAGCGTCTGCTGGTAAGTCAATTGATTCATGCGATCGAGTGCATCCAACTCGCGTCGGCGGATCGCATCGCTAATTCCTGCTGGATTGGACAGGAACAGCACCGGATCTCCACTAGAGCGACACTGAACACCTTGATACACCGAGGGCAAGTAGCCCGAGCCCCAGACGGATTTGCCAGCCGATGGTACTTTGCCGCCGGAAACAAGTACGATGTAGCCTGGTAGATTCTCGTTCTCGCTGCCAAGCCCGTAGGTGACCCATGCGCCAAACGAGGCGGCACCTAGATTCTGATTGCCGGTGTGCAACAGCAACTGGGCCGGAGCGTGGTTGAACTGGCTGGTGAACATCGATTTGACCATACAAGTGCGATCGGCTACCGACTTAAAATGCGGCAATCGATCCGACACCCAATGTCCTGCTTCGCCTACTTGCTCGAATTCATATTGTGGTCCCAACATTTTCGGGACGCCCTGAATAAAGGCGAAACGCTTACCCTCCAGGAACGCTTGGGGACAATCCTGGCCATCCAGCCGCGCCAATTCGGGTTTGTAGTCGAACAATTCAAGCTGGCTGGGAGAGCCCGCCATGTGCAAGTAGATAACGCGTTTGGCGCGCGGTGCAAAATGCGGCATGTGCTTGGAGGTCTGCTTCTTCTCGGCGGCTGGCGCACCATCCGCTTGCGAAGCAAGCCACATCGACGCCAGTCCCATGCCGCAGTTACTCATAAAGTGGCGGCGAGTCTGCGCCTGAAGTTGCTTTACAGTTAGTTCGAAGCCTGCATTCATTTGGTCAACATTAAGTCGGAGTTTAGAATCGCGCTGGCCACTACCGTCAAAGCGCGGAGTTCCAGCGTCAGTGTCGGTTCGGTGCCGGAGTTTTGAGCATCTGTGGAAACGGCAGCTTCGCTGCCTTCACCTGCTGTGTGCATTTTGGCCAGTTCGCTGGTCACGTCGTCGTACAGTGATTGGAGCTCGGACTGGATCAACGGGCGAACCTCGGTTGGAGTTCCGAGTTGCGACAGCATATAGCCAATCGCTTCCTCGACGACACCCGTTTCCAGCAACGCCCTTTTGGCAAGTGCTTGCGCACATTCCTGATAGACAACATCGTTAAGCGTCACCAACGCCTGTAGAGGAGTGTTGGTGTCGATCCTGCGCGGGCTACATAGATCGCGCGTGGGCGCATCAAACGTTAGGAAACCAGGGTAGGGGCTCGTGCGTTTCCAATAGGTATACAAACCGCGACGATAACGATCATTGCCAGTCGCCTCTTTCCATTGTTCACCATTGTAGACCGTCTGCCAGATTCCTTCTGGTTGCGGTGGCATGACCGAAGAACCACCCACATCTTGCGCAAGCAATCCCGAGATGGTTAGGGCCGCATCGCGAATCATTTCAGCCGATAGTCGCGTCCGCGGGCCACGACCCAGCAAGCGATTGTGTGGGTCGCGCAACAGCAGCTCGGCCGAAGCGGTGTGGCATTGACGGTAGGTGCTCGACAGGACAATTTCGCGCAGCAATGGCTTCAGGTGCCAAGCATGTGTGTGCCGCAATCGCCAAGCCAAATAGTCCAGCAGCGCTGGATGGGAGGGCGGTGTGCCGCTGCTGCCAAAATCTTCGAGGGTTTCCACGATGCCCGATCCAAACAGAGTCGCCCACACGCGATTGGCCCAGACTCGGGCCGCCAGCGGATTTGCATCGCTCACCAACCATTGCGCAAACTGTAGTCGATTTTCTACCGTAGTTGTGCCTTCGCGACTGGAAAAAATCGCTGGCAATCCTGCCGCGATTTCCTCGCCGCGCTCGAGCCAGTTTCCGCGAATGAACATCCGGGTCGGTCGCGCACCACGCGGATCTCGCTGGTCGATGATAGGCAACTGAATGCCGGGCGTCTCATCAAGCTGAATCTTAGCGGCCGAGATGGCTTGCGACATGTGTACAAGCTCTGTGGAGTCCAACAGTTCGTTCCACTGCGGGGTGTTGCATAATTCCAGCCGTATATGCTTCAAATGAGTGGCTAAACTGCCTGCTACTTCGCCCTTCTGTTCCAACCGAATGCGCAGCGTGCCATTTTCTTCCGCCATTAGCGGTTCGCGAAGGACCACAGTAACCCAGCGCGGACCTAAGAGTTTCGGGTAGCCTCCAAAGCCCCGATTGTCCGATTTAAGACAGTCCTGTGGCGAGTAGGGACCGGCCAAATAGTCCGCAAAGGCGTCTTGGAGCTCAAGCTTCCGTTCATTGCCCTCGGCGTCGATCACGATCAACTCAACGAAGGTAACTATCGCGCCTTGCTCAGGCAACTGCTGCGGATCGTCGGAAGAAGGTAGGATCGTGAGTTTCATAGCCGTCATCGCAGTCGACGGAGTTTCTAGCGTAAATACGGTACCGATCGGAAATGTTCCGCCAGTTGTCTTCACTTCATTTTCGGATGCAGCGATTTGTCCATGGGACGAACTAGCTACCAGCGGAGTTAGCGGTTGCCACGAAACCGCTTGAGCAAGCAGAGAACCGAGGTCATTGCGATGAAGCTCGAGTTCCAATAATTCGCGCTGTAGTTTCACCGCGCTTTCCCACTGCGCAGGATCGTTAGGTAGCCTAAGTGTTGGGAAATCGGAATTCAGATCGGCATCTTCGCTGCTATTGAACAATGCCAACGATGCGTAAAAATCCTCGTGCCGGTAGGCATCATACGGATGCGCATGGCACTGCACGCAGCCCATGGTGGTGGCCTGCCAAACGGTCCATGTCGTACTGACCCGATCGATGACCGCCGCCACGCGAAACTCTTCGTCGTCGGTACCGCCTTCGGTGTTCGTTTGTGTATTGCGATGGAAGGCGGTAGCGATCAGGTCGTTGGTGTTTGGTGAGCTTAGTAAATCGCCAGCGAGTTGCTTGATCGTAAACAGATCGTAGGGCATGTCTTGATTGAAAGCGTGAATCAACCAATCGCGGTAGGGCCAAATATCTCGATGCGGATCTTTTTCGAAGCCCTGCGAATCTGCATATCGCGACAGATCCATCCACAGCGATGCCCAGCGTTCGCCGAATCGCTCGGATGCCAGTAGGCGATCTACCGTGGCAGCATAGATGGCATCGAGATCCTCCGAAGTGCTTGCCTGTTTGCAAGCTGCATCCAAGGAGTCGATTTCTTGCGACGAAGGTGGCAGGCCTGTTAAATCGAACGACGCTCTGCGCAACCACTCTGCTGGCCGTGCCGACTTCGAGGGCTGGAGATTCGCCGACTCCAAGCTCGCCATTACATACGCGTCGATGCCGTTCCTCGCCCAGCTCGAATTGATATGCGACGGATACTTGGGTTCGGCCAACGGCGCCAATGACCAATGCTCGCCCCAACTTGCCCCTTCAAGGATCCATTGTTCCAGTTGTTCAATCTCGGTCTGGGTCAGTTGCTGTCCATGTTCGCCCGGCGGTGGCATTTGCAAATCTGGATCTTGGGACCGAACCCGCGCAATCAACTCGGAGTGTTCGGGCTCGCCCGGCTCGATGACCGAGCCACCCGGCGGCAAAACCATTTCTGGGTAGACGAATGAAAAGTCCCCCGCTTGCTTCACTCCACCGTGACAGGCGATGCAACGTTCAACCAGTATGGGCCGGATCGTTTCGTTAAAGTCGATCGGTCGAGCAGCATTGCCGGGCGGTGCGGCCAGCGCCCCAGCGGCAGCAACTAGGTTCAACAAGCAATTTGCGATATTCGTTATTACGTTCTTCATACCCCTAGTATAGCAGGCAGGCAGCGACCGTTTCTAGATTGCCCAAAGCACGAACATTATCAGCTCTTCAGGGCAGTTGATACTGCTGAGCGTTTCTTCGCCAATCGTTGATCGTTTCTTAACCAAACGTTTGCCGGTTCTTAACGGCACAGAAATTCAGCTCGATAGAATCTGGCGGTGTTGGTCGTCGGTGATTCCATCGACGGTTTTGTGACTCGTAAAAAATTGGAGATGATTGATGAAGAAGCTATGGAAGGGTCGCGCAGCGTTCACGCTGGTGGAGCTTTTGGTTGTGATCGCCATCATTGGAATCTTGGTGGGTTTGCTGTTGCCGGCTGTGCAAGCCGCACGGGAAGCAGCCCGCCGCATGCAGTGCTCCAACAATATGAAGCAAATTGGCTTGGCATTCATGAACCATGAGTCGGCATTTAAGACGATGCCAGGCGGTCCCTACGACGGCGACCCGACTCTCGGTGGAGATGCATCGGACTACAACGAAGCGGCCGGACAATACGAGGGCTCGACATGCTGCAACGCGGCCAGCCCGAAAGGCTGGAGCCACTGGTTCAAGATTCTGCCTTACATGGAACAGCAGAACGTCTACAACATTGCCAACTTTACGTTGCCACCCTTGCACCGCGCGTCTTCGCCGGGCGGAGCGCGGCCAGCCAACTACAACGGCGAAGATACCGTTGCCAGCGCGTTGATCTCGACCTACTACTGTCCTTCGCGACGCGGAGCGACCGGTTACGGTGCTGCACAACTAGGACGCTGCGACTACGCAGGCTGCGCGGGCTTCTACCAGGGCGAGATTCTCGAAAATGGCACCACGGCCACTTGGAATCCTCCGATATGGGGACCACAAATTCCAGCGGCACCACTGGGATTGGAGCCGCGCAGGAACGAGCGCACGGCGGAAAACTTTGGCAACACAGGTGGACGCAAAGGCTACTTGGGTTGGACGGCCCAAGGCGCGAAGCGCAAGATTGGCGACGTGATCGACGGTACTTCGAACAGCATCATGTGCTCTGAGAAGTCTCTGCCGGCTAGCCGCCACGGAACCGACGGTGGCGACAACGAGCGCTGGAACAATGCGGGCTGGGACGAATGCGTTTTGCGTTGGCACTTCCCTCCCATGGCGGATAGCGACCCCCGCAACGTCGCTCTGCGCGACGTCACCGTTCCTAACTCGACGGTTTGGCGACGCTATTTCGGTTCAAGCCACCCAGGCGGACTCAATTCGGTGTTCGGCGATGGTTCGGTCCGGTTTGCTTCATTCAACGTCGATGCGTTGGTTTGGATGCGAGCCTGTGTGATCGATGACGGACAACCTTCCGCGGGTATCGAGTAACAGCGGCGAAGCGGCCGAAAAACCTGCCGCGCCACGGAGTCGAGTTGCACACTTTCACGACGCTCCCCAATGTCTAATGTGCGGCTCGACTCCTTATTTTCAACATTTTTTTCTACTAGGCCACGGATCATCGAATGAGTTTTCTACCAGTATCGCAGACTCGCAATTGCCAAGTCTTTTGCCTCTTGGCCCTGTTAACGCTAACCCTGGGTTGTGGTGGTGGCAGTGGACAGTCTGGGGTGATGACCACGGATTTCACTGACGAACAAAAGGCCGCAATTTTGGCTGAGCAAGAAGCCGTATTCGAACAAGAATCGGGTGGGGTCGTTAACAAGAAGTCGCGAAAGAAGAATTAGTGCGTACTTCGGTGAAGATTTTCGTATCGTGAACCTCAGACGCCGGTACTAAAACCCTTAAGTTCCGTGCGATGTCCACTGTTACATTTTCGGAACGAAGTCAATCTGGTCTGTTTAACCGCGCAGCGTTCCAGACCACTTTTCGGCTATCGGTTGACCCAACTGCGGAGCGAATTGTGCTGACAACCGGTGCTGCGGGGAACTCTCATCCTCGGCTCGGTCCAACGAGCAAGCGAGCTTCGCGGTTAAACAATCGCACGGAACCTAACTGGGCAATGCACTAGCCAAAATTGAACAATTATTCAGCTACTCAGAACCGAAACCTATGCAACGACAGTTTTTGATTTCGACTGCGATTCTAATTTCGTTGGTACTGGCAACTGCTGGCTGCAACGAGCAAAAGACTTTTGTGCCACCGCTGCCAGCAAAGCAAGCTCTACATGCGATCGCCAATCCAGACTTTCAGAATTGGTCGCAGTTTCCTGTAGGAACTAAGGTTGTCCGACGGAAGGAATTGGCTAACGCGAATGGAGTTGTCCGTGTCACTACGACACTGAAACTGATCGAAAATACCGATGCTCAAGTCGTCGTGGAAAGTCAGGTCGACGTGGTGCGTCCCGATTCTACGGCCAGTAACCCACCGCAGACTTTTGAGTTCCCAGCGGAATACCAAGTGCCCGAACAGTTTTCAGCAGAGTCATTCGCCCTGCCCGCCCCAACTGCTAAGCTGACGGGGCACGAAACGGTCACAATAGCAGGCCGAGAGTTTGATGCGGAAGTCTACGAGTGGGAGGGAATGCTCGAGTCGGGAAAAGTAGATTTGAAGCTATGGCGGAGCAATGCCTTCCCCGGCCGACAGATCACTCAACATACGGACTATCGTCGCGAGGGAGAGAAGGCGATCGAAGAGAGCATCGAGCTCGTGATACCGCAGTAGACTTTCGTCCCGCGGTCCTATTGCCATTCATCTTATTTCAATCCAAGTGCGCCGCGACGATTGGCCAACTCAGCTTCAGTTAACAATCGCTGTACCAATTGAGTGTTGGCACCCGATTGAACGTACGCCGTCACGTTTACGTCGCCGCCTGCCTGTTCGACGACTAGCGTGTAGCCGCGGGATGGGTCTAGCGGAACTTGAAATCCGACCTTCCCTTCGAATTTTGGCTGGTCAATCAAGATGGCCAGTGCATGTTCCAGTGCGCCATCGGCTAGCGCATGGTTGGCGATGATCTCACGCCTGGCCCGCGATTCGGCCGTTTGTAAACGGAGCGCATTGAACAGTGTGAGTACGATGGAACTGGTGACACCCACGACCATCAAGCACATAAGTAGAGCGTAACCAGAGCGATTCTTCTTGCGGTTGTTTGACAGCATGTTTGGTATTTGATTTTTTAATGGGCAAAATGAACTAAGTCGGAGGTCTAATCCAAAGTTGAGTGCTAGACCAGGTTTCTGTAGGTTCACTGGGCCCACGACTGGCAACTTCGACCAAAATGAGTTCGCCCGCAGCAGGAGGGGCTCCACTCTTAGCACCGACGCTGAACCGAATGCCGGACAGTCCGGTGGTTAACGACTGTTGTCCGAGGGCGGTTTCTAGCAGCAATTCGCCGCGTGAGAAACTTAAGCGGGTCTTGTTCCCGTCAGCCGTTAAGACGACGAGTTCCTCTGCTTGGGCATCCAAAACCTGTGTGCACCCGCGAAGGTTCATACCGATAGCGTCCAAAGCAGATTGCCGAGCGTAACTTCCTTCCGCACGTTCACTGCTGGCGTTCATCACTTTATAGGAAGTACCCAACAAGCTGATTACGGGCACCATAATGAGCGCGAGTAGGCCCATTGAGACCACAAGTTCTAGCAGGGAAAGTGCCCGTCGCAGTCGTTGATGTTTTTTGATTCGCCAATTCATAGTCGTTGTACCGTTAGTCCGAAGATAATTTCCTTTGACAGAGCGAGCCATCCCCATTCGGGCACTTAGGTGCTGCGCCAGTTTGCGAAGGGTTGCCATCCCGTTAGGGAGTCGCCCTGGCCACGCTAGTCCACAAATCGACTTTGGTTTCGTTGGCATCTAGGCTGCGATTGCGATTGGCGTCATGCCAAGCGCGGGTATGGACAATCATCAGACGATCGGGGATACCACCTAGGCTCTTGTCTTGCAAACAGTAAATCTCATAGTTCAGTTCGGGGTAGCCTTGTTTTGCGAAATTGCCAGCCTCCTTGTTCTCTTGAAAATCTGCGCGTGCGAAGTGACAGAATTCGTTCTGTTTACCCTGAGCAAGTTGCATTAGTTCGCTGCGATTCTTTTGAATGCCCTCGCCAAGTAGAACTTCTTGCATGAGTCCGGTCGTGGGTATCAAAATGAGTGCGACGACAGCCAATCCGGCCACGACTTCCAGCAGCGAAAATGCCGCGCGATTATGGTTGTAACTATGCAAACTTGGTGTGGTTGCCATACGCGACTTGCCTACTATTTCTTGAAGACCGTGACTTGCCCCGACGCGCTGCGCATTTCCAGAATCCAAGTAGACAACTCGCTGGCCAATACGACTTCTAGAGAGTTATCCGCCATCCCAGATGGGAAAAAGGTAATCTCCTTGGTCGACCAGTCGGTTTTAAGCGAGCCAGCGAAATAATGATCGGGCTGTGCCAACTCTTTGGGCGATGCTTCCGAAATCGTGCGAAAGCCAGCGATGCGACCGTCATCGAAAATTGCTTCGATACGCATGTTTGCCCCAGACGCGATCGCCGTCGACCGCGCTGTGCGCAGCGCCTGAGAAAACACATGCGCTTCCTCACGGGCCCTTAGCGACTCGACGGCTCCACTGGAGCCAAACATACTGGTCGCCGCGATCGCGATGGCGCCCAGTACGGCCATCACTACGGCCAATTCAATCAAAGTGAATCCACTTTGACGAGCAGGCAAGCAGCCATTGGATTGAGCGTACATGGATGGCTTTCGGGCCGAAGAGTGGGCGAACTGTCGAGCAGGTCGTCTGGGTATGCGAAAAGGGTGACGAGACTTGCGTCCCGCCACCCTCGCAAGCGATTGAATTTCTCGTAGCAGCCACAGTCCCGGTGCAATCGTAGATGCATGAAATCATTGATTTCAGCGAGCTACGGAACGCGGAGTGTGCCTGCTAATTTGGTTACGGCTACGGAGCGAGCGGGTTGATCACAGTCTTGTTCGTATTATCCCACTGATAGTAGCTGCCGTACGGAGTTGCAGTGGTGCGGGTCGAGGTGTACCCCGAAGTGTTCAAGCGTGTCATTGCGCGGTCGGGCCACAGACCGGTTTCCATGTAGTAAGCCTGAACGATACCGTTCAACTTAGCTATGTTCTGCTGGTCCAGCTTGACGCGAGACTTCTCTCGCATCGGAGCGATAGTAGCCACAGTCGCTGTGGCTACTACGGCCAAAATGACAACCGCTGCGATAACTTCGATTAGGGAAAACCCCTTGCGCTTTGCCTTGCGAGCCATGTGGGAAACCTTTCAATGGAATAGGCGATATACTGTGGGTTCTGATCGCTCAGCAACCCCTGGTGACAGGAAACCCTGCCTTGTTTAATGTGCCAGTAATTGAAAGTTAGGTTGAAAATCCCCCAGGGCAGAAGAAATCTGCGAATTTCGATGTTGTATTTTCGCAACATCGGTTGCCACAGGAGAATGCCGCGACAGTGGCTTAGTGCTTTGTCAAGAATCAAAAACCTGAGTGAGCCGTTCTGGCGATAGCGAGCTGATGATTTAGCGTTTCACAGTGGCAAATCGTTTGACGGCAAGCCGTAGGCGACCGCTTACAGTAAAACCTACGCCTTCGGCTAGACGTCAAA
The DNA here is from genome assembly GCA_041741955.1 of Pirellulaceae bacterium. Taxonomy (GTDB): domain Bacteria; phylum Planctomycetota; class Planctomycetia; order Pirellulales; family Pirellulaceae; genus Aureliella. The sequence continues at coordinate 8,718 of JBGSJL010000203.1, read as the reverse complement.
CGAAGAATTCAGCAGCCCGAATCGTTTGACGGCAAGCCGTAGGCAACCAGTTACAGTAAAACCTACGCCTTCGGCTAGACGTCAAACGAAGAAATCAACAGCCCGACAGCCACGGTTTCTAGGCAGTCAACCGGGGCTATCGCCCAAACGGCTCATATTGCAAACCCGTTGATCACTTTGACGGACCGCTAGCGTTGCAATCTAAAGTCTGCCGCCTGGTGTCGCCCTCGATACATGGGCAGGTAGCGATAGTAGACCTCTAGGCACAGACAACTCATGGCCGTCGAATAGACACGGCCACCGTAACCACCCCACATGCCATCGGGCTGCCAGCTTCCTGGGTTGTCGCTGTAGGCTGGAGCTTGAGTCGCAAGGAGTTTTTGCTTCATGGCTTGGTTCCAGTCGCGCCAATTCTCGTCCTGCAGTTGGAACAGGGCCAACGTGGCGTAATACCAAAAGTAGACGTTGTCTGCGCCCACGCCAGGTCGATTGTCCATAATCATTTTTGTGGCTTCGTATCGCGCGGGCAGCGTCGTGGGATAGTCCAGTAGCAGACGGCAGGCAAGACTTTCCGCAGTCATCGTCTCGCTAGGTCGACCTTCCTTGGGACGGTAGGTAGCCAAGCCCCCAGCCGGACCGGCCGAACAGGAGTCGAGAAAATTCCTCATACGCTGTTTGACATCGCCCGGTACCGGAATACTCGAGCGGTCCACGCTGCGGAGCGCCATCGCCTGCCAACCAAATTGGCTGAGGTCCCCTGGATCGTGAGGACTGTATCTCCAACCACCGCCGCGCGTATCCTGCGCATTGATCGAATATTGTGCCGCCCGCAGGAGCGCGTCGCGCAGCGCCACGTCACCGGTCATCGCGTGTGCTTCCGCTAGCGCCAATGTAGCAATGCTATGGCAATACATGCGCGCATTCAAAATACCTCTGTCGTTACCTACTTGCTTGGGACCCGATAGATCGCCTGAAGGCATCTGGGCTCGTAACAAGTAACGCAGACCTTGCTGAACCGTCGCCTTGAACTCCCCATCTAAATGCGTATGCCCTGCTGACAAAAAGGCGAGCAGCGCTAGGCCACTGACTCCGGTATCGGCTTTATCTCCAGTGCCATACCGCGACTCGCCAAGTGCATGCGTTTCCTGACCAGCGCCAAATCGCTTAGCGTCCCATGAGCCGTCGCTCGATTGTGCGCCTACCAACCAGTTCAGTCCCAGTTTTACGGACGCTTCAGTGTCCGCATCGGCGCCAAAAGCCGCCGAAAGTTGGAGCCGGTTTGGAGCTTGCCGTAGTTGATACTCGGGCGGTAGCTCCGTATTCTCTGGCAACTGTAACTCCGGCGGCAATACGGGCGAGTTCGCTGCGGACACGTTTTGCAACTGAGGATACTGCGGAGATTCTGTATCTGGCGAGTGCTGGCTATCGGTGCTGTCGTTGGCAGCAGCGACCTGTGGGGAACTCATGGACGCGAAACTAGGGGGTTCGTTGGCTTGTTGCGCACTGGACGCCTCGCCAATCGAATTTGGAGAGTTCGAGTCATGGGCCGTTGCCTCGGTCCGAGACTGGTCTGCCATAAGTTCAGGCGGCGGCAGGGCAGGCATGGGAGTTGGTTCTGGCAGAGGCAAGAGCTCTGGCACGGTCATCGCCGCGCGAATTCCAGCGTTCGCAAGGGCTTCCGGTTGTGGCAGATTGGACAGTGGGACCGGCTGCTCCCAGGGCAGTGGCTGCTGTAGATCGACGGTTTGAGAGCTTTCGGCGATACTTTGAGTGCTTGGGGTTGTAAAGGTTTCAAATTGGCCCTCGAATGAAACCGACATGCTCCGCTCTCGGCCGTGAATTTCTCCCTGTGGCAGCACAGCGCGACTTCCCAACGCGTACATCAACAGCCAAACGTGAGCCAGCACACTGAGCGCAATGCACTTGGTCAATGGCTTGGCTTGTCCCCAACGTGTTCGCGAGGCAATCAGCAGCGTGATAGCGAGCAGCGCAAAGCCGATGCCGCAGAAGACGGCCAAAGACCGCGTCTGAGTGACGTAGAGCCACCAGCGCCAGAGTTGTTGCTCAATTTGACCAAGGACCAACATGGACTACCGCATTTGAGTAGATTCGGAGCGCATCGCTGCCGTCAGGTCGGCAACACCTGCCTTATTGGCCGCCCACATTACCGCAGCCACCGTTTGATATTTGACATCGCCATCCGCACGCACTGCGACTCGTAGGTCAGGATAGCGGGCCCGAATCGATTGCAGCCGCTGCACCAGTTGGTCGACGGATAATGTTTCGCCCTCGAATACGATCCTTCCATCGACGGTGACTGCAATTTCGCGGCGATCGGGTGCAGCCACCATCGCCTTGAGCCCACCAACTCCCGGTAGCTTCAGTGCAATCTCAAGCTCAGGCTGCGTGAACTGGGTTCCTACCATAAAAAAGATGATCAGGAGAAATACCACATCGATCATCGGCGTTAAGTTAACGCTGGGCAGTTCTTCCAAAGTTTTAGTTTTTAGAGGCATGTTTCTTCGCTTGTGATAGCCGTCTTAAGCTGCGCTACGTCGCGCCCGTCCGCGAGATTTTCCGGACTCCTGTAGCCCTTCGGCACTGATTAGCTCAACAATATTCTGCGCGAGCGCATCCATTTCCAGAATCAGTCGATCGGTGCGACCCACAAAAAAGGCGTATACCGCGTAAGCTGGAATCGCCACCAACAGTCCCGCTGCGGTTGTTAACAATGCGGAGCCAATCCCCCCTGCGAGCAACTCGGGTCGGCCCATCGCATCGGCCTGGGCGATGGAATTGAAGGCATCAATCATCCCCAGCACTGTTCCGAGCAGACCCAGCAGCGGCGCGATGTTGCTGATCGCATTGAACAGTCGCAAATACTTCCTTAACTCACTAGTAACCCGCTCGCCTGCATCCAAGATGGCTTGCTCCACTTCAACCGCAGGTCGATTCCATTTCTTAAGCGCTGCCGTGAAAAGCTCGGCGATCGGACTGCCGTTTTCCTCGCACAGTGCGAGAGCCTCTTCGCGGTCCAGTTGCTGTTGTTCAAGCTGCTCGATCACTCCGCGCACGAAAGGCCGCGGAATCACACGGGCACGTCTCAAGTAGAGCATCCGCTCGAATACAAAAACCATCAACACGATCGAGCAGCCTATGATAGGCAACATCAAAATGCCACCCTCGCGAACAACACTAATGATATTGTTGATTCGAATTGTTCCAGCCGCCGGATCACTCGTGCTCTCCTCTGCTGCAATTGAAGCTGGGTCCGTCGGTAAGCTGGTGGTCACACCGGAGCCCAATGGCGCATTGGATGCTATCCTGGTCGCGGGCGCGTCGCTGAAGCTGCTGGCACCCCAATTCGGAGGTGGGGCTTGAGCGTGTAGGTGCGCATCGGTCGCTGCGACCAGTACCAGCGTCAACGAGGCCAACACGATACATCGCCCCACGCGAAATCGGTGATGTGTCATGGATGCAGATCGTGCAGCGAACCAACGCTTGCGCGAAGACCCACTGCTGTTGAAGAATAACTTGCTGGACGCGTTTACCATGTCTGGCTTTCCAACCGGAATTATCGAAGACTTGGAGGAGTAGTTTGAATGGCAGCCATACGCTGCTTAGCTTCTTGAGTAACATATGGGTTGTCGGTCGTTTCGGATATTCGCGCGTACTGCGCCAGTGCATCCGCTTCATGACCGAGCAACTCGTGACATTTGGCGGATTGCAAGAGTGCTCGAGCTCGCCAATCCGGGAAACTGTCGCCGTTGGCCACCGGCGCGTAGGCCGATATCGCTTCGGCATAGCGGGCCTGCAAGAAGTAGGTTTCTCCCAGCAGCCAAGCCGCGCGGGCGGCAGGCTCTTTCCCCAACACTTGCGGCAACTGCAAGATACGCTTCAAGACCATTTCGGCTTGGTCGAATTCGATTCTGGCGATGGCGCAACGCGCCAACAAGAAGTCAAACTCATACACATTCTCGAATGCTGCAAAGCGCTTACGATCGCGAATTAGTTGCACCTGCGCGGAAACGTAACTGCCGTCTGCAACCAGCATTTCTGCTCGACGCAGCGCCACGCTTGCCAACCATGTGGGAGTGGGCTCAAGTTGCTCACCTTGCTCAGCCAGCCAAGCTAACTCGGTTGCAGCGCTGCTGCGATCGCCAGCGGCGAGCTGTGCCTCGGCCAGCAAAAATCGGCGACTGAATTGCTGGTCGCGCGTGAGCAGATCGCTTGGCATTTGCTGTAGGATCGTAATACTCGACGCCGGTCTTGCATGGGCATATTCAAAACTTGCCCTGGCCAGTGGCAGCTCGAAATTCAGTTGGCCCTGTAAGATCGAACAGAGTTCCTGATCAGAGTCTAAGCAGTACTCGACAGCCTGCTCTAGCCAATGCTGTGCAGCGGCGTAGTCGCGATCGCGTTCGTACCGCCGCGCTAATTCGCAAGCGGTTGGTACTTTGAAGGCCAAAGGCAACTGACGGTCGTTAGCGCTCAGTAGTTGTTCGAACTTCAGGATCGACGTGGATTCGCTGGGTAGGGCTGCGGCGGCCTGTTTGTAAAGCCGTTGGTATTGGGCAGGCAATTCCGGTGCGAGCCTCTCATTCACCGGCAATCCTGAAGCCAGCTCATTCCAGACTATCAGTAAATCCAAAGCTTCTTCGCATCGCTGACTGAGCGCATAGCACTCGGCGAGATGAAAGGCTGCAATACTGGCGACTGACGAAGTGCCGTGTTGTTGGACGATTTCTTCTAGGAGCGGAATGGCAGCCGGTATATCGTGCGCGGCAATCGCGACGGAAGCTTTTCGGTAAAGATCCTGCGAGGATCGCGTATCGACCATCACTTGAGATAAAAAGATGAGGCTCTGCCAAGCGAGAGCGCAGACGATCGCATCCACCGTTGGGCCTCCTTGCTTTGCGGTTGGTCAGGTACGCTTTTTCTAGTATCGGCTTTTTAGCGGGCCACGCACTGAGAAACAAGAGAAGCTGCGGGTTACGCTGATCGAGAGACCCAGAGTTCAGCTAAGATATCGACGCGAAACAAGATTTCGTGATGCTTGGCCTAACAAACAACCTAGACATTTTGCTAGCAATACTACATTGATGCGACCAGCGACTGAGTATCCACCCTTCGTAGCTGGAGTCGCTAGACTTCAGTCTTTAAGAACCGAAGTCTACCAACGCCAACTAAGTTCTATGGTTAGACCTAGAACTTGTGGCCCCTAGCAGGCCCTTGCTGTGTCTGGGTTAAGATCTCAGGACCGGTTTCTGTCATCAGGACCGTATGTTCGAATTGAGCCGATAACCGAGCATCGCGAGTTCTCACCGTCCAGCCGTCCTTTTTATCCAACCGCGTAAAACGCGTGCCAGCATTGATCATGGGTTCGACTGTAAAGCACATTCCTGGCAGCAAGCGTTGTTGCCTTGATTTGCGATCTGGAAAGTGGGGAATGTTTGGCGGCTGGTGAAATACCTGTCCCAGGCCATGTCCCACATACTCGCGCACCACGGAGTATCCTCGGCGATGCGCCTCCTCCACGATCGAATCCCCAATTTCGCTCACCGGGCAACCCGGCGTGAGCGCAGCGATGGCCAGATGCATGCAATCAAAGGCTGCCTGAGTGACAGCAATGGCTTCGACGCTACCCTTGCCGATTATGAATGTTTCCGATTGATCGCCGTGCCAGCCATCGACAACGCTGGTGATATCGACATTGACGATATCGCCGTCGGCCAGCGGCGTGTCATCGGGGATACCATGGCAGATGACGTCGTTGATACTCGTGCAACAGCTTTTCGGGTAGCCCATGTATCCCAGCGTGGCCGGCGTATGGCCGTGATCGAGCGTAAATTCGTGGATGATTTGATCGATTTGCGCCGTGGTGACACCCAAACCGATATTCCTACGAACTTCATCCATTAGCTTAGCATTGAAACGACCTGCGTTTCGCATCCGCTCGCGACCCTCGTGGCCAAGCAACAGCTTTCGAGGACTTTTGTCTTTTTGCAGCATTCGACATCAACAACTGGGCAAGGACAACTGGTAGAAAACATTGGCGAAAAGGTACCTAAGATTTTCTGCTTCTCGCGTGTCCAACAGTATACCCAGGAAATCTGTCACCAGTGCAACATCGCTGCTTAATTTTGCGTCTAGTGCTTTGTCAAAACAAAGGTGTCAGGACTCATTGTTTCGTAGGATGGGTTCTAATATGATTGTCGCATGGCTAGACCTAAACGAGCCGATGAAGCCGATTGCGTTTACCACGCGCTGATCCGTGGCAATGCGCGATGTGCCATTTTTAACAAAGAGGCTGATTACCGCGCTTCTGAGCGAATCCTGGCCGAAGGGCTAGAGCGCTTTCCATGTCGCATCCTCAGCTATCTATTGATGCCCCATCATTGGCACTTTGCACTACAGCCAACCGATCCCGAACTACTTTCAGCGTGGCCGATCGCCAGACTACCCCAATTGGGTCAAACGCGTTAACGAAACGCCATGCGAGAAAGAAGTCGATGCAGTTCGATGGAGTATCAAACTTGGCAGTCCCTTCCGTAATGCAACATGGGTTGAGTCAATCGCCCGCCGCCTTGACCTTGAGTCAACTTTACGCCCTCGTGGACGCCCAAAAGTCCATCCACTAACAAACATGACTGCCGCGACCCAAATAATGACTCCTGACACCTTTGTTTTATTCATGCGGTTCTCTGTGGCTAAAACAGATCGATTGAGTTGCGAACTATTCGGCGACAGCTCAATAGAATTGTCAAACGCCGATGAGAGTCCGCAAATTTTAGCGGAGCAAATGGAATCAAGCGACTCCTCACTGGTCGAACTTTGGTCGCCCTGGGAAGTAGGTGAGTTGACCACCTATCAGCCAACAGAGCAGGAACGGGCTAATTGCAAGTGCGTTACAATATTGCGAAGTTTGGAGTTTGATCTGTGTGGCTAGCTTCAGCACGGGTAGAAGCATGGAAAACTATTGTTAATGTCCCACAAACTCTTGACAGCCGGTGGCTTCTTTTCGTTTTTTGTTTTTGGGTTTGTGGACAATCTCAAAGGTCCGCTTCTGCCCGAGATGGTTCGAGATGGAGCACTGAGTTACAGTCAACTTGGAACGATCTTCTTCGTGGGCTACATCGGCTTCATCGTCGCAACGTTGGGCTGCGGAATCTTAGCCGACCGAGTTACTCATCGGAGAATATTGCTCCTGGCTGCAGTGGGGTTGATCATCGGAGGTTGCGGCTACAGTTCAACGATCACTTATCCGCTGTTGATCGCGTCGATGGGTGTGATTGGCTTGGGGTTGGGGGCGATCGAGCTGGGTGGCAATGGCTTGATGGTCGAACTCCACAGCGAAACGCGCGGCCGCTATTTGAACTTGCTGGGCACTTTTCATGGTCTCGGATCACTGACCGTTCCTTTGTTCGCATCCATGATGTTGCGATTCGGATTTGGTTGGCAATCGATCTATGCGACGAGCGTATTCCTTGCGATTCCACTAGCCATCCTATTTTGGCCTTCGCTCGGCAGCAGCCCAATGGCTCTCACTAACACCGACTCAGTTAACGCGAGTAAGCCACAGCGATCCGTTGATGGGCCAGCTAACCTTCGACTCGCCTTCACAAAACAGATGGGGCTCTACTATCTACTACTAAGTGCCTACGTTGCGCTTGAGCTAGGGGTCGGAGCATGGATGGTCGAGTACCTACGGCAAGCTCGAGGTATTTCCGTTGAGAGCGGTTCACTGTACCTATCTGCTTTCTTTGTTTTGCTGATGTTAGGACGCCTATTTGGAGCGTTCGTAGTTGATGCAATCGGGCATCATCGCACGGTTGCGTTCGCGCTGGTTGGAAGTTGCCTCTGCCTGATAATTGGCATTTTTGCTCATCCATCGCTGGTTTTTTTCATACCGCTCTCTGGGCTGTGCATGTCAATTGTCTTTCCGACGGTGACGGCTTCGGTGTCTGCGATTCATAAAGAGAACATGGGATCTATTCTCGGAATTCTATTCGCGTTTTCCGGAATCGGTGGAGCCGTTGGACCCTGGACGGTGGGTGTCGTCAGCGACTGGGCGGGAATCGAGATGGGGATTTCTAGCACGATTGCATTTGGTCTCGTCGCCATAGCCGCATTGATTGGCTTAAATATCCCACGTAGCCTAGGCTTCCAGCGATTCCAGCCTGGGTCAAGTACAGTCCCTGGACCGTGATAACCCACAGGCAATGGGTACGACGAATGTAGGTCGAACATTTATCGCCTGATCCTAAGTTGGGCAGCGGGACAAAATAAACGTACCATCGAACCCACAAAAATTGCATAGAGCAGGCAGTCGCAGTGGGAGGCCGAAGGAGGACGAGCGGTATGAAGCGAGTTGGGTTACGCCAGCCACTGCGACTTGCCTACTCGCCGCAATTTTAGACCGAAGGAGTGCGGTTGGAACTACCCAGGCGCGATTTATCAGACAGTCAGCATCGGCGGGCAGCTGTGGTGGGCCCGCCGTGAACAAACTAAGTAACAGTCAACACTTCAGGCGAGATCATCACACTCCACTTGCCAATCGATTGCGACCTTTGTAGGCGTTTGGCGCTTGGGCGCGAATTCTTTTTTGGTGAGCTTGACTCCTGGTCGATAAATACCGTTCAAGACGCGCACTACCGGTTGTAACTTTTTCCAGGTCATGCTGCGTGCCCAATTCAATGTCGTTGAAATTGAAGTCAG
>JBGSJL010000202.1:0-8381 GCA_041741955.1 Pirellulaceae bacterium | reverse complement strand
TGGCGAATACAACCAGAGACACTATGTGCGTCGTCCAATCAGCTGCAACGCCTTAGCGTCGGATTCTTATCAGCATTCGAAAACCGTCAGCCAACCCTTTCCGGTTGATCCAGTTCTATTCTGGCGCTGACGATGGATGCTCAAACCATCTTGCGACAGGCGGCGGCACATTCTCGACATGCCTTAGCGCAAGCGGTCATTTGCATATCAGACTTCATTTTTTCACACTCGGTCGCGCATGCGTCGCAGGCCGTTGCACAGGCCTGACAAGCGGCAGGAGCCAGTGTGCAGGAACGAGCAATCAGTTTCGCGCTCAAGCCGCAAAATTCTTGGCAACTCATGGCAACTGCGGCACACGCCGCATGCTCTTTATGGCCTTCCGCCAAATGGGTCATACAATAGTTGACGGTCGCATTGCAAGTCGACTCACACCTCTGAGAGATGTCCAAACAGCTTTGGTGCATCTTGTCCAAACCCGCGGTCGATTTCGAAGCCGCCCCACCTTCCTGTCCTCGGGAAACTCCCGCCGCAACACCGGCCAAGGCGACCGCACCGGCCGATGCCAACATGTTTCTTCGATCCATTTTAACTCTCCTTCGATTGACTGAAAATCCCTGCTAATGCGGGGACCATCGCTGCTTCCTCCGAATGCATCAGAGGAAAACCACAACGAACCTACTCAAAGTGTCCGCATTAACTTCAACGACGAACATCGGTGCTTCCGCCAATAGAGAATGGCGGATTCCGTGGTGCCCCAAATAAATTCCGATACCGCAGCCAAGAGTTCAGCCACAGCAGGTCGACGGCGCTACCGTCAACTCCTTGTGAGCAATGCGGGCACATTTGAGACAATGAAAGATGATGGTATTGTGAACATTTATGATTTGTGCTTACGAAGGGGTTGTCACGGAAAGGCGTTCAAACAGTTTCCGCAAACTCTGAATGTCCACAGGTTTTGTTTGATGTTCATCAAAACCGGAGTCAAGAGCTGTTTTGCGATCAATCTCCGTTCCACTTCCGGTCAGAGCGACAATGAACGCCGTACTCGTGTCGGGACGTTGTCGCAGTATCCGAACGAGTTCGTAACCGTTCATGCCCGGCATCGAAATATCAGAGAATATGAGTTCGGGTGTGAAGCAGGCCAATGTCTCAATGGCTTGATCGCCCGTTTCCGCAACTTCGACCTCGTGCCCCAATTTTCTTAGCAATCGTGCCATCACCAGACGAAGAGCACGCTGGTCTTCGACGACCAGAATACGAAACATTCGCCACGGCTTGTTCGTGATTGCATCGGAGTCGCCCGGTCCAGAAACAACGTTGACTGGTGCTTCGACCGTCGGTAAGCGAACCGTAAAGACACTTCCCTGACCAGTTCCGTCGCTCTCCGCAATCACACTGCCGGAGTGCAATTCAACAAAAGTCTTGACAAGTGAAAGGCCGATACCGAGACCAGGCGAACCACGTTCACCCGTGTCTCCAACCTGAGTATACAACTCAAAGATACTCCTCAATTTGTCAGCGGCGATGCCACTACCATCATCGCGGATGCGAATTGTGACAAATCCCCTGTCCTGGTTTATCGTCAAACCGATATGGCCTCCAGGACCGCTATACTTGGCGGAATTGTTCAGCAGGTTCGTAACGACTTGGGTCATTCGAGTTGGATCGGCGAATACGAAGACGTTGTTGCTCAGGTCGGATACAGTCAATGTCTGTCCCGACTCAGCAATGAATGTCGAAGACGCTTCAACTGCACTTTCGATGATCGCACGCAACGGGACGACTTCCTTTTCGAGGACTAGCTTTCCGCAGCTGATACGAGAAACATCAAGTAGGGCATCGATCAGGTGAATCAATTGGTCAACCTGACGGTTCATCATTTTTCGCAAACCTTCGACTTCCGCATGTAGCTCCATCAGACCCATCGCGTCTAGCGCGCACTTGATCGGTGCCAGCGGATTTCGAAGTTCATGCGCCAGTGATGCTAAGAACTCATTCTTGTTGCGGTCGCTTTCTAAAAGCGTCGTAATCAGTTCATCGGATTCAGCACGCAACGATGCATCGTTCATAGCGTCTTGCATAAAAGCTTTCGATCCCAACAGACCCTTTCCTTCATCCCGTGTTTCAACTAGTTGCATTTGACGACTCATTAGAAATCCCCTACGACTGGCGATGAGAAATTTCGTGGGCGAACGCGAGCTCTCCCTTCGCATTGCTTTCGCAACTCTCATTTTCTTGGATAGAGCCGTGGCCGCATATCAGGCAAAGCATGAAAACGCGCTGGCGGATTCCACCAGACTAGCCAGCGGCTTTAACGACCGAGTTCAAAAGGGGTTTTGAAAGCCGTTTCGTGGAATCGGAAATCGATCCGGGATTTGGGATTACTGCCGCCTTTCGCCTGGGCTGTTTGCCCTCATGCAGATTCCGTTCAGCTCCCAGTACGACGCGGTGTTGGTGCCAACTGTGTCCATCGCAATGGATCAGGAAGTCCAAGCGAGCAAACGATAGGCGCAGAAGCTGGTGACCCGAAGTGATTTTCAATTTCCTTATGAATCGTCCTGTTGCGGCTAACGTGATCGCGCTGTTGACTCTGCTGTTGGGTGCCGTTGGGCTTTGGAACCTGCCAGTCGAACGTTACCCAAATATCACACCGCCCACGATCCAGGTCACGGCCAGCTATCCGGGTGCGTTCGCCATCATGCCGTTGCTAGGATTTTCGGTTAACTTACTAACCTTGTTTGGATTGGTGTTGGCGATCGGCATTGTCGTCGATGACGCGATTGTGATTGTCGAGAACGCTTCGCATCACATTGAACGAGGCGAAGCGCCCAAAGAGGCAACGATCCGCGCGATGCGCGAAGTGACTGGCCCTGTGATCGGTATCACTGCAGTGCTGATGGCGGTGTTCATTCCGACGACGTTCTTAGGCGGCATCACGGGGCAACTCTATAGGCAATTCGCCTTGACGATCGCGGCCACGGCACTGCTCAGTGCGATCAATGCCTTGACGCTGAAGCCGGCCCAATGTGCCTTGTGGTTGCGACCAGTCCAAGAAGGCAAAAAAAAGTTCATTCTGTCGCGTTGGTTCAACACAGGGTTTGGATGGATCGAGTCCGCGTATGTGTTTTGCGTCGGCGGCTTGATCCGCGCATGGCCTGTCGTCTTGATCGTATTCGTGTTGACCATCGGCGGAACCGCGTGGTGGTATCGCCAACTCCCGACAGGCTTTCTGCCAACAGAAGATCAAGGTTATTTGATCACGGCGATTCAGTTACCGGACGCGGCGTCTCAAGATCGTACCCGTGAAGTAATCGAACAGAGGTCTTGGAACCAGTGGTGGATTCGAGATGCAAGTCGAAGATCGCGGCGGAGCGGGGCTGGTGCAATTGCAATCTGCCGTGAACGAACTGCTGGCAGCAGCGGCTTCGCAGCCCGATCTACAACGTGTCAACTCGACATTCCGCGCTGGTGTACCGCAGTTGTTTGCCGACGTCGATCGCGCCAAGGTACTCAGCATACAAGTTCCGCTAGGCGATGTGTTTACGACATTGCAAGCCGCGCTGGGTTCCGCTTACGTCAACGACTTTAACAAATTCGGTCGCACTTACCGAGTCACGCTTCAAGCCGACGGGCCATATCGCGATGAGGTCGACGATGTACGACGACTGAACGTTCGCAATGCAGATGGGAAGATGGTTTCACTGGGAAGCCTGATGACGATCGACGAAGTGTTTGGCCCGCAGATCATTCGTCGATTCAACCTGTATCCGGCTGCCAACGTAACCGGCTCCGCCGCACCCGGCGTCAGTTCGGGCGAAGCATTAAAGACAATGTCGCGTTTGGCGGATGAAACCTTCCCCGAATCGATCGCGTTTGATTGGAGCGGTGTGTCGCTGCAAGAAAGCCAAGCGACGGGCGAAGAATTGTACGTCTTCGGTTTGGCGGTTTTGATTGTGTATTTGGTGCTCGCGTTCTTGTACGAGAGTTGGGTGTTGCCATTAGCCGTCATCTTGGTCGTGCCGCTTAGTTGATCTATCCGTCTGGCTGCTACTCGCTCGGTCTTGGTCTGCTTGTCGTCGCTGTCTTCCTGTTCACCGAGTAAGCAGCCGTGGGTGGCACCTAAGATACACCTGTAGATTTCTTAACTAAATATTCATTGTCACATAACTATTTCTTAAGCATTTACCTGTATGGTATGCCTAACACGACGCAATGGTTGCGAAGCGTGGACTGGTCAGTAAGCATTTTGGTGAGGTCAATTATGAGATCGAGTGGAGCGAGATTTTTGCCAGCGTTTACGCTGGTGGAATTGTTGGTGGTCATCGCCATCATTGGCATATTGGTTGGGCTGTTATTGCCCGCTGTCCAAGCGGCCCGCGAGGCGGCCCGCCGAATGCAATGTTCAAACAATTTGAAACAGATGGGCTTGGCTAGTTTGAATCTTGAAAGTGCCTACAAGCATTTGCCCAAGGGACCCTTCGACGGACATCCTCAGGCTGTAACATCCAGCGGGGCGGATGCACCGGCTGGTCATGATTACGGGACAGGACGAACGTGCTGCCGGGCTTCGAATCGCGATGGTTGGAGTGCCCAATACCACATTCTGCCCTTTATGGAGCAGACAAACGTGTACAACCTGGGTCAAGATGTAGCACCGGTGTGGCGTTACACCAACGGCGTCGCGAGCGGCGAAAACGATGTGGCGCGTTCGCTGATTAGCACCTACTACTGTCCCAGCCGTCGGTCTCCCACCGGCTACAGCAGCCAATTTGGCCGCACGGACTATGCTGGCTGTGCCGGCTTCTATCACGGTAAGCCGGATAGCCGGATTAACTTCATCCCTGAAGCCCCTCTGGGAGCTCCCGCCCAACCGACACGCACTTTGACCAATGGCGGGCTAATTTCCGGGCGAGGCGGTGCGATTGCATGGACCGGTACAGGCCGAAAGCGGACTTTGGCTCAAATCACCGATGGCACCTCTAATTCAATTATCTTTGCGGAGAAGTCGTTGCATCCCACTGAGCATGGTCGCGACGGTGGTGACAATGAACGCTGGAACAACGCGGGCTGGGACGAATGCGTCGTACGTTGGCACTTCCCGCCTCGTTCGGATCAAAATACTCAGGCACGGAACCCAAGCACGAATTGGAATCGTTACTTCGGCTCAGCCCACCCCGGCGGATTGAACGCCGTCGCCGTCGATGGCTCAGTTCGCTTTTTCTCATTCAGTGTCGACGCCAACGCATGGCGTCAGCTGTGTGTGATTGATGACGGCGAAGTAATTCAGGGGGAAATAAATTGAATAGTATCGCAAGACGTGTATGGCAAGTTTTGTTGTTCGGCTGCGTCCTTATGCTCCCAGCCTGCAGCTCACAACCGGTTAAGGACGCGGAGACGCTAGCACAAGAAGCAGCCGCGCAACAAGCGAAGGTCGACGCTGGTGAGTCTGGCTTGTAGTTTTGCGCACTAACCAACAACAGATCAGTCAGCAGCCTTCGCCTGATTGATTGATCCGGGGCGCCGAGTCACTTCGGCTCGGCGCCGATTACTACGCCTCGAGTTAGGGACAAGCCATGAAGATCAAGTTCTGCGGTTGGCTCGCCGCCACACTCCTCGTTGCCCTGCCGCTCGCCTGCCGGACAGCCAAAACCAAGCCTGCGTCTGCATACGGGAGTGCGGCCGATTCCGAGGTTGAGGGAGCGCCGGAAATTCCCGAGCTAGCCGTGCTGCGTCCCTTCATCCGCACAACTGCGGGGGGCAACGATGCAGGCACAACCGTGGGTACGGCATGTGGAGTAGCCATCGACGCGACCTCCCCCATTGTCGTGCTAACAGCCTTTACTGTGCTGGGGCCCGATAGTGGTTTTACAATGGCTCCAGACCCGAACAAATTGAACTCATTGGAGCCTGATATTACTTTTGGCGACGCTTTTGGCTCATCCGATGGTGTCTTCGATGGCGAAGATTTTTTGCAAATTCCCGAAGCAGGATCTGAGGCCGATAGCGAGTCTCCAGCCGGTAATGTGCTGGCTATTCGGTTACCAGAGAAATCTCGCATTGCGGGACTGTCAATTGCTGTCGAGCAGCCGCAAGCGGGCGATCGCGTGTGGATGCTGAGTGCACTGTTCCGCGGCGCGCCGCCCAGTCGCAAGCAGCATGCGGCAACGTTGAGCGGATTGGATGAACGAGGAAATCTTCGTTACACGTTTGAGAACGAACGGCTTTCATTCGAGGGCACGCTTGGAGCTCCCATTGTGAATGACCTCGGCGAGGTCGTCGCGATTCATCTTGAGGGCCAAGCAAGCAACGGAAAGCTAGTTGGCGTAGGAAATCCGGTTTCCAGATTTTTGCCCTACCTGGTAGCCTCCATGCAAACCACGCAGCACTACGAGAGCGGTCCCCAGTGAGTTTGGGTTTCCAGTCTTGATTAGATATGTCAGCGAACTTCGACCACCTTTGAAGTGTTCAGCCAAACGCAGGCAGCTCTGTGGGGACGCATCCTGCCAAGGATAAGGCTGGCAAAATAATTCATAATCGCTGCTGGATTCTGGCGTGCTCAGCAGAAGAGAAAAATTTGCTCGGCATCTCAGGTAGAGTCGAGCACAAGGCTCTCAAATCGAAGAATCTAAGGGGTCAGAAGAATCTAAGGGGTCAGGCCTCTTAGATGTCTCCTTCACGCCCAAGAGGCCTGACCGCTTTGTCTAGCTTCGGCCGACAGAATATCAGCAAACGGGAGACCTTCACCACTCAGAAATGCATCAGCAATTTTCTGAAAACTGCGACTGTCACGTCGCGGAGAATTTGTTACTGAAGTAGCCATGAAAAAACCCTCCTTGGCTTTTCACTGGCGAGTGAACCAAGGAGGGCTTCCATTTTAATACCAAGGCTGGCTAAATCTTAAAAGATCACCTTGGCTGGAGCGGAGTTTACAAAAATCCCCGCCTCAGTCCTAGCCCAACTTGCGGGCTGATATAATCAATCAATAATCACGACAGTGCCATTCAGGTCAGGCCTCTTTGGCGTGAGCCGAAGCTAAGGGGCAGGCCTCTTTGGCGTGAACACGACATCAAAGAGGCCTGACCCCTTTGTCTCGCGCCGAGTTTGCTGTAAGTTAGTTTGACAAAAGATTTGTAGACTTCCACGCCTATCCCTTGCATGACTGGGTGGAAGTTGACTGGTCTAAAACCTGGCTAAGTCGCTCAGCGTGTGTAGGCGAGTGCCGTCTGTTGGAATTGTTTTCTGGGGGAGCAAGATCATGTTGCGTTCGAAAGCCAAACTAATCTGCCTTGTTGTAATTGCGCTGTTGAGCCTGTTGCCTACGGGGCATGCGCAAATTAGTCGGCAAAACCCGTATCGGTCATTCAACATTGGCGGCGTTAACTACGGCTCCATGCGTTGGGAGCAGCAACACCGCAGCCAGATGAAGCAACCGACGCGTTATTTAAGATTGTCCCCCCGCATCCTCGTATCACGACGGCGGTAGGTGAGTTGTTCGCGCCTGCTCACCCATGCTGGCATTGCAACCGACAATCCTCCAGGCTGGCAAAAGTTGTCTATCGTAAGCTGAAAGGCGAAAAGCACTGTCATGTCTGAATTTGCAGGATTAGGTGCGCGCAGGCGTTGAGCGCGGGTAGGACAGGATTCGACCGTTCCGGGAAATCATAATGATATTCGGGAAGGACCATCCTCTTTCAGTTCACGAGTGGACTGCATTCAGTGATTTGACCGATGCGCTAATCTGGGTATGTTCGGCGCTCCGGCGTGTCCTGACCGGTGCGAGCTGACGGTTCAACCAAAAGCCCCGAAACGAACAACTCGCTACTTATCGGGCTTTGGCTGAGCGAAAACGAAGGGGCCAAATTTTGGCTTAGTTGCCTGACGGATTTGAAGAACCGTGGTCTTCAAGATATTTTCGTCGCGTGTGTCGACGGCCTGGCAGGATTCCCAGAAGCGATTCGCGCGGCGTACCCCGACGCGCGCGTGCAACTATGTATCGTTCATCTAGTGCGGGCAGCACTGCGCTACGTGAGCTCTGAGGACAGCCAAGTGGTGGTAAAAGGCCTCAAGAAGATCTATCAAGCGTCAACAGTTTTGGAAGCAGAGTCAGCTTTGGAACAATTCGCTCAAGCTTGGGACGAGAAGTACCCGACGATTTCTAAACAGTGGCGATTGAAATGGCAGGACATCGTCACGTTATTCGATTTCCCACCGTCAATTCGTCGCGCGATCTACACGACTATCGCGATCGAATCGGTCAACAGCGTGATCCGCAAGTTCACTCGCAACCGCAAGATTTACCCCAACGAAGCCTCAGCGTTGAAGCTGGTTTACATGGCGATTAACGAAGCATCCAAACGATGGACACGTCCGATCCACCATTG
>JBGSJL010000201.1:0-4022 GCA_041741955.1 Pirellulaceae bacterium | reverse complement strand
TTTGAAGGCAGTTGAATTCGATTGACGGGTTAACAATTGCCATAGCAACCACAGCAAACCTGCCAAAGCGACCAACATGATCCACACGCCCGCATTGGAGGCTAATTCGACGTAGATATTCTCGGCATGATAGAACCAAGTGGATTGCGGAGCCTGATAGGCTGGCAATATGGCAAAATGGAATGTGCCAAGACCGCTGCCGAACAGCCAAATCGAGGGCTGGGAAAAAGCCAGCCACCATAACTCCAGACGAGCGTTGTCCCGAGTGTAGGCTTCTTCGGAAACAGTGTTCAGGCGTTGGCCAATGAGTTCATCAATTCCAAAAAAGGAAAGAAACAGTCCGGCACAGAGCAACAGGACGAAGACACCTAGCATCGCGCTGACGCTGGCTTGTTTGCCGAGCGCGTACACCAAGCCAACGAATCCCAGACTGGCAAAAAACGATAGCGTCCCTCCGCGGCTGTTGGCCGTCAGAATACCAATGGCTTGTAAAATCATGGCCAGCAGCAGCAGCAAGGTCACCACATCGATTTCTACAACAAACTCGTCGATCCGGCGGCGGAGACGAGCCACCATATTCACCGAAGGATAGGTAATTTGGTAGCGCCGGTCCTTCTTGCGATTGTCTTTCTTCAGGTACAGCACTGTTAGACCGGCAGTGGCGGCAAATGCGCAAGCTAAGAATTGCGGTGCAGAATTGCGACTGTAGAACGGGCCAAAGGAGGAGGCTTTGGGTACATCGATTAAAGTCCAATCGCCCGCCACGACGGCTTGATAGATGCCAAGCACCGCCACAGCTAGACCGCTGAGGCCCAGGGTGGCTAGCAGCATGATGACTCCCTGACGATCGCGAAACACCAGACTGGCGGAGATCAGCATGGCCAAGCCCATGGCCATGACGCACAGCGAAGCGCGTGTCTGCAACGGGTGGATACTCAGCGTATGCGGCACGGCTTGCATAAATGGTTCGATATCGTCGAGAGAGATCTCACCAAACGACTGGGCTAGCTGGGTTGATTGTTGTTGGAATCCCGCGCCAGCGGACAGGTTCTGCCAAAGTCCCTCCGGAAGAGGCAAAACTTGCACAAAGCCGAACATGAGCACACAGGCGAGGCACCACACCAAAGGGTTGCCAATCGACAGCCGCCGCCACAGAGCCACGATGGAAGACAGCACCAAAACGGCTCCCATCACGGGCACCAGCCAAACCTGAGACGCCCATTCCGCCATGCCATAGGGCCACGGGGCTGCCAGCAGCAGTAGGCAAATCAATCCGCGAGCGGACCAGGTCAGCACGGCGGGAACAAGGTGATTGCTTTTTTCTGAACTTGTGCGCATGAATTGCTGGCCGGATGGGAGAACCACTGAATACTCGAACTCGCGAAAGAAGATGCAAGCCTTTCAGTGTAAGCGTATTTTTCAATAAAACAGCCAGTGGAATCCTGCGAACCGGCCAGCGAACTTGGAGCGTGTCGTTAGGATCGGCATAAGCGGAATGATTAGTGCCTGCGACCGCAATTGTTGAACTTGCACCGAATCGATGCGAAGTCCTGCCTCCCTCATACTCAACCCTTCTCCGCCAGAGTACTGGTGGAGAAGGGAGCAAGAGTTTCATTGGTAGCTTAGGAAATCTAGGAAGAACCGCTGCAAACGCTGCCAGCCCAATAAACGCGAGAATTCCTCAACTCGGCACAGGTTGACACTCGATCTAAGCACTACGCCTGCCCACTGGACCGATGCGCTCACTTTTCTGGTGGGGCTCGGGATTGCCGGGTTGGGCGCTCAAACGATTAATGGACTGAACTCCGGGGGGGGAACGACAAGATGTCGCCATTTGGGAAACCAATTCGTGGGCCGCATAGCCCAGGAAATTTGCCTGTAAGTGCCTTCGCTTGCGGGCGAAAGCAAGCTGCAATTGTGGCCGTGCTAGCCCTGTTAACCTTGTCCGCCTCGGGCTGCTCGGTTGTACATAACGGCTATTCGGCGATGACCAGCAACGGATCATGGAACCAGACTGTTGTGGTCATGCGCAACCGTTCGTACTCAGCCAAGGCATGGCACAGGCGCAAGCAGAATTTCTGCAACGAGAAGCACAACCAGGACTTCTGCAACGGCTTCCGAGCTGGCTACGAGGCGGTGTGCGGCGGAGCAGATGGCTGCACTCCTGCCTTCCCGCCATCGAACTACTGGAGCTGGGAATACCAATCGGCTGAAGGCCAAGCTCGGACTTCATCTTGGTTCTCCGGCTATCCACACGGCGTTCGCGCGGCCGAGGAAGAGGGCACCGCAAACTGGCATCAAATTCAGATGTCGGCTGGTATGCAAAGCCAGTTGCAGAGCAGCGGTGTGCTGAGTCACCAGGGTGCCGTGTATCCGATTCCCGACGCGACAGCAACTGGCTTTGTACCCAGTGCAGTGCGTGGGACAGTCACACCCGCTCCAGCATTTCCGAGTGGTTTGCCCTCACAGGGTGTCGTGCCAATGCTGCCCTAGCGAACACGGTTGGGTTGGCCTGTCGTCGATCCCGAGTTAATCAGCGGCTGCGGCAAGAAACGGTTGTAGCGCTTTCCATACCATAATTTTAGATTCCGCAACTGACCAGAAAAGGCATCGTGCCATGAACCGTAACAAGACATTCGTCAATCGACTCAATAACGTGCAGCCAGCCACGGTGGCGAGCCACCGCGCGTGCTCGGCCGCCATGTTGACTGCCATTGCGATGGCCTTCTCTGGCTGCACCGCGCTCACGCAACCGATCAACGGCATCCCAGCCAACAGGCTGCCTCGCGAGTTTTTCCAAGGCGATAAGGATGGCCTCATCCCGATCGACTTTAGCTTGCTCCAGCAGGAGAAGCCGCGGCAGTATACGCTGGGTCCGGGCGACGTGCTGGGTATCACCGTCGACGGAATCTTACCCTTCAGCGAACCAGACCAAGTCCCCGAGCCACCGCCAGTTCACTTCCCAGAGAAGGACAGCACGCTGCCACCTTCGACCGGTTTTCCAATCACCGTACTCGAAGACGGCACCATCTCCCTGCCGCTGTTAGAACCTGTCAAAGTCGAAGGACTGACCGAGGATCAAACGCGGGATACCATCCGCCGTGCCTACGTCGAAAAGAAGATCCTCAAAGAGGACGAACAGAAAAAAGTTAGCCCCGTTGTCACCGTCATCCAAAAGCGTCGTATCAACGTCATCGTCATCCGACAGGATGCAGGCAACGACGCCAGCGATACTTTCCTGGCTCAGGTCAACCGCTCTGGTCGCGGTGTGGTGGGTGCCGACAAGAGTGGCGAGGGCACCGTAGTCAAGCTGGACGCATTCGAGAACGACATTCTGCACGCTTTGACCGAGACCGGTGGATTGCCCGGTATCGGAGCTAAGAACGAAATCAAGATTCTGCGATCCAAGGAATCGGACAAAGCGGCGCGTATGGCCTTCATCCAGCAATATCAGCAGACGCTGGCCAACTTCAACGATGCGTGCGGTTGCCCGCCGCCTATGCCTGAAGACCCATCGATCCTAAAGATTCCGTTGCGACTGCCGCCAGGCGTACTGCCTAGCATCAGACAGGAAGACGTGATTCTCGAAGAAGGCGACGTGGTGCTCATCGAATCGCGAGAAAATGAGTTCTTCTACACGGGTGGATTGCTTCCCGGTGGACAATGGCCGATTCCTCGCGACTATGATCTGGACGCGCTGGGTGCCATGGCTATCGCCGGTGGTGGTGTGTCTAGCAAGCTAGCCAGTGCCTCGACGGGTCTGGTTGGAAACACCCAAGTCGTTCCGCCAGGTCGACTATACATCCTGCGAAGGACGCCGTGCAATGGTCAGTTAGCGATCGAAGTCGACTTAGCCAATTCAATCAACAATCCCCGTCAACGCCCGATCATCCAGCCTGGCGACACATTGATCCTACAGTTCAAGCCCTGCGAAGAGGCCATCAACTTCGGCGTGGGTGCCTTCTTCACCTACGGTATAACGCAGTTGTTCCGCTAGTCCTTGGTGATGGTTGGCTGAATTC
>JBGSJL010000200.1:0-2359 GCA_041741955.1 Pirellulaceae bacterium | reverse complement strand
TTCTGGCTTAACATGCGTCAACAGATGCTGGAAAAGAGCAGGATTGGCCGCTGCGGCATCCTTTTCTGACAGACCGGTGAAATCAACAACCCACTTCGCTTCTGGGCGCTGAACTAGATCGCGGCCAATGATATACGGCTTCAAGTTGGCGGGTAGCGCCGCTGGATCTATTCCTTTGGCCGATAGATCATTTGAGGAAAGCCGAAACCCAAGGCCAAGCGGGTTCATTCCCTGCACCGCAATATCACTATTCGATTTGAGACCCGACGCCCCTTGAACATCAACACCGACTGTGAGATCGGCGTTTAATACGTCCGCGCTAATTCGGTCGAGCTTGACCCATCGCTCGCCGTAGCCGTCCAGCATGTCACCTTCATCACCGACGGTTTCAAGGATTGCTGGTTCACGGCTCATCGACCCGCAAGTCATCGCGATCCTGACTGCCGCACCATCAACGCCATCGACCCAAGGATGATCCGGAATTGCATATTTGATCTTTGGCTTGGCTACTTCAACGACAACTCGATTGAACGGTTGTGTGATGGAATTGGTAGTGATGAAGCCGAAGCGCTTGGCGTTGCCTTCCGCCGTTTTTGCGGCTGCCACCTCCCACCAATACATTACAAAATCGACGGTTTCTGGTGTTTTGGAGTAGGCGTTGCGGACCGCTTCGGTGTAGCCGTCTCCAAGACGTTCACGCATTCGCTTGTTGCCAATGAAGGGCGGGTTTCCAACGATAAAGTCGGCCTTTGGCCACTTCACCTGCTTCGGCTTCACATAGCGAAATAGCTCCATTCGTCCGGTGTCATCCGGCACGAGCTTATCTGTAACAGGATGACGCTTCATCGTTATTCCGTCCCAAATTGTGAGCGGCTTTCCATGCTCGTCCCGCTCCAGCACTTTCTTGTCCCAAGTGATCAGCGCATCACGGTTTTCGATGGTCTTCACGTCGCGCAGCACCGGTTCGGGCGGCACTTTGCCTTCGCCATTCACCCGGAAATGCCATTGCAAATAGCCGATCCACAGCACGAGCTGGGCAATCGCCGCCGCACGCGGGTTAATCTCGATCCCCAGGAAATTCTCGGGCGTGATGGTGTGGCCGCTTAGCTCTGCCACCGCCTGCTTCTCGCCTTCGGGTTCGAGTTCGGCCAGTCGTCCGATCACTTCGCCCTCCAGCTCCTTCATGCGGGCGAGCGCGACATAGAGGAAATTGCCAGTGCCGCAGGCAGGATCAAGCACTTTGGTCTGAGCGAGCTGCGCGTGGAATTTCTCAATCACAGCATGGGCTTCTTCGGCCTTACCCGCGTCGATCAACTGACCAGCGGCGGCCTGCACCCCGGCCCAATCGGCCCGAAGCGGCTCCATAATCGTCGGCATCACCAAGCGTTCGACATAAGCGCGGGGGGTATAATGCGCGCCGAGCTTGGCGCGTTCCTTGCCATCCAGCGCACGTTCGAGAAGCGTACCAAAGATCGCGGGTTCGACATGGTTCCATTTGTGTGTCGCTGCCTCGATCAACAGGCCGATCTCGTCGGCGTTGAGCGCAATTGCAGTGGTATCCTTGAATAGATAGCCGTTGAAGCGCAGCACGGTCTCGCCCGCGCCGCCCAGCACCCCAGCCAGGCCACCTTTGTCCATTGCCTGCCACAATGATGACAGATTGGGCGCGAAATTCTCCGGGCGCTTCTGCATCCGGGTAAGGAAATCGGTGAAGCTGCCTTCGGGAATAAGCTGCACGTCCTCGGCAAACATCGTGAACAGGCAGCGCATCAGGAAATCGGCAACGCGGGTCGGGTTCTGCTCCCGCTTTTCGAGACGTTTGGAAAGTTCCGCCAGATGACCGGCAATCTCGCGGGTGACGCGAGCAGCTTCTTTCGAGGGGTCGAGACTGAGCGGGTCCGCCCAGATGGTCGCAAGGCGGGCGCGGACATCTTCTTTCCGCAAATCATCGAGCGCGATGCGGAAGCGGGCGGCATCCGGGAACTGGGTGTATTGCTTCCCGGTCCCGCTGAAATCGGCATAGACGTCGATGCAGTGGCCGACGTCGGTTACAAGGAGGAAGGGCGGCCACCCGTGATCAATAGGCAGCGCCTTGGCATAGCGTTCGGCCTGTCCACGCGCTTCGACCATCGCCTTCGACCAAGTGGGCGTGCCGCGCTTGGCCGTGCCGCGCTTGAAGCGGGTGGCGGCGGTCTGGCCGAAAATGTCGAGGTCAGCCTCGCCCTGTTCGGCGGCCTTGCGGTCGGCATCGCTGCCTTGCTTTGCTTCGAGGACGAAGCAGTGGCGCTTGTAGGCGTCGATTCGCCCGAAACTTTCAGTACCATCGGCTTCCTTCTGGAAGACGCGGCGCTCGAACACA
>JBGSJL010000199.1:0-16947 GCA_041741955.1 Pirellulaceae bacterium | reverse complement strand
CGAGTCCCCACCTAAAACGAACGATTATGTGGGAAACTGATGGACAATTTCTATTATAGGCTTAAGATGGGCTGAAGCAGACAACTAAAGGTTGCGTTTACAGCGATCGCAGCGGGCTAGTGTTATTGAAGTCGACATTATGGGCCGGCCTCATCTTCCGACGTGGAACTCGGGCGTATCCCGTTGGAGTGGTGAGGCCGCCCACCTTCTTAAGTCCTTGACTGCCTGCTGATTAAATGCAGTTCCGTGCACCGCCATGTGCAATCCTTGCACGGGCGAAGCATCCATGCTAGTGCACGGAACCGCGAATTCTGAGGTGTGTTGTTCTTAAATTGAAAACACACCGAGATATCCAGCCGCTAGGCGGCGGCGGCTGCCAGGGCGTGAGAATTGGTACCTGCTAGGTTCATAGCTTCAATGAACTCTTCGAAGATTCTGATATCCAGCGCGCTCGCCGCTGAACATTCGGGATGAAATTGAGTACCGATTGCAAACCAATCGATCATTTCACTTTCGATGGCTTCGATGACGCCATCTTGGCAGCGAGCGGTGACACGGAACCCACGGGCAACTTCGTCGATCGCCATGTGATGTCGACTGGTAACGCGAATCTCGCCTTCTCCGTAAACTCGACCGACCAACGAATCGGGTTCGATGATCAACGAATGTCGATGGTTAGGATCCTGTGCATCGCGGTGGGGCAATGCATCGGGAAGATCTTCAGGAATGTGCAAGAACAGGTTGCCGCCGCAAACCAGGTTCAGCAGTTGCATGCCCGCGCCGATTCCGAGCACAGGCATTCTTCGTTCGACGATCTCGGCCGTCAAGCGACGATCAAATCGCTCGCGCCGGACCTCCATGGGCTTGACCGACGGATGCAGCATAAAGCCGTCATTGCGCGGGTCCAAATCTCCGCCGCCAATCAACACGCATCCGTCGAGTCGATCTAGCAGCTCTCGAATACTATCGTCATCGCCTAGAGGAGCCAGGATAACCGGAATGGCTCCCGCTCGTGCAATCGCATCGTAATAGCCAGCAGCCACAAAAGAGAATGCAGCTTGACTATGCGTACCAGCCCGAAAGTCCGAATTTATGCCAATGATTGGCTTCGTCATCTGAGAGTCCTTATCAGATCTTAGTGAGTCGGTGCTCAGAGCGACGTTTTGTGTGCAGAGAAGGTGGAAGCGCAGCGGTCCACGCCAGCGTGGATGGTTTGCTTCTCAAAGTGATCGGCAGCAGACGAGATACTTCACGTCGAAGTTGCTTAGCTTGCAAACGCCAAGTCTTTTCCGTTCCGAGTTAGCGGCGACATCATCCCGATGCTCTTTGCCCAGCTAAATCACGGAAGGTCATCGTTGGCATCCGAAAGCGACTTTCGCACTATCCCTGCGAAAAACGTCCGAATACGGTAAACTCCGAGTGCTCACGAATTCCACTGGCAACCTTTGCCAGAACGATGCTCGGAAGATTATCAGGAAGTCGTGGCATTTCAAGTGCTACGCTATATTTGGTACTGATCGCTAATGCTGCTACTAGCTACTGTGCTAGCATTGGAGTTTATGAACCTTGTAACGCAAAACTGTTCGAAAAAGAGACATCGCTGTGAATTTTGAACGAGTTGCCATCGAAGCGATCGGTTTTACGCTGCCCTCGGAAGTGATTACTTCAGCGGAGCTGGAACAACAGCTTGCACCGACCTATCAAAGGCTACGATTGCCAGAGGGTCGACTCGAGTTGATGAGCGGAATTCGCGAGCGACGATTTTGGCCGCGCGGAACGACGATCGGCGGGCCGAGCACCAACAGTGCTCGGCTCGCGCTGCAGGCCACCGGCCTGGCACCAAGCGATATAGGATGCTTGATTCATGCGAGCGTCTGCCGAGACTACTTAGAACCCGCTACGGCTTGTAGCGTACATGCCGGTTTGGGACTGAGTGCGGATTGCTGGGTCTATGATTTGTCCAACGCCTGCTTGGGGCTGCTCAGCGGTATCGTGCAAATTGCCACGCTGATCGAGTGCGGGGCGATTCGCGCGGGCATCGTGGTGGGCAGCGAAAATGCTAGACAGTTGGTTGAGTCCACGGTGGCTGGGTTGAATGCAGACACGACTCTCACGCGGCAGACGATCAAGCCTTCGTTTGCTTCGTTGACGATCGGTTCGGGAAGCTGTGCGGTCCTGCTGGTCGATCGCCAGTTGAGCCAAACGGGCAATCGCCTATTGTCCTGCGTGGCGCGCGCCGAGACGCAACATCACGCATTATGCCAGAGCGATACCGATCAAGCCGGCGCGGGCATGCAGCCGCTGATGCACACCGATTCGGAGCTATTGCTACAGGCGGGTATTGCCGTAGGCGTGCGCACTTTCGAAGAGCTGCTCCAGCGCGGTGCCACTCGGGAAGAGTTTGCTGCCAGCGTCTGCCATCAAGTTGGCGCGACACATCGCCGGCTGATGCTCGAAGCCTTGAAGCTGCCCGATGCCGACGACTTCAGTACCTTTAGCTGGATGGGCAATACCGGTTCGGTCGCGCTACCCACGGCGCTGGCTATGGGCCTGCGTTCGCAGACGATTCGCGCGGGCAGCCGCGTAGCGCTGCTGGGCATTGGTTCGGGCATCAATTCCGTCATGATGTCTACCGAGTGGCACATGCCGCTGGTGGCTGGCGAATTGGATAGCAACGCGGAGCGGCATTTGCAACTCGCAGTGCCTGCGACCGTTTAGCCGCTGAAAGTCTTTCCCTCGATGCAAAACTCTGGCACTGACAAGAGCTTGATTCGGCGTTGGCTCGAGCTGATCCGCTTTAGCCACACCGTGTTCGCGCTCCCCTTTGCGGCGCTCGCTTGCGTGTGGGCGTTGGTGGTCCCGCGCGTGAGTGCTGCGTTGACTGGGGCTGAAGTCGCGATCCGACTGGTGGGTGTGCTGCTATGCATGGTCACAGCCCGCTCGGCGGCCATGGCCTTCAATCGGCTCGTCGATGCCCGCTTTGACGGGGACAACCCACGTACGGCCAAGCGTCATCTGCCTGCCGGCGAGCTCACGCATGCGCAGGCTTGGATATTTTTTGCAATCATGGCGATGGGTTTTTTAGGAAGCTGTACGCTGTTTTTGCCCAACTGGCTGCCCTTGGCGTTCTCGGGGCCGGTCCTGCTGTGGATTTGTGGTTACAGCTTGGCCAAGCGATTTACCGCGGCGGTACATCTTTGGTTGGGTGTGGCCTTGGCGCTTTCGCCGGTTTGCGCTTGGATGGCGATTCGCGGCGAAGAGGTGATTGCGGTGCCAGCGGATATTTTGCCAGCGCTTGGTTTGGGGTTGGCTATCGCGTTTTGGGTGGCTGGTTTTGACATCATCTACGCCTGCCAAGATGCAGATTTTGACCAACAAGCCGGTTTGTACAGTGTGCCCGGACGCTGGGGAGTCGCGAGGGCGCTGCGGATAGCGCTCGGCATGCATCTGGTCATGTTGGTCGTGCTGGTCAGCTTAGCACTCGTGTGTAGTGCGCTGTCGTTGGGCTGGATTTACGGATTAACCGTTGTTGGGGTGGGTTGTTTGGTGGTGCGACAGCACGTGATTATCAGCCCCAGCAACCTGTCGCGCGTCAATGAAGCTTTCTTCGTCATCAACGCAGTGATTAGCTTCTGCCTTTCCGCATTTGCAGCCATAGATGCAGTTTGGCGGTAAATACACTAACCTGACGATATAGCGCTGTAATTTGGATTCTGCGAACAAATCGCATTTGCTCAGCAATTCAAAAAGCGCGTTGGCATGACGCCAGATCGCTTTCGCAAGGACCATGGCCAGCGGTTTTAGGTAGCGGCAAGATGGCTCGCAAACCGTTCAAAAGCAAGGACTTAGCGAGCTGCCTTTGCGGACTTGGCAGGTTGTTGAAACGAGCCATTTCTGCTAACATCTGGCGTTTCCCAAGTTGAAAAATTGCAGGTGCTTGTCGGCTCCATTTTGGAGCTTCACTTGCGATTTTTTTCGACCTCGATAGAAGGATGCTGGCTTGGCCGACGAACCCGAAAATGACCTGGATAATCCTGCGGGAGATAGTGCCAACGGCGGTGGAAGTGGGAAGGCAAACGGCGGTCTAGGCGGCACCAACTCGGGTGACGGCGATGGCACACGGATTGTCGAACAGCCGATCGAGAACGAACTTCGCGATAGCTATCTTACGTACGCGATGAGCGTGATCGTCAGTCGCGCGCTGCCCGACGTGCGCGACGGTCTTAAGCCTTCGCAGCGGCGCATCCTGGTTGCCATGAACGACTTGAGTCTCGGGCCGGGAGCAAAGCGGGTTAAGTGCGCAAAGATTTCCGGTGACACGAGCGGTAATTACCACCCGCACGGCGAAGCGGTTATCTACCCAACGCTGGTTCGCATGGCCCAAGAGTGGAATATGCGGCAGGTGCTGATCGACAAACAAGGCAACTTTGGTTCGATTGCTGGATTGCCACCAGCCGCGATGCGATATACCGAAGCCCGTCTCAGCTCGGCCGCGTCCATGATGCTGGACGATTTAAAACTCGATACCGTAGACTATGTACCCACTTACGACGAGGTCCGCACCGAACCTGTCGTACTGCCCTCGCGCTTTCCGAACTTGCTGGTCAATGGCGCAACGGGAATCGCCGTCGGTATGGCGACCAGTATCCCACCCCACAACTTGCGCGAAGTGTGTACGGGTATTTTGGCACTGGTCGACGATCCGGACACCTCGATCGAGGAATTGATGGAGATCATTCCCGGCCCGGACTTTCCGACGGGTGGAATCATCTGTGGACGCTACGGGATTCGCCAGGGCTATCGCACGGGCCGCAGTGTTATCACCGTCCGCGCGCGCACTAAAATCGAAACCGTCCGCAATCGCTCGCGCATTGTCGTCAGCGAGATTCCATTTCAGCAGTTCCGCGATCGAGTTATCGAACGGATCGCGGGCTTGGTCAGCACGGGCAAGATCAAGGGGATTTCTGGGATTCGCGATGAGAGCGATTTGAAAGAGCCCGTGCGTTTGGTGATCGATATCAAACAGGGCCACGATGCCGATATTGTCCTTAACCAGCTCTACCAATTCTCGCCGCTGCAGGATTCGTTCTCCGTCATCTTCCTGGCGCTGGTCGACGGCAAACCGCGCGAGTTGACGCTGAAGGAAATGCTGCAGGAGTTTATTCGTCACCGCGTGACCGTGATTCGTCGTCGCACCCAGTTTCTGCTGGCCCGAGCTCGCAAGCGTAAGCACACCGTCGAAGGTCTGCTGTTGGCCTTGGCGGATATCGATCAGATCATCGCCATCATTCGCTCTAGTCGCACTCAAGCGGAAGCCAAAGAGCGACTGATGGGTGTGCAAGTGCCCGGTTCGATGATGCAGCGGGCACTGGGTGATCGCGGCTTCGCGGAATTCCAACTCGATCGCGGAGTTTCCGATACCTACTCACTGTCCAGCGTACAGACCGACGCCATCCTAGCTATGCGACTGGGACAACTGGTGAACCTAGAGCAGGACAAGCTGTCTGAAGAGCACGCCAATCTGCTCGCGGAGATCGACGGCTACCTGGTGATCCTGTCCGACACAAAGAACATCTATGCGATCATTCGCGAAGAAACCGAGGAAATTGCTCGGCGTTTTGGCGACAATCGTCGCACCGAAATTAGCCACGAAGAAATCGGCAACTATAACATGGAAGACCTCATTACCGAGGAAACCATGGTCGTGACCATCAGCCACCGTGGCTACATCAAACGCATTTCCTCCGTCACCTATCGAGCCCAGCGGCGGGGTGGCAAGGGAATCACCGGTGCGAAGTCGGAAGATGAAGATCCCATCGAACATCTCTTCGTTGCCAGCACGCATGCTTATCTGCTGTTCTTCACCACGCAGGGCAAGGTGTATTGGCAAAAAGTCTACGATATTCCGCAACTCAGTCGAGAGAGTCGCGGCCGTGCGGTCGTGAACCTGCTGAATCTGTCTGAAGGCGAAAAAATCGCTGAATGTGTAGCCGTTCGCAATTTTGATTTGCCTGGGCATTTTCTAATGATGGCCACCAAGCGAGGGCTCGTCAAAAAGACGTCGCTGGAAGCCTATAGCCGACCTAAGAAGGGCGGCATCATCGCGATCAAGCTGAAGGAGGACGACGAATTGGTCGATGTCGTTGTCGTCGGCCCCGACGATCAATTGTTGATGGCAACGGCAGGTGGCAAGGCAATCCGCTTCGCCGAAACCGACGCGCGGTCCATGGGACGCAACACCTCGGGCGTCAAAGGTATTCGGTTGAAGAAGGGCGACTCCGTGGTTGGCATGGTCGTGGCCAATCCCGATGCCACCTTACTGACGGTCTGCGAGCAGGGCTACGGCAAGCGAACTTGGTTCGGTCCAGGCGAAAAATTGGTCGTCGTCGAACAGTCGGAAAACGCGGGACCCGAAGCCGAAAGCCCCGAAGCCGAAAGCCCCGAAGCCGAAAATCCTGACGAAGCCGCGATTGCCGTTGATAATACTGAGGAAGACAGCTCAGAGAACGATAACTCGGAGAGCGATACTTCAGAAAACGAGAGCAGCGAAGTCAACTCCAGCCAGTCCTACCGCACGCAGCGACGTGGCGGCGGTGGTCTAATGGACATCAAAGCCACCGATCGAAATGGGCCTGTCATTGGTATTGTACCGGTTACCGACGAAGATGAGCTGTTGATGATGACCTCGCGCGGCAAGATTCAACGTGTTGCGGCCAAAGAAATCAACATCATCGGCCGCAACACGCAGGGCGTGCGTATAATGAACGTGGACGACGGAGATACGTTGACCGCCATCGTGAAAGTGCCTAAGGAAGACGTCATCGATTTGGAAGCGAGCTTGCCGAGCACTCCGCGGGCTTCGCAACTCCCAGCTTCGCAGCCCCCAGCCGAACTAGCCGAAGGCGAATCAGAAGATCCGTCGAGCCCAGAAGAATCGGATGCTACCGAAGAGTAAGCGTGGATCGACTCGTGGATGGACTCGATGTAATAGATTGAAACGACGAAGATTGAAACGACCCAAACTTCGGAAGGCAATTGGCGTTGTCAGAGCCGACCAATAGACCATCGCAGCCCAGCAGGCCCGTCTCGACGCCGGCGGCTGCCAGTGCGTCGAAAGTTCCGCTGCGAGTGGGTTCGCCGAGCCCACCGGCCCAGACGACGCATACGCCAGCGCCCCAAACTCCAGCGACCCAAACTCCAGCTATACCTTCGCGAGCAGTTCAACCTCCGCCGCTAGTGCCTCCGCCACCTCCGGTGCATCCGTTGGGCAAAAATCGGACTACAACGCCGCCTCCGTCGCGAGCTGCGGCCAAGCCCACGTTCGATGCGGAGGTGTTCCAGTTGCGGCCGCGCAAGCGATTTCCATGGTGGCCACGACGCCGCGGAAAACTTCCGCAGCTCGATTCGGCTGGCCAATACCGTGCGCAGCGAGCCCAACAGCGAAAAAAGATGCCGGCTTGGATGGTCAGCTTCATTTTTCACATTGTTTTACTCTTGATTTTGGCGGTGATACCGCTGGAGCGACTGGCCCAAGGTTCGATCAACTTGCTGATGGGCTTTTCGACATCCAGCGGGATCGCTGAATTCGAACTGTCCAATGTCGATGCACCCACCACGGCGGAGACGATCGAGTCGGATGTGGTCGTCACGGACCCGGTTGCCAACGCTGGAGAGCTGCTTAAAGTTGACTTGCCGGAGCTGACGAACGTACAGCCGCTGGAGAAAAACGGCCAAGAGCGCCCCATCGCTACGCTGAATGTTCCCTTTGGAATCACTCAGGGACTGTCGGGTAGGAGTGGGGAGCTCAAGTCAACTCTGCTGTCCAAATTTGGCGGTACGGCCGCAACCGAAGAGTCCGTTGAAATGGGCTTGAAGTGGTTGGCCAAGCAACAGAAGAGCAATGGATCGTGGAGTTTGGTCGGCCCCTACTCCGACGGTGGAACCTCCGAAAATGCTACCGCCGCTACGGCGCTGGCGCTGAACGCATTCCTGGGCGCTGGCTCGACGCACGTCGAGGGTCAATACAAAGACAATGTGAAATTGGGCTTGAGCTTTTTGGTACGAAAGCAGTCCGAGGATGGTTATTTCCCAGACCCACGCGAGCCGTCGCGGCAACAAATGTATGCGCAGGCGATCGCTTCAATCACCATCACGGAGGCTTACGGCATGTCCGGTGATTCCGCATTGCACCGCGCGGCCCAGCGGGCGATGCAGTTCGCGGCTTGGTCGCAAAGCCCGTTGCGTGGCTGGCGATATACGCCGCGCGAAGACGCGGATCTGTCCGTCACGGGTTGGTATGTCATGGCTTTGGTCACCGGCAAAATGGCGGGACTGTCGATCGACGAAGCGGCGCTGGCGAACGTCGCCGATTTTCTCGATAGCGTGGCCTACGAAGACGATTCACGCTACGCATACGATGGCTTCGAGCCGCCTAGCTTGAGCATGACCGCCGAGGGTCTGCTATGCAGAATTTATCTGGGGTGGCCCAGCACACATCCGGCCCTACTGCGCGCGATTGAGAATGACTTGCTCAGCGTTAAACCCAGCTCTGTGGATGACGAATACAGTGTCTACTACTGGTATTACGCAACTCAGGTATTACACCATGTCGGTGGCTCGGCCTGGGAGCAATGGAATCGCGCCATGCGTAAAACAATTCCTGCCATGCAAGAGAGGGAGGGGCGCGAGGCGGGTAGTTGGACGCCGTCCCGCGATGCCTTCGGCGCGTCCGGCGGCAGGCTGTATACCACTTGCCTCAATCTCTATTGTCTAGAGGTCTACTATCGCCATTTGTCGATCTACGACATCAAGTAGGGATCGTACCTCGAAATAACATGCTCTATCGCAGCACCCGTCAACTTTGCCAGGATCTACTGCGTCATCAGCGCCTACTGGTCATCGACGATCCGGTCGATCCACATTTAGAACTGGCCGAGATCCACCGCCGTGTGTACCAGAACAAAGGCCCTGCCCTGTTGTTCAATAATGTTATTGGCAGCCGGTTCCCTGTGGCCTCCAATCTATTCGGAACTCTCGAACGCGCACGTTTTATTTTTCGGCAAACTTTCGAATCGGTGCGCTTGGCGGTCCGCTGGAAAGCCAACCCGCAGGAAGCGATGCGCGCACCTTGGGAACTTTGGCGTGCTCCGCTGGTGGGCTGGCGCATGCGGGCGCGTAAAGTGCGTAGCGGGCCAGTTATGCGGCACTCATGCCAACTTTCGGAATTGCCTAAGGTCATCTGTTGGCCCCACGATGGCGGTGCCTTCGTAACTCTGCCTCAAGTCCTCAGCCAAATGCCTGGGGACACCCACCGACCGCCTGCGTTATCGGATATCAACTTGGGCATGTATCGCGTCCAGTTGACAGGCAATCTCTATGAAGCGGATCGCGAATGCGGTTTGCACTATCAGCTCCACCGCGGCATTGGCGTGCATCACTCCCAGGCGCTCGCTGTCGGCGGTGCCTTTCCAGTTAATGTGTCCGTTGGCGGCACACCTGCGATGACTGTTGGAGCGGTCATGCCATTGCCCGAGGGCATGAGCGAATTGATGTTTGCCGGTGCGCTGGCCGGTCATCGCATCCCGGTCCATTGCGCGGAGGGCCAAGCGCCGATTTATGCCGATGCGGATTTTTGTATCGTCGGCGAAGTGGTTCCAGACTTGCTCAAGCCCGAGGGTCCGTTTGGTGATCATCTTGGTTACTATGCGCACGTACATGACTTTCCTGTCCTGCGTGTGAAAAAAGTCTACCATCGGCCCGATGCGATTTGGCCAATCACCGTCGTGGGACGGCCGCCACAAGAGGACACAACATTTGGCGAACTGATTCACGAATTGACTGAGCCCATCATCCCTAGCGTCCTACCTGGCGTAAGAAAAGTTCATGCCGTGGATGCCGCTGGCGTGCATCCGCTGTTGTTGGCTGTCGGCAGCGAACGCTATACGCCCTACGCCAAAGTCCATCGTCCGCAAGAATTGCTGACGCAGGCCTGTGCGATTCTTGGCCAAGGCCAACTGTCCCTGGCAAAGTACTTGTGGATTATCGACGGCGGTAACTCGGCAGCGCCGAACTCGGACGACATCGCTGCCTTCTTCCGTTTTGCACTGGAGCGTGTGGACTGGCGTCGCGATTTGCATTTTCATACGCGCACAACCATGGATACGCTCGACTATTCTGGCGACGGACTTAATCGGGGTTCCAAATTGGTCATTGCCGCGTCCGGAGATCCGCTGCGCGAACTGGCAACCGAAATTTCCAGCGATGTGCGTTTGCCAGGCCAGTGGAGCGAGCCGCGAATTGCCTTGCCGGGTGTGCTGACCGTGCGCGGGCCTGAGTATGTGCACGACAATAGCCGTCGCGAGCTACATGCCGCCTGCGATCAACTCGGCACACCGGAGATGTGTGAGCGATTTCCGCTGATCGTCGTGTGTGATGACAGCGAATTTGCGGCTCGCAACCTCAACAATTTTGTCTGGACCACGTTTACACGCAGCAATCCTGCGGCGGACGTGTATGGAATGGGCGCAAGTACAACTGAAAAACATTTTGGCTGCCGCGGAAGCTTAGTCATCGATGCACGCAGCAAGCCCCATCATGCACCGCCGTTGATGGAAGATTCGGCCACGCTGAAAAAAGTGGATGGTCGCGCCACCCGCGGCGGTCCTCTGGCCAAGTACCTATAGCTGCTGGCTCGCCCCACAGAATGCTCAATTGCAGATACAATAGGAGCCGCGGTGGAGGTCTGCAAACTTCACGCTGGATCAACTAGGAAATACTCAGTAGTGAACCGACTGTCGAGCCAACCCGCCCAACGAAAATCCAATCGCCGAAGCGCAAGATGCCTCGGTGTCTGCTTGGCGTTGCTGGTTTGGCTGGGGACCTACGACGATCCCACCGCGTGGACTGCTGAGTTGCCGCCTGGGTTTTCCCAAGTATCGGGTAGGCATATCGACGTCATCACCGATATGCCGCTGAGCGACGATCTTCGCGAGCTGACTCGCGTCTTTGACGCGGCCGTGCCGGGTTGGTGTGCTGCGTTTGCGTTGGATGAAGCGAAGGTTGCCGACTGGCATGTCGAGGCCTTTGTCATGCTCGAACGGCAGCGTTTTATCGATGCTGGTTTCTTGCCCGAGCCGATTTCGCACTTTGCCAACGGCTTTCAGTACGGAGATCGATTGTGGGTCATGGAGCAGGCAAGCGCCTACTATCTTCGCCATCTCCTGCTGCACGAAGGGACGCATTGGGTGATGACCCGAAAGTATGGAAAGATGGGGCCACCATGGCTGATGGAAGGCATGGCAGAATGGCTGGGGACGCATCGCTGGGATGGGCAGAAGTTGACGATGGGAATCATTCCGCAAACCCGCGAAGAAGTCCCATACTGGGGTCGGATCAAGTTAATTCAACAAGAATTAACTGACGGCGTGGCACCGTCGCTGGAGACCATATTGCGGTACAGCGATAGCGCACACCTACAGCAGGAAGCTTATGCGTGGAGCTGGGCTGCGATAATTTTCTTGAAAAACCATCCCGACACCTCAGCCACTTTTGCGAAGCTGCTCGGACAACCCATGCAGGGGCGTGACGATGCCAATCGCTGGCTGTTTGGACAGCTAAAGAATAAATGGCCGCAGTTGAGACTGGAATGGAATGCCACTTTGACGGAGCTCGAGTACGGCTACGATCCCTCGCGGAGTCAATTGGCTTTGTCGCGCACGCTGCGGCCACTCCAATCGCCGCAGCGCATCGAAGTCGATGCTGCTCGCTCTTGGCAGGCCACCGGTATTTCTGTGCAAGCCGGTACCAAAGTTAATATTGTCGCAGAAGGCGAATTTGTAGTTGGGGGAGAGCCGAAACCATGGCCATGTTTTCCCGACGGGGTAACGCTCGAGTACTACCGTGGGCAGCCGCTGGGCAAGCTGCAACTGGCAATCGTTCAGCCGATTGCCAAGGAACCGGATTTTTCTCTGCCCATCAACGCGATTTCGGTTGGAGCTGGAGGAGAGTTTACGATGCCACAATCCGGTGAACTTCAGTTTCGCATCAACGAGACCAGCGGCGGACTTGCCGACAACTCGGGCACAATTTCGATCACGGTAAGTCCATGATTCCATTGCACGATGATATTTCTGCCGAGCGCAAGCCGGTCGTCAATTGCGCCGTGATCCTGCTGTGCACTATCATGTTTGTCGTGCAATTGTGGTCTGGTGTTGGCAACATGGGAGTGGTTGAAAAGCTTGGAATGGTGCCCGCTCGGCTGACAGCCCCTCAAGGCGAACAGGTCCTGGTGCCTGAGCAGATGATTGTCGAAACGCCGATGGGAACACAGCTTATCGAGGGCTTTCGGCCGCTGGAATCGGCGGCGGTGCCCGAATGGTTCACCTTAATCACGTGCATGTTTTTGCACGGTGGTTGGCTGCATTTTCTCGGCAACATGTGGTTCCTTTGGGTCTTTGGCGATAACGTCGAAGATCGCTTGGGGCATGTGGCTTTCGGGGCCTTGTACTTTGGCACTGGTATCATTGCGGGCCTAAGTCACTTGATCGTAAATTTCGAATCGGCCGTCCCTACGATTGGTGCAAGTGGCGCGATTGCTGGCGTCATGGGTGCCTATCTCTATATGTTTCCGCACGCTCGGGTCGTCACCATGGTACCGCTAGTTTTTGTGTGGCCCGTGATCGAACTGCCAGGGCCCATTTTTCTGGGCATTTGGTTTCTGATGCAGTTCTGGAGTGGGGCTATCGCAGTTTCCGCAGCCTCAGAAGGTGTAGCTTGGTGGGCACACATCGGTGGCTTCATCGCAGGCCTCGCCTGCGCGGCTGCGCTGGGCCCGAGGCCGGCAGAACCCCAAGCGGTGGAGTGAGGCCAGCGTTCTTGCCATGCTAGCATTGATCATTTCTGGATTGCCCTTGGCCTGCTAGCTGTTGCTTTTCTATAAGCAAAGCCGTGAAAATCCCCCGGCAGGGTTGCGCCCTGATTTTCCGGTTCGAGAATATCCTCCGTATAAGGTAGCGCGGTGGCTGGCATTAACCGCCAAAACACCCCAACCATCCCTCATTGGCAGCTTCGGCTTTCACCAATTTGCTTACTCGTGCCCACACACAAACGCAGCCCGAAACACGCCGTCTTGAACATCGCCGGCAAGCTGGTCATGCTGCTCCTAGCATTCGGTTTTTGTCTGGCAAGCGCGCAGCGGGCTGGTGCGGCGGAGCTGGCGCTTCCAGTTGTCGAACCGCATTTTCCGATCCACGTTGATGCGGAGCGCGTGGCGCGCGAAAGTCGCGGTGCATATGAAGTGCTGGCGTTTGACGGCAATTGTCGTTTGCGGCAGGGACCATTCAATGCTTCGGCGGATGAAATCATTTTATGGATCGAACGTAGTTCCGAGGGTCAAGATCACCCGGGCAAAGTAATCTGCTATTTAAACGGAGCTGCCGTGGCCGACTGGGGCAATGGGCGCGGCCTGCGCGATCATCGTTGGATGGGTCGACTGTTTAGCCTGCACGAGATCGAATACTCCGACACAGTCCAGTTGGTGCGTCGGCACGACATTCCGAACTTAGACTGGAATCGAGAACCAGGTAGCCCAGTTCAGTTGGCGCAATTCCAACAGTCAATTATGAATCCACAGGGCCAGGCAAGCAGTGGTCTGACGGCACCTCCGTTGTTGGGTCAAGCGGGCAATCCAGCCGGCGGCAATATTGGGTTTGGCCTCGTGCCCAACCCCCAGATAGGAATCCAACCGACTTCGCAGGTTCCGCAGCTCGCCGGTGCGGTGCCATGGAAGTCAGCCAGCAGCTCCGAGCCGGGAGTGAACTCGCGGGTCGGAGGCACTTACAATTCTCCGTTGCTGCCAAGCAGCGGGTTGGTCGTGCCTTTGGACGGCAGCCAGCCCTACCCGGCGGCTGGCCTTTCGCAGCCAACCGCTTTGCCTACCGAGCAATTCCCACAAGCATCGCAACAAGTGGTCCGGCAGGTGCCTACCCCCAATCCATTTGCGGCCAAGAGTTTTCAATTTTTGCCGCGGAGCAACAGTTCTCAACAGACTGTCACTGCCGGTCCTAACAACGCAACGGGCGAAACCATCGGACAAATCACCGGCGGTTTCAAGCTCATCGTCAATGGAATCCAAGTCGCTAAGGCGGATGGAACCGTTACCGACTACGGGTCCGTTTCCCTTGAAGCCGACAATGCGGTGGTCTGGAGGAGAGGTTCTAATTTGTACGAACCTTCGACTCCGGAGAACCCTGTCGAACTGTATTTAGACGGGAACATCGTGTTCTATCAGGGTAACCGCGTGATCTATGCGGATCGCATGTACTACAACGTATCCAGTGAATATGGAATGGTGCTGGCCGCTGAAGTGCTAACACCCGCGCCCCAGTACCAAGGTCTTCTGCGTCTGAAAGCCGATGTATTGCAGCAACAAGATCGGCAGCATTTCAAAGCCTACGGAGCCGCGCTAACTAGCAGTCGCCTGGGCGTGCCCCGCTATTGGTTGCAGTCCAACGAGGTCGAGTTTACCGACAATCGAACCGAAACGGATTTGTCGGTCTACGCGCCGACCGATGCGTCACGCGGGACCAATATGCGAGCTTCTGCCACCAATAACTTTGTGTACCTGGGCGGCGTACCCATTTTCTACTGGCCGACTTTCGGAACTAGCTTGCAAGAGCCCAATTTTTACCTCTCTAGCATCAAGATCAAAAACGATCGGATTTTTGGTACGCAAGTCTACACGGAATTGGACATCTACCAGATCTTGGGGATTTCCGGATTCGAGGGAACAAGTCTGCGTGGGTCGCTCGATTACTTGTCCGAGCGCGGTCCCGCAGCCGGATTTCGTTTCGATTACAACCGTCCCAGTTGGCTTTTTGGCGCGCCGGGTATAGGTTTCACCGACGCCTGGTTTATCGGCGAACAGGGACTGGACGATCTCGGCTCGGACCGGACAAATCTCGAGCCCGAAGTAGATGGTGTGCGTGGCCGAGTACTCGGACGCAATCGACTCTACCTCTCTCCCAATATCGAATTAATGGCCGAAAGTGGCTACATCACCGATCGAAATTTTTTAGAACAATACTTTGAGCGTGAATGGGACACCGAGAAGGACTTCACAAGCGGTCTGCGCTTGCGGCGCTACAACGGCAATCGAATGTTCGACATTTCTGGCCAAGCGCGCGTCAATGACTTTTTTACCGAGACAGAATCGCTGCCGAAGCTCGACCACTATTGGCTTGGCCAAGATTTGTTCCGCGAACAGTTTACGTTCAGCGCTTCGAGCAGTGTAGGCTACCTGCACCAACGTACGGCGTCGACGCCGCTAAATCCCTCTGAAATTGCAAAATTCAATCTGAGACCCTGGGAATCCGACAGCGAGGGATTGCGAGCCGTCACGCGGCAAGAACTGAGTATGCCTGTTTCGCTCGGGGCCTTTGACGTGGTTCCCTACATCTCCGGAGAAGCTGGCTTCTGGAACGAAGACGTGAACCAAGACGATCAAACCCGTCTGACAGGCCAAGCTGGCGTGCGCACATCGCTGCCGTTCTGGCGTGTCTACCCGAACATTGAAAACCGACTCTTCGACCTGCGCGGCATCGCGCACAAAGTTACCCTACAAACCGAGTTGTTCTACGCCGACTCGAATAAGAACCTAGACCTGTTTCCGCTTTACGAACCGCTTGACGATAATTCACAAGAGCATTTCCGCCGACGTTTTATCTCCAATACTTTCGGTGGTACGTTGCCGGCGCAGTTCGACGAGCGAAGCTATGCGCTGCGAAACGGAATGCAACGCTGGGTAACGGCTGGCAGCGGCGAAGTAGTCGATGATATGACGCAAGTGCGATTTGGCGCCAATCAGCGCTGGCAAACCAAGCGTGGACTGGCCGGCAAGGAGCGCATCGTAGATTTGGTTTCCTTTGATACGGATTTTATTTTCTATCCAAAGGCAGAGCGAGACAATTTTGGCGAGGACATCGGAGCCATCAACTACGATTTCCGCTATCACGTCGGCGATCGTCTCACACTTCTGTCTGACGGCTACTTCGATGTGTTCTCACAAGGCCTCAAAGCCATTTCGGCAGGTGCTCAAATCAGTCGACCGGGCCGCGCGGATGCCTACATTGGATTTCTGTCGCTCGAAGGGCCCATCAGCGCAAACGTGCTCAACGGCTATGCCAACTACCGCATGAACGATAAGTGGATCTTTAGCGGCGGAGCAGCCTTTGACTTCGGAAAAACAGGTTCGATCGGTCAGAACGTGTCGCTCACCCGTGTTGGCGAGTCGGCCCTGGTTCGCGTGGGTGTTAACATCGATAGCGGACGCGACAATGTCTCGTTCAATTTCAACTTCGAGCCACGTTTCTTACAGCGCTCCGGCCTGGGATCGCTCGGCGGGGAACTGATTCCACCCGTTGGATTGTTTGGGTTGGAGTAGGCTAAGTTCTATGCCATTTGGAGTGCGTGCGACTTGTCGCCGCTTTCTAATTGACCAAGAGTCGGTACGAAGCGGGAATCCTGAGTCGGCAAGTTTCGGCGGCATGAAACATTGGCGGTATAAAATTACCGATGCTCGCAGCCGACGGCGCGCAACAATACGTTTTGCTTTGGCTTCGCTTGGAACACTGCCAACCCGCTTGGTTTGAACACCATGGCGAGTGGAAAGCTAGGACAAGTCCCAGCACTCCAAATTTGGAGTGCGTGCGACTTGTCGCCGCTTTGGAATCGCCAGGGAGCTGGAAGAAACTGGGAATTTGGATTGACCTCTGTAGCTAGTAGAATTCGCTGATACAACGCCGTGGTGGACATCAATTGGCACTCTCCGAGCGGCACAGATCGTGTCAGCGTAACTGTGGCCATCGATCGATCCACGCGCCCCAAGCTCTATGGCGGTTGGAAAGCTAGGACAAGTCCCAGCACTCCACATTTGGAGTGCGTGCGACTTGT
>JBGSJL010000198.1:0-31252 GCA_041741955.1 Pirellulaceae bacterium | reverse complement strand
CGGCCGAACGGCGATGGCTCTGGCCGATTTCGAGTCACTCGCGCTAACTAACAATCCGACCATCGCGGAGTTGGTGGCAACGACGCAAAAGGCTGCGGGCTTTCGCACGCAAGTGAGTCTACGAGCCAATCCGAACGTCGGTTACAACGGTACACAGATCGCCGATGCGGGCACCGATCAACACACCGCGTACATTAGTCAGACGATCATTACCGCAGACAAACTAGCGCTCAATCGTCGCGTCCTTGACGCGGCCTTGCGTGCTCAGTTGCTGCAATTAGAAGCTCAAAAATATCGTGTCGCCACCGATATCCGCGTCAAGTTTTATGACG
The DNA here is from genome assembly GCA_041741955.1 of Pirellulaceae bacterium. Lineage (GTDB taxonomy): Bacteria > Planctomycetota > Planctomycetia > Pirellulales > Pirellulaceae > Aureliella. The sequence goes on along the minus strand of JBGSJL010000198.1, from coordinate 30,920 downwards.
CGTTGGCCGGTCAGCGTCGAGTGAATCTGGTTCGTGATTTCCGATCAGTGGCCGACAAGGGGTTAGAGCTGGCCGAGCTGCGAAAGAAGGCGCTCGAAGGCTCGCAACTCGATGTCGTTCAAGCCAAGGTGCAGAAGAACGAGATCGACTTGGCACTGCAACAAGCTGAAGTCAGCTTTGCGGCCGCATGGCGTGAGTTGGCTGCACTGGCGGGAACGCCGCAAATGGCAACCGCAGAACTACAAGGCGAATTACCGGCTAGCGAGATAACTTTGGACTGGTCCAGTGTCGCTTCATCGATGATTGTATCGAGTCCCGAATATCAATCGGCACAAGCACGCATCGGCCAAGCCCGTGCGAACATCGATCGCCAATGTGTCCAGCCGATTCCAAATCTCGACGTACAATTTGCGGCTGGCGTCGACAACGGCACCAACTCAGGCCTAATCAATCTGCAAATCGGCGCACCGATCCCCGTCTTCAACAAAAATCAGGGCAACATCGCTGCCGCACGAGCCGAATTGTTGCGTGCGTCGCGAGAAGTCGAACGGGTCGAGAACTCGATCAAAGCCAGACTCGCCGCCGTATCGGGTCTATACGATTCATCGCTTGCCGCCGTTGGCAAATATGCAAACGACATTTTGCCCAACGCCGAAGAAGGATTGAAATTGGCGGAGACGGCCTATAAAGCTGGCGAAACCAGTTTTGTTCAAGTCTTAGTCGCCAGGCGGACCTACTTCGACACCAACCTGCAGTACATCGCATCGCAAACACAGCTAGCCCAGGCCAAAGCGCAAGTCGACGGTTTCGTCCTGACCGGCTCGCTCAATGCCGTCGAGGACAACAGCGGCGACGACAGCCTGCGGGGTTTGACGTTCAGCCAGCAATAACGCTGGAGCCCAGGCTTTAGCCACTCTAAACATAGAAATCCGCAAGGTTCTAATCGCCTGAAGGCTACACTCCAAGAGTTCTTGATGCTTGGTTCAATAGGAACTGACATTGACCCGATTGTAGGAATTGGGGACAATACGGTGGCGCGTTTCGTTTTCAGAAAGTACCGCTTGCTGTGATTGCTCGCTTCATCCAACGATTGACGCTGATTGCGTTCACCGCCCACGCGGTGCTTGGTTGCTGCTTGCATCATGCGCATGCGGTCGAAAGCGATCGTTGCAGGGAACAAGCCACGGCAGAGTGCGACTCATCACATGACCATGACGGTCCTTGCTCCCATTCGCATTGCGAGCATGACGACAATTCAAGTGTCGAGCACGACTCGTTGCTCCCATCGATCGAAGCGGTTTACTGGGCATGTTCGCACGAACGTTCTCATCCGTGCAACGAGGCGCGTTGTAACTACGTCCCAACGAATATGAAGTTGTGCGACTTCGATTTCGATCAAGCGGTTGAGCAGTTAGTGTTCGACAATACGGCGACCGCCACGGCGCTGAGTCTGCAAAAATTCATTCTCTCATCCGATCGAACGATTTCCGCGCCTCCGAGATCTTCGGGGCAGAGCTGCGCGAAGCTGCAATCTTGGCAGATTTGAGCCGCTTGCTCGCTGCTTAAACGATTGGTTTCTCCAGTCGTTATCAATTGACAGAACCACCGATGGGCCTTCGTTTCTGTGGGATAGGCTTCCAGCCTGTCTGCGAAATGACAGGCATGGAAGCCCATGCCACGTCTCTGCTTCATCGTTCTCAATATTCAATATACAGATTCCTAAAGATGCGATTCAATCTTTCAAGACTGCCGTGGCGTGCCATTCGCTTTGTGATTGGGTTGATCGCCGTATTGGCGGTTATGGGTACCTATTCGATGTGGTGGCCACCGCTATCGAATTTGATTGACACCACCTTGGCTTCGCAACGCGGCACGGCAGGTAGCAAAGACGCCGAGCATGATAAAAACGCTCCTGGACATGTTGCTCACGATGAGCCTGCTCCAGGGGCAACAGCAAGTTCGCTGGAGCTATCACAGCAAGCCAGAATGAATCTTGGCTTGACGTCCGAGTATTTGCGACCCGTCGAGCTGTCAACTTACCGCCGATCGATCACCGTGCCAGCCGTTGTGGTTGCCAAGCCTGGCCGATCGTCGATCGTGGTGTCGTCGCCACTGAACGGTGTTGTCACCCATGTACACGCAGTGACAGGTGAAGCAGTCAAGCCCGGGGATCTGCTGTTTGAAGTTCGATTAACCTATGAAGACTTGGTGGAAACGCAAACAGCGTACCTAAAAACCATCAGCGAGTTGGAAGTCGAGAACCGCGAGATCGCTCGTTACGAGGATGCCGTGCAATCGGGCGCGGTCTCAGGCAAGCTACTTTTGGAACGCCGCTATGCGAAAGAGAAACTTGAAGCGTTCGCCAAGTCGCAACGCGAGGCCTTGCGTATGCACGGTTTGTCCGATCGACAGGTCGAGTCAATTGGGACGAACGGAAAGTTACTTCGCGACCTACAAATTGTCGCGCCGAACGTGGACACGCATGATGAGAACGAGGAACTGAGGCTGAGTCAAACCCCATTTCAACATGCTTCGTTCACTCAAATAGTCCTGAAAAGTGAGCCGACGGTGCAAGCCGCAGGTTCCGCAAATCAATTGGTCGTTCAAGAGACACCCGAGGCCAGCGCCTTGCATAATTCTGATCTGAAACTGCTGGTAATTGACGGATTGCAGATACACAAGGGGCAAGCGATCACGGCAGGTGAAAAACTCTGCTCTTTGTCCGACTACACCCAGTTGTTCATCGAAGGCAAGGCGTTCGAAAATGATATTACCGCGATTACCGAAGCCGCCACACGGGGCTGGGACGTTGACGCGCTCATCAGCGGTTCGTCGGGCCAAGAAATCGTTCGCGGGCTGACGCTCGCGTTCGTCGCGAACTCGATCGACGAAAAATCACGAACGCTTTCAATGTTTGTGGAATTACCCAACGAAGTTGTCCGCGACGAGACCAACTCACAGGGCCAACGATTTCTTTCTTGGAAGTATCGTCTCGGCCAACGAATGGAACTTCGGGTACCGGTTGAAGAATGGGAGAAGCAGATCGTGCTTCCCGTGGACGCCGTTGTAAAGGATGGCGCGGACTGGTTCGTCTTTCAACAGAACGGCAAGAATTTCTCGCGAGTGCCTGTCCACATTCGCTATCGCGACCAGAATTCCGCTGTGATCGCCAATGACGGTTCGATCTATCCCGGCGATGTTGTTGCACATAAGGCCGCTCATCAAATGCAGATGGCTTTGAAGAATAGGTCCGGTGGAGCCGTGGATCCACACGCGGGGCATAACCATTGAGTTGAGAGTTGAGAGTTGATGCGGAGTTTGGTTATGTTTGGATTTGAAAAGCTGGATGTTTGGGTAAAGTCCATTGAATTTGCCGATGAGGTCTATCGTGTGACGAAAATGTTTCCAGTCGATGAACGCTTTGGACTTACCAATCAACTGCGGAGAGCCTCGGTTTCGATATCGTCGAACATCGCCGAAGGCAGTGGTCGGCAGCCGAAACCCGATTTTTCGCGATTCCTTCGAATCGCTTATGGTTCCCTCATGGAATGTGTATCTCAGTTGCATATTGCAAGGTGTGTAGCTTCTCTGGATGACAAAGATTTCAACTCGCTAGTCGCGCGTGCTGATGAAATAGCACGAATGCTCAGCGGTCTAATGCGAAGCTTCGGAAAAAGTGGAGACTGAAAACAGATAAGTCCATCAATCTCTGACACTAAACTCTCAACTTTAAACTCTCAACTCCTCCCAATGCTAAACGCCGTCATCCGCTTCGCACTCCAACAACGCTTGCTAACCATCGCGGTTGCCATCTTCCTACTCGGATATGGAACATGGCAAACGATGGTCATGCCGATCGACGTGTTCCCGGATCTCAATCGCCCGCGTGTGGTCATCATGACCGAAGCGCTGGGGATGGCTCCCGAAGAAGTCGAATCGCTCATCACGTTTCCGATTGAAACAACGATGAATGGTGCTAACGGTGTGGAAGCGGTTCGCAGTTCTTCAGGCGTCGGCATTTCCGTAATCTATGTCGAATTCGCCTACGGCACTGATGTTTACACCGACCGGCAAATCGTCGCTGAGCGGATGCAGATGGTTCAAGACCGTTTGCCCAAAGGGATCGCGCCGCAGCTCGCTCCGATCTCGTCGATCATGGGTCAAATTCTGATGCTTGGGATGTGGAGCGACAATCCAAACACTGACACGATGGAACTGCGCACGACTGCGGATTGGGTCGTTCGTCAACGATTACTAACGATTCCTGGTGTCTCACAAGTGTTCACCATGGGAGGCCAGCGGAAACAGTTTCAAGTCTTGGTCGACCCCGACGCGATGTTGCGATTCGGTGTGACGCTCGCAGAGGTCGAATCAGCGGTCGCTTCCAGCAACGAAAATGGCACTGGCGGTTACCTCGATCGGCAAGGCCCAAGCGAATTGTTGGTTCGTTCGCTCGGTCGACTTCAATCCATCGAAGACTTGAAGAAAGTGCCAGTCACGATTCGCGACAGCCGGCCAGTTCTGCTTTCCCAAGTCGCAAACGTCGTCGAGGGCGCACAAGTCAAACGCGGTGATAGCTCTGCGTTTGTAAGACAGTCGAGAGTCGAGAGACAAGAGTCAAGAGACAAGAACGGGAGAATTTCTCCGGCTCTCGACCCTGAACTCTCAACTCTCGACTCCTCCTGGTCCGGCGGCCCTGCCGTTGTACTTACGATCAACAAGCAACCTGGCGCAGATACTCGTGCCGTCACCAATGAAGTGATGAAGGCGATCGAGGAACTCAAGCCAACGCTCCCGCCCGGGACTCAACTATCGACCGTTTACTCACAAAAATCGTTCATTGACCGCGCTATTGATAACGTCGTCGAAGCGCTGCGTGATGGCGGTACCTTAGTCGTCGTGATTCTGTTCTTGTTTCTTCTAAACCTGAGAACGACATTCATCACTCTCACCGCGATCCCTTTGTCGCTGGCGATGACCGCGATTGTTTTTTCTGTTTTTGGACTCTCGATCAACACCATGACGCTGGGCGGTATCGCTGTCGCGATGGGTGAGTTGGTCGACGACGCGATCGTGGATGTCGAAAACATTTTCCGTCGACTGAAAGAGAATCGAGCCGCAGGCAATCCGCTCAATCCGCTACTGGTCGTTTATCGAGCCAGTAGCGAAGTCCGTCGCAGTATCGTGTTCGGAACCATGATCGTCATTCTCGTTTTTCTGCCACTGTTTGCGCTCGGCGGCATGGAGGGCAAGTTGTTTGCACCGCTGGGCGTGGCCTACATTGTTTCGATCCTCTCATCGTTGATCGTTTCCTTAACCGTCACGCCCGTGCTTTCGTACTGGCTGCTCGGATTGAGCAAAGGTAGCGGACATGAGCAAGACGGATTCGTGTTACGTGGGCTGAAATGGGTCGCAGGCAAAGTGATCCGGTTCAGCTTGATGTTCCCGCGATTCAATCTTGGTGTGACGCTGCTGATGGTGGCGATCGCGGCGATCTTTGTTTCGCGACTTGAGAAAGACTTCCTACCACCGTTCAACGAAGGCACGATCCAACTTAACGTTGTGCTGCCTCCTGGAACCTCACTTACTGCGTCGAACACGATTGCACAGACGATCGAGGAATCGCTCAAGAAGATCGACGACGTTCAACGATTTGCGCGACGTACCGGACGCGCTGAGTTGGACGAACACGCCGAGGGCGTGAATATGTCTGAGATGATCATTGAACTCGATCCCAATTCGCCTCGTTCGCGTGAAGAACAGTTGGCGGAGATTCGCGAGTCGATGGAAGAGATTCCAGGAATTGTGACCGCCGTCGAGCAACCGATCGCGCACTTGATCTCACACATGATTTCGGGCGTCAAGGCACAAGTGGGCATCAAAATCTACGGCGATGATCTGGATCTGCTACGACAGAAAGCCGAGCAAGTGAAAGCCGAAATGGAAATGGTTCCCGGTGTGACTGATGCGATCCTCGAGCCGCAAGTCATCATTCCGCAACTGCGAATCGAACTGGATCGCAACAAGCTCTTGCAATATGGCATGACCACTGCCGCTGTCAACTCGACCATCCAAACCGCGATGAATGGAAAGGTTGTCTCTGAGGTTCTCGACGGAATGCGAACCTTCGATCTAGTTGTCCGCTTAAAGGACGATTATCGCGAAGACCTCGATGAATTGAAGCGACTGTCTATCCAATTGCCCGAAGGCGGAACGCTTCCGTTGTCAGCACTGGCAAACATCTACGAATCCGGTGGCCCCAATGCGGTCAATCGCGAGAATGTGCGCCGGCGTATCGTGATTCAGTGCAATGTCGCTGATCGGGGAGTGGTCGATGTCGTGACGGATATTCAAGCGGCAATCAAGCCGATCATCGCGACGCTGCCGTCAGGATATTTTGTTGAGTACGGCGGGCAGTTCCAAAGTCAGAAATCGGCGAGTCGGGTGATTTCCATCCTGTTTGCCGTTGCGATGATCGGTGTGTTTCTGGTGCTCTTCACGTTGTTTCGTAGCGTGAACTTGGCGTTCCAAGTGATGGCGGCGTTACCGATGGCGTTCATCGGCTCAGTGGCAGCGCTGGTCATCACCGGCCAAACGCTGACGATCGCCGCGATGGTCGGTTTCATTTCGCTGGCGGGCATCGCGTCGCGAAACGGCATCTTGCTGCTTCAACACTACCTGCACTTGGTGCAACACGAGGGCGAAGAGTTTACGCCTTCGATGATTATTCGCGCAGGACTTGAACGACTTGCGCCGGTCCTAATGACTGCGCTCACGTCAGGCATCGGCTTGGTGCCATTGGTTTTGTCAGCAGGCGAAGCTGGCAAAGAAATCTTATATCCCGTGGCGACGGTGATATTGGGCGGACTGATTAGTTCAACAGCACTGGACTTCTTTGTTCACCCCGCGTTGTTTTGGTTGTTCGGTATGAAGGCGGCGGAGCGTGCGCTTCGCGAAGAAATGGAGAATGGAAAATGGAGAATGGAAGAACAGGTATGAACGACAATTGATTTTAACTCTCAACTCTCAACTCAATTTTGGAAAAGGAAAAACTATGCAAAACTCTTGCTACTCGTTACTTGCCGCTTCACTCTCGCTGCTGGCAATCGGTTGCGACCCCAAGTCGCCAACGACGGAAAACTCGCCGGGTTCATCTGGCGAGGCCATCGTGATGGATGACTTACCGCCAGCGACCGTTGACGTTCATGCGCATCCGAGCGAAGGGCCACATCACGGTACACTTGTTGAACTCGGCAATGAAGAGTTCCACGCTGAAGTGGTTCACGATACCCAGTCCATCACCGTTTATATGCTCGATGAGGGAGCTACCAAAGCGGTTCCGATTGACGCCAAAGAGCTGACGATCAATTTGATGCACGATGGCACGCCGGAGCAATTCAAACTCGTCGCCAGCCCGGACGCTGGCGATCCGAGTGGCAAGTCATCGCGATTCACGCTGGCGGACGCTGAGTTGGTCGGCCACATCGACGATGAATCGGCCGCTCCAAAGCTAACCGTAACGATCAGCGGCACACCCTATCGTGGCGAAATCAAACACGACCACGACGGTCACAATCATGCGCACTAACGGTGCACTGAAGGGCATGAATCGGCTGCAAAAGCTTGTGTAGTTACTCTTCGCCGATAACACGACTCAAGCGATTCACGCAGGGAGTTAAATTGCCGATACTCTATTCGTGAATACACTGTCAATGCACGGAGCTGGTGAGCTTGGACTTGACTTTACTAGGGCCCGCCGTTTTCAATGCGGCCAGCAATTCGGACTCGGTGATCGAATCGCGCAAGATGATCGGTGGGGAACTTGGATCGGCGGGGTAGATCGCCAGCAATGGGATGGACAGGCTATCGAGTTCCTTGATCTTGCTCAAAATTTCTTCGGAGGGTTCCGACCAATCTGCCAACAGCGGAACTACTCCGTTTTCGCTGACTAACTCCGCAATCTTTGGGCGGTCAATCGCAAATTTCATATTCGCCTGGCAGGTCAGACACCACCGCGCAGTGAACTCAATCATGACGGTCTTTCCCTCGCTGCGGTGCTTGGTCAGTGTGGCTTCGTTGTAGGGTAGCCAAGGCACATCGTGTTGCACGGGACCGAACATGGTAAACGCAGCCATGGCGCTGACCGAAGTGATCACCAGCCCTGCCAACCAAGCGTTACGGATGCGATAGCTTTCAGCATAGGCGGGTACTCGACCGATAAGCCAACAGGCGAACCACACGAACATCAATAGGGTTAACGTGGCGATGCGGTAGTCGGGAGCAATCATGCCAATGAAGTAAACGACAGTCAGCAGCAGGGGGAACGCTAGGACTTGCTTGAGAGTATCCATCCAGGCGCCCGGTTTGGGTAATAGCTGGATTACGCCGGGATAAAAACAGATGGCCAAATAGGGTAGCCCCAGGCCGATACCGACCAACATATAGAGCATCAGGATGGATGTTAGCGAGAGCGTTAGCGTCAGTCCGAACAGCGTTCCCAAGAATGGACCGGAGCAAGGTGTGGCCAACAACGTAGTCAAAATCCCTTTAAAAAATGCCCCGCCAACTCCCTCCTGTTCCATGAGCTTGCCCGATTTGTTGGAGGTCGCGAAACCGGGGATCGGAATCTCCCAAACGCCGAGGAAGCTTAGGGCCATGGCGAAAATAAGCACGGCCATCGGTACTTGGAATTCGATGCGTGTGAACTGCTGTCCCCAACCGAACGCATCGCCCGCCTGCTTGGCAATGATGTTCGCCAGTGCGAGCACTAACATGACGGCTAGAATGCCAGCCACGTAAGACAAGTTCAGTGAAATCACCTTAATTCGACTACTGCCCGATTGACTTACGAAACCCATCAGCTTCAGGCCGATTACTGGCAACACGCAGGGCATGAAATTGAGAATGAAGCCGCCGGCTAGAGCCGCAAATACCATCCATATTTCAAGACCGGTTCCCGCTGCTTTGGAGGTGACCTGCAGGTTTTGGGCGGGTATCGAGTCAATCCAGTCGTCGAGCGATGGACGATCGGCGACATCTCGGTAGGCCATTTCGGCAAAGCTAAACGCCGTCGGGGTTGCGCTGGGAGCGGCTTGATTGGAAACATTGAGCTTGCCCGCCACCGACAGTCCGCTGCGAGCGCTACAAGCTCGTTCGTTGCAAGTCATGAAGCCGACTAACAACTCGAGGGGATACTCGCCTTCTTTAGCTGAAGTGGGCACAGTGACAGGTATCTCCCAAGTCACCGGACCTACGTGGTATGCAATGGGCATGTCCAAACGTTTGTCAAGCTCGACACCCGTGGCAGTTCGAGGTTCGCCAAAACGCAGCCCAGATTTTGTGGCCGCAACGATCAGCGTGCGATAGTCGGTTTCCTCGCGAAGAAACGGGTAAACGTGGTATCCCAGATCGGTTTCGGCAACAAGTTTGAGAATGGCCGTTTGGCCCGGCTGAACTTGGGCTGGTACGAGGCTGGCCGACCAGACCGCCTGCGTGCCTTCGACGCGAAGGGTTTGCGTGCGTGCCTTTTCGCCGTAGGTGCCTGTGAATTTGGCCGCGAGCTTCTCTGAAATCGGAATGCAGGAGCCGCCGAGCGTACAGACTTGCCCCTCGATGCCAACTTCTACTAAGTCCTTGGCAGAATCGAGTGTTTTTAAGACAGTGAACGGCGCTGTCCAGACAACGATTCCATGATGTTCTTCGATGGGCAGACCGGGCCAGAATTCGCTGGCTCCGATATCTGCAGCATGGTCGGGCACAAATGGACCGCTTAGCTTGACTTTGTCGCTGAGCAGTTTGATTTGAGTGGCTAGTGGACCGCCTTCTGGCTGGGTGTTGGAGTACATGTGCCAACCGTCTGCGATCGCTGCCTCTAGGTGCAATTTGCCAGCGTTGCCGCCAGTTTCCAATGTATACGAAGCTTGAAAGCTTGCATTTTGGCCCGATAGTCCTCCCACCATTGGCAATCCCAGCCCACCAAACGGACTGCCCTTGCCTTTAGTTTGCGCGCTGATCAGTGCAGGCAGGGCAATAAGCAGCAGAAGCCAAGCACGCCCAAGGCAATTGACCCACGCCCAGCTAGGCAAGAACTTCGGAGCTATCATGTTTGATTTCCTGCAACTACTATCACGGTACAATACATCTTCAGCATATTGATGATCGCTAGGCACGCTACGATATATCTACTATTTACGCCAAGTGACGCTCGCCGGTCAACGCATTCTGGCTGCTACAGCGTGCTAATCACAGTTATTTTAGAACCACCCAAAACAACTATTTTTCTAAAGGAGCTGGTTTTTATGCAGGTTTTCAATCGTGCTTTTGGCCTGACTGGGATGCTTTCGCTGGGTTGCCTGCTGCAAGCTGGCTCAGCCAATGTTTGCTCGGGCCAAGAGCCATCAAAAGCTGAGCAGCAGGCGGAGAAACTACAGGCTGCAGAGGGCAATAACGAACAGGCTACCTCGCCATCGGAAGGCGAGTGGAAATCGTTGTTTAACGGCAAGGATCTTTCGGGCTGGACTCCCAAAATTCGCTATCATGCGTTGGGCGAAAACTACGGCAACACGTTTCGCGTCGAGGATGGATTGCTCAAAGTTCGATACGACGCGGACAAATATCCTCAATTCGAAGAACGCTTTGGGCATTTGTTTTACGAGCAACCGTTTTCGCACTACCGCCTGCGCGTGGAGTACCGTTTTGTGGGCGAACAATGTACGGGTGGCCCCGCTTGGGCGACGCGCAATAGTGGCATGATGCTGCATGGAGAGGATCCAAAATTGATGGCCCTGGATCAAGATTTTCCGGTGTCCATCGAGTGTCAGATACTTGGGGGCAATGGAAAAGATGCGCGGCCGACCGTCAATCTGTGTACGCCGGGCACTAATGTAGTCAAGGACGGCCAGCTTTTCACACCTCACTGCACCAGTTCCAGCTCGGCAACTTTTCACGGCGAGCAGTGGGTGACAGTCGAGGTTGAAGTGCATGGCGAAGGCGAAATCAAGCACTGGGTCGATGGCAAAGTAGTCCTGGTGTACAGCCAGCCTCAGTTGGACGAGCGGGACGCTCACGCCAAGGTGCTCGCCGAAAAGCAAGGTGGAGTGCTACTTAAGGGAGGAACGATTTCGCTGCAATCCGAGAGCCACCCCGTCGATTTTCGAAAAGTCGAGTTGATGGTCCTAAGCGAGTGAGCGGCATCGCGGCAGTTTTCACTGGCGGCAGTTTTCACTGGCGGCAGTTTTCACTGGCGGCAGTTTTCACTGGCGGCAGTTTTCACTGGCGGCAGTTTTGGCTGGCGGCAGTTTTGGCTGGCGGCAGTTTTGGCTGGCGGCGGTTTTGGCTGGCGGCAGTTTTGGCTGGCGGCAGTTTTGGCTGGCGGCAGTTTTGGCTGGCGGCGGGGGCCCATGGCGTGGTAGAAGATGGCGGCGTCGGGCAAATTTGTTGAGCAGTCGGTACAATCAGAAGGACTTGAGCGAATGAGCAATCTGAGGGTTGAGATGGACGAAATTGAGATTGAAACGAGCGAAATTGTCGCGAAACCGAGCCAGAGTTTGCAGGAAGCCGCAGATCGCTTGGGACTGGATTTGCCAGGTGTCACCTTGGCAAAATTGGAGGAATATTGCTCGGCTTTGTGGGAGTGGAATGCCAAGATTAACCTGACTCGCCATACCGATTTCGATTTATTCGCTCGCCGCGACTTGCTCGACTCCATTAAGTTGGCAGAACACCTGAGCGAAGACGAGGAGGTGCTCGATGTGGGAACTGGGGGCGGTGTACCGGGCTTGGTCTTGGCGATCCTGAGGCCGGATCTCACGGTCAGCGTGTGCGATAGCGTGGCCAAGAAGGCCAAGGTGGCGGGAGATATCGTACGGCAACTCGAATTGCCGGTCGCCGTACACGCCAACCGTGTGCAGGATGTGCTTGAAGACCTGAGATTCACCAGCCTGGTAACACGAGCCGCAGGCAGTATTTCGCAGTTGATGAGCTGGTTGGCTGAGTATTGGATGAGTTTCGACCGGATTCTGGCGATCAAGGGGCCGCGTTGGGTTGAAGAGCGGGCCGAAGCACGCCATCGCGGCTTGCTCAATGGTGTCGAGCTGCGGCGCATCGCGGCGTACAATATGCCAAGCACCCAATCAGAATCTGTTATTTTGCAAATGAATCGCGGAAAACATTCATAATTTGCATTCTCCCCTTGCTGACTCTGGCGGGCTGTGGACACTCCAAGCACAGCCGCCTGCGTATGAGTTGGCTCCAGTGGTCGCGAGGGCTCCAGGCACTCGTAAGGCGTTAAGCCATCGTAACCGCCGCATTTAGTCTGCTTGCATTTAAAGGGCTTTTCACCAGATTATGTCTGCCTATTCGCTAACCCACCTGAAGCTGCTCGAAGCCGAAAGCATCCACGTTATTCGAGAAGTGGCCGCCGAATTCTCCAAGCCCGTGATGTTGTATTCCATTGGCAAGGACTCGTCGGTGATGACGCACCTGGCGCTCAAGGCGTTTTATCCCGACAGACCGCCGTTTCCGTTCTTACACGTCGATACGACTTGGAAGTTTCGCCAGATGATCGAGTTTCGGGAAACCTACGCGCGTAAAGAGCTTGGCCTGGACCTGCTAGTCCATATCAACGAAGAGGGTCGAAAACTTGGCCTAGACCCGGCTGAGAACAGCGAAAAACATACCGAGGTCATGAAGACCGACTCGCTGAAGCAGGCGCTCAACAAGTACGGCTTCGATGCGGCCTTCGGTGGCGCTCGACGCGACGAAGAAAAGTCGCGAGCCAAAGAACGCGTGTTTTCCTTCCGCGACAGATTTCATCGTTGGGATCCCAAGAATCAACGGCCCGAGCTGTGGAGTCTGTACAACACCAAAGTAAATCCGGGTGAGAGCATTCGCGTGTTTCCGTTAAGCAATTGGACGGAACTGGATGTCTGGCAATACATCCATTTAGAAAAAATTCCCATAGTGCCACTATATTTGGCCGAAGAGCGTCCGGTGGTCGAGCGTGGCGGCACGCTGATTATGAAAGACGACGAGCGTTTGCATTTGCAACCCGGAGAAAAACTGGAAATGCGTAGAGTCCGTTTCCGCACGCTCGGATGTTATCCGCTGACCGGCGCGGTCGAGTCCGATGCCACGACACTACCCCAAATCATTCAGGAAATGCTACTGGCCAAGACCAGTGAACGTCAGGGTCGCATGATCGACCGCGACGCAGGCGGGGCAGGAATGGAAGAAAAAAAGAAACAAGGGTATTTCTAAGCATGAGCCACCAAAGCGAATTAATTGCGACCGACATCGACGCTTACTTGGCCCAGCATGAGCGGAAAGAGCTACTGCGGTTTATTACCTGCGGCAGCGTCGACGACGGCAAGAGCACGCTGATCGGGAGACTACTCTACGATTCCAAAATGCTCTACGAAGATCAACTGGCCCAGCTCGAAGCCGAATCCAAGACGCACGGTACGACAGGAGGTGGTTTCGATCCTGCGCTGGTAACCGACGGCCTGAAAGCAGAGCGAGAGCAGGGCATTACTATCGATGTGGCCTATCGGTATTTCTCGACGGCCAAACGAAAATTTATTATTGCCGACACTCCGGGGCATGAGCAGTACACACGCAACATGGCCACCGGCGCATCGTCGGCGGACTTGGCGGTAATCCTGATCGACGCGCGCTACGGAGTGCTCACACAAACCAAGCGTCACAGCTTCATCGTCTCTCTGCTGGGGATTCGCCACGTTGTAGTCACGATCAACAAAATGGACTTGGTCGACTTTAGTCAGGCGCGCTATGACCAAATCTGCTCGGATTATCGCGACTTTGCGGCGCGGCTGGATTTACCCGACTTGCATTTCATCCCCATCTCGGCCCTGTCGGGCGACAATGTGGTCGACCCCAGCGCCAATATGAAATGGTATCGCGGCACGACGCTGATGAACTTTCTGGAGACAGTATACATCGGTTCGGATCGCAATTTTGAGGACTTTCGTTTTCCAGTTCAGTACGTGAACCGTCCCAACCTTGACTTTCGTGGCTTCTGTGGGACTGTCGCCTCAGGCATCATTCGCCAAGGCGATGAAGTGATGGTCCTACCCTCACGACGAACAACGCGTGTGAAGAGTATCGTGACCTATGACGGCAATCCGACTGAGGCCTTTACACCCCAGTCGGTGACATTGACATTCGAAGACGAAGTGGATTGCAGCCGTGGCGACATGATTGTTCGGCCGGGCAACGTACCGAAAGTTAGCAACGACTTTGATGCGATGCTCGTCTGGATGAGCTCCGATGCCATGGTGCCGGGCAAGACATATCTATTTAAGCACACAACACAATCGAGCATCGGACAGATCGAGTCGTTGCGGTATCGAGTCGATGTGAACACGTTGCACCGCTTGCCCGCTCCAGAACTTCAGCTCAATGAAATCGGTCGCTGTACGATTACGCTTAGTTCGCCTATTTTCTTTGATCCCTATCGCCGCAACCGTACAACCGGCGCATTTATCGTCGTGGATCGATTAACAAATGTCACGGTGGCGGCGGGCATGATCACAGCTCGCGAATCGGATCACAAATCCAAGCTGGCGCCTTGGGAAGCTGAGCAGATTCAAAGCGATGCGGCCAGCTCGGGTGTAAATTTCGTGACGGCCCAAGAACGCCAAGCGAGACTTGGGCAGAGCCCCGCTACGGTGTTGTTTACCGGGTTAAGCGGCAGCGGCAAATCGACGATTGCGCGTGGAGTCGAGCGGGCGCTGTTCGACTCGGGCCGGACTTCGTTGGTACTCGATGGTGAGGAGTTACGACGTGGCCTCAGTCGCGATCTGGAATATTCGGCCGATGACCGCTCCGAAAATTTACGACGGTGTGCACAAATGGCGCGAATGCTCAACGAAAACGGCTTTATTTGCTTGGCCGCTCTGATTGCTCCCGATGCGGCGGTACGCGACAAAGCCGCCGAACTGATCGGACGGGAGCGCTACTTAACCGTGTTTGTCGACGCGCCGCTCGAATTGTGCCGGGCGCGCGATCCGCGTGGCCACTACACGTTGGCCGACGAGGGCAAACTGCCAAGCCTGCCTGGGGCCGGCGCTAGCTATGAAGCTCCCACGCAGCCCGACCTGCGACTCGACACCGCCCAGCAGACGCTCGAAGAGTGCGTCGAGCGAGTGCTTGAGCTGCTGCGAACTCGCAAGCTGATACGCTAGCGAAAAAGCTGCTTCGGCATGCCTGGATCCCCTGGAGCCTTCCCACTGCATTCGCTTACGTCTGGATATCATGAAACCCATCAAAAAGTTGCTGGCGGCCAACCGAAGCGAAATCGCGACGCGTGTTTTTCGCAGCGCTCACGAGCTCGGAATTCGCACGGTCGCACTCTATTCACACGAGGATCGCTTCGCCCTGCATCGCTTCAAGGCCGATGAGGCGTACCAAATCGGTAAAGCGGGCGAGCCGATTCGCTCATACCTCAACATCCCTGGCATCGTCGAGATGTGCCAGCGATATGAAATCGATGCGGTGCATCCGGGATATGGATTTCTTTCGGAGAACCCCGATTTTGCGCGGGCGCTGGGCGAGGCAGGAATTGTCTTTGTGGGTCCCAGCGTATCCGCGCTGGAGCAACTCGGCGACAAAGTGGCTGCGCGGAACATCGCGATCAAAGTAGGCGTGCCTGTGTTGCCGGGTAGTCCCAAAGCTGTCGAAAGTTTGGACGAAGCTAAGAGACTCGCTAAACAGATGGGATATCCCGTCATGCTCAAGGCATCCAAGGGTGGTGGTGGGCGTGGCATGCGCATGGTGGACAATGAAGATCAATTGGGTGCAGCCTTACAGTCGGCACAGCATGAGGCAAATTCGGCCTTTGGTAGCGACGAAGTATTTGTCGAAAAACTCGTGCGCCGCGCCCGCCATATCGAAGTGCAGTTGCTTGGCGACGATCACGGTAACTTGATCCATCTGTTTGAACGCGATTGTTCGGTCCAGCGCCGCCATCAGAAAGTTGTGGAACTGGCACCGGCTCCCAACCTGTCGCCCAAAATCGCCCAAGAGCTACATGCCGCAGCGCTGGCGATCGGCAATGCCGTAGGCTACCGCGCGGCGGGGACCGTCGAATTCTTGTACGACACGGACGAGCAAAAGTTTTACTTTATCGAAGTCAACCCGCGCATCCAGGTCGAGCATACGGTGACGGAAGAAGTGACGGGTATCGACTTGGTGCGCGCGCAAATCTTGGTTTCCATGGGCCACAAACTCGGTGATCCCAGCGTCGGCCTGCCGCTACAAAAGGACGTCGTTACTACAGGCTTTGCGATCCAGTGCCGCGTCACCACCGAAGACCCCATCAACGCGTTCCGCCCAGACTACGGACGCATCACGCACTATCGCAGCGCTGGCGGAATGGGTATTCGGCTCGATGCTGGCAGCGCCTTCAGCGGTGCCGTCGTGAACCCGTTTTATGATTCGATGTTGGTAAAGGTGACTGCTCGAGGACGCTCGCTTAAGGAAACGGCTAGCCGTATGGAGCGCTGCTTGCAAGAGTTCCGAATACGCGGTGTGAAGACCAACATACCATTCTTAATCCAAGTTATTGGCTATGAGCCGTTTTTGAATGGCGATGCAACCACGCGCATGATCGACTCGACGCCCAGTCTGGTTGAATTACCCGTACGACGCGACCGCGCGACGCGAGTACTGCGTTATATGGCTAACGTGGTCGTGAATGGAAACGATCTGGTAAAAAACCGTCCAGTGGCGCTGCGTCGCTTGCCTGCTCCAGTGCCCGCAGAAAAAGTTTCGACCACGTACCCTAAGGGCACTCGGGATCGCTTGAAGGAACTTGGCCCAGAAAAGTTCTCGAAATGGGTGTTGGAACAAAAGACCCTATTGTTGACTGACACCACCATGCGCGACGCGCACCAATCGTTGCTGGCGACTAGGTTGCGCACGTTTGACATGCTCCAAATCTCGGAGACATACGCTCGCCGTGCGGCCGAATTCTTTTCGCTCGAGATGTGGGGAGGCGCGACCTTCGATACGTCTATGCGATTCCTGAAGGAGAGTCCGTGGCAGCGTCTAAGCAAGATGCGCGAGCAGATTCCGAATATCCTTTTTCAAATGTTGTTGCGGGCTAGCAACGCCGTCGGCTATACCAACTACGCCGACAATGTGGTGCAGGTTTTCGTACGCGAAGCCGCCGATGCGGGTATCGATGTCTTTCGTGTCTTCGATGCTCTGAACTGGGTCGATAACATGCAGGTGGCCATGGAGGCAGTGCTCGAGAGCGGTGCGATTTGCGAGGCGTCGATCTGCTACACCGGAGATATTCTAAATCCCAAGCGGCCCAAGTATGATCTGAAATACTATGTCGATCTGGCTAAGCAACTCGAAAAGATGGGAGCCCACATGCTGGCCATTAAAGATATGGCTGGACTGTGCAAGCCCGAAGCGGCACGCAAGTTGGTGCGGACACTGAAGCAAGAAATTGGAATTCCAATTCACTTCCACACGCACGATACGGCCGGAATTCAGGCCGCTTCGATTCTGGCAGCCGCTGATGAAAATCTGGACATCGCCGATGGTGCACTGTCCAGCCTATCCGGGGGTACGTCGCAGGTGAATTTGAACACGCTGGTTGAATCGCTGAGGTTTGGACCGCGTGAGAGCGAGTTGTCGACTAAGACTCTAAGCGAATTATCTACCTACTGGAAAGCGGTTCGCGAATACTACCTGCCCTTTGAGAGCGAAGCGCTGGCTGCAGACGGAGCACTTTATGAACACGAAATGCCCGGTGGCCAGTACACGAACTTGTACCAGCAGGCCCACGCGCTGGGACTCTCGGATCGCTGGTCCGAGGTGTGCCAAGTCTATGCCGAAGTCAATCAAATGTTCGGCGATATTGTGAAAGTAACGCCTACCTCCAAGGCAGTTGGAGACATGGCCCTGTTCATGGTGGCCGGTGGTTTGTCCGCCGAAGATGTTTTGTCGACGCAACGAGAACTTTCTCCTCCGGCCAGCGTGATTGACTTGCTCAGCGGCATGATGGGCCAACCGCCCGGCGGATTTCCCGAGAAAATGGTGAAAGCGATTCTCCGCGACCGTCCTCTCGTGCCTGGCCGTCCCGGGGCCTCTTTGCCTCCAGTCGACCTCGAAGCCACTCGGCAAAAGCTCACCAAATTGCTCGCCCGCGAGGCCACCGATCGCGAATGCATCACACATGTGCTCTATCCCAAAGTCTACGAGGAGTTCATCGAGCATACGAAGGTCTATGGTGACGTCAGTATTTTGCCGACACCCACTTTTTTTTATGGCCCGGACTCGACCGAAGAAGTCTCGGTCGATATCGAGGAAGGCAAGCGACTGATTATTCGCTTCCTGGCGGTCGGCCAACCCAAACCCGACGGCACTCGGACCGTATTTTTCGAGCTGAACGGCCAGCCTCGCGAAATTGAGGTCATCGACAAGGCGCTCGGTGGCGACTTGACCCAAGCGGTCAAAGCCGATCCCGCGGATCCGACTCACATAGCAGCCAATATGCCTGGCATGGTGATTGGAGTTTCTGTCAAGCAGGGCGAAAATGTGAGCAAGGGCGACAAGCTCCTGGCACTCGAAGCGATGAAAATGGAGACTACAATAAATGCGGAACAAAGCGGCGAAGTTGTCCAACTCTTGGTAAAATCCGGCTCGCAGGTTGCCGCTGGCGACCTGTTGATGGTCATCAAATAAGCACAGATTGTGGCATCGCCTTACTAGTAGACTAGGTCTTTGTCTAATAGAGTCGTTTCATTGCGCTGTGTGCATTCCTACACGAGCGGATAACAAAAGGCTTAGGACATCGATTGCATGGCACTTCGGCTTGGTGAATACATCGTACGCGGCGAACTTCGCAATACACAAGCAAATTCTGTCTACGGCTGGATCGAGTTCGCACCAGACTACGGCGTGCATATTGAATTGACCGGTAATCTGCGCGGCAAGCTGGAACGCAAGCACATCAAATTCTCGGCCCCCTCTAGCAACGCCCCGCCCAAAGCTTGGAGCGAGGGTAGCCTGCCACCAGAAATCGAGAGCTTGGCCGATCGTCAAATCGGTGTGGTCGGCGACGTCCTGTTGCGCCGCGTCCAAGTGCCGACCATTCCAGTCGAAGATTTTGTAAAACTCGAAGGAAGCGAGCAATCCAAGTACTCGGTGGAAAAGGATTGCCTGTACCTAGAATGGTATAGTCAGAATGGGCGTGTTGTGGCGGAGATTATCGAACCTGAAATCGAGTTCGTCGAAGATAGTCGAGCCGATGATACCGAGCCTCCCGAGTTTGAGCCGCTGGGCGATGGCTATGTCGGCGGCATTGCAGAAGCCTATTTGGAAAACGAAGAGCATGGGCTGCTCGATGAGCCAGAAGACGAATCCGACGATCCCTACGGTCTGTTCGATCCCAATCTAGAACGCAGCGTGGCCGAATCGTTTGGGAGCGAGTTAAGTTTCACCGATAGCGAACCACTGGAAATGTCGGATGGTGAGCCAGCAGAGAATGTTCCTAGAAGTTGGGACGAAGTAATCCCCGGCATCGATCCCGAAACGAAAGCCATGTACGAGCAGTGGGATGAGATCTTCGAAGGCAAGAAGGACGAGCCGGTAGCCTACCTCTTCGAAACACCGCTAAAATTGCCGCCACCCGATCATGTGGATTCTAACGACGAGGCCAACGGGCTGGTAACATCCATTCTGGCACAGTTGGCTCTGCTGAGTGTGGCGGTCGACGTGTGCGAGCACTTCACACCCCTGCAAACTTACCGTCTGTTGATGACCGAAATTTTGCCAACCGCTAGAGTTCATCCCAACTTGGCAGCCAGCAAAATGGTCCAGCACTATTCGACCAGCGACTATTGCGAAGCCTGTGATGAGGAGTTCAACGCGGAATTCGAACGGGAAACAGAGGACGATTAGGGCAGCGTGACAAACACACACACTAGAGCTGGCCTAACGCCAGCGAGATTCCGGAGGCGAATTTGAACTGGTATCCGATCGCAGTCCTGCTGTGTGGAATTGCCGTAGTCATCGGAATGATTTTGGTGCTGCGAGTTCACGCCTTTTTCGCCCTGATCACTGCCGCCATTGTCGTCAGTCTTATGTCGCCTGGAGCTGGCAAAATTTCGCGAGTTGCCGAAGCCTTTGGAGCTTCGGCTGGCAGCATCGGCATCGTAATCGCCATGGCCGCCGTGATTGGCAAGTGCCTGATGGACAGTGGGGCTGCCGACCGCATCGTACGCTCGTTCGTGAAAGTTCTAGGTGTGGATCGAACACCGCTGGCGCTCATGGGTAGCGGCTTTATTCTGTCGATCCCTGTCTTCTTTGATACGGTCTTTTACCTTTTGGTGCCACTGGCACGCTCCCTTTGGCGGACCAAGCGTAAGAATTATGTGCTCTACACGACTGCCATCGTCGCCGGTGGTGCCGTCACGCATTCGATGGTGCCGCCCACGCCGGGTCCCTTGGCGATCGCTGCCAATCTACAGATCGATCTAGGCGTGATGATTATTGCCGGAATTCTAGTGGGCATCCCGATGTCGCTGGTGGGACTGCTGGTTTGTTGGCTTCTGAATCGTTGGCACGATGTCCAGATGCGACCTTACGTCGGCGAAACGGAAGTCCGAGTGCTGCCGGATTCCGAGCTGCCACCTTTGTCAGTTGCGTTGCTACCCGTGGTCTTGCCAGTGATGTTGATCGCAACTAACACGGTGGCAGCGGCCACTCTGGACAAGGCGACTGAAGCGGGCCAACAGATTTTGACTGTCACCAGCGATCTGGGGAACCCCAATTTTGCCCTGCTGATTTCTGCGGCCATTTCGATAGGCATAGTCATTCGTTATCGCAGAGTGACACTGGCGCACATGTCCGACTCAATTGAGCAAGCGCTGATGGGCGGCGGCGTGGTCATTTTGATTACTGCGGCTGGCGGAGCATTTGGAAAGATGCTGGCAGCGGCCGGAATACAGGACACGATTCAAAGTTTCCTCGGCAACGGCAGCTCCGTGGGTGGCGTAACCGTATTGCTGGCTGCCTTCAGTGTGGCGATGCTCATGAAGTTTGCTCAGGGCTCCGGCACCGTGTCGATGATCACTACCTCGTCGATGTTTGCGGCCATGGGATTCACCGCTGACCAATTGGGATTTCATATCGTCTATTTGGGTACAGCCATTGGCAGCGGTTCTCTGGTTGGCGATTGGATGAACAACAGTGGCTTTTGGGTATTCTCAAAAATGAGTGTCTTGACAACCGGTGAAACGCTCAAGACCTGGACTATCCTGACCGCCTCGCTCGGCTTCACCGGCCTGATCGTAACTCTGCTAGCCGCCCGCTTCCTACCCATGCTTTAGCGGCTGAACTGTTTTAAGTGTAAGGACAATGGGCTTGCGTCGTCTCCCTACTGTGTCGCGAATTACAGGTTGTAGGGACAACATATTTACAGAGGTACTTTTCATGCCGCTGGGAATTAAGCCAACTGTCGACTTCGCATTTAAAAAGATCTTCGGTTCGCCGCAGAATGCATTGGCTTTGATGGGCCTTCTCAATGCTATCCTCGACCTGGAACACCCGATCGAGGGAGTTGAGATCAAGAATCCGTTCAGCTACCAAGAGTTTGCGAAAAGCAAGCTGATTGTATTGGACGTTCGCTGTCGGGATTCGATGGGCCGCTGGCTGAACGTGGAAATGCAGGTTTCGCTCTATAGTGGGCTGGTAGGACGCTTGGTTTATTACGCTTGCAACATGTACCTGGACCAACTCAAATCGGGTGGAAACTACGCCACGTTGCAACCGGCAATATCAATTTGCCTGTTGAATCACCAACTTTTTGAAAGCCCGCAAGCTCATCATCGTTTTCAAATGTTAGACCGTGCCAGTGGCCGAGAATTGAGCAAGGCGATAGAAGTTCACACGGTGGAGCTGACGAAGTATAATTTGGACAAACGGACAATTGCGCTGGCAACGAAGCTGGAGCAATGGGCATTTCTGCTGCTGTTCGCTCAAGACTATGAAGCCAGCGAGCTGAAAGCATTATTGCCGGGCATAGAATTCGATCAGGCGATTCAAACGATCGAAACGATTTCATCAAAGACGAAAGATAAACAAATGTACGACCAGCGTGAAAAGGCTCAGCGCGACTACGAATGGGTATTGTCCGGAGCCCAAGAGAAAGCCCGTGAAGAAGGCCGTGAAGAAGGCCGTGAGGAAGGGCAGGAAGCAGGGCGAAAGTCGGCAATGGCGGAAACAGTTCGGATGCTTCAGGATTTGTTAGGCGATCCCCAAGCCCTCACAGAGACACTTACCACGCAGTCGATAGTTTCACTAACTGCAACTATAGCCGAATTGCAGCAAAGTCTCCGCGACCGCCGAGCATGAATTGGGCGAGACAAAACAGTGAGTGCGAGCCAAACGCGATTTGTCCTGTGCTGATAGTCTTCGATCACGAAATGCGATTTCATAGATCGATGGAAAGCGGAACTACTCGCTGCAGTCCGCTTCCGAAAAGACTATAGAGCTGCAAAAAGCAAATAGTGGATCCATAGCAAATAGAAAAACCTGGATGAACTTCAAATCGCTTTTCTAGAGCTGGGGAGGATGCACCGGCACCGGCTAACGAATAGGCCGTGCCGAACACGTGACTCAGTACAGGCGAGCTAATCGCCATTGTCGAATTGATTAGAGCGGATCATTTCCATACTAAAACAAACGCCTGTGTTTGATGCTTCCAGCGCTGGCCAGCTAGCGCGACGGCTGTACGGAGTTGATCCAATTCTGCCGATCAAACAATTGGCTAGCGAGCGCGATCAGAATTTTTTAATAGAGTCATCGCTAGGCCGGTTCGTGTTGAAGATCTCCAACTCGAGCGAACCACGCGATAACCTGGTGGCTCAGAACGCCATGATCGCGCGGCTAGCAGCTGCAGGTCCATCGTGCGCCGCGAATACCGTTCAGGTCATAAAATCGCTGCATGGCGAGTCGCTTGAGTCCGTCGACTCGGGTGGTAAGCAACATTGGGTGCGCCTGCTCACTTTCGTTTCCGGAACGCCCATGGCGTGCATCAAGCATGACTCCGATGACTTGCTGCACCATCTGGGAGCAACCATTGGCGGCATGACGAACGCACTCAGCGGGTTTGATCATCCAGCGTTTCATCGCAACTTTCACTGGGATCTTGCCAACTGCGTCTCCGTGATCGAATCTCGACTGGAATTAATCGACGGCGATCTTAAACGAAGAGCCGTCGGTGTCTTGTTGAGCCGCTTCAAACGACAGACTTTGCCATTGCTTTCTAGCTTGCCGCAAAGTGTGATCCATAACGATGCCAACGATGGGAACCTAATTGCTGAGGCGACAGATAATGCCATTTTGCCCAACCGAATTGCAGGGTTTATCGATTTCGGTGATGCCGTTTGGAGTTGGACGGTGGGCGAGTTGGCTATCGCGATCGCCTACGCCATGTTGGATCGTACAGATCCTGTTCAGACAATGTGCCAAATCATCGCCGGCTATCAGACACAACGCAAACTGAACGACGACGAAGCTGCAGCCTTGTTTGGTTTAGTTTGTATGCGTTTGTGTACCAGCGTGGTGATCGCGGCGGAGCAGCAAAGCCAGCGGCCAGACGATCCGTACCTGTCTGTCAGTCAAGCTGCCATTGCCAGAACTTTGCCGCTACTTGTCGACGTGCCGTTTCAGTTCGCCGCGTCATTGATTCACGAAACTTGTGGCTTCGAGTCTTTTGATATCAAGCGCCGTGCAAAACGGGTTGCCGACTATTTGAGCGACGATTCTAGAGAGTTTGTTTTTCCGATCGGTGACGGTCGACCCAACAGCGACGATATCCTGGTCATGGACCTGGGTGTCGAAAGCCCCCATTTGTCCAGCGGTCCACTTGCGATCGGGGAGCCGGCTGTATCTTGGGCAATCAACAACGCTCTGAAAGCCGCCTCAGCCAAGATAGCGGTCGGGCGCTATCTTGAACCACGGCTACTGTATGCGTCCGACCTGTTTGAATACGACGATTTCGAACGAGAAAGTCGTACCATTCATCTTGGGATGGATCTGTTTACCGAAGCTGGGAACCGCGTTGTCGCCCCGCTGGGTGGCGAGGTATTTCTTTTCTGTGATAACAAAGCACCGCTGGACTACGGTCCCCTGGTTGTCCTGAGACACTTGACCAACGCGGGTGAAGAATTCTATTCACTATTCGGCCACCTTGCCCGGACCAGCTTGGAAGGATTGTCGGTCGGTCAGCGGATCGAAACGGGAGAACCCTTCGCAACGCTCGGCCAGCCTCATGAGAATGGTGGCTGGCCGCCCCATTTGCATATTCAACTGATCATCGATCTGCTGGAATTAGGAACTGATTTCCCAGGCGTCTGCCGGGCAAGTCAGGTGTCGATTTGGCAGCAGTTTTCTCTTGATCCAAATTTGATGCTGCGGATTCCCAGCGAATTGTTCCCGAAGGTATCGTTGCCCAAATCCACCTTGTTACAAAAACGTTCTGAGCGCTTGGGCAAAAATCTAAGTATCGGCTATCAGCGCCCGCTCAAAGCCGTTCGCGGCTGGATGCAATATCTCTATGACGAAAACGGCCAGAAATATATCGATGCTTACAACAACGTGCCGCATGTTGGACATTGCCATCCCCGCGTAGTTGATGCGCTGCAGGCGCAGGCACGACGCTTAAACACTAACACACGCTACCTTTCGGATACGGTGATCGAATACGCCGAGGCACTCGCAGAAACTATGCCTGCGGGGCTGGACGTTTGCTATTTTTTGAACTCCGCTAGCGAAGCCAATGAGTTGGCTCTGCGAATGGCTCGCGCGAAAACGGGCGGCAAAGATCTCATCGTGCTGGAGGGTGCCTATCACGGCCACAGCACCAGCCTGATCGATATCAGTCCTTACAAACACGCGGGACCCGGCGGCGCGGGCGCGCCGGAATGGGTACATACCGCACCAATTGCTGATGTCTATCGCGGCCCATTTCGCGATCCTGAAACGGCTGGCCAAAACTACGCCGCAGCCGTTGGTGAAATCATCGAGCAATTGAAAAGCGAAGGGCGGCAGCTAAGTGGCTTCATCGCCGAGTCCTGCCCGAGCGTTGGTGGCCAAATTCTGTTTCCAAACGGCTACCTGGTGGATGTTTATAGACAAGTGCGCGATGCGGGCGGCGTTTGTATCGCCGACGATGTACAAACTGGCTACGGTCGCCTGGGCAAATGGTTTTACGGATTCGAACAACAACAGGTGGTGCCCGATATCGTTGTCCTGGGTAAGCCGATCGGCAACGGTCATCCGCTGGCAGCGGTGGTGACGACCCGCGAGATTGCCGATTCGTTTGCCAACGGCATGGAGTTCTTCAGCACGTTCGGCGGCAACACGGTCTCAGCCGCAGTGGGCAAAGCCGTACTGGAAGTCGTTCGGGAGGAATCACTCCCTGCACAGGCAGAAATGGTCGGCGGTTTCTTGTTAGACAAGCTTCGCGACATGCGGTCGCGTCACACGATCATCGGTGACGTCCGCGGCAGTGGGCTGTTTCTAGGAATTGAGCTGGTTCGCAATCGCGAGACATTGGAGCCCGCCGACTTGGAAGCAAACTACATTGTTAATCGGATGCGCGAACGAAAAATCCTACTTGGAACCGACGGCCCGCTACACAACGTGATCAAGATCCGCCCGCCGATGCCATTTAGTATTCGTGACGCGGAACAATTGCTTCGCTCATTAGAAAAAACGCTCAACGAGCTCGCCTGACTGAAACATCCGCGAGGTTGCATCCATTTCCGCAATAGCTCGAGGAGCCAAGGTGCAAGCGAGTGACACAGCAGCCTAACGGGGGATGATTAGACCGCCTGCAAACAAGCTGTGACCCTAGAATGTTTTCATTTGAACGGTCTCGTGAATTTCACTGATCTTCATTAAGGCGGCTGAGCAATACAGTTTGGTGAGTTCGTAATCGAGGACTCCTGCGGCTATGGCCGGATCGGTATTGACCAATTTTTCGGCATCTTCAATTGTCGTGACGTTGAGAATAAATAACCCTCGTTTTGAGTCACCTTCGACAAACGGGCCAGCTACTACGAGCTTACCTTCTTTGCCCAGGCGCGACATGTTTGCAAAATGCCCAGCGAAGACTTTCCCCGATTCTTCTTTGTCCTCTATCGTTACTGCTCCGGTTTTCAGCAAAACGAAGACATATCGTTTCATGCCATACTCATCGGCTCCCAGTTCCCCGGCCAGCTCGGCGTTGTAATTGTTCTTAGCGATCGCCTTGTCCGCCAGCGATTGGTCCTGCTTGGCTTCGGTAACTACCGCACTGCTCGTCGAATCCTTTGTCTCGCCCTGCTGCTGCGTGTAAACGTAGCTGCCGCAAAGCACAAAACTTGCAGCAACCAACATCAGTGAGAATGTCTTAAGCATCGTTCCTAAATCCTTAATGTTGCTATTCGATTTTGCAAACCGGTCGTGCTGCGAGTAAGAGAAAAAACGGACTGTCGTTCCCGTTTGGGACGCGGTCAGTCGGAAGCCAAAGCAGGTTGGCATCCAATAAGGCTACAGGCTAGCCCGTTAGCCAAAAATTGTACCACACTGGCAGATCGCACCACGCGATCCGGAACCGCAGGTGACAAAGCTTCATCACAGCATAAGCCGCTAGGGACGAACCTCGCGGGACGACAGCAGCCTAACGGGGGATGATCAGCCCACCCAAAAACGAGCTGTGACGCCGAGGTGTTTTTGACCCCGAGGTGTTTTCAGTAGAAGGAAAAACAATTCGCAATTTTCTTGACTTTGTGCATAACAAAAGATAGGTTGCGGTCTGATTCCCCGATGAAGCGTCACTTATGAAGATTCTTTTGAAGCCTGGGAGATTTCTTATGCGTCATTTCGTACTACTCATCGCGTGCTGCCTGGCATTCTCAGTATCCAAAGGAGATGACACGAGTCAAACAGCCGCCGAGTTGTTCCGTCCCCGCGAGAATGCACCTTTGCTCGGCAAGTTAGATTTTGACGGTTCCGATGCAAAGGCGACGTTTGAAACGGGCACGATCGTATCAGGGATCCGGAATTATTTTCGTGTTGATATTCAGAACCAGACTGATTCTAGAGTCGTCATTGAGAAGATGGATGTATCGTGCGGATGTATGGCCGCAATGAGCCAATCGCCGGAGATCTCACCCGGTGCGACCTCTTCTGTTTTCATTTCACTAAGTTCTGACAAGCCAGGTAAATTCGGCAAACCCACCAAGATAACGATTGACGATGGGAATTTGAAGTCGGTAATTACAGTCACCGTGGCCGGCACGGCTAAAGAGTTTTATTCGTGCAAAAACACTGTGTTTAGTGATCCAGCAGAAGGGTCGTTAGCTATCGAGTTCATCCGGAATTTTCCGGATTTGAAAGAACTGAAGCCGCGACTCGGATCCGATCAGCTTTCTTTCGAATTCAATTCGCATACGGGCGACAGCTCAACTTTCAAAATCAAAGATGGCAGTTGGAGTTGGTCCGAGCGGGAACTCAGTCGACTCGTTCCAGTTTGGTTTTGTGAGGGTGAAGAAGTTGTCCAGACGATCTTACTTAAGTTCGTCAATCCAAAAGCAATTGTCGTTCGGCCCACAGAGGCTCGCCCAACTGAACAGACATCTACACAACAATTGTATAAGTTCTACGTAAACGGGAGCGCTGAATTAATCAAGTCGATTGGTAAAGTCGGTGGTCTCGAACTGCGGCTGAATAGAAGGTCTCAGCCCGAAGTATTCGCAAGAATACAGCCAAGTGAGATTAAGGAGTTGGGAAGAGAGATGTTGGTTGTGTCCTTTTTGGTGTCTGACGAGTTAGCAACTGACTTGGCCGAAGCAAGTTGGTGCAAAGTGGAGACCGGTGAGGTTCTTGCTGAAAGTATTCTGTTACCCATTAATGGAGGTTTGTAGCATGTCTCGTTTTTTCTCAGCGGTTGTGCTGTCCCTGCTTCTTTTGAATCAGTCGTTGGCCGACGATTGTATCGGAGGATGCTATGTATTCACGCCTGGTACCAGTTCCTGCGTTTTTGTCGGTGTCGAGACGTTTTGCGTGGGTGGCTGTAACATTTTGCAGCCAGATAGATGTAATCTCGCGAATATGCAATTCCAGAATAACGAAGAAATGGAAGATTACACATGGCAAAATTATCGAGTCGCCGAGGCAAGCGAAACGGGTTACGAGCCAGATTTCTGTGACACTTTCACGTGTTTTTGGTTTGCCAACTGTAATTGCATGTTGGTGATGGGGCAACCCACGTGCTTTACAAATTTGCAGACGAATATGGCCGAGGAAGTTACAGTTCCGACCCTAGACATCAATTCCTTCTGTACAGGAATAGAAGATCCTTGAAATAGGTGGAGGTGCGGATCTCGCTGGCGGATTATTTCGTTAGGTCTAACACAGGAAATTCGAAATGCGTTGGGTGCTAATCCTATTGGCCAGTACACTGGTGCCGAAATGCAAGTGCGACGCTCAGCAATTGTCTTCACAGCAATTGGTTGACACTCCTGCTGTGATTGCTGAAGCGGAATCTTCAATGGTGTCTTTTGCAGAAGCTCGCAGGAGCTTTCCGTCGGAGTGGGCGATGGTTTCGAGAGCTCAGTACTGGAGCGGAAATGAAAGCAGCTTTCGCATTTCCGAGCTCTTTCTGATGTCGGCCAATGTCAAGCAGCAATCGTTTTTCGGTTTTGGGCACAGGATTCAAGCAGATAGTGTTGTTCAACCGTCCGCCAAAGTGGATTGGAATTTGCAACTCAAACGCGGTTTAGAAACGTATCGTCGCGCGGGCTTCGACAATAAATTCGATCGCCGCGAGCGGGTAGATACGAATGGTTTCGTGCTCGATACCGATAGGAAATCGTCTCCACTTTTAGCTCCACTTGATCTCTTCAACTTTGCTATTTCCGATTCTGGTTCGTTTCATTCAGGAAGAGTAAATGAAGCGCAGGCGGTAAATTTTTTCCTA
The DNA here is from genome assembly GCA_041741955.1 of Pirellulaceae bacterium. Taxonomy (GTDB): domain Bacteria; phylum Planctomycetota; class Planctomycetia; order Pirellulales; family Pirellulaceae; genus Aureliella. Next base: position 1,915 of record JBGSJL010000198.1, on the reverse strand, counting down.
AAAAATGAGATTCTAGTTGCCGCAAAATCAGAGGCTGAGATTGTAGGGATTTGGTCGATTGGCCAAGCGTTGGCCGAAGTGCATTTTTCGCGTGCTCAGCACAACTATCCTACGCGTATCGTTTGGCGCGTAAAAAATGGGGATGACATCCAGGGCACTCTTAAGCAAGGAAGAATTTACTCCGAAACGACGACTGAATGGATACCCGTAACCAATGGTGACGAACCCGTTTTGGTGCCTCGTCGATTCGTGTGCTTGGCTAACGGAGCATCGACGGCTGATACTAGGCAAAGCGAGTTAGAAGTACTTTGCGACTGGCGATTTGGCAAGGAAGAAGAGATCGCCGCATTGATTCCTGCCCGCGATGATGAATCGTGGACGTCTCCATTCTTGAGTAGCTATTCTCTGGACTTTTCGGTTGGTTTCGAAACCTTTCGAGAGGAATTTCTGAAGGGTAGCGACCCAAGAAAAAAGTGACGAACCTCGGTACGGACGCTGTTCGCACGGATTGCGCACAGGGCCATCTGTGTCCGGTCTCTTTCGTTTTTATTGTAGGGTGGGTCAAATCGCGATAGCGATGCAGACCCACCGATGCTGCAACCACAGAAAAATGGTGGGTCATCGTGGCCTATCGGCACGCTCGACCCACCCTACATCTACTGCACCATTCATTTAGCAGGCAACGATGATCCGCCGTTTCCCATCCGCGTTATCCGTAAAATCCGTGGTCAAAAATGCTTTTTGCCACGGATCGCACGGATTGCGCACGACGCTCAACTGTTTCCGCAAGTAGCCCACGTAACCATAGACAATCCCAACGAGCGAGGATGACGCGTTCCACGCCAATCTTCAATATTGAGGTGCATGGAAAACATGCATATCAAGTAGGGATGATCGGAATTGTGTTGCATAATGCGGGTGAACGCCTCGTGCGATTGGGTCAGAATATCGAGTCTGTGGCAGACCTTGCTGCTGACGCATGACCCGCAAGTGAGCTGTGACCCCAAGGTGTTTTTTAGAGAAAATTGCCTGCGAAAGGGGTGCCAGCACCGTTGGCCGACGAGCGGCTGAAAAGCGTGTAGAATAGAAGACCTTCAAAGGCATGGGGCCGTTTTGCGTTTTTCGAGCGGGTAGGTAACAAACGATGCTGGATTTGATTGGCAAGGGCAAAGCGCACACCTGCAACGGCGCGACTCGTCGAGATTTCCTCCAAGTGGGCACGTTGGGTGCGGTGGGATTGGGCTTACCTGAATTGGTTCGCGCAGAAGCAAACGGCCTAATCGACCCGACTCAAGACAAGAAATCATGTATCTTGATTTTCAACTTGGGGGCCCCGAGTCAGCTTGATACATTCGATATGAAACCCAATGCGCCGCTGGAAGTGCGTGGACCGTTTCAACCGATCTCTACGTCGGCCGATGGTATTCAAATTTCTGAGATTCTGCCGCACCATGCAAAGATTGCAGACAAGATTGCCTTTGTTCGCTCGTGCTTTCATCGCGGTGCGGCCGTGCATGATTCAGGTTGGCAAATCATGCAAACCGGTCGCCTATTCACTGGCGGCGTCGATACACCGCATGTCGGCTCGGCGGTATGGTATTTGCGCGGCCCGCGCGGCGACTTGCCTCCACACGTAGTATTGCCCGAAACCATGGGACGCGGCGGGGGAAATTTGCCCAACGGACAGGCAGGAGGTTTTTTGGGTAAGGCCTTTGATCCGTTTGCACTGATGGCCGATCCATCGCAAGATAACTTCAAGGTGCCTGACCTGCTTCCGCCCGCATCGATCCCCCCAGCGCGATTGGATCGCCGTCGACGCATGCGCGAGGCGGTTGAAGAATCCATGACCCAATTCGAAGCTAGCGAAAGCGCACGGATCATGAGCGAACACTTCGATACGGCCTATCGCCTAATG
>JBGSJL010000197.1:0-10576 GCA_041741955.1 Pirellulaceae bacterium | reverse complement strand
GAAGCCGAGCAAAGCGCCCTGAGCACCAAAGTCTACCCCGTCGGCGACCTCGTCATCCCGATCCAAAGCGGCATGATGGGCGGAATGATGGGCGGCATGATGGGCGGCGGCATGATGGGCGGAATGGGCGGTGGCATGGGTGGCATGGGCGGAGGCATGGGCGGCATGGGCGGCGGCATGGGTGGTATGGGCGGCGGCATGGGCGGTATGGGCGGCGGCATGGGTGGCATGGGTGGAGGCATGGGCGGAGGTGGAATGTTCCGCGTTGAACCCGACAAGACTCACCGCATGAAGGTCCCTTGCGTTTGCTTGGAACACGGCAAGATCGATCCAAATCCAAGGATGAAGTACAAGATTGTTCCAATCGAACAGGTTAATAATGACCCGCGAGTCACAGCCCTGTGCGGCCTGCTCGGTTTTGGAAAAGTCCCTCAGAACACCGCACAAGCTGCCGCATGGCACTTGGCAAACGGGTTGTCCTGGGACGAGCTGATGACGAAGAATCGTTTCGAGTCGAAGTACACCGGCAATATCCGCTTCTTCAACGCCAACGAACTTCGAAGTGCCTTCCAGTTGTCGACGCTAATCGCGCGCGAGTACGAGGAGAGCCAGAGCAAAGAGACTGAGTCGACCGGCTACGTGGCTCCAAGCTCAGCAGCGACAGGTAGTTAGCACTTAGCGTGGGATAGGCTTCCAGCCTGTCATGCTTGGATTGACTGGCTGGAAGCCTATCCCGCTTGTTTATCTCCTGATCCTTAACTGCTCCTGGCAGGCGACTATTGCTAGCAGATAGGCAAACATACACCACGAGCGGGTGCGGGAACGCATCCGCTTTTTTCGTATTCAATCTTTGATTTTTTCTGAAGCGGGGCTAGATGCCCGAATCACTCGCTCGATCTCGTCGGCAGACATCCCTCGGTCAATCATCGACTGTTTTAGCTCGACTTCATTGCGGTGCTTGACAATCGAACGCACGCTGGACGTTATTAGAGAAACTAGGCTGCAAGTAAACACTGCCAAGATGGCCACAATGGGGATCGCGAACGGGGAATAGAACAGGTTCATGGGGTTATTGCCTTCTGATGGAAACGGGCAGTTCACTTGTTCGCGGGCGCTGTATAATCTGGCCCGTCACAATATTATCATCCGCTGCTTTGTCACTTGCTAAGGTTACGTTCGGCAGTCGAGTTCGAATCTTGGCATGACGGTAACAGAACACTGGCTTTCTGGCACTGAGCATGGCTCCAAGGCTATTATTAACCCTTTCTTAACACATTTGGGTTACCGATTTGGGTGCCCCGCACAGAAGCTTTCAGATCGCGGACGGTACGTGTTAGCTTGCATCGACGTGATCTTCAAGGTTAAAAAATGAATCGATATTTGCTGGTATGCCTGTTGTTTGTTTGCATGCCCCGAGCCATTGCGCAGGTGAAGGTGGATGCGTCGCTGCCAAGCTACACGCCCGTCGCCGGCATTTCTGGGGGGAGTCTGAAGAGCGTTGGCTCGGACACAATGAACAATATGATGGGGCTCTGGACCGAAGAATTCAAGAAATTGTACCCTGGCATCAAGGTCGAAGTGGATGGCAAAGGTTCTTCCAATGCTCTTCCAGCATTGACGGAGGGGCAAGCCGCTTTTGGCCCTATGAGTCGCGAAGCTAAGCAGGAGGAGCTTGCTGCTTTCAAAGCCAAGTTTGGTTACGAACCGCTGCTCTTGGAGACCAGCTTGGATATGTTGGCCGTCTACGTCCACAAAGACAATCCCATCGAGGGCTTATCGTTCCCCGAGATCGACGCCATCTTTTCAAGCACGCGAAAAGGCGGTGCGATCAAGCGAGCCGACAATTGGGGAGCGTTTGTTAAAAGCGGCCCGCTCAGCCGTGCTCAGATTACCTGTTACGGTCGCAACGCGGCCTCGGGGACCTACGGATATTTCAAAGAAGTGGTTTTGGACAAAGGCGATTTTGCAAGCTGGGTCAGCGAATTGCCTGGCTCGGCGGGAGTAGTACAGTCGGTGGGTGCCAACTTGGGCGGCATTGGTTACAGCGGCATTGGCTACCGCACGGCCGCAGTCAAAGCCCTCAAACTCTCCGAGAAAAGAGGAGGCGATTTGGTGGCACCTGAACCCGAAAATGCCTACTCGGGAGAGTACCCTTTAGCGAGATTTTTGTATTTGGCTGTTAACAAAGATCCCCGTGAGCCGCTCGATCCCATGCGACGTGAATTCCTGACGTATGTCTTGAGCAAGCAGGGGCAGGAACAGGTCGTCAAGGACGGGTACCTTCCATTGACGGCAGAGATGGCTGCCACTGCACGTGAAGCCCTTGGACTAGACTAGGCGTGCAAGCGGAATATGCTCTGAGGATGTTCTGAAGTTGGAGTCCGATTGCCGCCAAGCGAACATGTGTTGTGTTTCTAGGTGGATGGCAAAGAGTCTCATTTTCCGAAACAGGAATCTCGTGTGGCTGGCGACGCCCATGCTAGAAAAAGACGCCGCAAGCAGACTCCCTGGACTGTTAAGTTTGGGGATGCTTTCGTTTCACGTTTGATCGCGATTGGCGGTATCGGCACGATCGCTGCCATTCTCCTAGTCGTGTTGGTCTTGGTTGGAACTGCCCTACCCCTATTCCGCAGCCCAAGTATTGCGGCTTGGCGAGCGTTGCCGCTAAGCAATACCCAGTCCGACGCAGGCCAATATCGGCACTTTGGCATCGACGAAAATGGATTGATGCTGTGGGGCATGCTACCCACAGGGCAGCTTCAGGTTCGTAGCATTCATGATGGCCAAATCTTAAATTCCGTAGAGCTTGAGCTGCCCGATGGAGTGTCTGTGACTGCTTCGACGATCTCGATTGATCGTAGCCAACTTGCGGTAGGACTCAGCGACGGTACATTTCGATTTACAACGATTCGTTTTGAATCCACGCTGCTAAGCCCGCTGGCGCTACCCACAGATGTGAGGGTCTCGTCAGAGGCGCCAGTAACCACTGCCGAGGGTTCGGTCTATCAATGGTTCGATGCGACCGGCGTGCGGCGCATCAAACTCAGCGATATCATCTGGAGCGAACCGAAGAGCTTGGGTTCCGGCCCCGTCTTGGCGCTGGATTACCTGCCCGATGATTCGGCAAATCTGTTGGCAGCCAAATCCAGTGCTGCAGCCTTGGCTGTGGTCGGACGCAATTTAGTGTTTGCTCAAATTGAAACTAAAACTAATCGACTCACCAAGAAGACCGTCGATTCCCTGGCGCTAGCAGCCTGTGAACTACAGAATCGAACCGCCGCCACGCCCCCGCTGCATATCTCGCTAATCAATGACGCCGACCAAGCAATTGTTGTTTGGCCCAATGGAACTCTCGATCGTTATGCGCTGGCCGACGGAACTCCCAAACTGGCCGAATCCCAGACTGCGGCGATTCAGCGGAACATCACCTGCGCCGCACCGCTGCTTGCGCGCCAAACTCTGTTGTGTGGCTTGGATGACGGTCGCCTACAAGGCTGGATGATCACGCGCACTACGGGTAGCGACCTGACTGGAAAAGAAGCTTTACGCAATGCGTCGGACAGCGATGGAGCTGCGGGAGGCTATCGTCTGACACTGGCTCACGAAGTCCAGCTTGGTTCTCGACCCATCACCTCGGTTGTCAGTAGTGCCAACTCCCACGTCGCGGCTGCGAGCAACGACCAGAATCAATTGGCCCTAGTTTACGTAACAACAAACAACCTGCTGAAGCTCAGTCCGCTTCCCGGAAACGAAGCGATTCAAAATATAGCTTTTGGCCCGAACAGTAATTCGCTGGTCGCGCTTTCCGATAGGTTCATCTCGATCGCCGAGCTGGCTAGCGGGCATCCGGAAGCCTCCCTGCAAGGTTATTTCGGGCGAGTTTGGTATGAGGGGCACGAGGCGCCGAAATACATTTGGCAGTCGTCGGCGGCGACCGTGCAATCGGAAATCAAGTTGAGCCTGATGCCACTTATTTTCGGAACGCTCAAAGCCACGTTTTACGCCATGTTAATTAGTATTCCCCTGGCAATCTTAGCCGCGATCTATACCAGTGAATTCATATCGCCCACGGCCCGAGAACGCGTCAAGCCCGTGATTGAAATGATGGCCAGCCTTCCCAGTGTCGTGCTGGGCTATGTCGCGGCGATCGTTGTCGCACCTTATCTGCAAGCCCACTTGATGGCCGTTCTACTCGCGATGCTGGTCATTCCGCTATCATTTGTAATTGCAGGGAACCTGTGGAACCTGTTGCCCGTCGAGAAACTGGTTCGTTTTGAGTCGCTTCGTCTCCTGGGATTGGTAGCCTGTCTGCCGGTTGCATTCATGGTCGTGCGTTGGCTCTCACCGCTTTGCGAACAAATCTTATTCCAAGGCAGCATCCTACGCTGGCTCAATGCGCGCGCGGGCAACGCAGCCAGCGGCTGGTTCCTGTTGCTAACCCCCATGATGCTTTTGATCGTTTGTATGCTAATGTTTGGACCGCTCGCTCAGTGGCAGCGCGCGATTGCTATGCGTCATACGCCTCGTGGCTATGCACTGTTCTCGCTCTTGCGACTGACAGTTGTGATTGCCGCAGTTATTGTTTTTGCCTGGGTGACGGCGGCAATCATCAGTGGCTTAGGTCTCGATTTGCGAGGCTATGTGTTCGACAGCTACCAAGACCGAAACGCGCTCTTGGTTGGCTTCGCGTTGGGCTTTTGCGTCATTCCGATCGTCTATACGATTTCGGACGACGCACTTCAAGCGGTACCAAAACAACTTCGTAGCGCTTCGTTGGGCTGCGGTGCCACACCATTGCAAACCACACTCCGCGTTGTCGTTCCCAGTGCTATGAGTGGACTGTTTAGCGCAGTCATGATCGGTCTGGGCAGGGCCGTTGGCGAGACCATGGTTGTGCTATGCGCGGCTGGCAATACTCCACTGATGGAGTTTAATCCCTTCAACGGTTTCAAGACGCTCAGCGCTGCCCTGGCTACGGAATTACCCGAAGCGGCCAAGGGTAGCACTCACTTCCGCACATTGTTCCTAGCTGCTGTACTGCTGTTCTTCATGACACTCGTCGTGAATACGATCGCCGAGTATGTGCGAATTCGATTCCGAAAGCGATCGAGTCAGCTATGAAAACACCTAAGGTCCAGAGTCCCCGCCCTCAGCCGATTACGGAGCCCTCTGCGCCCGCGCCAACCAAACGCGGCGCGAGGCAATCTGGATATTCCTTGCTCGCGCGTGGCGAACCGCAAATCTGGTTCGCCGGAGGCATGTTAATAATCTGCTTGGCAATGATCATGTCGCTCGTTGCCTTCATACTGTATTCGGGCCTGCCCACGTTCTGGCCGCGCGAGGTTCAATGGCTAGTCCTCAATGACGGGTCGCTCGAAATCGGTCAACTCCAAGCCACCACACGGGGCGTCGTAGATGCGCCTTCGGCGATCGACAACTCCAGTGCAACGGTACAATCGTCGCTCGATTCGGAGAATACCAGCCGCTATTTCCGGACTGGCAACTACGACCTCACCGGGCAGCACTATCGTTGGTTGACCTCGGCCGAATTGATAGAGAGTGGAATTGCTGCGCCCGATTGGGCGATGGTGGTGGAACGTCTTTCCTCAGGGCGACTCTACGGGCTGCTGGGCCAGTTGACCATTCTTAGCGACATCGGCGCGCAGGCCCGATCTGAGTTGACGGATTGCCAGGAGCTAAGGACACTGATGGCGGGACTGCCGAATCTCGATAGCCAGTTGCAAGCCGACAGTACGGCTGCCATCGATGCCCACTCGGGTTCCGTTCTAAATAGGGCCCTGCGGATGGGAAGTAACGACCTCGCATCCAAAGAGGGAGTCCTGCAATTCAAAACCCGCGCCGACGCAGCCTGGCAGCTTGCGGGCGACGTACCCTCGGAGGAACCGATTGTCGACGCGCGTATCTTGGTCACCGGCGAAATCCAGACCCTGGAGCCATTGCAGAGTGCGATCGCCGATGCGACCAAACGTCGTCAGCAAGTCGAGCGTGTGCGTTACCAAATCAGCCGTGCCGACGCGCGACTGTCCGAGTTACGAGCCGAGTTGCGGCGGGCCGAGCTGCAGACCAACACGCAAGTTGCCAAGCAAATTGAATCGTCGCATTACCTCTTAGAGCAGTTGGCGTCTGCCGAGTCTATTCAAACAGAATTGGCAACACGCAAGATTCTGCTGCAACAGATCTCCGCTTCGGCCCCATGGAATTCGCAGGCGCTCACAGCGTTGGACGCCTACACCATCACAGGCCTTCCCGCCCAGCTAAGCGAACTGGAATCTCAACTCAGCCAATGGTACCAACCCATTTCCCAGCAGCCAACTGCCATTCGGTCTGCCGTCGAAGCCTACCTGACTGGCTACCGTCGCATCGCATCGGACAAGCGTCCGCTCGAACGTGAATTGAAAGAATTGGATGCCCAACTGAAGCTCGGACAGGTCGCGTTTTGGGTACCGTCTGGCCCCATGGCGATCGACTTTTCGAGCGCTGACATCGACCAATTACTGCAGGGCCAACTCAGTCAAGCTGCACTTGAGCAGATGCAGCAGCAGTCCATTGTCCTTGAGAGCAGCATCGCTCAAGTGCAAACCATCAGCGATCGTTTGCAGTTGGCCACTGTGAAGGACAAGCAGCAAGAACGGCATCTACTGGCGATCGTAAGCTTGCACCACGACACAGCGCAGGGTAGCGGCGACACCACCGACGTAAGCCCCGCTGCCGCAGAGAGCAAAAGCGATCCTTCCATCGATCGCAGGGTACTTTTGCTCAAAGAAACTGTGGTGGAAGTTCAACAGATCGTCAGGGCTATCCCAGCCAATCAGCTGGGTTTGACCTCCAAGTTCGCGGTATACCTAAGTCGCTGGCGCGAGTTCCTACTGGAGAATCCTCGCGAAGCCAATTCGGAGGGTGGCGTGTTTCCTGCCATTTGGGGAACCATTGTGATGACGCTGATCATGACGATTGCCGTGGTGCCGTTTGGCGTTATGGCGGCACTCTATCTGCGCGAATACACCAAGAGCGGATTCCTCGTTTCGATGATTCGTATTTCCATCAATAACTTGGCTGGCGTACCGTCGATCGTTTATGGCGTCTTCGGATTCTCATTTTTTTGCTACACGATTGGCGCGTTCATCGATGGGGGCGCAAAGAATGCCGACATAGTACCGTGGCCTTCCAAAATTTGGTTTATGGCGCTGGCCACAACGGCTGTCGCTGGAACTGTGGCATTCTTTTTCAGTTTTGCCAGTAGTGGACCAGCGCATTCGCAAACCGGTTTTAAGCGCTTCGCGGCTCGCGGCGCACTGCTGCTCTGGCTGCTTTCGGTGGCCGCGATTGCGATACTAATCTTGAAGAGTCCTTTCTTTGACGGCTTTTACCGCGAGTACCTGCCCAACCCGACCTTTGGTAAAGGCGGTTTGCTGTGGGCCGCGTTGACTTTGTCGCTATTGACACTGCCGGTCGTAATTGTTGCTACCGAGGAAGCGTTGGCTGCTGTTCCCAACTCGCTCCGCGAGGGCTCGCTGGCATGTGGAGCGAGCAAGTGGCAAACGATTTACCGCATCATCCTGCCACACGCGCGACCGGGCATCTTGACTGGAGCCATTTTGGCGATGGCCCGCGGAGCGGGCGAAGTGGCACCACTCATGCTCGTCGGTGCCCTGGCGTCCGCGCCCGATCTGCCACTGGACACAGAATTTCCATTCTTCCACGGCTCGCGGAGCTTTATGCACTTGGGCTACCAAATCTACACGCTCGGCTTCCAAAGTCAAAATAGCGAAGCGGCCAGGGCGATGGTCTTCACTTGCACACTCTTGTTGATTCTTATCGTGGCCGCGCTAAACATTACCGCCATCTACCTGCGGGCCAGGCTGAAGCGGCAATTCCAAGGAAATCAGTTCTAAGCTCATGAACAACAAGACCACGCCCAAATCCAATCGACTCGAAGATATCGCCCAAGGCAAACAGATCGAGGCCGTCATTCACGAAAAGGTCCTCGAAGTTGAGCCCGCTGTCGAGGTGCAGCATTTCAGTTTGTGGTACGGCAAGAAGCAGGCGTTGCACGAGATCAGCATGCCCATTCCGCGCGGAGAAGTTACCGCGCTGATTGGCCCCAGCGGTTGTGGCAAGTCCACATTGCTGCGCAGTGTAAACCGCATGAACGACTTGATCGACGGCCTGACGATTCGCGGAGATATCCAGCTCGCAGGCGATTCGATTTTTGCACCGGGCGTCGACGTGATCGAATTGCGCAAGCGGATGGGTATGGTCTTCCAAAAACCCAACCCGTTCCCGATGAGCATTTTTGAGAATGTCGTGTACCCGTTGCGTATCGACGGTCAGCGAGATCGCAAAGTGCTTAAGGAAGTCTGCGAACAAAGTCTGCGTAGTTCGGCACTCTGGGAGGAGGTTCGCGAACGCTTGCAGGAAAGCGGTCTAGGCTTGTCCGGCGGTCAACAGCAGCGATTGTGCATCGCGCGGGCCATTGCCAGCGACCCAGAGGTCCTACTACTGGACGAACCATGCTCAGCGCTCGATCCGCTGGCTACCGCCAAAATCGAAGACCTGATCGACGACCTGCGCGGTGAATACACGGTACTGATCGTGACCCACAACATGCAGCAGGCGGCGCGAATCAGCGACTATACCGCTTTTATGTACCTCGGACGCTTGATCGAGTTCGGCGTAACGAGTCAAATCTTCACTAAGCCCTATCTGCAAGAAACCGAAGACTACATCACCGGCCGCTTTGGCTAGTGCGGGAATCCTCAGGTCCTGTCGTGAACCTCAGGCAGTAGCCGTGGGCACCATCCAGCGAATGAAGACCAAGGAACTGATATGCTCGCACGACAGCTTGAGCCGGAATTCAACAATGATTTCCGGGAGTCTCAAGACTACAACAATATGGATCATGTTGCCGTCAACGAAGCGTTCGTGCGGGACCTAGTTGCCTCCGGAGTTTTGGACCCGGGGCCCGTGGATCCCGAAGCCGATAGCAGCGTGATCCTGGATCTGGGTACGGGGACCGCCCTGATCCCGATCGAACTGTGTATGCAGTTCGAGGCCTGCCGCATCATCGCTCAGGACGCCGCCGTGAGCATGCTCGAACTAGCCAAGATCAACGTTGCCATCGGACTGTGCGAGCACCGCATTGAATTGCGGCATGGAGACTGCAAACAACTGGAATTTGATGCCGACCTATTCGATGGGGTCATGTGCAACAGTCTCCTACACCATCTAGCCGACCCCAGTCGCGGGCTCAGCGAAATGCTGCGAGTATGCAAACCGGGCGGCTGGATTTTCGTGCGAGATTTGTTCCGTCCAGAATCGTCCGACCAAGTCGAACAACTCGTGGCCACCCACGCAGCTCTCGAGCCTCCCGCAAATCAACAATTGCTCAGGCAATCGCTGCACGCCGCACTAACGCTGGACGAAGCCAGCATCATGGCAGTGGCATTAGGTTTATCGCCAGAATGCCTGACGGTCACCAGCGACCGGCATTGGACTCTATGCACTCGTAAAGCCCGATAGGGAATATCGTCCATGCAACAGTATTTAGAACTAATGCGCAAAGTCATGCAGGAGGGAACGGAGAAAGCGGATCGTACCGGCACAGGCACACGAAGCCTGTTCGGGCACCAAATGCGTTTCGACCTTTCGCAAGGATTTCCATTATTGACCACTAAGAAATGCCATCTCCGGAGCATCCTGATCGAACTGTTGTGGTTTCTGCGTGGCGATACCAATGTTCAATTCCTGCACGATCACAACGTTTCGATTTGGAACGAATGGGCCGACGAGCATGGTGAGCTCGGACCGGTCTACGGCAAGCAGTGGCGGAGCTGGAGTGCAATTGATGGAAGGACCATCGATCAGATTCTCCAAGTCGAACAGCAAATTCGCGAGACGCCCGATTCTCGTCGATTGATTGTCAGCGCATGGAACGTCGCAGACATCCCACACATGGCGTTGCCACCCTGTCATTTGCTGTTTCAGTTTTATGTGGCCGGCGGTCGCCTAAGCTGTCAACTCTACCAACGTAGCGCCGATCTTTTTCTGGGCGTGCCCTTCAACATCGCGTCTTACGCGCTGCTAACCATGATGATGGCACAAACCACAGGTCTGACGCCCGGCGACTTTGTACATACGTTCGGTGACGTCCACCTCTACCACAACCATTTGGAACAAGCCGAATTGCAGCTCTCGCGGTCGCCGCGCGGGCTGCCGCAGCTCAAACTTCTGCAGACCCGCAAATCGATCATCGATTTTGAGCCGACCGATTTTGAATTGGTCAACTACGACCCGTATCCGCACATTGCCGCACCGGTAGCCGTCTAAGGGTCAAGCCGAAAATAATTGTCGCTCGCTTCTCCGAACCGACAGCGGAAAGTCGGACGCAATCGGCTCGGAGAGCCGAGCGACTTTTGAAAAGCCGACAGTTATTTCCAGCTTGATCCTAACGACGGTAGTTTTAACGATGGTAGTTCTAATGACCATGCATGCGATTGGACCAGAACAATTAGATGCACCGAATAATTGGACGGCTGTCGTTGCCGTCGCAAGCAAT
>JBGSJL010000196.1:0-22359 GCA_041741955.1 Pirellulaceae bacterium | reverse complement strand
CGACAGATGCGGAGTATCTGTGGGCAACGATCCTGGCGGCGGAAAGTCGCGATCGCCCCAATCGATTGTGACCGAAAAATTGTTGGCATCGCCACGGAAGGCATCCAAGGTAGCGACGACGATTTGAGCCGAGGTTTCCTGTTCGAGTGCAAAAATATCTTGGCTGCGAAGGGACAACAGTCTGTCGCTGATCACAGCGCGACTCGTCAGCACACGCGAGGCACCGCCCGAACTGCGGACGACGATACTCACGGAGTAATCGCCTTCGTCGCCATACGTGTGCGAGCCACGGATCGCCATGCGCCCGCTAGGCGTTTGGGATACATCGACTGGCATGCTAGCCGTACCATCACCCCAATCGACTTCGGCAGACAGATCAGAGATCGTCGCTTCCCAATCGGACGTGACCAGGGTGGCCAACAGCACATCGGCCAGTGCTTCGTCTTCAAAGCCTACGAGGGTCGCGCGTACGTCAGGCGATTCAATGGCCACGTCCGCGACTTGAAAAGTACGCGACAGGCCAAACGTCGTGCTGGTAGCAAACTCGCCACTGTCCTCGAAACGGTGTTGGGTTGTGCCGGTGTTACGCTGACTTGGAAAGGCAAAGCAGGCCGATTGCCAATCGTTGAAGCCATACCCCAACACGGTTACCGAGCTTAGGCTTGAATCAAAATAGGCCGAAGTCGAACTGATTTCGTGGGACCATGAAGCTTGCAATTCCGGCGAATCGTACGAACCGCTGCCGCTACTAGGCGTCCGTCCATTCAAATACTGGTAGGGCCAATAGCTATGGCTCAAGCCATTGAACCAGTCGCCATAGCTCCAGCCATAGTATCCGCTCCAGCCGTAGAAACCTTCCCAACCAAAAGAGCTGTTCCAGCCGTGGTAACCATTCCAGTTCAGCCCTGCTAGTCCACCATAGCCCAGGCCATACCAACCAGCGTTATACCAGAAGGTTGGGTTGTTTTCGAAGTTACTGGAAAATCCCGACCATCCATCGGCGCGTGAACCCTGCGAATACCAACCACCAAGATAGCCGTTGCCCCAACCCCAATAATTAAAAGAGCCGAGCGTTCCGGCCGTATTAACGTTGTAATAGGGTAGTTCGCGTGTAAGGTCGTTGGCAGCACCATCGCCCCAAGCGATGGTCTCCGTCAAGTCGACGAATCCATGATAGCGATCCCAGGATTGCGAGAAGCTGAATCCAAAATAGTCATTGCCGGCTTGATGGGACCACTGCGTTAAATCATGAGCGGTCCCCAGCACATCAAAGCTGACTTTGCGCTGGCCAAGTGTGCCTGTAAAGACATCGATGGCTTCGCCGCCTGCGTAGGTATGTGCGACGCGGATGGTGGCGGAGCTACTGACCCTGCGTGTCGCGACGGGACCATCTTCGACAGAGACTGTCGTGCGGAATTGCCCAGTTTGGATGTAGAGATGCGAACCCACGACCAGCAGCTTGTCGCCAACTCGCACGATTCGAGCAGAGGAACTTGAGCCGTCACCCCAGTCGACTTGCGCGCTATAATCTTTAGCGTTGGGGGTGATTGCACCGCCGACGGTGAATTCGCCGACGATCACATCGTGCAATTGCTGTCCTACAGCGGCTGGGAACGGAACGGCAGTGATTTCCAGTTCGCGACCAGCGATGATGGCAGTTACATGCACCTCCACCGCCAGGGCTTGTTCGAGCAGCGACACGGAAATATTGTAAGCGCCCGCTTCGCGATAGGTATGCGTGCCTTTGACTACTAACTGATTGCCAGAACCACTGGCTTCTATTTTCCCTAGGGACTGGCGACCATCTCCCCAATCGATGCTGGCTTGGTGCAGGCCTCCAATACGACGCGGTGTGTCGAGCGCAAACTTGGCGACGACCACATCGGCCAACTCGCTATGTTCTACACCACGGATATCGCCAGGATCCGATGCGGCCACCAAATTGGGCCACCCCTGAGTTGGCGCCACATTGATTTCCACTGTCGCGATTTCAATTTGTTGGCCGTCGCGGAGCGTGATGCGGGCGGTGTAGTAACCCGGCCGTGCGTAGACATGCGACCCGATAACATCGCCACCGCTTACGGTGCCTTCCGAAGCTTTACCATCGCCCCATTGAATCACAGCCAGGGCATTGGCAGATGCATTGGACGTCAACAAACGGACGTTTGCGAGTTGTTCATCGACATGGGCTGTTACTGGACTGCTGGGTGTAACGCTAAGGGTAGCCGCATGGACCGTCGCGCCGCTAACGATACCGCCCACCCAAGCATCTCCTTGACGCCAACTTTCACCTTGCCAGGAACTAGAATTCCACCAGGGATAGTAGTTCCAACCCAAGCTCCCAAAATTCCCCCACGCCCAATAGTTTCCAGGTACCGCAAACGAGTCGTAGAACCAAGGATCGTATTGGCTCGTACCCACTGGGTCGAGCTTGCGCAGTGCGACCGAAATGCGAAATGCGCCGGGATGGTCGTAGGTGTGACTGCCGGTAACATGTCCAGCGGTGATCGTGCCGGGACTGGTCGCACCGTCACCCCAGTTGATCTCTGCTTCCCAGCCGCTGGAGTCTCCCAAGACGTTCGCGACGATTCCATCAAACAGCGCACCGCGGGTGGTCGAAATCGTAACGCCGGTAGCCTCGATCACGTTCGTCACGTCACCGCTCCTGGCCAATAAATTGGGTGGAGTGGTCGGTGGATGTGCTGTGTCCGAAAAGGTACTTTCGCTTGTTGGCGGTGAGAAAGTCGACCTGATTGTCAAGCGGCTGGTCGCGGCTTGGTAGACTTGGATTTCCAAGTTGCCAGGTGGCAGCGCGCGAGTATCCGCAAAAATGCTCAGTTGGTTTTGTCCTCCGCTGAGCGCATTGCCGTTAACAACGATCTGAGGCACGTCTTGATAGGCGTGAGCACCACCGAAAGTAATAGTAAAATTTCCACTACCTCCACTCACTGTCACTTGATCCGTAGTGTCGAGGCCGGAGAGTGCCGCTTGAACATCCGCCGCGGACGCATCGTAGGCTAGAGCTACCGTTGATTCGCCATCGAAACTCAGCGTGAACGTTCCAGCTTGCGGCGCGGTATTGAGTTTAAGTTGTTGGCGTTCATAAGGGTTGGAGGACTTGGAATTGCGAGGTTGTCCATTGGCGAGCGTTGAAACGCTGGCGGTGGGTGTTTTCTGAACTTCGACGGGCAGATATTGACCGGGTGCCAAGCGAATGCGGGCCGAGTAATCAGATCCCGCAGCGGTGTCGACGAAGCTCGCAATCACCACTCGGTTGCCCGATTCGGTAATTGTGCGAGCCGTGCCAAACAGTGCTGCGTGCGTGACCAGCAGGGAAGAGACGCCCAGTGCGTCCACATCGGAATCAGTTTTTCGGACGGTAAACTTGAGCTGGTAGCTGCCCGCCTGCGCGTACTGGTGCGAGCCGCCGATTTGGAAATTTCCGGCTACTCCCGTAACGGTGCCTTGGCCATCTTGTCCATCACCCCAATCGATGGTCACGCTGAAAGCGTCGGCTAACACCTCGCGATCGCTATCAACGAACTCGGCCAGAACGAGCGTCGACTCGAGTCGCTGGCCTTCGACCACCTCGAAATTGCGGCCCAAGACGCGAATGGTACTGGCCAGTTCCTGGATCGGTTCCTTGGCGTGGACGATTGTTTGAGATGGATCGTCTTCGGTGATCAGCAGTGTTATGTCATAAGTGTCCAGTTTGTCGTAGCGATGAGTGCCAAACACTTCGAATCGCCCGTTCTCTCCGACGATCATACCTGGCGAAGAAATTCCATCGCCCCAATCGATGGTAGCGATGAATTGATTGGCTTGCGAGGCGATAGAATTGCTGTTAAATCGCCCCACCAGTCCATCCACTTCGCGCCCCTGGATTGGAGCGGCGAGCCCCTGGACGGTGACCACATGCGAAACAGTCGCCGTGCTGTGGATCACTTGGGCGACACCCAATGGATCGGTCAGCGTGATCGCGATCGGAAACGTACCGCTGCGCGCATACATGTGTCCTTGAACAATTTCCAATCTGCCTGGTGCTGGGCTGCGCACGTTGCCAACGCTCTGGAGACCATCGCCCCAATTGACGCTGGCCGTATACGATCCAACATTTGTGAAGGCATCATCGACCAACGTGGCCAGGACCGCCTGGAATGGCAGCCGTTTGATTGCAACCAGAGCTTGCGCAGTGACTTGTGCGGGTGTATCGTTTACCGCCACAGACCGCTTAACAGAGACCTGATGACCAGACAGGTGCGTGACCTTGATTGTGGCCGTGTAGCTACCCGGCCGTTCATAGGCGTGCGCGGCGACAACTTGGAAACCCAATCCAGCGGGAACGAGAGTGCCGAGTTTAAATTGTCCGTCTCCGAAATCGACGACTACTTGATACTCAGCCGTGGTCGTCGAAGTGAGCGTGGTGAACAAATCGGCCAGGTGCAAGTTGAATTGTTGTCGCTCGGCCGCTTGGGGCTGGATCGCCGCGGGCAGCAAATTCAGTGGAGTTAGGTTGACAGTGACTTCGGTTAGTAGGCTGGTATAATCGGAGCCCTGGACTTGGTAGAGGAAGCGATCGGTGCCGTCGGTGTTTGGATTGTGTGGCGTGTATAACAAACGGCCCGTGGGTAACAACGACACGCTACCTCGGGTGGGTTGCGTGAAAGCGACGATGCTTATGCCTTTGGCATCGGGATCGATGTCATTGGCCAACACATCCAGTTCGTAATTCGTACGGCCGAACGACAGGTTGAACGTATCGCTGGTCGTTATGGGAGCCCGCGACATGACTTCGATCGTGATTTGTGCGAAGTTTCCCGAGAGTGATTGGCTATTCACTGGTCCACTAGCCACGTCGCGCCAGTAATAGGTGAACGTATCTCGACCGACAAAACCCACCGGCGGCGTGTATTCGAAGCGTCCGTCGGTGGCGAGGCTTAGATTGCCATAGAAGGGTCCGCCCGCCAACTGCACAGTGGACTCATCCAGGTCGCGCGAGATGCGCGGTGGAACCTGGGCGTCGAGTCGCGTGTCATGCGCCAGCTTGTAGGTCTTGGAGAAGGCTTGAGGTCGATCGTTGATCACACTGAGCACAATGGTTGCAACCGAACTGGCCAACATCCCATCGGATGCCTGATAGGTGAAGCGATCCAATCCCACATAACCCGCATCAGGCGTATATGTAAAGGCACCACCGGACTGGAGCGTCAATGTTCCATGCTGCGGCATGGCGACTACCACGAACGACAATGGATCAGCGTCTTCGTCCGAGGCTACCGCAGCACCTCTCAGGCCTGCAGCAGTCGTGGTGGTAAGACTCGCAGAAAGCGTCTGGTCGTGGGGCGACTCGAACATCGCATTTCTGGCCTGCGGGGCATGATTGATGATGCTCAGCGCAACCGTGGCTACGTTGCTGAAATTGATGCCATCGGAAATTCGATACTGGAATGAATCATTGGTGCCATTGCCACCGGCTGGCGTATAACTCAGCGATCCATCCACAGCGAGAGTTAGTTGCCCGGACGATGGAGCCGTCAGCAGTTGGTAGGTCAGCACATCCCCTTCGGGATCGCGATCATTGAAGCCAATTGGCATGCGTCGGACATTGCCATCCCACTGTGTGCGGGATGGTAGAACCAACGACCTACCCGGGCTAACGCTCAGCGAATCGTTGCGTGCCACCGGAGGCCGATTGAGCGCACTAGGATTGGCGATGGCAATGTTGACAAAGGCTAGGTCCGTACCTTCCAAAGGATCGCTAGCCAAATAGGCCAGCCGCAGCGTGCCCACCGCCGACTGAGCAGCGATCAACTCGAATCCGCCATAAGCGTTCCATTGCAGTTGCCCGTATTCACTAAAGTGTGCTGGCTCGACTGGCTGCAATGTATCCGGGTCCAGCAGCACCGCCCTAATGGGATCTCCGTCGGGATCGAGATCGTTGTAGGTTACATTGCCTTCGAGCTTAATACCCGAATAGGCTTGGTAGGAGTCATCGACGGCTTGAGCAGGACGATTGGTAACGTTGAAGACTACCTGCGCCAACTCCGACTGGCTCAACCCATCGAAGAACCTGTAAACGAATCCGTCAACACCACGAAATGTACTGTCGGGCGTGTAGTGAAATTCGCCGTTGGGCGAAAGTTGCAAGGTGCCATGCTGCACGCCGGAGACGAGCTGCACTGTCAACGGATCTAGCTCGCGATCGACTACGCTATTTAGAAGTGGTGGGCGGAAGCGGCGACTGGCGATGGTTGCAGAATAGGTCTGGCCAGGCACGACGCGACGCCAGTTGTCGGCCGGCTCGGGTACACGATTTTCAACTACGATCTCAACCAGCGCAGGCGGGCTGGTATCAATTCCGTCGAAAACCTGATAGCGAAAGGACTCGCTGCCAATCCATTGCGGCGGAGGCGTGTAAGTAAAACTGCCATCGATATTCCATGACAACACGCCCTCTAATCCCAGTGCCTGCGTGCCAGCGGCGAAGTCCAGCGCTTGGCCGTTTGCATCCAACAGTTGGAAGACAACTTGGCTGCCATGCACGGTGTCATTGCTGTAAACGTTGGCATTGAGTGAAGTATCATGCCAAACAAAAAACGGATCGGATTCGACAGTGGGTCCCGGCCGCGCGACGCGAATAGTTACCAGAGCCGTGTTGCTGAGGTTGAAGCCATCCGAGAGTTGATAAGCGAAAGTAATATCGCCGGAAAAACCCAACTGGGGTTCATAGACAAACGTGCCATCGCCATGCCACTGCAGCGTACCAGGCCAGTTCCAGTCGAGCGGATTGAGCGCCAGTCCTGTTCCTGGGTCGAACAGGGTTGCGGTCAGCGTATCTCCTTCCAAGTTTGTGTCGTTGGCAATCAGGCTGTCTGCATGTCGTACGTCCGGTTGAAGATACGTGGTATCGCGCGTGGCTACCAACTGGAGGCTATGCACAACGTGATACATATCATCGCGCGCCATGGGAGCCGTGTCTTGAATATGAATCAGGATTTGCGCTGGCTGGCTGAAGGACAGTCCATCTGTGGCCACATAGTAAAACTCAATGTCCGCATGTCGGCGCGTCCCTGGATCGAAGAGAAATGTCCCATCGCCATTCCACGTCAATTGATTCTGGAGTCCTAGACTAGCGACCGTGATTTCTTGTCCACTAAAGGGATCCACCAAGATGAAAGCCAACGTGTCTGCATCGGTGTCGTAATCGTTGGCGTAGGGAGCTGGAGCTAGCAACATGCCTTCGGGATTTGGGAGTCCTGAAACGACCGTTAAAGTGGCAGACAGCACGCGGTTGTGCGGGAGGAAGTACTCGTCGCTGACCGTGATAGGATTGCTATTCACAACCGCGATGGTTTGCGTGACCACAGCCGTTTGGCCGCGCCCATCGCTGGCTTGGTAAGAAAAACTGTCCCATTGACTGGGGTCTTGGCTGACGAAACCTGGCTGAGGTCGGTAGCTGTAGCTGCCATTGCTATTGAACGCGATCGTTCCATAGCTTGGGCCACTCAACAATTTCGCACTCAAGTATTCGTTGCGATCCGTGTCGCGCACGTTGCTCAACGCATTGCCTCGCAACAGTCGATCGTGGCTGACGGACCTGTGATTTAGCAGCTCTGCGGTAGGCAGGCTTTGGACCACATCGAAGCTAACGATCGCCATATCGCTCATCAACAGTGGATCGCTCACTCGGTAGCCAAACGATACCGGACCGCGATAATCTCGGGGCGGACTGTACGCAAACTCGCCATTGGGCTGCAACACCAGAGTTCCAACGGCTGGCGGAAACTCGAGCGTGAAGAACAGTTCATCAGTATCCAGATCGCTGACAGTTCGCTTGAGATCGTCGATCAACGTTTGATCGTGAGGCCAGTCGGACAGCAGCAGATCGCTTGCATCGGGTGCATGCTCTTCGATTTCGAAAATTACGAGGATTGGATCCGTGCTGTCGATACCATCGCTCAATACATATCGAAACGAATCCTGACCGACAAATAGCGGGTTTGGTTGGTAGATGAAGCCTCCGTCGGTTTGCAATTCGAGTCGACCGTGCTGAACATTCTCCACCAGCGACGCGCTCAGAGTATCCTGATCTTCATCGCTGTCGTTGCGAAAGATGCCTGGCGCGGGCTCGCGTAGTTCTCGGTCGTGCGACAGCGTGAACTGATCATCAGTGCCTATCGGAGCACGATTGATGACATCGATCACGACCACTGCGGTTGCGCTTTCCAGCAGGCCATCGTAGATTGCAAATGAAAACGAATCGGGCCCAACGTACGAGGGCTGAGGCGTGTAAGTCCAGGTACCCGATGGATCAAAGGCAACCGAACCGCGTTGCGGATGCACACGCACATAGGCTTGGATGGTATCTCCGTCGGGGTCTGTTGCGGGCCACGGTTTGACCAAGTCTCGATCGTGGCGGAGCGTGTAGTTCTGATTGAGCTCCAGCGGAGGAAGTCGATTGCCTACGTCCAGCGTCACCGTGGCAAGATTGCTACTGGCCAGGCCATCATCGATCACATAAGCGAACTGATCGATCCCTTGAAAGCCTGGTGCGGGCAAATAGGTAAAGCGTCCGTCTTGGCTGAAACTGAATGATCCTTGACTGGGTTGAGTCACAGACATCGCAGTGAAGGGATCGCCATCCACGTCGCGATCGTTGCCGAACACTTGGCCCACAAAACGTCGATCGTGGCTGACGTACCACGCGTCATTGCCAGCCACGGGAGCATGGTTGACAACTTGGAACGTAACCGTGATTGGGAAACTTGGGATGCCATTTTCCCAAATGCGATAAACGAATGAGTCGGTGCCGATGAATCGATAGTTGGGGAGATAGGTGAATACTCCGTTCGGATTGAGGACCAGGCTTCCCTGACTGGTGGTCGAATCAAGCGTCACCGTTCTTCCAGCATTGGCTCCTGACGGGAACAACAGGTTGGCTGAGAATTGCCGATCGTGGATGACCGTATACTGATTGGGCTCGGCATCGGGCCTGAGGGTAGTAACTTCTGCATAAAAGCTGCCGACAAATACCGAGCCATCGCTGGCGATGGCATGTATCGTGCCGGTGTAAGATCCAATGGCGTTGTAGACATGCAGGCCAGTAACCCTATAGACTCCCGGCTCGTCGTTTTTCGGTTCCAGTTGGCCGGCTGAACTGGAGCCATCTCCCCAGTCGACATTGACGTCGTAGCGATAGAGGGCGGTAAGTGGATCGCGATCCGTGAGCAGGGCTACCAAGAAAACTTCGCCGTCGACATTTGCTTGGTGCTCGGAATCTTCAATCCAGTGCAGGGCATCTGGGACAGTTACTTCCACGCCATCGTACTTGCTACCCCGTAGTTGCCAACCGTAGGGCGTCTGCATGTAGTAGCTCATCAGCGGACGGTAGGGATCATCGGGCTGACTCCATTCGTAGGTGTGCGAGCCACCTACGATCCAACTACCCCCGGCGATGGGCTGCGCGCTGCCGAGGCCCGACTGTCCATCGCCCCAGTCGACGCGGAACTGATATTGCTCTAAGTCAATCCACGTCGCGGCAATGAAAATCGTGCTGGGCACATCGACGCTGTCACACCAAACACCCGCTGGTCCATTGATATCGAAATCAACGTGTACGAAGAAACGATTGTCCAGCGCAAACAGGGATCGATAGGATTCATGGGCCTGTCCACCGGTGAGCGCTTCGGACGACCGGCGCCATGTCCCGAGCTTTTTAAAGTCAATGCCATCGGCGGCCAGTCGATCGAAGCCATCGAGTTGAATTCGAAAGGGTGCACCGTTCCCTACAGACCCATTGGCAGCCACAGAGAATTCGAGGACGCCGTTGCCATCAGCCCATGGACGGCGCGCGTACCAGAGCGCGACGTTGGTGCGCGGCGCATAGGGCGTGCTTCCCGAGAACGAATCCAAGGAAGCCACGTCCACGGGGCTGAGCACTCCCTCGGAGACGGTGACCTCCCGGAAAAAATCGGTCGAACTGCCTCCAACACCACCTGGCGATGTGAATCCATCGCATGTGCCCGAATCATCGTCGATCGAATCGTCGCCAGGCGAATCGCCTCCGGTTGAATCATCTCCAGGCCCTGATAAAACCGTACCGGAACCCAACGAACCGCCGATCGACCCAGGAGCAGGTGCTTTGTTGGACAACCGCCGCAATTCGGCCAGCGGTTCGGGGCTATCGACAGTTAGGAAAGGCCCAGCCGGCAAGTCGGAGAACAACAAAAGTCGCTTTTCGAGACTTTCCAGGGCGAAGCGCCGAGACAGTCGTTTTTTCCTGTGCCGATTCGATCCACGGCTACCGGAGGGGCCTTGATTGCGCAGCATGATGAGCCTTCTGGCAAAGGGTGCTGTTGCTTAAGACAACTGAACACCTTCGCGAAGCTATCAAGTTCTGAACTCGTATTCAATCAGCCCAAAAGATCAAACTGTAGAATTTCTGACGACTTTTTTGGTTGTACCGGCTGTTGAGAAATCTGAGTTACAATACCGTTAAACCAGTTTTATTGACGGTCGCTCCTAACCCGATGAGCCTAGCGATGCCATTGCGTGATCATTTTAAACCGCCGTTCACCACAGTAGGGTCGTGGGAGGAAGTCCACGGTGGCTGGCCAATGGCTATTATCCAACAGTTGGGCGAAGTCCTTCCGCCGCGATACACGGCACGTCCCCATGTGCATCTGGGAACGTTGGCTGAGGTCGATGTTGCGGCTTTCGAAACTTTAGGTGTTGAATCGCCTAGCACACAGCCAGATTCCACAGGCGTCGCAACAATCGCTTGGAAAGCCACCGAACCGACATTGTTCGTGGAGACCGAGTTAGCTGACTTCGACGAGTACGAAGTGCGGATTTACGATGCGAGTCGGCAGCGACGGTTGGTGGCAGCCATCGAATTGATTAGTCCTTCCAATAAAGATCGGGCAGAGCATCGCTGGCAGTTTGTGTCAAAGTGTGCCGCCTTATTGCGGCAACGCGTCTGTGTGGTAATGATCGATGTGATCGGTGCCAAACATGGCAATTTGTATGCAGAGCTACTTCAATTGGTTGGCCAGCAGGATCCGAGTCTGAGCGATCCACCAGACGACATTTATGCCGTCGCGTGTCGCTGGCGGCCGAGTGGACAGGTGGATGCGCTGGAAGTGTGGAACCATCGCTTAGATATAGGCCAGCCGCTGCCGCCGCTACCATTATGGCTGGACGATCAATTGGCTGTGCTACTCGACTTAGAGGCCAGCTATGAACAGACGCTGCGCGATTTGCGGATAGCCTGATTTCTTGCAGAAGAGTGCACTAGGGGTTTCAGCCAGTTCGTGGTTAATGGACGAGCCCGTCCATCCGTCCATCCGGATGGACAGGTATTTCTTTGCGAAAAGCTGCGACCCCCGAGAGATTATTGGTTCTAAGGGCGGCTAGACCTACCAGCGCACGACGTTCAATCGGTCAATGTTTTGGAAGTGTTCATCACGCGTAACCAAAGTGAGACAATGCTGCACCGCCGAAGCGGCTATCCAGATGTCATTGTCCGGAATAGGGCGTCCTTTTTGGCGAAGCGACAACTTCATCTCGCCGTAAATGCGAGCTGTAACATCGTCACATGGCACCGATACAGCATCACGAAAAAATCGCACAAGACGTTGGATGTTCTCATCGAACCTAATCCAATTCAGCGCCCCATAAAACAACTCGCCCATCGCGATCGTTGAGATATAAAATTCCGATGTACTACTCGGATGCTGTAGAGTTTCATCCGCTGTGAGAAATGCAATCGCAATGTTCGTATCGAGTAGAAATTTACCACCCATCCAGATTTACCTGCTCGCATCCCGCTTCGATTGCCTCGCGCATCAATCGGCCTTCGTCCACGTCAATGGTGCCCATATGCTTCTGAAGAGTCTCGAAAGACATTCCAGTACCAACTCGCGAGAGCGAACGCACAAAATCCAAAACCCGTTGTTGTGCGTTGGGCGGAAGTTGACCAATTTCAATATTGATTTGCGATGCGATGTCAATACTCATGTCTGTATTCTACACCGAGCGGAAGCGTTGTGAAATCTCGCCGAAAAGCAGATTCTGCGACGCTTTCAGGGTCGGCGTGTTCCCAGCGGAGCTGTTTCCTGTGGTGTCGCTGCGCTCAACCACCGTAATAGCTTGAATCCCTAGCGGGATAAAGCCTGCGCAAGCCGTTGCTCTTCACAACCCCAAACTTTGAGCAGTCCAAGGTAGTGGAACCTTCCGCGTCGGGGCCTCGAAGACAGTGCGTTACTAGGCAGGAGCCTAGCAACGAGATGTTCGGACGACCAACGCGCCAGGCAGACTAGAGCCAACCTTCCTGTGCGAACACGGCATCAACTGAATCCAGGAATTTGTTGACCGAAATTGGCGGCGTGGCCCGATTCACAACTTGGCTGGCAGTCGGAACTTTGAGGATACCTACCAACAAGTTGCCAGCTTGGTCCGGGACCGTAAAGAAGTCGCGGTTGGCGTAGCTGAGGGTCCGCGTCGTAATGGTATGTGTGATCGCATCGACCACCGATAAGTAGGCCTTCAAGTCGCTGCCGCTGCCGGCCAGCACCAACTCGGCGAATGCGACCGTCGTATTGGGAACGAACGTGGTACTGGTCGTACGGGGTAGAGCGGACCAAATCGATGTGTTGTCTTTCCCAATGGCGAAGTAGCCACCCTGGACATTCTGAATATCCGAGGCGGCGGTTGAAACCGGTGTGATGGGTATCCGACTGGAAGCAAATTGGCTAATGACCTGCTGATAGGTATGAGAATTTTCTACTTGGGTCAGGTTAACACCACCCATCACGGCAAAATTCTGGTCGGAAATCGTCGTGCCGGCTGGATTACTGATCGCGTACTGATAGAAGTTAGGTCCGGGCGCGTCGTAGAGGAACCGCGGCGTTGCGTAGCTGACCGTGTAGGTCCCAGGTCCAAGGCCTCTGAACGAATAGCCACCGTCTGCAAGCGTAATCAACGTGCGAGCGGGAACGGATTGGCCCTGGGCGGTCGTGCCCGACAATGTGACGACCACGCCACCGAGACGACGCTCGGTCGGGTCGATGCCATTGTCCCCATCGGAATCTTCCCAAACGGTTCCTTGAATAGTGCTCGGTACGAACTCAGCGATACTGACATTAACCGTACCGACCGCCGTCTCGCCGCCACTATCGCGCAGTGTGTACTGGAACGAGGCGGCTCCGGTAAACCCAGAGCTTGGGGTGTAGGTGATGGTGCCATTGCCGTTTAAGACAACCGAACCATTGGTGCTGGCCGTCGAAATTACTTCGGTAATGGAGAGCGTCTGGCCAACTTCGTCGGGGCCTCCGCCGGGCGAGTCGTTTGCCAAGAGCGTGGCTACCGGAATCGTGATCGGGATATCCCTAAAACCGCTAACGCTGTCCGCACCAGCGATGGGTGGATCATTGACGGCGGCAACATTGATCGTCACCGTGCCGGTGGCTGTGCCGCCAGCGCCATCGCTGATCGAATAAGTCAGCGTGTCGACGCCATTGAAGTTCGCGGGTGGAACGTAGGAAATCACGCCTGCAACTAGCGAAACTGTTCCACCGCTGGCGCTTGTGGCACCGACACCGGTCACGGTGAGAATCTGAGATGCTTCATCGGTGGCAGTGGCCGGACCAGGCGTGTCATTAAACAGCACGTTACCGGCAACTATCGTCGTATTGCCTGCGGGAATCAGGAGTGTCGTGTCTTCGGTTCCACTGACCGTATCCGCATTCGCAATCGGATTATCATTCACTGCCGCGACACTTACAGTCACGGTGGCCGTGGATGACAGCGCTGGGACACCGCTGTCCTGGGCCGTATACGTGAATAGGAATGTTCCATTGAAGTCGGCCGCAGGCGTGTAGACGACATTGCTGCCAGAAATCGCCACGGAACCACCACCGGTAGTCACCGCAGCCACGCTAATGATAGTCAATGTCTGAGCGGGTGTATTGACCGTTTCTCCAGCACCCGGCGAATCATTGGCCAGCAGCGTCGCAAACGGAATTGTCAGCGGCGTGTCCTCGTTGGTTGTAGCCGTATCGCCCACCAGCTCGGGAACATCATTGACGTCGGTGATGGTAACCACCACGGTGCCGATGGAATCAACGCCTAAACCCGAAGAGTCATTCATTACATAGGTGAACGTATCCGTACCGTAAAAATTCGGATCGGTGGGGGTGTAAATCAGGATGTTCGGATTGGCACCCGAACGAGCGACCGTGCCTCTGGCACCGTTCACGAATGAAATGATCGACGCAGTTGCACCTGGATTCAAGCTATCGTTGGCCAACACGTCGATCGAGACGCTGGTGTTCTCAGCTCCTGTGCCCGTATCTCGCCGAGCTCTTGGCAATACGCCGGGTGCGACTTCCACGGTGACAGTGGCCGTGGCCGTCAAGCCACCAGAGTCGGTGATGGTATAGGCAAACGAATCCGTACCGACAAAGGTCGGGGCGGGCGTGTAGGTGAGCGTCTGGCTGCCAACAGAGATGCTAACCGTTCCGCCGCTTGGCGTCGTGAATGGAGTGCCTACACCGGAAACTGTACCGACACTGGTAATGTTGATCGTATCGCTGGTTTCATTGCTGGGGCCAGCATTGTCCGCACCCGAACCATTGTCGGCCAGCACAGCGAGGATATTGCCGCTGGAGTCTTCGTCCACGCCAAATAAGTCGTTGAAGGCGTTGGGGGCGTCATTTACGGAAGTGACATTGATGGTCACCGTAGCAGAGCCCGAAACCAGCCCGCTGCTATCGCGCACGGTGTAGACAACTCGGTCGGTGCCAAAGAACTGCGCTGGAGGTGTGTAAGTCGTACCACTGACCGATCCGACAGTGACACCTGGGATCGTGGTGACTGTGTTGACCGTCAGCGTGCGGCCCGCAGTGACAGTGTCGTTACCAGTTACGTTCGCACCCAAAACGATGGCAGTGTCTTCGGGTGTGCTGATCGTGTCGGTCACCGCGACCGGCGCTGAAGGGTCGCTGACGATCGTGATTGCGATGGGAGCCCCAAACGCAACCATGCTGTTGGGTACAGCAACGGTACTACCCAGAAACGTGTTTTCAGAACCAGGTCGCTCCGGTCCATTCGGCGTGAAAATGACACTACCGGATGCTAGGGCTTGGAAGCTGGCCGAATAAAACAACGTCGGGTCATCGGGCGACCTGGAACGCGTGCCATCCAAAAAGGCTCTGACTTCGTTCAGATATTCCAATTCAGTGCCACTGAGTAATAGACCCGAATTTACAGGGTTCAATGTAAACGAGTCGGTCGGCAACCCTAGCACACCATCACCGCGATAGACGGGCGACAGTCCTAGTCCTGCACCCTGAATGGCAGTCACCAGCGCGGCGCCAACTTCGTCAAAGCTCAATGAAATCACGGGAGTTGTACTAGCCGTATTTCGCAGTGGGACCGGGATATTACCTGCAGCGACCGCAGTGGTGCCAGCAATATCGTATTCAAATGTGGCCGATCCGAGGCTCGAAGTAAGAATGAAAGTCTGGCCGTCGGACACTGAGGGAGTCCTATCGCCGCCAATCTGGATGCCACCGCCCTGAATCACTCCGCGGTCATTGAAAAAATCGTCGCTAAAACGAACTCCGGAAAAGAACGACGTTGGACGAACAAAATTCACTAAGTTCAGATTGGAGATGCCAAGATCCTGAGCCGCGGAGAAAATACCGTTGAAACGAGCGTAGTCGGGATCGGTCGGGTCCGTGATGGTTCGAGCCGAAGCCGGTCTGACGTCTTGCACGAGCACATTGATGCGAAACGTGCTGCCCACCACGACCGTGTTTGAAATCGGAGCACCGGCAGTGTCGGTTACCTGGTAACTAAAGCGTATGAAGGTATTTTGCGGAGTTGGGTCCTCGCCCTCTGCATTCAAGCGATTGACGATCAGCAGCGCGTCGATCGGCGACAGATAGTTGTCGCCATTGACATCCAGCATGGACGCAACGCCCGAGCTGACTTCGCCTTCAGCAAAGCCTCGCGATCCACCCTGATTGAGGGCGTTGATGACCAGCAATGCGTCCAGCGGGGAAACATTAAAGTCGAGATTTACGTCCTCCGCAATCAAATAATTATGATTGGCGGCAATATCGGCTGCCAGCAAGCGACGACCTTCGAGGGATTCCATGCGCAGTCGCCGAGGCGAATTCGCTCGCGCACGCTGTCCACTCTTCAATCTTGCAAGCAATTTTCCGATTTGTTTTTTCATTACTGCGCCTAAAGACGACGAGGAGTTTGGGGAGAAAACTTCAGTCGGAAGCGGGATGGCTTCCCCAATTTCGAACGAAACGACTGACGAAGACGGGACACCGACCAGTTGAATGGTTTAGATTAGTCAAAGAAGATAGATTTTGCAATTAAGGCAGTCTGGGCAAAATAGCTGTGCTTGGTTTTCGTTGCCTCAGATGCGACGCATTCGGCAGGAGCGGCATAACCGGCCCCCTCCCTCCCGAATTAGAGTTTGCGGATATCCAGAAGTTCCCAAAAAAAGGGAAACAAGCGAATCTCAGCCGAACTAATCAAAAAGATCTAGATCTCGGCGCACGGCCATGGAGAAACCCCCAAAGTGGCCTGCGGTTTCCCTGGGGATGCAGAATCTTTTTGCTGCTACTTACCGCGTCGACAGCGACGGGTGCGACCGCCTAGGGTTTTTGACAATGCACTAGGTGCCACCGCGCGCATTGATAAAATTGATAACCTGGAGCACGTCGATGCCGGAAACAAAGTTGTCGCCGGTTACATCGATATAGGGACGGAAGGGGGTCGTGGTGCCACGCAATTCTCGCGAACCGCGAGCATTGATGTCGTTGATGATCTGCAAAACGTCGATCGGTGAAACGAAGCCGTCGTCGTTGACATCATTGGGATCGCGCGTGTTTTGCCACGAACTACCGCCCGCGACAAACCCGAAGTCGATATCGAGAATTTCAGAATTTGCCGTGACGACGGCTGTCCGCAGGCGATCCTCGGGCGCAAGTCCATTGAACGCTCCCACGGCCGATGCTTGTACCATGTACGTGCCCGCTGCGAGCCCTTCAAAAGCAAAGGCACCTAGATCTGTTGTGACTGCGGTGGGATTGACTCCATACTGCAAGTTATCCAGCTTGATGTTGGTGTTGGCATGTCCGCCTGCGATGAAGTAAGCGATATCTGCTGCTCCTCGCGTGATCCTCATCGTTTCGACTTGGCCACTTGCCAGCGGGCCGGTAGTGTAGCGTCCAATTAGCTGGCCTGCTTGGTTGTAGGCCTCGAGACGCCCGTAGGAGCCGCTGGTGGGTCCGACCGCATCAATTTGCACGACTCCAGACGGCGCACTGAGCGTCGCTTGCAGGCGACGGGTACTGGTCGTCCACAGCGAACTGAATATTTGTGAACTTCTCGAGTAGGCGCGAAAGTTTTTGCTGCCGGTGCTAGTACCCGTGTCTGTGAAAACTCCAATGCGTCCATCCGCATCGCTGCCGACCGCGGTCAACGTCAGGTCGGGCCGGAAGCCGCTTGCAAGCACGCCATCGGGCAGGCTATCGGGCTCGACGATCTGACGTAGCGGCAGGACGCCCCCGCTACCATTGATCAGCTGCACCGTCCAGCCGGCGGGACCGTTTTCACCTACATCCCGCAGCCCATTTTTATTGGTATCTACCCACACAAATCCATTAATTCCCGGGACGGTCGTGGCATCGGCTCGGCCCAGACGACCTCGGAAAATGTTGCTCACAACTGTGGTCGACGAGTCGCGAGCACGGATCTCGATCTGGCTGGCACTCGACGGAATGTTGATCGTCAAATCGAGTTCGACCACGGCCATATCGGGTGCCGAGATGACCTGCCAGGCACCGCTATCGAAGCGAACCTCGATTTCGCGGATGCGATTGATTGTTATATCGTTGCGCTGGCCAGACGTGTTCAGGTTGGCCAGCGTCTGCACGGTGGCTTGGCCCTTGAAGCGATACTTACCGGTAGCGGTATCCAGGTAGCCGGTGCCCGTCAATTTGTGCGGCACATCCAGCACATCAAAGATCCCATCTCCGTCGGTGTCCTGCCAGCCGATCATCGCCAGGGTACTGGCTGGAGAAATGTGATTGTCGTAGGCGGTATCAAGCAGCGTGCCCGAGGCCATAATGCTGGGCTGCTGCACGAAGCCAACTTGGGGATTGTTGGCGGCATTAATATTTTGCGTGTTGTAATAGCCGCGAAAATCATAGTACGATCCGCCGCCGGCGTACTCGTCGCGAGCCCAAAAAATGTGGCCGGATTCATGGGTATACGTCGATGCGGGACGGGTTGAGGGCACGATCATGAATAGCCCACCCGCGAAAGCAAAAGCGCGGTTGAATGAGCCGCCGGCCGCAAATTGACCATCCGCATCGTTTTGGCTGGGTACTACAAAGATTGTGTACGACCAATCGGTGCCTAGCTTTTCGCGCTGAGCTTGATTGAACGCCCGCATGTCGGTCTCAAGACTGCCGCTGCGCGGTTGGCCGGTGGTGTCCAGAAAATCCGAAACCCACAGAGCATAGTCGTTCGAGCGGCGGCCGATGGGTTCGTATTTGGATGCCACCGGCGTGAGGGCATAGGTCGTATCGATCGTGAAGCTCAGATTGTGGATCGAAGTCTTGGTGGCCAATGTATCTACCCACCAGTCAACTCCGGTGCGAATATTGGTCAACACTTCCTGGATATGCCCCGCCGTCCAGTTCTCAGTATTCGGATCGATTTGGCCATTGCTCTCCAACAACACAGGAGTCACAGCCACGCTACCCAGCAGGAACTCGCCCGTGTCACGCGGTGTCGCACCAAATGGCAACCCCATCAGTACGCGTCGAGTTTCGAGAGCTTCCAGGGACAGCGATCGAGTTTTGCGGGACCGAGTCCTTACGGATGTGGCGCGCGGAAAGTTGCGAAGCTGCCCAGCCCGATTGGCAAAGAAATTGAAAAACATGAACGACTCCAGCGGCACGACAGCCCCACGGAGAAATAACCCCAATGGGTGGTGCAAATTCCACGCGGTAGTTACTGGTGGAGCTCGCACCCACCATTTCGACTCTAAACGAGCGCAGAGGTTCCCTCAACCTTTTAGCGGTCCAAGCAGTTCAATATCCTTACCTGCCTGCCGCTGGTGCAGGTTATTCGCACAGTAGGAATCGGCATCGAGCCGTGCGGCCCTTCGCCTGCTTGGGCGAAAAAGCCGTTTCCGATCGCTTTTCCTGCCAGCTATGACACTTACAGTGTACCCCACGGACCCTGGTCGTCTTCGTCGGCTGCACCGTCATACCATGGATTCTCCTGGTCCGAAGTGTCGCTTAAGCCGGCCCAAAAATCATGCATCGAGTTCGGGCTTGTTGAAGCCGCGACCGACGGTGCCCATGCACCCAGCTCCTGGTCTGCCTGAGTATCCAGCAGCGCCAGATCTCGAGCGGAGACCACCGTTTCGGCCCGCGTCGTCAATCGGGATTGTAGTAGAGTTTCCAAGCCACCCGCCCAATTGCTGGACAGCACAATGTCTTCTCCGCCGCCTGCGTTTTCACCCTCGGCTACCAGTCCAGACAGAATTCCTGCCGGACCGCCGACGATGCCTTCGCCTTCGCCACCACTAATTCGAGGTAGCGAATTGAGATAGGTGATGACGATACCCACATCGATGGCCGATACGATTCCGTCGCCATTCACATCCACGAACGGAGGTCGACCCGTCGCGTTGGCTAGGCTCAGCGTATTGGGCCGAGCCGGATCGTTGATCCAGTTGATAATCTGCAACACGTCGATGGGCGACACAAAACCGTCGCCGCTGACGTCCAAGCCGTTGCCGAAGGCATCGGCGACGCCGGTGGCATTATGGAACGGACTGGCCTGTATATTAACTCGGTAGTCCTCGACTTCACCGTCTTTAGCAGCTCCCAGCGGCGAGGCAATCTCGCTCGGGCTGGTGCTTAAACGCACCCGAGCATAGGTGTTACCAATTTTCGCGCGAGCGGGACTACTCGCATCCGAAGTCGTTTTGGGAACCGTGAACGA
Source organism: Pirellulaceae bacterium (assembly GCA_041741955.1). GTDB lineage: Bacteria > Planctomycetota > Planctomycetia > Pirellulales > Pirellulaceae > Aureliella. The sequence goes on along the minus strand of JBGSJL010000196.1, from coordinate 2,313 downwards.
AACAACTGTGGAGGCACCAGCTATCGGCAACCCGCCGACAATTTGCTCGGTGCCACTGAAGACGCCATTGCCATCGAAGTCGATCCAGACCGAAACGTAGGCGGTCTCCCCAGTTGTGTTAGTAACTGTGACACGGGCGTCGCTTTGGAAGGCTGCAAACAGCGCAGAGAAGCTAACGCCATCATCGGAGTCCAAATCATCCAGCCGTGCATCCGGATCGGAGGAAACGGTTGGGCCCAAGCTTAGTCCACTGCGTACTGTGTGTCGCGGTCCATTGGCCGCATTGGTCGAGCTGTAGGGAGCGGGTGCGTCACCGTAGTCGAGACCCTGACCCAAGAAGATCGTCACGGTTGTATCGCCGTTAGGCTGATTGGCTTTGAGTGGATTTCCGGCCAAATCGCGGATCGCACCGATCGGGCTTACGCCGATGCCCGTCACGCTACTAGCGCCTTCAATCAAGATACGGCCACCAAACTGCGTCGTCACTACGCCAGGCAGATTTTTCGCATCGATTGCTTGCTTGATAATTGCCGCGAGATTCTCCCTTGTCTGCGTAGCTGCCGAAAGCGGAATCGCCATGGCCGCTGGCTGGCCGGGCAACCCACTTTGCTGAAGTGCCGTTTGGGACATATTGAGCACTGTATTTGCATCGCCATTGAGCGTGACCAAACCGTCGCCCGCGTTGACGGGTGACAGCCCCAAAGCGGCGACTTGGATCGCTAGCACGATCGCATCGGCGACTTGACTTGTCGTGGCACTGGCCGCAAATCTCACTACCTGATTGCCGACAGTCGTGTTACCGTCGGTATCCAGCTCGAATACGACCGGCGTCCCCGTACGATTGATCGTGAAGGTTTGACCGTCACCCAATCCGAACGGCACTCCGGCCCGCTGCGGAACTTGGATCCCAAACGCCGTTTGCACACCGGTCTTACCACTGGCGACCAGTCCGCTGTCGATCGTGTCCAGCATCACCAGCCGCGAGCCCTGAATCTGCAGCAGGCCCGCGCTAACTTCGGTAATGGTCAAGTTCAAAGCGGACAGCCGAACAGCGTTCTCAATCAGTCGCCCCAAACTTTCAGCTGTGGTAGCCGATGTGACGTCGATCGCGCTATTGCCGCTTGATACGGCACCGTCCAGATCGTATTCGAAAACAATGCGCCTGGAGCCATCATCGAGCGCAAATGTCTTGCCATCGAGTGTGGCCGGAGCGGCAGGTGGAGCCGGCACCGTGACGACGAAACCCAGTTCGAGTTCCAAAATCGTGCGAGTACCGGTCGAATCGACGATCGAAATTTGCTCGCCATCGTTGTAGGAGGCTTGAGCTGTAACGCCAAAGGCCGATTTGTTGAGGAAGCGAATGTTGTAGACGCTTTCCGGTTCCCAAATGCCAGCCAGCGGAGTCAAGCGAATGATGCCGTTGGTCGAATCGTAGCCGAAGCGGTAGTCGGTGCCTTCCACCAGCGGCTGATTCTGAAGCCGCCGTCCGTTGACAACCTTCGGACCGTAAATCAAGACAGACGAGGCGGTAACGGTCGCGTGATCGACGCCAGACCCGAGGCTCGGGTCGCTCGGCTCAATGCCATCGACGATATGAATATCGAAAAATCGCGGGGTGATACCGACCAGTTCGACAATGCCGTCGGCTGGATTGCGGTCGAGCCCTGCGAAGTCATTGTCGGTTGGATTGACCAGTACCACGGACGGTCCGGAGAAATCGGCACGATCCTCCGCACCGCGATCTTTGAACACGTTCTCGCCCAAACCGGCAGGAGTTTCGACAGCCGGATCGTCGGCTCGGAGCTGGCCATTGATGTCAAATTGAGGCGATAGAATGGGCGAGGCCGCAATCCCCAAGGGTTGCTTGACCGCAACCAGCGATGTTCGATCCTGCAATGAATCGATACTGCTATCGATCAATGGCGAGGAGGCGGCGGGATAAAGATTGCCGGTAGCTGGAGCAACAAAGAGCTGGGTCGTCGCCGGAACGTTGATCGAAAACTGCCCAGCCGTAGCACTGCCGCCCGTATTGGCCGTGTTCTGATAAAAGACCGAGCCTCCGACCACCGTACGCTGGTAGACAGTCCCATTGATGGTCGTCGAGGAACTCGATGCGTCGACGTTAATTCCCGTCGCAGAGTTGGCGATGACATTGTTCAGCAGTGTGGCGGCGGCGTTATTGGAAACGACGATACCCTGACCGCCTGGCGTGTAGGTTTCTGCACCCGTGGCACCCGTTACCGTACCGCCAAGAATCGTATTATTAACGATCCGCACAAACGGTACCGTCGCTCGTGGTACTCCATTCACCAA
>JBGSJL010000195.1:0-14081 GCA_041741955.1 Pirellulaceae bacterium | reverse complement strand
GATCAATTCCACCGCTGAGGGAAGATCGTTGGGAATCTTTAGTGTTCCAGCAAAGTCGTTTGCCGTCCCGAGGGGAACAATGCCGAATGTAGGACGTTGTTCTTCATCGATTCGCATGAGTGCGTTTACAACCGCGTTGACAGTTCCATCACCACCGCCTGCGACGACCGTTTTGCACCCCTCAGACACGGCCTTCGCTATTTCGTCGCATAGATTGACTCCGCGCGTCAAAGCAATCTCGCCGCCGGCCCTCAAGGATTTGCGCAGGTCATCGATCGCTTCCGCCTTGCCTGACCCGCCATTCCAAACGAGCAATCGATCTTTCATTACGTAGGTTCGCTCGAGATTATCATTGCAGTGTGTATCAAAATGACTGGACGTGGTAAATCGCCTTGCGCCGTCATACGGTCAACTCGCCACTGACTGCAATGTCCGCCTGACTGCCTGTCAATGCCGAGACACCAATCTTCAGTAAGGCGACCAGCTTGCCGGTCTTCGTATCCCAATAGTGTGCGTGGATGGGCGTCACCTTAATTGCCGTCAGGTTTGGGTCCTCAACACCGGTAAACCATGCATCGTCGCTGCTTCCATACAGAGAAACCAATGTGTCTCTATCGCGATGGATTGTCGCGTTTCCGAAAATGCTTAAGAACTGAATGGAACCGGGATGGGCATACAGCAGCTCGACCTTTGCGTCACGGTTGATGTTGGCGTTGTGGCTGCTGTCAGCACCACTGAGAAACCAAATCGCTCCTTCATCGTCCACACGCTTTGTGCTCATGGGGATCGCATGGAACGGCATGGCTGTCAAATCAGTACACAGCATCGCGAAATCGATCGATTCGGCTAATAATTTTATCTTTGCGACTGCGTCGTCATGTTGCAGGTTTTTTACCGACATTTGAAGAACTCCTTGAGGTAGCGTTTTCTGTCCAGCCAGTACCGAATTGCATTTCCCGTACCGAAACATGAACTCTGCGGCACGTTGATTGCTTGTGACATGTCACCCGATGGCAGATGTAAAGTAAAATCCAATGGAGACCGAACATGGCGAGCGCAACTGAAACGACTGTTTTTCCAGACGTACGACTGATTGATCCACGGGAGGCATTCGCCAAGCCACCGTTCAATAAGCAAAAGGCGATGGATATGCCGGGCTCTACCGCCAAGATGCATCCGACGCCCGATCATGGCGAGGACAGCTACCAGGGCTCCGGAAAACTTCAGGGTCTGAACGCGCTTGTAACAGGTGCTGATAGCGGGATCGGTCGTGCGATTGCATTATGTTATGCTCGCGAGGGCGCAAACGTGGTCATCAACTACCTGTCTGAGGATAGTGATGCTGAAACGACCAGGCTGCTCGTTGAGCAAGCAGGCGTCACGGCCGAAGTCATTCGAGGTGACCTCCGTGAGGAAGCATTTTGCGAGCAACTGATCGCCAGCAGCATTGAGTCGCTCGGCTCGTTAGATATCCTAGTCAACAACGCCGCTTACCAAGTCAGCGGAGAGACGATCGACGACTTCTCTACAGAGGCATTCGATCGCATTTTCAAGACCAACGTTTACGCTCCATTCTGGTTATCACGAGCCGTAATGGACCGACTACCCGCCGGTGGTAGTATCATCAACACGGTCTCGATCCAAGGCTACGATCCGTCGCCGTTCCTACTGCCCTATGCAACGACAAAGTCTGCATTGATTGGCATGACGAAGGCACTTGCTAAGTTGGCGATCGAGCATGGCATTCGTGTCAACGCCGTCGCCCCGGGACCGGTTTGGACCCCATTCATTCCGAGTTCGATGCCACCGGAAAAGTTCAAGAATTTTGGTGCCGACACTTTGTTCAAGCGTCCCGCCCAGCCAATCGAGCTCGCGCCGTTGTATGTATGGCTCGCCAGTCCCGACGCCAGCTACGTCACGGCCGAAGTTTTCGGCTGCACCGGCGGCCAATCACCGTTCTAAGCAAAGTGAAACTCGCAGGTATTTCACAAAATTATTGGGGAACAGTCATGCCATCGTTTCGCGATGCCTCCACTTCGTTCACACTCACACTAAAGAATTTGACCCTATGACAACCACCCTGATTACTGGCGCTTCATCGGGTATCGGGCTGGAGCTTGCAAAACAATTTGCCGCCGGTGGCGATAACGTGGTGCTCGTTTCTCGCAGCGAAGAAAAACTACATGAACTTGCTAGGCAAATGGCAGATGAACACAAAGTTACGGCCACAGCAATCGCGAGTGATTTGGCCAAGCCGGATGCTGTTGATCGGTTGATCGATGATCTGAACAGTCGAAACATGTCTATCGATACGCTCGTGAACAATGCGGGCTTCGGCGCCTTGGGCAAATTTGCTGAATTGCCTGCCGATCGGCAAACCGATATGGTGATGGTCAACATCGTTGCGCTGACTCGGCTAACGAGGCAGTTATTGCCTGCGATGCTACAGCGTAAACGTGGAGGGATTCTCAACGTTGGTTCAATCGCCGCTTACCAAGCCGGCCCCTACATGTCGGTCTACTACGCCACAAAAGCGTATGTGCTTTCGTTCACTGAAGGGCTGCGTGAGGAACTCAAGGACTCCGGATTGCATGTCACCTGCCTCGAACCGGGCGCGACAGAGACTGGGTTCGGCGATGATTCGGGAATGGGAAAGCTAGATATGTTTTCGTCCCAGGCGATGCCAGCCAGCGCGGTCGCGAAGGCAGGCTATGAAGGCTATTGCTGGAACGAAGACATTGTAATCCCGGGTTGGAAAAATCGGCTATTGGTCAAATCGGCTTCGATGTTTCCAAGATTTATGACTAGGAAAATGATTGCAAAGATGCAAAAAGTCAAATAGGCAAGTCTACCGACGGATTTGTTGGACGACGCGAACAGCACCTCGTTCAGGCCGAACACCTTTGCCGTACTTGACCGCGTACACGTGAGTCACTTCTGCACCGAGCAGCACAATCATCGCGGTGTAATAAATCCACATCAACAAGACTGCGAGCGACGCGGCGGCAGACCCAAGTTGAGCTCCTGGTGCGCTGAACGAAAAGTAAAACTGCATCGCGAAGCGGCCAACCAAGAACAGCAATGTTGTCACGGTAGCTCCGACGAAAACATCTCGCCACGGCACGTTTACGTCGGGCATAAACTTGAAAATTGCTGCAAAGATCAACAGGACTACAACTGCCTGCACGCCGAAGTCGACCAGGTTCGCGATCGTGCCGGAGAAGCCGACCAGACTGGCAACTCGGTCGCCGATGGCCGCCAAGATCGTGGAAACGATCAATGAAACGAGCAATAGAAATCCCAGGCTGAGGATCATTCCGAAGGACAAGATGCGCTTGATGACGGTGTTCTTGAGACGAGACTTATCGGGATCCCGTTGGACCTGCCAAACTTGATTCAGAGCAGTTTGCAAAGCCGCGAGAACGCCGGTTGCTCCCGCGAGAATACCAGCCAAACTGATCAGCGTCTTCCACCACTTGCCACCGGTTTTTTGATTGTTCTCCAGTATCGTCGCGATGGCTTCGCTGGCCGAAGCATTGCCGACCATTTGGGCCGTTTGGCTTTTAAGCACCTCCACGGCTCGCTCTTCGGCCTCCTCGCTTTCGTACTTGATCGACATGCCAATTGTCAGAATGGTTAAAAGCAGAAAAAGTATCGGTGGCAAGGCGAAGACTGTATAGAACGATAAGGCAGCCGCCTGCATCGAGCACTGATTTTTGCCGAAGTTCGCGAAAGTCTGCTTGACGAAGCCCATCGAAGTCACAGTGCCGTTGATTTCAGTTGATGACCGTTTAATGGGGTCAAGCAAACGTTATGCCACGGCAAATGCTAATGCCTAGATTCCAACATCTCCGGCGTTCGGACCTCTGTGATTTTAGCTCAGCGAATAATTTGCCATAAACTGCCCAATCGAAGCTATATGGCACGCAAAGTGCGTACTCTGAATTGATGCTCAGTACCGCAGGCTTCGGTAATTCTTTAGTCGAATACTACACTAAGTTTGGGGAAGACTTTATGGAATCCGAAAAGCCTTTTAAGCGACGTGAGTTTCTAGCTAGTGTTGGGGCTACTACGGCGGCTACGACGATGCCACTCACCGCAGTTGCCCAGCAGGAGGCCAGCCAATCGAAGTTGCCGTCCCCACTCCGATTCAAAGCTGACATATCTCTCACCATCAACGGCCAGCCCAAGCAGATTGCAATCGATTCTCGCACGACGTTACTCGATCTGTTGCGTGAAAACGAAGGTTTAATGGGCACTAAAAAAGGTTGCGATCACGGCGCTTGTGGTGCTTGTACCGTTCACGTTGATGGCAAGCGGATACTGTCCTGTCTGACGCTGGCAGCGACTTTAGAAGGTGTTGCCATCACGACCATCGAGGGTGTATCTGAGGAAGAATCACTGCATCCGATGCAGGAGGCGTTTCTAAACTGCGATGCGTTTCAATGCGGCTACTGCACGCCAGGCCAAATCATGTCTGCCATCGCCTGTGTTCGTGAAGGGCACGCCAGTGGCTCTACAGAGGAAGCCAGAGAATGGATGAGCGGAAACTTGTGCCGTTGTAGCGCTTACCCCAACATTCTCGCAGCCGTGCGGCAAGTCGCTGGCGTGGCGGCTGCGGCGGATCCAGCAGATCAGGCTATGGTAATTTCGCTGAAGGAACTTCCATCGTGATTCCCTTTGAATTTGTGCCTGTGTCTTCCATCGATCACGCGCTGTCAATTATCGATCATACCTCCAGCGTAGCATTGGCCGGTGGGACGACGATGCTCGACTTGATGAAGCTCCATGTACTCACACCGACTCGACTAGTTCATGTGACAAAACACATGGAGTCCACGGTTCGGCTGGAGGACGATGCGTTGCGGATCGGTGCGGGTTGTACGATGGCCGACCTAGCGGACGATACCCAAGTGGTCGAAAAACTGCCAGCGATCAGGCAATCACTGATCCTGGCTGCGTCACCGCAAATTCGCAACATGGCCACCATCGGAGGAAATCTGATGCAGCGAACCCGATCGACCTATTTCCGACATCGCGATATGCCCAGCGATGCCGCAGTCGCAAGCGATAGTGTCGCAGTCGCCAGTGACGGCCAGGAGAGCTTTGGACAAGGCGTCGATACATCCTGTTTGGCAGTCTTAGGCAACGACGGTAAGCTGGTCGGAACATATCCAGGTGACTTCGCGGTGGCTCTGGTTGCGTTCGATGCGCAGCTTACTCTGCAAAGTAATACCGGCACGCGATCGGTCCCGCTACGAGACTTCTACCAATTACCCCGCAGTCAATCGCAGCTACTCGATAGTCAATCTCAATACACGACTGTCCTGCAACCCCATGAGCTTATCGCGTCCGTCAGTCTCCCGATCACGGCGGCGCTGCGAAACAGTCTGTATTTGAAAGTCCGAGAGCGGAGCAGTTATGCGTTTGCGCTGGCCAGCGCTGCGATCGGTTTGGAGCTGAACGGCCAAGGCGCCAGTGCCACGATCGTGGCTGCGAATGTTGGCTTAGGTGGTCTGGGACCGATTCCTTGGCACAGCGTCGAAGCAGAGCAGGCGCTGATCGGTCGGGTTGCTAGCGACGCCACGTTCCAGGCCGCAGCCGATGCTGCACTGGCCGCGGCCAACCCACCGGCCGGCCTCGAATTCAAAATACCGTTGGCGAAACGAATCATCGTCAGAGCCTTACAAATGCTCCGCGACCAAGGGCCGCTGAACGATCAACAACTGTGGGCCTTGCAACACGGAAGAGGATAATTTCTAAAATGACAACTCACACGCCGATCCAATTCACTGGCTCCGTTGGGAAATCGATCGTCCGTACCAGCGGTCGCGAGAAGGTCACTGGCACTGCAACTTTCACGGCTGAATGGCCGATCGCAGATCTTCTCTATGCGGTCGCGGTCCCCAGTACCATCGCGCACGGCAAGATCGTATCGATCGAAACCGAGGCGGCTCTGAAGATGGCTGGCGTGCGCGCGGTGTTGACTCCAGATAATGTGCCGGACTTCACGCGTGTTAAGTCGGGAGCTGAGACCAACTTCGCGACTACGGTTTCATCCAAACTATATCCGGCCGCTGAGCGAGAAGTATTCTTCGCCGGTCAATATGTTGCGGCCGTCATCGCTGAATCGTTTGAAGCGGCCAGAGATGCGGCGTTCGTGGTGAAAGTCAACTACGAACCCCTGCCGCACAATACCGACATGGACGCGGCGACGAAAACCGAACGGCCCAAGGACCTGCAAGGTGAACCCGCCGTCATTAAAATCAAAGATGCCGAAGCGGAGTTGAAATTATCGCCGGTCGTCGTCGATAACCAATATCCATTGATGGGCAACCATCATAACCCGATTGAACCGCACGCGGCCATTGCGATTTGGTCGAGTAAAGACCACAAGCCATTTTTGACCGTTTACGAAACGTCGCAAAGCGTCGCGATGGGGCGACTGAGTTATGCCAAGGTCTTCAATCTGAGCCCAGATCAAGTGCGGGTGGTTTGCAAATACATGGGTGGGGCCTTTGGATCCAAAGGCTTGATGTGGCCTCATGCCTTGCTCGCATGTTTCTGCGCGAAGCTGGCTGGCCAGCCTGTAAAGGTAGTCGTCTCACGCGAGCAAATGTACGGCGGCACCGGTCATCGAACACCCATTCGCCAACGAGTCGCCATCGGTGCTGATCGCGATGGCACAATCCGCTCGATTATCCACAGCGGAAATGCGACCACCGCCGTCAGAGACACGTACGAAGAAGCATTCACGATGGCCACGCGCATGATGTACCATACGACCGCTCTGCGTTTGGACCAAACGCAAACTCGCATCAACACGCAGTTGCCAACGTTCATGCGCGCACCGGCAGAAACACCTGGCATGTTTGCACTAGAATCTGCGATTGACGAACTAGCCGTTGAACTGAAGCTGGATCCAATCGAGCTGCGGATCAAAAATGAGCCTAAGCAGGACGTACACAATGACAAGCCGTTCAGCGGCAGACTGCTCGTACCGTGTTTGCAGCACGGAGCCAAGCAATTCGGCTGGGCAAAACGGAATCCAACGCCGCGAAGCCAACGCGAAGGTCATTGGCTCATTGGTCAAGGCGTTGCCGCAGCGACCTATCCCTGCCTCACAATGCCAACTACGGTTCGCGTAAGCGTACGATCCGACGGGACCGCGCACATCGATTGCTGCACTCAGGAAATGGGCACGGGCACTGCCACCGCACAAAGTCAACTGCTTGCGGACATGTTGGGTATTCCGGTCGAACGGGTTTCGATGACACTCGGCGATTCAGATTTGCCCTCAGGCGGAATTTCTGGTGGCAGTGCGACAACGGCCAGTGTGGGTGGCGCGATCCGTGACGCAGTGAACAATTTGAAACAACGTTTGGTCGAACTGGCTCCCAAGAACTTGTTTGTTTCGTCCGCCAAGGCGGACCAATTGCAATTCCGGGCTGGCAATATCGAGTACGAAGGATCCTCCGTCTCGCTCGCGGACTTTTTTTCCGCATCGAAACAGGATTCCATGGCCGTTGAAGGAGAAATAGGGATGAGTATGGGTGGGCCGACAGCGAACCATTCGTTCGGTGCTCAATTCGTCGAAGTAGCCGTAGACGAAGATTTTGGGATAGTCAGAGTGCGAAGAATGTTGGGTTGCTTTGCTTGCGGAACGATCTTGAACCGTCGCACAGGGCGTAGCCAATTCTTGGGCGCGATGATTATGGGTATCGGACACGCCCTGCAGGAGGCCACCCACTGGGACCACCGGCTAGGCAGGATTACGAACGACAGCTTGGCAGAATACCTCGTTCCAGTGAATGCAGATATCCCTGACATCGAAGTCATGTGGATCGATGAACCTGACTTCAACGCATCGGCCATTGGTGCTAAAGGGATCGGCGAGATCGGCATCACGGGCGTGGCCGCTGCGGTGGCAAGCGCCATCTATCATGCTACCGGCAAACGAATTCGCTCGCTTCCGATCACTCCCGAAAAGGTGATGTCGTGAATTGGACCGAGCTGATCGATACTGCGGACGACGCCATAGCGGCTGACGAAGCGTGCGTGCTGTGTACCGTCGTCAGGTTGGACGGCAGCGGCTACGGACGCCCTGGTGCGAGGTTGCTGGTGACCGAATCTGGCGAGCGTGTGGGTTACATCAGCGGCGGATGTTTGGAGAAAGATCTCTGTCGTCGCGTCTGGTCGGAAACGGAGCGGGGCCCGCGCTTGATTGCTTTGGACACACGCGGAAACTCCGTGGATATGAATCGTTACGACACTGGATGTGAGGGCGTGGTGCACGTATTCTGCCAGCGTCTGACGGCAGAAAACAAGTTTGCCATAGATGCGGTTCGATGGGTGTACAAGCAGGACGGCAAAGCAACTTTGCTAACAATTTATCGTAGCCAATCGCAACGCTACCCCATCGGTGCTTCGTGGCTGTACGATTCGCAGCCTCTGAGTACAAATTCTCCCGCGCCTCTGCCGGACGACATTGAGCAAATGGTAATCAATTCGCAAGCCAATCGTTGGATTGCGTTCAACGATTCAACAGGAGCCGAAGTTCAAGCGGCCATCGAAATCATTGCGCCTCCTCGAAAACTAATGATCTTTGGCGCGGGCGATGATGTGATTCCAGTGGTCAGCAGCGCTGTTCTGTTAGGCTGGAAAGTAAGTGTTATCGGCCATCGACCGGAACTAGCCTCGCTCTGTCGCTTCCCTGGCGCGATTGTTCATTGTGGGGATTTTCAGGTACTTGCCGATCGGATAGAAATCGACGCCGCAACGGATGTTCTGGTGATGACCCACGACTTCAAACGCGACGTGGACCTGTTGCTCGCTTTACTCGATTCGCCGGCGCGATCGATCGGCCTGCTGGGATCCAAGCGTAGATTGGGTCGCTTGATTACAAAATTGTTTGAACGAGGAATTCTGCTCGACGATAGTGACATAGCTCGCCTGCGGTCACCGGTCGGAATAGACATCGGATCAAGCTCACCCGCAGAAATCGCCATCTCGATCGTAGCTGAACTTATTGCGCTGGAAAAGCAAACGGTGGTTGCACGGCCTCATTTCCAGGTAGTCGGAGACACCAGATTTCGCAAATCGATTGACGGTTGCGTAAACTCTGGCGAGTCCAGTTATAATCGCCAATTGGGCACTTCAGCCGTGGCAGTGCGCTAGATGAACATCGCCATTATCTTAGCTGCGGGCGGCTCGACTCGCTTCGGCCAACCGAAGCAGCTTATCCCATGGAACGGGCGCACATTGCTGCAGCACTCCATCGCGCAGGTAACGCAGAGCGGAGCGGTACGAGTTATCATTGTTTTAGGAGCTAGCCAGCGGCCGATCTACGATTCACTGATTGACACCGAACAGGACCGAGTTGAAATTGTCGTCAACCGCGATTGGAGTCGTGGACAAGCCAGCAGTCTTGCCACGGCAATTGCGTACCTTCTACCCGATCTTCGCGCAGAAGTCAGTGTGTTAGTGACTGTCTGCGATGCTCCGCTGATCTCCATTGACCACTACAAACGGCTGTATGAAGCGGTGACGTGCAGGCATTTCAACGCAGCAGCAACAGCCTACGCAGATGGTCTCGGCGTCCCAGCCTGTTTCTCGTCGCGTGCTATCCGCAGCTTGACCGCGCTAGGCGGCGATACGGGTGCAAAACATTGGCTCCGCCATCAGCCTGCTGAATCGGTCGAGCAAATACAATGTCCTGAAGCTGCTCATGATATTGATACTGCCGGAGATTTTGAGAGACTAACAAATGGTCGCGGTCGTGCAGACATTGCAATAGGAGTCGATTTTGACGAGAATAACAGCTGGCGGTGACTGCAATTTCCCATCCAGGTAGGGCCATGTCCACGGTAACAAAGTTCGGCGAACATTTGCTCTCTCCGTTCCCGATTCATCGATTCACAGTCGAACAGTATCATCGACTCGGTGAGCTGGGCGTATTGACTCCCGAAGATCGGGTTGAGTTATTAGATGGCTGGATCATCAACCTGGTCGACCAGCGAGTCGAATGTTACTTGCAGTCCGCTGGAACGTCGCATGAGCTAGTGATGTATGAGCCAGTGAAGTATTTATCGTCGAGCGATGTGGCTGAAATCGATTTGTCCGGAACACTCATTTCGCTACCTTTGGCTCAATTGTTTTAGCGATGCAGGTCGGCATGATTTTCTTTAGCATCGAGACGAAAATTACTGTCGGTACTCAGTTGTGGCATCGACTTTTAGTCAGTGCATTTAAGCCCACAGGCTGGAGGCCGATGCCACTTATTTTCCGCATGATTCTTGTGCTTGCTTGTTTCTCAACACTGAACTTTGTTGGCATTGATTACCTACATGGGCAAGACGTTCAGCCGGAACCAGTTGAAGCAACTGCGCCTCTGGTTTCGGGCGACGACGAAGTTTCTGCAGCACCGGCGAAAGTCGATATCACACCGCTGGCCAAAGATGACGAAATTCGTGATCGATTGAAGCGTGTGCTGATCGCAACGGAATGGTTTACCAGTCCAGATGTGCGAGTCGAAGAAGGGGTTGTTTTTCTCAGCGGAGAGGCCAGTACCGGCGAGCTAAAGAAGTGGGCCGGTGACTTGGCTCGCAACACTCAAGATGTGGTCGCAGTGGCCAACCGCATGACGGTTAAGGAGCTGCCGGTTTGGGATTTGACTCCGGCTTGGACGGGACTGCACACCTTATGGCGCGACGTGATTCGCGCGTTACCGTTCGTGTTGTTTGGTCTGCTCATCATGGCTTTTTCGCTGTTCGTAGGCATCGTTACCACTCGCGTTGCGAGAAGCAAGTTAGCCAGCAATGTTCAGGGCAAGTTGCTGCGAAACGTGATTGCACGCGGCCTGGGCGTGTTTGTGTTCCTGTTTGGCGCTTACATCATCCTGCGAGTCTCGGGTTTGACGCAGCTCGCGCTTTCGGTCGTTGGCGGCACCGGTTTGGTTGGCTTGGCAGTTGGCATTGCGTTTCGCGATATTACAGAGAATTTTCTGGCCAGTATTTTTCTGAGTCTGCATCGCCCGTTTGAGACCAGTGACCTGGTTGAAATCACGGGCGTGACAGGCTTTGTTCAGCAACTAAACATTCGCACGACGATTTTGATGACGCTGGATGGCAACATCGTCCAAATTCCCAATTCAACGGTCTACAAAAGCAATCTGCGCAACTTCAGCACCAATCCCAACCGTCGCGAAGATTTTATCGTTGGTATCGGTTACGACACACCGATCAACAAGGCTCAGGAAATCGCGAGGCAAGTCTTGATCGATCATCCCGCAGTTCTGCAAGACCCTGAGCCGTCTGTATTGGCCGACAGTATGGGCACGGCCACGATCAACCTGCGAGTTTACTTTTGGCTCAATGGCGACGAATACAGTTGGTTAAAAGTGCGATCGGCCATCATTCGCTTGGTCAAAATCGCTTTCCAAGAAAACGGCATTTCAATGCCCGACGAAGCCCGAGAGATTGTCTTTCCTGACGGCATTCCCGTTACGATGTTGCGAGAATTATCGAACCCTCAACCCGTCCAACCAACACCTCCCGCAGCGATTGAAGCCGGCGAAACCGCGTCGACGGATGCTGAGGCGGGATTGTACAGTGAAGCGACCGTGATCAAGCACCAAGCACGCCAAGTAGGGCCGCTACAGCAAGAAGAGAACCTACTGAAGAGAAATCAGTAGTGCTGGCTGGTGTCTAGGCTTTAGTCGATTTGAAAAGATCTACATGCACCGCATGCATCGGGGCATTAGTGCTTGTGATAGCCAAGAAAGGGTTGTCATCCTGGGTTGCTACTATCAACGTCAATCTTCCGTGCTCGTTGGTGAAGCGTCGTCGCGAACGGCCCATCATCGATCAGATTCAGTTGACCAGTCGTTCGGAATCTGCCGAATAGGTATTCCTGCCGCTTCATTCGAGCTTTGTTCATTCATCCGGCCGCGCACGCCATCGCAGGTAATCCCATACAATCAAAGCTTGGAGATCAACCTAGCTTCAGTGTACGATGAATGAATTGCGAACATCCCTGAGCTGCGAAACAGCATCGCATGCAAGTGCGTTGAGGGGTATGAAACACAGCCGGGAGGAGATGCATGGATCCAATGAGGAACTGCAATCGACCAACAACCTGAAATGACGTATCACAATGGACCTGTTTGAACTATCGGCCGCTCTGGTGAGCCTAGCAGCCTCGTTTGCGTTCCTCAATCACCAGTATCTCAAGCTGCCCATGGCAATCGGCGTGACGGTGCTTGCGATACTGTTTTCTCTCTCCCTGATTGGCGTTGGATACTTCGCCCCCAGTATTTCAACGCAGGCAGCACAAATTGTTGCTCAGGTCGATTTCGGCGAAGCGCTGATGCAATGGATGCTTGGGTTCCTGCTATTCGCCGGCGCGCTGCACGTCGATTTGATTGAGTTGTCGAGGCAGAAATGGTTGATCGGATTGTTGGCCACTCTGGGCGTAGTGATGTCAACCGCAATCGTGGGAGTTCTGACCTGGGCGATTATGCATCTGGTCGGTATCGAAATGCGGTTCGTCTACTGTTTGTTGTTTGGCGCTTTGATCTCGCCAACTGATCCGATCGCCGTACTGGCGATCTTGAAACAAGCCGGTGCGTCACGCGAATTGGGGATCAAGATCGCGGGCGAATCGCTGTTCAACGACGGAGTCGGAGTTGTCGTGTTCTTCGGCATCTTAGAGGTTGCCACGGGCGCACACGATTTCGATCTCGTTCATATCGGAATTTTGTTCTTGAAAGAGGCCATTGGTGGAGCGATCTTTGGATGGTTTATCGGCTCAATCGCATTTCAGATGCTTCGACGGATTGACAACTATCAAACCGAGATACTGATCTCTCTCGCCGTTGCCGCCGGTGGATATGCAGCTGCTCTGTCACTGCACCTGTCCGGCCCGATCGCAATGGTAATTGCTGGCTTGATGCTCGGCAATCAAGGGCGTCAGTTTGCGATGAGCAAAAAAACTGAGGAGGATCTAGACACATTTTGGGAGTTGATCGACGAAATCTTAAATTCTGTTTTATTCGTCCTGATCGGTCTTGAGATATTGATTCTAACTTTCAACATGCGCTATCTCCTAGCAGGCTGCCTGCTCATCCCCGCTGTATTGCTGGCAAGGTTTCTCAGTGTTAGTTTACCTGTGCGTACGGTCGGCTTATTTCGTTCGTTCACGCCGGGCATAACCACGATTCTAACGTGGGGTGGATTGCGTGGTGGTATCTCTGTGGCCCTCGCGCTGTCCATACCCGCGATTGTAGGAGGCGAAACGGTCGCTGAGCGTGAAGTGATCCTTGCCATCACCTACATCGTGGTCGTCTTTTCACTCATTGTTCAAGGCTTGACAATCGGAAAGCTAATCCGCTACAAGGTCGCTGAGCAAAAGGTTGACACATCGCTGGCCGAAGATGTCGTTCTATAAGCTGGTGAGTTTGTCGGCCGAGATTGATCGCCAAATACGGAGAGGTCGCTGGGTAGCCACCGGGAGGCTTGCTTTTTTTCGAAGCTGAACTCGCCAGAGTTCAGGAGGCTAAAGAAAGGTCCGAAGTCGGGCGACTCCGGCTTCGGGATCATGCTGGAGGTCGCCGAAGTCCCGCTACGGGGCACTGGATACGGCGTGTAGTTCGTGGCTGGTCGCGAGGACATGTCTTAGTTCGTCGAGTGACAGCACACCGTGCATTAAAACACTCGGGGCAAGCCCCTGCTCGCCCAGTTTGCGACGAAACCGAGAGTATAAACTGCGAACGAGATCGTCCGCAGGCATCGATGGCCAAGCGTACTGGCCGACCGATTGAAATGGTTGTACCGCGTTGGCATCGACTTCAGGCATTGCGGCGTAAATCTGCTACTTGCTTACTTGGGCTTGCAGGGTCGGTCGCAAGCGCGAGTATACGCGTCTTTGGCAGCATGGCGAGCTTGCTCCCATTGCAATGTGGAAGTATTGCCCGAGCTTTCCCAATTCTTTTGGATGGCGGGCTCGTGCTGTGACCAGTCGCCCGGTCGCGCGGCATCGTAGCCTGCTGCGCCTGCGCGGTAGGCTGTTTCATACTCTTCAAA
>JBGSJL010000194.1:0-9682 GCA_041741955.1 Pirellulaceae bacterium | reverse complement strand
GTGCCTTCGGGAACTTTTGCACAGGTGCTGCATGGCTGTCGTCAGCTCGTGTCGTGAGATGTCGGGTTAAGTCCCTTAACGAGCGAAACCCTTGTCTCTAGTTGCCAGCGAGTTATGTCGGGGACTCTAGAGAGACTGCCGGTGTTAAACCGGAGGAAGGTGGGGATGACGTCAAGTCCTCATGGCCTTTATGACTAGGGCTGCACACGTCCTACAATGCGGCATACAAAGGGACGCAAACCCGCGAGGGGGAGCAAACCCCAAAAAGTGTCGCTCAGTTCGGATTGCAGGCTGCAACTCGCCTGCATGAAGTTGGAATCGCTAGTAATCGCGGGTCAGCATACCGCGGTGAATGTGTTCCTGAGCCTTGTACACACCGCCCGTCAAGCCACGAAAGTTGGGAGGGCCCGAAGTCGCTGAGCTAACCCGCAAGGGACGCAGGCGCCGAAGGTCAGCTCGACAATTGGGACTAAGTCGTAACAAGGTAGCCGTAGGGGAACCTGCGGCTGGATCACCTCCTTTCTAAGGAAAATTAGGTTCGTTTGTGGTAACACAGCGACCTTATCCGTGAGCACAACCCTGTAGAACTTGCTTAAGAGCTTATCGCCAAATTTCAATATGCCCGCCGGTGGATTTATCCATCGGCGGGTTTTTTTTCGTCGACCGGACTGAATGCAGAATATTGAGTGAGTGAAAAATGCAGATGGATGCCACCCAGATACAAATGCAAATCGATATCTATGCGGCGGGCGGTAGAAAACTTGTCGATGCCTACAATGGACTATCTCAAGAACACTTGTTGGCCATTCCAATCCCCGGAACGTGGTCGCTCCAACAAATCGCCATCCACCTGCTCGATAGCGACCTGATCGGTGCCGATCGCATGAAACGCATCGCCGCCATGGATCGCCCATTGCTGATCGGTTACGACGAAACCGCTTTCAATAACCTGCCTGGTGTCGAGGACCTGGATGCAAAATTGGCTTGCCAGATGTTTGACCAGTTCCGGCAGATGACGGCCAGCATCCTGCGGCGGCTGGCCGACGAAAGCTTCAGTCGCTTTGGTATCCACAACGAAGACGGGAAAGTCACATTGGCCGAGATGGTAGCCAAGTACAACAAACATCTCGATGGACACTTGGTCCATGTCGCTCAAAAAGTGGCAATGCTAAAGAAATCTACTAATCGGTAATCGTAGCTGGATTCGCCAGAGTTCATTTTTTTCTGCGACGCACTGAAGTCTGGCGACTCCAGCTACCCTAAAATCAAAAGCGAACAAAGCACAAGACGCCAGCGCAAACCTAGCGCTGCCCAGCGAGTCTCGAACTTGAATTTTTGACACGCGGTAACATAACTCTCACGCGCCCTCGGCGGGCTGGAAACCAAAGTAGCTCTTGGTTTTTATCACATTAACTACGCTGGGCGGGACCATCCCCTCCCAACTCGGATCGCACTCTTTGATCTTCCGCAAAATGTCGCGGGAAAATACTTTCAAACAGGATTCGTCATGATTGTCGAGTCCGTTGATACAGCCGCGGTCAAGCAGGTAGCCATATAACTTGCTGAGTTCCGGCGCAATTACCAGGTTGTCGCAGGTCATCAACTGCCCGCTGGCTTGATCCAGCAGTGGATAGCAATAGATTTTTAGATCGTTCTTGAACAGTCTTCCAAACGACTCCAGTACGCCACCTTCGAGTTGTTTGTAGTATTTTTCGTCAAATAGATCCTGTAGGCTGCCCGCGCCCATGGTAATCGCGATCGCTTCCTTAGAGCATCGCGACAGGTAAGCCGCCAAGCGATAGTATTCGAAATAGTCCGAGATCAGCACGGGCATGCCGCAGGCGGACATTACGTCGGCCCGCGCTAAGAAATCTCGCATATCGATCTCGCCACCGGCCTTCAAGTTGCGCATGGTGATCTCCATGAGCTGGACCACTTCCTGGCCTTTCACACTCGGCAACTGAGAGAATTTTTCATGCGCAGCCCGTAGCATATCCAAGTTGACATTGCAGACCGGCCGGAAGCTGCCGCGTTCCACCAATATGGGCCGCCGATACAGAAACTCAGAGGGCTGCAGTACTTCACCATTTGCCGCAAACATGGCTGCCCCGGACAAACCAAGTTCGACCAGTTTGAGGCTCATCAAGCGATTGTCGACATGCCGAAAGGCAATTCCCGAGAGCTCGATCATGTCGATTTCTATACGGGCGGTCGAAAGTCCATCCAGCAGAGAATCGACCAATTGATCCGGTTCATGACTGAGGGCGACCGCTCCGTAAACCAGATTGACGCCCACAATCCCCAGCGCCTCTTGCTGTAAAGAAGCCTCAACATCCAGCATTCGCACATGGATGATAATTTGGCTGTCGGCGTCTCGCGGGTAGGCTTGGAACTTGATACCCATCCAGCCGTGGCATTCGTTGGTGCCTTTGAAATTGCGAGCGGACACTGTGTCCGCGAACGCAAAGAAGGCGGTCGTATCACCACGGGCATCGCGCAGGCGACCCAGGTTCAATTCGTGTTCGTAGTCGAGCATCGCCTGCAGACGCTCGCGACAAACATACCGACCGGCACGGCCGTAGATCGCATCGCTGACCTTCATATCATAGGCGGAAATACTCTTGGCAATCGTACCAGCCCCGCCTCCCACCCGAAAAAACCAGCGCACTACTTCTTGACCCGCACCAATTTCCGCGAAAGTACCGTAACGACGCGGGTCTAAGTTGACATCGAGGGCTTTTTGATGAGTGTCGATGACCTTGCGGGCATTGCCTGCGTACGAAGATTCTGGCATTTTTCGAGCGAGTTCCCGCCAAGAGGACATGATCTGAATAGGCACAGTGCAAAAACCTACTAGTTGCCATTATGCCGAAAAACTAGGCATGGTATCCCGCCAGCAACCGACAGTTGAACGCATAATCTACAGATTGGCGGAAACTAAGCCTATAACATCTTCAAGGGAGCCGCAAGCAATTCGCGTTCCGGAGTTCTTGCAGAGGCTCTAAGAGCGGTCCAGAGGGGTTTTCCTGCGCCGGTGGATGAGCCCCATCCAGCAAGCCATGATCGACAGACTCGCCACGGTTGGCTCGGGTACGGCTTGCACGCGTATTACAGCCGGAGGCCCGATTTGAGCGGTTGCCGTAAGCCCTTGGTTCACTGCAAGCAACGCGCCCCGAACTACGAACGCACTGTAGTCACCCGCGACCACTGAACTGTCAATGGCTAACGTGAAGTCGAACAATGCGACAGGTGTCGTGGTGAACTGGACGGGTTCATTAAAATTAAACGGGCCACCCGAAGCCAACAGGTCGCCCTCGCTTGGATTCAGATCGAAGTCAAAGGATGGCTGTCCCGGAAATGTAAGTCGTGAAACAACCGATGTCACAGTAAAACCCGTAGGCGGATTTGTCCCCACCGGTGGTGATAAATCCACTGGGATGGTGTAACTCAAAACCGACTCCGTCCCTACGCTGGCTGCCATCGACACAGTCAACGTAACGTCTTGAATCGCGGCTCCAGTGGGAGCCGTGACAGTTGTCAGAGCTGGACCCACCAATATTACGATGGCTGCGTTTGCTGGATTCCGGTCGGGCACCAACAACAATAGGAATGCCAAGAATGAGGTAAGCCCGAACTTCATCACTTTTCCTTGCGGTAACTCAAAGCTGCAGTAACTCAAAATTATCATTTTCAGGTGCGCCGACCTAGCGGGCGGCTCGACTTCGTCCAACGCCTATATTTTCTCCAAGACCGTCGGAGGCTACTGTTAAATGCGGACCTTCCAGCGGCTCGTACTCAGCTCGTTCTACGACCGAATCCAATTGCTGAGACGCGCGACCAACTTCGCCCTGCACCTGACTCCAAGGGCCAGCAAATCGTCCCTCAGCAGTTTCATCCACTCCCAGAATAAACTTGCTACCCTCTGCAGCATACTTGTAACTACTCCAGAATGCATCCACCTTCTTCGGCCAATTTTCGATGATTGGAAAAGTTTCTGCAGGAATTCCCAGCGAATCCGAGATTAATTCGCTCGTCAGATGCACTCGGTTGCTTTCTCGAATCGAATTTGGGGCTGCGATGAGCTCCGCGTCAATTGTCAACTTTGAATGCAATTTCTGGACCGCTTCCCTTGCGAAGAGCACTCTTGGGTCGTGGTCTGGACCTGTTAGCCCCAGTGTCAGAATCGATAGATCTTCAAACTTGTAGGGACGCTGACGGGTTAAGGATTTAGAGTTCTGTTGGATTGAGCTGCTACCTTCTTTACCCGTACCTGCATAGGTCGAAGAGTTCATCAGAGCGATTGGAGGATTGGGTGGAGCCGGCAGGACCGTATTGCGGAAGGTGTAGATATCGAACAGGTCTGTGGTATTCACGCCACCATTACCGTTGACGTCAAACATCGAAGCCGCCTGCGAACTCACGAGCGTGTTTCGCATGCCATAGTCATCCAACAGGTCAGTTGTATTGACACCACCGTTGTCGTTGACGTCTCCAGGCAGAACATCCAACCTGAAAAGGAAGCGCCCACCCGCAGTCGCATTTCCGGAGACTGTACTTAGGCCATCCGCCCATTCGCCGTCCAAAGCGTTGCCAGCCGCATCGGTGATTGAGTCCGCCAGAGCAAGCAGCAGTATGTCACTACCGATCGGCGAGTTAAATTTCAATGTAAGTCGATTGGAACCATCAGGACCATAAACCGGTGTGAGAACTGGCACGTAGTCGGCGACATTTGCACCAACCAGCCTTAACTTGGATGGAGAAAAACTAGCACCGACATTTTCACTAAATTGAACATACAAACGATCGATGTTGATCCAAGGCAGATTTCGCAATTGGCCTGTTCCTGTCAGCGACATACCCAGCCCATTTCCGGCACCCGTGCCTCCGCCGTCGATGGCGTCGATGAAGGCCGAATTCCATTGGCTTGAGCCAACTATTACGTCGATCACTTTCGGTGGCACCGAATCCGTCGAATCGTTATCGATGATCGTAACAATTTCCTGCAGGATAAACGCCTGCGCAAAAATCAAATCGGCGGTCGACAAGGAATGATTGACATACGTTTTATGCGTTCCTTCGTTCAATAAATCATCTACAGCAGTGACAACAACTGTTTGAGGTACCTGCCAATTTCCTGGGGTAAACTGCAATGAATTCGCGCCCGTTGCCTGCGAAACAGCAGTTACTTGATTTTGCAAATTGCTCAAACCGATGGTCACCGGGGCCGTCGGCGGATAGGTCAATACGACTTGGTAAGTGTCTGAAAATCCGCCTTCGCTCACAATCGTCGCACCATCGGACGGAATGAGCATAACGCCTGGAAAGTCGTTGTCGGTAATATTGACGACTACGCGGGGCATACCCACATTTTGGTAGGCCGGATCGGCACTAGAGCTAACGTGCCGAACAAACGTGCGGTGGAAGCTTTCCTCTATGGAGTCATCGATGGCGGTCACAAGCACCGTTTGCGGCTGAGACCAGTTTGACGGCGTAAAGTCAAGGAAACCGTTGCTCGGATTGAGCGCGTCCACAGCCGTTGCCTGTTGATCGCCGGGACTCGCCAGAACCACGCG
Organism: Pirellulaceae bacterium; assembly: GCA_041741955.1. Classification (GTDB taxonomy): domain Bacteria; phylum Planctomycetota; class Planctomycetia; order Pirellulales; family Pirellulaceae; genus Aureliella. Next base: position 4,109 of record JBGSJL010000194.1, on the reverse strand, counting down.
TACATTCGCTGTGGGCGCTTGACTCAATCGCAAAGTATAAGTGTCCGCAACGCCGGTCTCGCTAACGCTAGTGAGTCCTCCTAATTCATCGACAATGGCACCGGGGCCATTGGGATCTACCACCGCGTGAATCTCTGGGTTGATATCAAAATAAATCTTGCCTTCGCCGGTCGCTTCATAATTGCGGAAGTCAAGATGCGACTGCATGATATACCCAGACTTGCCGTTCACCGCGGCCGCCTCGATCCAGCCGCTGGTCATGTTGTCAAAACCAAAAACGGCGTCGATGCCTGGGTCGATATCGAGCACCAACCATTGTAGGTCCGTCCATACCAAATCGGGTCCTTGCTCGGTGGGAACATGCACTTCATCGATTAGAAAAACCGGCACCGTGGTTTGGCCGCCGATACCTCCAACGGTCTCTTCGCGCGCGAAGCTAGCATCCTTGCTGTCCAGCATGCCGTCGCCATTGGAGTCCAAGCCCAACTCGAAGGCCATCCTCTGCGAGAGTATGCTAACCTGAGCCCCCGTATCGTATAAAAAGTTACCTTGCGATATTTTTTCATTGTGCTTTAGTTGGGCGGTAAGGTAGGGAATGTCTGCCCAAGCTGGCGTCGGACCACCCAGCGGAATTACGTGCGGCTCCGGAAAGTACTCATAGCGATTGTCGACCTTTACGGTGTACCTGGGTCCTGAATAGCTAGGAACATCGTCGCGAAAATCGACCTTCATGAAGAGGTCTAAACTTAATGGATCGATGGTCGTCCAGGGCGTGAAATCGAGCGTTGTGACACGTTCGGTCATGGCCGGCATACCTACGATGCCATACGGCCCGAAGATGCTTACGTCGCGAGTCGCATCGGAGATAATACGCGTGTCAAGACGTGTGTTACGTTCACCGCTGTCGCCCGCAAAATCCATTTGGTAGGACTTTGAAATATCGAACAACTGTGTGCCCCCGATTCCCAGCTCCGCAAATCTTCCCTGCGTTTGGTAAGCGGGCGGACCTGTCATATCGCCCACGGCTGTCTGAAACGCCAGAATCGTGTTGGCGCCCGTGTCCAAGAGCCAAGTGTTGAAGGTCAACGGACCGATCGCTCTTTGCAGTTCGTCGATGAACTGCACCGTGACGCGTGGCTGATCCCAGGCAACGCCATCAGACGGCCCTAGATCGAAGTAGGGTCGACCAGCAATCGGACTCGCCGACAACATGGTGCGTGGCTCGAGCTGCTCAATTTTGCGCCATCTCGAACACCGAGCGTTATGGGAATCCCGTCGCGGCAAGTTTTGCTTACACCTGAACATAACCGGCGAGCGAAGAAACTTCATACTGTTACTCGAAAAGAATTACGTTGAAGTGATGAGGTACGGACGATTCCGAAGAACCAACTTCGTCCAACATATCACATTTGAGCAGCCTCGTCAGATATCCCCGGCAGGCAGAAGCATCTAACCGTGCATGGGCCGCCTTACGCCGGCAGAAAACTCATCAGCAAGCGCAGCGCGGACTCGATGGAGACCAAAGATGTAGTTTCGCTGGTTGTGTGGTATCCCGTAGTTGGAATCTGTAGAGTTGTGCCATTGATTTGGCCGCAAGTCGCAGCGGTCAAGCGTCCCAATTCGGTTCGACCGAGCGACATGGGTTTGGCACGATTCATGTTGCAGGCTTCGACATATGCATCTTTAAAGGTGTAGCGGATACCGAGCGACTCACACTTGGCAACCAATTCTTGGGTTAGCTGCGGAGCAAAAAATCCATTGGCGTCCTTGCGCCGTAGCACAACGTCTTGAGCGTCAGCCGCTTCGCGAGTCGGATAGGGGCTGGTGTCGAGCACTAAGAGACGCTCGGTAACAATTTGATGCCGCTGAAACCACGCTAGTGCGAATCGCCAACTGCGTCCCGCTTCCTCCTGCGCGGTGAAAAGCGCTGTTCCCTGAAAGCCTTTTTGAAACAAATAGATCAGCATCGCAACGCTCAGTACGTTATCCAATTGCGCCGCTACATAGCCCGCGTCGATATGCAACCGGTCCAGAAACGAAACGGGCGTACCAGGCTGCAAGAATTCAAGTCCATCGAGCTCAAAAATAAGATTGCGCCGCTGTGGGCAAACAAACGAGCGCGTAATCGCGGCTTGGCCTTGATACGTTCCGGTATACGGCAAATGAGCCTGAACGCGCTGTCCGCGAAAACGATCAGCGATCGAATCCATCATCTGCTCCGAAACCGAATCGCCCGTCTGCTCGCCTTTGTTGCTAGCGATAAACGCAGCATACTGGAACTCATTGGGTCCGGTGCAAAGCAAGCCATGGCGATCGATGTGGGCCGACAAGATCAGCCGGTTCGGATCGGAGCCTTGGGCCACCAAAACGCCCTGATAGGAGCTCACGCGAACCCCGACTTCCTCCAATTCGCGACGAATGACCCGAAAAAACGAGTCCTCAGTACCAACCACCGACGGCTCGCGAACCAGCATTTGCAACGTGGTTAGGAAATCGTCTAAGTCAAGTTTCGAAGAACGGCTGTCTATAAAATGGGCAGATCTAGCTGCCTGCGACACAATCGTGCTCATTAAGCCAGCTACGATGGGTGTTTTGAATTCGAAAAACCTCAGATCGTCCCACGCAGCAACTTGCGTTCCGCATTGTGGCTGGAGTCGCCAGACTTCCGGCTGCAAGAACTGAAGCCTGGCGACTCCGGCTACGTTTTGTGGCGAGACAATTACATGTTCGGAAGTGCGAATATTCCGTTGGTGACGATCATTCCCAGTTTCTGCCAACTCAGCTTGCCGTAGGTGCCGGTCGCTGGCCGCATTTCACTAAACGCAACCTAGTTTTGACTGGCGACCTGCCAGTTCAGCTTTTTGTGGCTGGAGTCGCCGGACTTCAGTCTGCAAAAACCGACGCCTGGCGGCTACGGTAAAGTCATTTCTGCCGCTCGGCCGAAGGGCAGGCCGGTTGTACGTTGGTCCTTTTTGCAGTAGGCGGCGATAGTGATCTCAGGCCCTGTCAGAAAAATATTGGTTGGCGCTGGAGTTTGCTTGACCACCTGTGCCTGCGCGGTCGCGGCCTACACTTCAGCCGGATGGAGCTTTCTCGACTCGCTGTACATGGTCGTGATCACGCTGTTCGGAATTGGGTACGGTGAAGTCCATCCCATCACCGACCCGCTGCTGAAGTTTCAAACAATCGCTTTGATTGTTATGGGTTGTTCCTCCGGGATTTATTCACTGGGCGGCTTTGTCCAGTTGATCACTGAGGGCGAAATTGATCGAGCTTTTGGCGCTAACAGAATGAGCCGAGGAATACGAAAAATGAAGAATCACGCCATAATTTGTGGATTCGGGCGAGTCGGCAAAATGCTCGCTCAAGATTTGTCCGATCGTCAAATCCCCTTTGTCGTCATCGACACGCTGCCCGCGCGCCTCCAGGAAGCCGAGCTCGCCGGTTTTTCTGTCGTTGCGGGCGATGCTAGCTCCGACGACGTGCTCGACAAAGCCGGTATCCACCGTGCGCGGTTCCTGGCCACTGTGCTACCCAATGATGCCATCAACGTCTTCATCACCCTGACGGCGCGCGATATGAACGAGGACCTGGAGATCGTGGCCCGCGCCGAATGCCCCTCCACGGAGCGCAAGCTGCGACGCAGTGGAGCCAACCATGTCGTAGTTCCGGCCGCTTTTGGAGCTATACAGATTGCTCGAATCATCGGGGAAGCCAAGAGCGAAAAAGGTGAATCCAATTGCAAAATTGGTGAGACTCGACTCGCATCAGCGACTCAGCTTGACGATTGCTAGAATTGTTCTGCTAGCATTCGCACCCACGTACCCACCAATTCTGGTGTCTTTTTTCAATACGATGCGTGCTACCGGCAGAATCGTTTAACTTTTACATCACGGCTTCCCGATATCCCAGCAGTAACGCGCTTCAAGGATGCATTCTGCACTTCGAATTATCGAAGTTGGCCCTGCGTCCTTGCAAGTGATTCTTACTATTGCCAGGGGTGTCGCGATGAGCTTGCGCTGCAATTGTACTAACAAAACTCGAAACTCTCGTCGCGCATTGCGATTCGCGCTGGTCATGGCGTTGACCACGAGCGGACTTGTTTCTGC
>JBGSJL010000193.1:0-157136 GCA_041741955.1 Pirellulaceae bacterium | reverse complement strand
CCACGCAAAAAAACAGGACACGCAAAAGTCGTCATGGCAGATCTATCATGCCCTACTTGAGCGGTTCGCTGCGGGTGACGAAGTTGACGTTGACGAGTGTGATTCCATACTCGCGGCAACGGGCAAAAGCGAAGCCGACCTACAGGGCGATGTTGATTTGCTTCAGCGCCGGCAAGAATGGGCGGCCCAATTGCAGGCAGGTTGGAACGCGCAGCAAGAAATGGTTAGCGCCCAGGCCGCGATTGAGCAGCTCGTTGCTGAGCGCAACGCATTCGAAGCGAAGATTCTCCCGAAGTTAGAAGCCGCCCGCGCAAGGTACATGAGCGCTGAGATCACCGCCAACGGTACGATCATGAGCAAGCAAAACCTTCGTGAGCGACCGCTTAACCCGTCGATAACCGCCCGCTGTGCAGAGCTTGATTTTGAGGCGCAATCGCTGGTTGAGAAAAAACGCGAGAAAGAAGAACGCATCAAACGACTAGCCGTCGATTCCATACGTTTGATGGCACAGCCGCCCAGCGACGAAAGCAAAGCACTGCCGTGGGACGTTGTCGCAGCTCGTCAAAACCGCGCCACTCTGCGCGAGCGACTGAAAATTGATGAGCCAGAACATGAGCGCCTACAGTATGAGCTTGCAGAGATTGATCAACGGCTGGCTGAAATCACTGCCGAGCGAGCCGCGCTCGAAAAGGAAAAGTTGGTCCCATGAAAAACAATCAGCTACTCCAAAAACGAATCAACAAGGCAAAACTTCGACCACCGAAGACGAAACCGAAGCCCCCTAAAGGCAAATGAGCCACTGGCCAGTGTGCCAGTCTGCGTGATAGCCCCTTTCTCTATTGCGTAGGCTGGCTGTTTTTATAGGTGTCCTAATGCTCTACAACTACATCCTCCGCGATTGCCTACAGCAGCGCCGCCCCGTGCCGGTACTTGTTCGTAAAGCCGCCAAGCAATCGGGCAGTTTTGCAGTGCTCGCAGATGAACAACCGACTGGAGAGCAACGCCAAGTTCTATTGATGCAGGGCCGCCAGGGCAGAGATCGCGTGCCGCTGGTGCTCAATGACGATTCGACCGTCGCAAATATCATCGGTTCGGTGCTTTGCCGTGTTCAGGACGTCCGACTTGTTGGCGTGCTGGGCTTCGCTTCTGACAGCCAGGCACAAGCGACACGAGAACAGTACTTGGCAGGCGGGTTGTCATTGCACTTGATCACCAACCCCGTCGCAGGCGTTGAGCTACAGCGCGGCGAAAGCTTCCACGGATTCGCTGGCCCAGCACAAGTGCTCACCAAGTGGGAGCCGCTTCAGGTTGTGCTCAGCGATACGTAGTTTTTTCATCTTCACAAAAGGATTGTCCACCATGCCAACCGCATCCGCCAAAGTAATTATCGACGCAGAAGACCTTGCGTCAAAGAAGATTGCCGATGCAGCTAGGAAGATCGAAGCCAACGTCAAGCACATCACCGACGTAGGCGGTAAGGCCAAAGCATCCACTGAGTTTTTTGGCGCGCTCGCCAATACGCTGGGCGATTCCCAGCTCGCTCGCTACAGTTCGGAGCTTGGTCAACTGACCGAAAAAGTCTCGCAGTTCTCCGAAGTTTCCAAAGCGGGTAGCGCTGGCACGCTGGCATTGAAAGCCGGTCTAGTGGGCTTGGTAGCAGTGCTCTCCTTTAAGGTGGGTGAATCCATTGGCAAGGTTATTTTTAAAACCGAGCAATGGCGGAAAGAGCTTGAGAAAGCTACCGAGCAAGCAAAGAAACTGGGCGAGGAAGTTATCGACGCTGCGCGCAGTGGGGCGAGCAGCAAGACTCTTGAGCAGTTAGACAAAGACATAGATGCCAAAAACCAACAGATAGCATCGTATCGTAAGCAAGTCGAGGCGGTCGATGAAACTTGGAGCGGCTTTTTCTCCAAGTTTTCCGGCAACGTCAAAGCATACCACGAGGAAAATAAACGACAGATTACCGAAGCTGAGCGGCTGAAGGAAATCTTCAAAGAGCAGGCACTTGAGCTGCGGAGGAAAACCGAAGCTGACAAAGAGGCTTTGGCTGTTGCTGAAAAGGCGAAAGCCGAAGCGGAAGCGATTGACAAAATTCGTGCGCAAGAAGAAGCCCTAGCGGCCGCGCGGGAAGCCAAAGAAAGTGAGGCAGCCCGCGCAGCCCAGCAGCGGGTCGACGAAGCCAAGCGGGTCGACGACATTCGCCAGAGAGAGATTGAGCGACTTATAGAGGAAAAGATTCTGCTCACCGAGGGTGCCGAAGCAGCGAAACGCTATGCGCTCGAGAAGCAGGGCGTTGACGCGCTATCTGCCGAGCGGATCGCAGCCGCTCAAAAAGAGGTCGAGGATTTGAAGGAAAAATCTGATCAGTCCAGTAACATTCCCATCGGGCAACAGGCCGTACAGTCGCGATTGCTTACACGTGGACCAGCCGAGCAGGGTATCGATAAGATTGAAAAGAATACTGCCGGCGCGTTGCAGAAGTTTGACCGCTTGATTCAGCAACTCGAAAAATACAAGCAACCTACTGCCGTGGAGATCGTCGGGTAGCACCGCATGTACGGCCTAGTCTGTCCAATCTGCTCTGGCACCCGTTGGCGCGTTGTCGATGTCCGCCGTCGTCCTGGTCGCATCTTCCGCCGCCGTGAGTGCTTGAAGTGTGGGAAGCGGATCAACACTGAGGAACGGGTTGGCGCGCAGGCAGGGGGTGTCACTACTACTGATACCCCATCAAGCGAAAAGGGTACGTCTTGGTTCCGTCTCGCTTCTCGACGATCCGTCGCTCGGTCTTGAACTTGGCGATGGCGGTCTCGTGCTGATAAAGAGAAGTTATCTGAGACTCTATTCCGGGTCCTTGAATTCTAGGGGGCAGATTGTCCACAATTGCCTTTTTTGCAACTCGTTTAGCGTCGTTGTCGGTCTCGCATTTCAGCAATTCCTTAACTTGCATCAACGTCCAGTCGTGGCCACTAATAGTGGCCAGTTTCGGTCTAAACTCGCTCGCTTGAATGTAATAATTCGCCTGAGCTTTTCGGTAATCGATCCTTCCCGACGCACAGTACGCCGACCAGGATTGCCGATAGGCGTTGAGCGCGACCAAGAAAAAGGTATCTATCAATAGATAGGTTTGAGATTACTCCCCAGCCACTCGCGATCCCCTATTGCATTCTGTCACGCCCGCTCGTTTGCGGCTTCTTGCTAGAATGACGGCTTTCAACGCTACCAAGGATTGTGAGCTATGAACCCCGCGCCCAAGGTCCCCGATGATGCAAAGTACAGTGGGCGGTTAGCTGGTCGGCTACGTAGCCTGCGAGAGAAGGCCGGTATCAGCGTAGAACAGGCCGTCGAAGGCATGGCGGCGGCTGGTTATCCAATTGGCGTCCAAACGTATTACGGCTGGGAGAATGGCAGACGGCAGCCTAACTGGGACGCGGTGCCCGCGCTGGCGACTTGTCTGGGTGTAGGCATCAGGACGTTGATCCCGAGTAAGTGATTCTGTCCGCGCATTGCTAATCAACAAGCGAGCGATTCGTTATTCCTTGCGAATAATAGGCCATTGACAGCAGTTATTCATTTCGAATAACATGAGTCATGTCACGCCAATCCGATTCAAACTTACAAACCGCTACTGCCTGACCTGGGCGTGACAACTAGGGTCGAGCAGTCAGCGGTTTTTTCGTTTACTTATGGAAAGAAAAAATGATTGACTTAGAGGACTTGATGAATGCGGATCAGATAGCCAGCCTGGAAGACAAGAAATGGAAAGTCTATGACCATAATCCGCAGTTTGTTGACGCGGACATTGCCCGCGACGCACTAAAGCAACTTGTTAGCCGCATAGCCATCGCGATCGACGAGGGGCTGTTTGAAGACCCATGCGACGTAGGATTCGCCGCTGGCGCAATGACTACGCTCGCCGCCCATTTATGTCGCGACTTCGCAGCCGCAGATTACTACGCATCAACTTGGCTCGACCACACGTTCCCAAAGCTCGAAAAAGCCCTATTCAACAAAGAGGTGGTATCGTGAAAAAACCTGAAATGCTTGAAGCGTCTGCAACTGAGTTCAATATGTGGCTTGAGCGCGTCGCCGAGTCTGGCAGAATCGACTCGTTGAAGCGGGCCGCGTTTCTCTGTCACGCCATTAAGCAGCACTGGCTGAACTTCGTAGAAGACCTTGGTGTTGCAAGGGATGCCGCTGAAGTAGCCTTTGACGAGACCGTTTTTCAACCGGAGTTCGACCTCTCGGATGAATTGGCGCTCAAAGACTTGTTGTGCATCGATTCACTTGATGAAGCCGACGCCTCAGCCTAGCGAGTGCAAAATTATGCCACACGAAGCCACTGCCAACGCGGTGGCTTTTTTCGTTGGTTGCTACAATTGCCGAAAAGGAGTATCGACCATGATTGCGCGAGCCACCATTGACGACCTTTGCGACCTTGAGCCGTGCGTATCGCCCGAGCCGACTTGCGCTCTGCCTGGATCGCCGCAGAAGATCGAAGTGCTACGCGCTCGAGCAACCCGTGGCGAGCGCCTCTGGCATCCACAAGACAGCGACGCCCAATCAGAGCCAGCCGCCCGCAGTTGGACTCCACAGCCAGGGATTCGGGAGCTGGCTGGAAGGTGAGAATCCGCGACCTCCGCCCAGGGCATACAATCGTTTTCTGTGGCTGGCGACGGAAGGTGGTTAAGGTGGAGATTTTTCGGTGACACAACCTTGGAGTTTTTCGACATGAGGGGTTACGTTTTTGTTGACGCAGAGAACAATTTCCAGCGGTCCCTAGACTATCTGGAGAAAATAACCGGCGTATCCGACTCGGCAAAAAAACTGTCAGAATCCAAGATTCAGAATAACCGCGGCTATCCATTCAAAATCGACGGAAAGCGAATCGCTTTCAAGCCGAACCTTCAGTTGTTTTGGGATTGCGGGTTGCTGGACAGCATGTCGAATCCGCTTTCAAAGGTAGGTGCTTCTATCGCTAGGGCAATTTATGTCTGTTCCTGCACTGGTGATGACGATGCTTCCCACGAGATAGCCGTGGAACTTCGATCTTATTGGTTTGAACCGGTGGTCGTCCGGGAGTTAAAGAATTTAAAAACCCAAAGGTTGAACGAGTTGACGAAGCACCGCATCTTGGAAAAGCCAAAAGGCTGCGATATCGCGATTGCGACAAGAATGGTAGCTGACGCCGCTGCTGATCTTTACGACTGCTGTCTACTCTTCACCAGCGACGCCGACTTTTTGCCCGCTGTGGAAGCAGTACGCCGCATGGGAAAGGTTGTCATTGTTCTCGGCTTTCGCGAAAGCTTGCCAAAGCGGTCCCCGTATCTCCACGTACCAGACATTTTTTTTGATCTGGGCGACCATTACAGAAGGCTTTGGGATTCCTTCGCTAGGACATTGGACTGACCTCTGATCGCGAGGCTAGCGGTCTGTTTGCGCCCAGAGCATCGGCCCAGCAAGACGACGCGTTGCTGGTTCGATCGTCTACAGACTTCGAACTCTGTAGTACAGAAAACCCTTGCAATTAATGCGATTAGTTGCTAGCATTTGCAAGTGAGGTTGAGACGTGAACCGTCAAAACCCCTGAGAAAACAGCGATTTGCTAGCGTTTTAGCGTCTCCTACGGAACCGAAGGTTAGAGGTTCGAATCCTCTTGGGTGTACTAGACTTACGACGAATCGACGACCCTCGGGTAAAGAATCGGGTACACAATTTTCCGCTCACTGCGAATAATGTCCTAGCTGGAGATCGGCATTGCCATGCTCCTCTAGCCTCAATCCTTCGGCTTGCACGGTGTTTCGTGCTTCTATTTCCGGAGGATTTTTTTTATGGCTCGGCAGCCCAAACCCTGGTTCCGTGAAAATCGCCAAGCTTGGTTTGTGACCATTGGCGGTTGCCGTCACAATCTTGGTCCTAACAAGAAAGCCGCCTTCGATCGCTTCTGCGAGCTGATGCGTCAGCCCAAGGAAGCGAAACAAGTCGCCTCGACGGCATTTTCCGCCACAGCCGACGCGTTCCTCGACTGGGTCGAGACCAACCGTGCCGAGGATACCTACGAGTGGTATCGCTACCGTTTGGAGCGATTCTGCCAAAAGTATCCCGATCTGACCGTTGCTGACATCCGCCCTTTTCATGTGCAGACTTGGGTAGATTCTTACTCAGAGCTCAAGCAGACCTCCCGCCGCAACTATGTCAGGAGCGTCAAACGCTGCATGAAGTGGGCCAGACGCCAAGGCTACGTCGATTTCGACCCGATCGCTGACATGGAAGTGCCAGGAGCCGAGGCTCGCGAAGTTCGCGTGCTAAAGGACGAGTTCGAGACACTCTGCTCGTTTATTCGTGACGACACGTTTCTTGAACTCTGCCGTGTCTGCTACACAACGGGCTGTCGACCGCAGGAAATTCTGCGGATTGAGGCGCGACACTACGATCGTTCTAACAAGTGCTGGGTTTTGCCACCAAGCGAAGCCAAAGGCAAAAAACGGCCACGAATCGTCTACGTGCCTCCCTATGCCCAGGAAGTGACCGAGCGTCTTGCCGAGAAATTCCCCACTGCCAAGCTCTTCCGCAACACTCGCGACAAAGCCTGGACGACCGATGCCGTCAATAATGGTTTTACCCGGCTTCAAGTTCGCATGGGCAAGGCCGCAATTGAACAACGCGGACTCGACCTCAAGGATCTCACCCTGAGTGCGTTAAACTTGACTGAGAAGGCCTACAAAGCGCTCGGCTGGCGTGAGCACACCAAGCGGACTAACAAAGTGGCTTCCGGCTATGCTCCACGCTATTCGCTTTATTCATTCCGGCATTCCTGGGCGACCAATGCACTCGAAACAGGTCTCGATGCCCTCACTGTCGCGACCCTAATGGGACACTCCGACCCGAGTACCCTAGCCCGCGTCTATAGCCACATATCGAGTAACCCAGAGCACATGTCGAGTCAGGCACTAAGGGCACTCGGATAGTAACCTTGTGGTCGTGTTAATCCTTGCATTGCAGCAAAGCCGTTCCCAGTTCGCCTGGCAGGTGCTAGATATTCGTCTGACGAAACCTGCCAGACTATTGGGTCGGAAATGTGATAAGCTTGAGGTTTGGCAAGTAGTCGAAGTCTCTTGCGTTGTGCGTCACCAGTGGCACATCCAAAGCGAGTGCCGTGGCTGCAATCCACGCATCCGCCATTTGTATCACGCGACCCATCCGTGTCACTTCGGCCCGAAGGCGTGCCCATGTCCTGCAGAGGTCTTGATCAACCGGAAAGACGATGTAGTGCTCGCGTATCTCGATTGAAAACAACTCGCGGCGACGCTCGCCCCATTGATGTAGTTCTTGCCAATATAGAAGTTCGCCAAGCGTTTGAAATGACATGACAAGTTGCTTGCCATCCAGCTGGCTGGAATAGCTGTCGAAACGCGAGTCACCTTTTAGGTAGAACGAGACGACATCGGTATCTACAACAACCCGCTCCACTAGTGCCGCGTTCCATGTTGAGTGCCATCTTGTCGCAATTCATGGATGCATGCGAGAAACTCGTCCGCGGATTCATCCTCCGGCCAGAGATCTGCGGGTGCTTTTGAGCTTGCATCGAATGCCTTGGCTTCCTGCAGTTTTGCGAGTTCATCAAACTCGATATGTTCCGGCATACTTTGGATATCGATGCCCTTGTCGCATTGCTGAAAGTGCGTTGCCATAGCTGCTATTAGTTCATCTACGGACGTGTATTTTCCCGAGGCCAATGCGGCTTGGAAGAGTTTTGCCGTTTCCTGGCTTACTTCGATTTGCATCATAGCCCCCTTTCTCGACTTGATTGAATCCCACTTAACTTTGGCACAAACCTTAGCTTCAGTCAACGTTTCATCATGGAATTATGTTTCCTGTCTGATGTATCCACCGACATGTCCGGTCCGGATAAGGCTGCTTAAGTCCGCCGCCAGGCATTGCAAGCCCTGGCACAGGCGAGTTTCTTCAAGCTGCCTTCAACTGGGGCCGTTCTTGCTTGGAACCCAAGCACTCGAAACTTGTGGGACATCGACTAGAGGGCAAACTAGTATTGACAGTAAATAAAGCAACCCCGGCAACGCTGCCACGCTGCCGGGGTCAGATACAAGCCGAGGCTTCGGCTTGCACGGTGTTCAGGTCAGCTTAAGATGCTTTAACTGGATCTTGGTAGGCGCTCGCCTAACTTCGTTGTCGGAGGGTTCCCGGACCCGCTGCGTCAGGACGACAGCCAGTTCCCGCAATTGCTCATGCTTCATCAATTCGCGGGCGCTGTTGTTATTGGAGACGGCGTTACCGGGGCTCAAGATCGACAAGCAGAGCATCCGCGAGCTGCGACCGGGCGACCGGATTGCTTTTCAGGGGTAGTATCTCACTTTTTTCTTTGCTCGATGATTGAAGTTGCAAGTTACCGCGGAGTATTAATTGTTCTTGCTTCGGTAAGTATCTCCTCTGACTGTTTTTCCTTTGTCGAGTCTCTGAGTGTTGTTCCGACAGAAAGTGTTATTGAAAATAGTTCCGCCGGAAACTCCTTGTTGCGATGTAAACGCGTGACAAGGAAGCTTGTGGTGCGTGACTTAGGACTCGGACCGTCTAAGCTAAAGGTCTCTTTCAAGGTACATACTTTCGGTACGACAAGGCCATCAATCTGCGCATAAGAGATATTCAGTTCCGATTCGGTATGATTTTTGCCGAACAATTGACCTACAACAGTTCGCCGAACTGGTAGGAAATTCGGAGCATCAGAGAGAAAAAGAGTGGTTTGAAAAATAATCCGATTTAGTTCGCGAGTGCGTCGAAGAAAATGGCAAGATTTTCCGCCAACCTTAGCCCTGGGGCAGCACTTTGAAATCGCTACCTGAGCCCGAATCAATTCGAAGCAAAATACCCTTCTGCGCCGGATAAAATGCTCGCTTGAAATCTGCCTTCGTTGGTGATTTCAGAGCGAGTTCTTTTCAACCGTACAGTTTTAACCTTTCGTTAACACAGACCCACTGTCAACTTTTTCTGGGGGACTCCAGGTGCTGGGTTCGGCTCGCGCAGTTACACTGGCTCTTTTTAAAGCAACTCCAATAACTTCAGTTGTGTTTAATTCTTGTTGAGCGCATCGGAACTATTACTGTGACAAGTTTTCTTAAACCGTTATTGGCTGTCGTCCTGTTGCTGGTTGGCTTTGCTGTAAACGTTCAAGCTCAGAAACAAATGGAGAAACTCAATCGTGGTTTGATTGCGATCCATGGAGCTGCCGATGGCGGTGTGTACTTAAGTTGGAGACTGCTCGCGACGGAACCAAAAGAACTCGCTTTCAACGTCTATCGACAAACCGCAAATGATGTACCGCAGAAGCTTAACCGGCAACCACTTACTGCCGGCACGAATTTCATTGACCATGACGCGGCGCTGAGTATTGCGACATCCTATTTTGTACGGGCGGTGGAAGCAGGCCGTGAACAAGAGGCCAGTCGACCCTATGAGCTGATGGCAAACCCGCCAGCCAAGGATTACATCTCCATTCCACTTCAGACGCCCGACGGCTACTCCGCTGGCGATGCATCGCCAGCCGATCTCGATGGCGACGGCGAGTACGAAATTGTCATACACATGACCGGCCGAGGCCGCGACAATTCGCAGGGTGGATTTACCGACGAGCCAATCTTGCATGCCTATAAACTAGACGGCACTTTGCTTTGGTCAATCAATCTCGGCAGGAATATTCGCGAAGGCGCACACTACACCCAGTTCATGGCGTACGACTTAGACGGTGACGGCAAGGCCGAGGTGGTTTGTAAAACTGCCGATGGAACCCTGGATGGTGTTGGCAAGCAAATTGGCGATGCAATGGCCGACCATCGCCAACAACCACTGGCCGCCCACGCAGCCGACTCTCAGCCAGCCCAAACGAGCCAGGTGCCTTCGTCTACTCGGCGATCCAGGCAGCCCGAAAGCCGTGGGCGCTTTGGATACATTCTCAAAGGACCCGAATACTTAACAGTCTTCAATGGCTTGACTGGAGCAGCCATGTCGACAGTGCCCTACGAACCGCAGCGGCATCCAGACACCCACAGCCCCACTCCAGAGCAAATGAATACAGTTTGGGGAGACAACTACGGCAATCGAATCGATCGCTTCCTGGCGTGCGTCGCGTACCTAGATGGAGTACGTCCAAGCGTGGTTATGTGCCGGGGATACTACACGCGTACTGTGCTAGCCGCATGGGACTGTCGGGACGGGAAGTTGACACAACGCTGGGTGTTCGACAGCGACAAAGTCGCTTTGGATGGTGAAAGAAACCCCTGGCGTGGCCAGGGCAATCACAGCGTCAGCGTCGGTGATGTCGATGAGGATGGCAAGGACGAAATTGTTTTTGGTGCAATGGTCGTCGACGACGATGGAACTGGACTTTATTCGACACAACTCGGTCATGGCGATGCCCAGCATATGAGCGATCTCGATCCGAGTCGCCCAGGTATGGAGATTTGGAGCATTCACGAGAATCCTCCGGCTGACCGAGCTGGAGTCGAATTGCGAAACGCGAGAACAGGTGAAATTTATTTTGCTGCTGCCGCAGGAGTCGATGTTGGGCGAGGTATGGCTGCTGATATCGATCCGCGTCATCCAGGGTACGAGATGTGGGGAGGCACACAATACCTATTCAACACTCGGGGAGAGGACATTGGACCGCGCCCCAGCTCGCAGAATATGGCCATTTGGTGGGACGGCGATCTGTTGCGCGAACTGCTTGACGGAGTTTCGATTTTCAAATGGGATTACGAGGCGGGGCGTCAGGAGATTTTAATGGACGGTCGCGTGCTGGGGCTCGGAGCCAACAATGGTAGCAAATCAAATCCGTGCCTTTCTGCGGATATTATTGGCGATTGGAGAGAGGAACTGATCGCCCGAACTTCGGATAGTAGCGAATTGCGGATATACTCGACTACAATACCCACAGACCACCGAATTCCGACATTAATGCAGGATCGACAGTACCGACTGTCGGTTGCTTGGCAAAATGTCGCTTACAATCAGCCACCCCACCCCAGTTACTTCCTCGGACATGGAATGTCCCAACCCTAGTTTCCCTCGCGATCCTCAGACGCGTGCCGTGGGCCTTAACCTCCAGCGAAGCCCCACAGCACGCGTCCGAGGTTCACGACAGGGCGGAACCTGCGGTTTTTCGCACAAGCCTTGGGCCAACTATGATGAACGTCCCCTTTTTAAACGACATGCGAATGCGAGTACGATTTTGCTTAATCGTTACCTTAAATCTTGCTTCGTTCGGCTGGCTGCCCGAGGTACGCAGCTCTGACGAACCCACCGCAACTGTTGCTGCGGATACTGCCTTTGAGATCGATGTCTTACCGTTTCTTACTCAACATTGCTTTAGCTGCCATGGAAACGGTGAAGCCAAAGCAGACTTGACATTGGACAAATACAAGGATGGCATGTCATTAATCAGGGATCGAAAGGTTTGGGACAATGTCGTCAATATGCTTGAAAAAGGTGAGATGCCTCCAACGGAAAATCCGCGACCCGCTCCGGATGATCTCCAGCGGGCCATCAAAGGCATTGATGCCGTATTGTCCAATCTCGATTGCGGTAAGCCAGGCAGCGTAGACAAGGCGGGGCGTGTTACGATCCGAAGGCTTAATCGAACCGAATACAACAACACGATCCGCGATCTGGTAGGCGTCGATTTCAATCCAGGCGACGACTTTCCCGCAGATGATGTTGGCTATGGCTTTGACAATATCGGCGACGTGTTGAGCTTTTCGCCACTGCTGGCTGAGAAGTACCTATTCGCGGCGGAGACGATCCTCGAAGAAGCGATCGTCATTGTGGATCCTCCTCAACGCACATCGTCGCGGGTCGGTCAACTTCGCCCCACGTCCGCGACATCCATGATCGAGCAATCGGGTTACATCGCCTTCGAAGAAGGCGACTATACGATTCGAGCAAAAGTATATGCGGACCAATGCGGGGACGATGTTGCCCGAGCCAAATTGCGTGTAACCTCCCAGTCCACCAACGAAGTAATTGAGTCCGCAGAGTTGCCGACTCCGGGTACGAAGGATGATCCTACGATCATCGAGTTGCAGACGCGTCTGGAGAAGGGCAGTTATCGGGTCGGTGTGTTATTTCTCAATCCTCTTGATTCCATACCGGTTGAAATTGAGAGCCAAGAGAAACGCGAGGAAATCCAATCGCTCATCAAGTTAAAGCAGGAGCAAGAGAAAATAGCAAACTCTCGTAGCTTCCAAAATAGCGAGCGAAGTAGAGAAGCCAGGCAGGCGGCCCGCGACGCGGCTGAAACCGCTGCCGCAGCACTGAAAGAGTTTGGTGTTTCATCGAGAACACTCTACGTTAGAAGCATTGATACGGACGGCCCGGAAAATCCACCTTCCCCAAAGCGGCCTGAATCATACGAACGTTTGATGGCCCATTCCGCTGGGCTCGATCCCCGAGAGGCCGCAAAGGAAATAATCATCCGCTTTGCATCCAAAGCGTTTCGACGGCCCGTCCGGCCCACGGAAGTGAATGACTGCTTGTCGCTCTACGATGCTTGTGCCAAGCAGGACAATCGTTTTGAAATATGTGTCCGTGCAGCATTGCTACGCGTGCTGGTCTCGCCCTATTTTTTGTATCGCGTGGAGATTGATCCCGTGGATGTAGAGCCGGGGCTCACTTACGCCGTCAGCGAATACGAACTTGCCAGCCGCTTATCCTATTTTCTATGGAACAGTATGCCGGACAGTGAATTGCTGACGCTGGCTGCCAATTCAAACTTGCGGAGCGAATTGGACAACCAAGTCCAACGTTTGATCGTCGACCCTAGATCGCTTTCCTTTATTGAAAACTTTGCCGAACAGTGGTTGGTGCTGCGAAAATTGGACATCGCGTCGCCGGATCCAAAGTTGTTCCCAGAGTTTACTCCCGAACTGAAACAGGCCATGATCCGCGAAAGCCTGCTCTTTTTCCAAGAAATGATTCGCGAAGATCATAGTATCCTCGATTTGCTAAGTGCCGATTTTACCTTTCTCAATGAAACGCTGGCGAAGCACTATGGCGTGCCGAATATCAAAGGTAGGGAATTCGTGCGTGTGGCTGCTCCGCCCCATCGTGGCGGAATCATGACCCAGGCTAGCATACTGACATTAACTTCGAATGCCACGCGGACCTCCCCAGTAAAGCGAGGCAAGTTTATTCTGGAGCAGATTCTCAATACACCGCCACCTCCTCCACCGGCCGACGTGCCAGCCCTCGAAGAGGATAAGATTCTCAGCGGTAGCGTGCGGCAAGTGATGGAGCAGCATCGCGAGAATGCGATGTGCGCGTCCTGCCATTCCAAAATGGATCCGTTGGGTTTTGCCCTTGAGAACTATAATGCGATTGGTGGGTGGCGCGACAAAGATGGCGAATTCGAAGTGGATGCATCGGGCGTTCTGCCCGACGGTCAGGCGTTCAATGGTCCCGACGAACTGAAACAGATCATGCGGGATCAAAAGGAACTATTCGTTCGATGTGTCGTAGAAAAGATGCTCACCTATGCGATCGGCAGAGGGCTCGAATATTACGACCGATGTGCTATTGACGAAATTATCGAGGCTCTAGAATCAAGTGATTATAAGTTTTCGACGCTAATATCCGAGATCGTAAAGAGCGCTCCTTTTCAAATGCGCACAGCTGCAAACACGACTAAGCCAGGAGAAACAGAATGAGAAATCCACTTTCACGACGTACGATTTTGCGAGGATTGGGCACCAGTCTGGCTTTACCCTTACTGGACTTAATGCAACCCCGATCTTTGGCTGCAACTACATCGGTGCCGCTTCCTAAGCGTATGGCCTGGGTCTACATCCCGCAGGGTGCGTACATGCCCAATTGGATGCCAACCAAGGAGGGCGAAGATTTCGAATTGACTCCCAGTCTCGAGCCCATGGCCGAGCATCGCGAGGAAATGCTCGTGTTTGGCGGCCTTACATGCGACAAGGGTCGCGCCAACGGCGATGGCGGCGGAGATCACGCGCGTGCAGGCGGCGCGTTTCTAACCGGTGCACAGCCCAAGAAAACTGCAGGTGTCAATTTTCAAGCTGGCCAATCGGCTGACCAATTCGCGGCTTTGCGATTAGGTGATAAGACGCGGCTACCATCGCTTGAGATGGCCATAGAAGCGTACCGAGGTGCCGGCGACTGCGACAGCGGCTACTCTTGCGTCTACGAGCATACGCTGGCTTGGCGCAATGCGACGTCGCCGTTACCCACCGAAGCCAATCCAAAAGGCGTTTTCGATCGCCTGTTTTCCGATCAAGCCAATGATGCAGTCACGCAGTCCCGTCGAGAAGTGCGGGCGAGCGTGTTAGATTTGGTCCTGGCGGATGCCAAGGAGCTTCATCGAAAATTGGGCGGCGCAGATAAACAGAAGATGGACCAGTATTTGACGAGTGTGCGCGAGGTGGAGCAACGCATCGTGCGCGCAGAAAAACTCTCGCCTGTTGTCTTGCCAGACGATGTGTCGCGGCCCAGCGGTGTTCCAGCAGACCTGACAGAACACATTCGCCTTATGTGCGACCTGATGGTTTTGGCTTTCCAGACCGACGTGACTCGAATCAGCACTTTTATGTTTGCCAGAGAGGGCAGCGAACAAAAGTATCGCATGGTAGGGGTCAACGAAGGACATCACTCGATCTCGCACCACCAGAACCAACAAGAGAATATCGATAAGCTTAACGCGATCAGTGTCTATCACATGCAGCAATTCGCCTATCTGGTCGGGAAGCTGAAAAGTATCAAGGAAGGCGAGGGCACGCTGCTGGACAACTGTATGGTTGCCTACGGCAGTGCCATCTCAGACCCAAATCGCCATAACCATCACGACTTGCCCATCATCATGGCGGGCAGAGGTGGCGGCACGATCAAGTCGGGTAGGTACATTCGCTACCCAGAGGAAACACCACTAAACAACTTGTGGCTGGCCATGCTCGATCGCTTCGGATCACCATCGCAAAAATTAGGTGACAGCACGGGAATTCTGAGCGGACTGTCCTAAAGCGAGACTGGCCATCGCGAATTTGAATCAGCGATAATTTGTATGCGCTGTGCATTTTTACACCGCCGTAAAGACAGACTCTTTCCGAGTGTGTTTATTTTTTTCAGGGATATTGGTTATGCTCTCTAGAACAACTGGTTTAATACTCATGATTCTAACGGCGGCTATTGGCAATCGATCGCTGGCGGAAGATTGGCGCCAATTTCGCGGACCGGACAGCAACGGAGTCGTACAAGACCTTAAGCTACCTGAAGTTTGGGGGCCAGATTCTAATATTAGGTGGAAGACCAGTGTTCCCGGCGAGGGCTGGTCGGCGCCCATCGTCGTTGGCAAAAAAGTATTTGTCACGACTGCGGTCTCATCGGGCCAGAAGAATATGAACGTCGAGCACACTTGGAAGCTCATCTGTCTAGACGCAACGTCCGGAAAGGTTCTTTGGTCTAAAGATGCGATTAAGAGCAAACCGAGACTCGGAACCCATCGCGACAATACCTATGCCTCGGAAACACCCGTAACCGACGGTACAAGCATTGTTGCTTATTTTGGCATGATGGGAGTCTTCTGTTACGATCTGGAAGGCAAGCTTCTCTGGAGTAAGGACCTCGGTAATTTCCCGATGAGGAATGATTGGGGAACAGCCAGTTCTCCTATCATTCACGATGGCTTGATCTTCTTGCAAGTCGACAATGAACAGCAATCATTCCTGGTTGCACTCAACTTGGCCACGGGCGAAGAAGTCTGGCGCAAGAGCCGCGAGGAAGGTTCCAATTGGGGGTCTCCCATTGTTTGGACCAACTCGATGCGAACTGAATTGATTACCGCAGGCAAAACGATTCGTTCCTATAAGCCAGAGGATGGAACATTGCTTTGGCAAGCCACCATAAACTCAAGCGGATTTAGTTCGAGCCCTTCCGGCAATGCTGACTTACTGGTTGTCGGCAATCAAGGTCGGGATGATGCGGGAATGATGGTCGTCAAAGCGGGTGCCAAGGGCGACATCAGCCTCAAGGCAAACGAAACTTCGAATTCCAGCATACTGTGGAGTACCAAAGAATTCGGTCCTCAGCGCTCGTCGCCGTTGCTCGTGGATGGCCAAATTTTCTTACTGGCGGGGCGTGCGGGGCAATTAACTTGTGTCGATGCAATGACAGGTACAAAGTTGTACCAAGACCGACTCTCTGGCGCAGGCGCGTTTTGGGCCTCGCCCTGGTCCTACAAGGGACTCGTTTACTGCCCCGACGAAGACGGCAATACCTTTGTGCTGAGACCTGGACCCAAATTGGATCTCGTCCGCGTAAATAAACTTCCGGAAGAAAACTCTCGATTCTGGGCAACCTCGGCCGCCAGCGATGGCACTCTATTTATTCGATCGACGAATACGGTGTATGCGGTATCCGCGCTGTAAGAGTTCGAGGATTCCTTGTTGGCTAGTTTCCCCGAAGACAACTCCGTTTTGGTTTTTTTGTTAGAGGAAATCGATTGTGATTCAGAATCAATTGATCGATAAGAACGCCGTCAAAACGGCGATTGTCCTCGGGGTTGTTAGTCTATTGGCAGTCAGTTTAGTCGCGCAAGATTCCGTGCCACTGGTCATTCCCGCGCCACTGGGAATTCCCGCACCGGCTGCCGTTACCGATCAACCCTACGCACCTCAGCCAATTCTTCCAGGCGGAATTGTCGTCCCGTTATATCCATCCGATTCTGCGTTCCTGAACCAAGAGAGAATCAAGGAAGCTGAAAAATACAACATGTCTGGAAGTGTGCCAGGTCGCATTTCGAGCATCGTCAATATTCACAATCCATCGATCGAAGTACACTTGGTCGAGCGAGGTCCAACGGCGCGTCGGGTGGCCTGACTCATCGCAAAGGAATCCCTTATGGTACTTGGCAATACCGATTCATCGATTGGTTCCAAGACCCAGGTTTCCTACAGGAGCCAGGTGTCGAAACCAAAGCTTCCGTCGATACGAAAGCATTTACGAGTCAACCCGCTCGACCCGAAAGAGGGCGACGAGGGGACGTCTCTCGCGGCCCGTGGCAGGGAGCGGGTCAAGAACCTGTGCCGGAGCAGGACCGAAACTGAAGTCAACTGCGAACGAGGTGGTCAACCCGTTTGGAAACTCGCTTGCTCGTTTCGTAAGAATCATGGTAATTCCCACGGGTTTCGGGTGGGATGAATCGTAAATTCAGCGGCAGTCCACCACTGCCGCTGAAACACGAGTACCATGGGGATTCCGATGATTTCTGCACAAGATCAAACCATCGACTACCCCGAAACGGATGGCCAACCGATGGGCGAAACGGACTGGCACATTGATTGGACTCTGCGGCTCCGCGTGCTGCTGGAGTATCATTTTCGTGACCGACGTGTGTACGTGGCTGGCGATTTGTTGCTGTATTACCACGAAGGAGTTCCAAGCCATTTCGTGGTTCCCGATGGGTTTGTCGTCCTAGATTGTGATCCACACCGACGGCCGTTCTTTAAGACGTGGGAAGAGCAACGAGTTCCCAACGCAGTCTTTGAATTCACATCGGCCAGCACTCGACGAAACGACGACGTGTTCAAGCCTCGCATCTACGCCGCGCTGGGAGTGCCCGAGTACTTCCTCTATGATCCCGTGGGCGATTACCTATCGCCCCGTCTGCAGGGACACCGGCTTACTGGCGAGCAAGGCTACGTGCGAATACAACCCGACAATCAGAGCCGTCTGCACTGCGAACAACTTGGGCTTACACTTGAGCTTGCTGACGGCGAACTGGTGCTGCGCGACGCAAGCAATGGCGAAACCCTGTTGACGGAAGCGCAAGCCAATGCGCGCGAAGCGAATGCCAAATCGATTGCCGCCGACGCTGCGCAGCAAGAGGCAATGCGACTGGAAACTGTCAATTCCGAATTGGAAGCGGAGCTGAAGCGGTTGCGAGAAGAACTCGACAATCGCCAGTAGAGACCTCAATTCGAATTCGGTCCGTAGTGATCTTGTGCACTTACTCCAATCGCCAGCGACGTACATGTACCGCGTTTGAAAAAAAAATTTCGGAGGGACTTGACGAACTGAGTCTCTTTGTGGATCGTATCAGAGTAGTAAGTCTTTGGTCGGACTGGTGTTTATCGTTTGCATTCGATTGATGCGATGAAGTCACTGTGTCGTCCAACTCTAATTGCCGTGCTTTGCAGCTTGCTCGCTCTTGGGCATGGGCCTGCATACCTTCACATGGCAACATGTGTAGACCCACCAGCTAGTAATTGGGCGTTGGCGGACGGTAGTGGCTGAGGTCGATCGACTTAAACCACTCGATGGTTTTCATCAAACCCTCGCGAAGTGTGATCGAGGGCTGCCAGCCCAGTTCCTTTTTGGCAAGCGTAATATCTGGTCGACGGCGGGTCGGATCGTCGGCGGGAAGCGGACGCTCAATGAGTTTCACTTTGGCACCCGTCAGCTCGATGACCAACTCGGCCAGCTCGCGAATGGTGAATTCACCGGGATTGCCAATGTTGATCGGGCCGACGAATTTCTCACTATTCATCAATCGAATGATGCCTTCGACCAAGTCATCGCGGTAACAGAACGACCGCGTTTGACTTCCGTCGCCGAAAATGGTGATGTCGTTGCCGGTTAGCGCTTGGCGTATGAAATTGGAAACAACGCGGCCATCGTAGGGATGCATACGCGGGCCATACGTATTGAAAATCCGTACAATACGCACGTCGACTCGATTCATGCGGTGGTAATCCATGAACAGCGTCTCAGCGGCGCGTTTGCCTTCGTCATAGCATGCGCGCGGGCCAATCGGATTTACACTGCCACGGTAGCTTTCAGGCTGAGGATGAACTTCTGGGTCTCCATAAACCTCAGACGTGCTGGCTTGTAGGATCCGAGCACCACACCGCTTAGCCATTCCCAGCAAGTTGATCGAACCCATAACGCTGGTTTTAATCGTTTTGATTGGATTGAACTGGTAATGACCTGGCGCGGCGGGACAAGCCATGTTGTAGATCTGATCGACCTCTAGGAAGACCGGCAGAATAACATCGTGCCGCACCAGCTCGAAGTTCGACTTCTCCAACAGGTGCGCAACATTAGATTTTTGGCTAGTAAAAAAATTGTCCAAGCAGATGACGTCGTGGCCATCGGCCACAAGTCGCTCGCAGATGTGCGAGCCCAAAAAGCCAGCCCCACCCGTTACCAGAATCCGTTGAATTTCAGCCATTTATCGTCCTTCGATGAAATTAACACGAGGCAACACGCCGCCGGTTTTGGATAAACCGGTGGCCAGCGCCAAAACCCTCACCTTCCGTCCGCCTTGGTTTGCGAACACTTTCACTTCGAAGCATAGCCAAGACATTCGATAGGGAAAACGCCGTTTTCTAGCTTTATTGGATTACGAGCCCATATTTAACTGGACAGCATATTGAATAATTCGTTGGGAGGCCCGAAACTGCCGTACGAAGTGCGGGTTTATCCCAGTTAGCCATCTCGCGAGTCGCGCCGTAGCGCGGCGCAAAATGCTGTCACTTCTGGGTTCCAAATGACGATGACCACACGCCGGTGCCGCATAAATTTTCTGGTTGCTTCGGTCTTAGCCGGTGGGCTGATTGGTTGCGATGCTTTTGAGTACTACGGCCCACTGCCGAATTTGCATAAAATGCTGCCCATAAGTGCCTCCGAATTGGGCACACTCACGTCTTTGGAGATCAAACGACAGACGTTATCTACAGTTGCGTCCAGGGAGGTCCGTCTAGTCAATTTGGTCCAACAACTAGCGATCGAAGATTGCCAGGTTCAGGATGGCCGCGCGTTGCTGGAGTCGGTTGCTCAGCTCGGACATCTCAGGGAACTAACGCTACGGCGTTGCAACCTAAATGACGACGATCTAGCGGGTCTGAGCGACGCCAATCAACTCACGTCGCTGGAAATCATCTCTACGGATGTGCACGGCGAAGGACTGGCTGCGCTCGCGAAGCTTCCACTGCGAAGTTTGACCTTCCATTCTCGATATGCCACACCAGAGAGCCTTAAGTGCATCGCCGAGTTTTCGAATCTCGAAGAACTCTACCTGAACATCCCCAATATGTCGCTCGACAGCCTGCCTTCGTTGGCGAAGCTGGCGAATCTAAAATCGATTTCAATAAAAGGAAATCTGGATGCCGAAGGCCACGTGAGTCGCTTGGACTTTTTGAATGGGCTATATTCTTTGACCAGCGTATACCTGTCGGCAGATTCGGTAGCGGATCTTTCCATGGTTGCAATCGGCAAGCTGCACTCGCTTGAGCGACTTGAGCTAAGTCGCAATTTGGTGACAGACCTGGGCATTGCGGAGTTGGATTCGCTGAAGCGACTCAAATCGATTCGAATTTGGGCCGGCGAAATGCTCACATCAGCTTCCATCCCAAGCATCATGAAGCACATCGAACTGGAAGAGATTAGTTTGAGCGGAGCACCCATTCTGCATTCCGACGCGGCCCTGCTGAATCAATTGCCCAAAATGACGGACATGGACGTCGGCATGAGCCAACCAGAGATTGCCAAACTCTGCGGCGACTCGCGCGACATCTGCGACGCTTCCGTGGACGAACCATTCGAGGCGTACCAAGCGGAAATCGATTCCGAAACTAAAGGTGAAATAGTTCCTGCGGCACAGAAATTTGCCGCGCAGCGTCTAGGTCATTGAAGTCGCGTTAACCTCCAGCCATCGACCTGAGTTGATCTGTCACGAATTGTTGGGGGAACAAGCAGAAGCTGTATTCCCGCGAGTCCAGCAATCGCTGGTTTTTCTCGGCGACCGACTGCCGCTCGCGCGCCGCAATCGCTGCTTGCGTTTCCGCAGCGGCAAGCTGACTTAGGCGCTTGTTCAGCGTGGTCATTTCGCGGTGCCACAACCACTTGTTGCCCCGCGCCGGGACGTTCGCGAGTAATTGGCGCTTCTTTTGGATCAACTCCTGAGCTTCGGCATTGGGTGCCTCTAGAAATTGGTCCGCATGGTATTTGAGCTGCCACAATCTGTCCGGCTGTGGCGGCCCCGAGCCTGCATCCAATGCCGATGAGGGATCTTCGTCGGACTGCACTCTCAGCCCATGGGGCAGATGCAAGGTGGCGGTTGCGACAGCCATCGGCGAAGGTTCCATTCCGAAGAACGAACGAATAATGCCGTCAGTTAACTGATCGTACTTGCCGCCGCCAATGCCGTGCAGAAATAAGTCGCTGACCATGATCCGCAAGTACATCGTGGTCAGGAGTGCTCGCGGACGCAAACAGACACCGTCGGCCAATAGGTCCAGCCATTGGGAGGACGCATTGTCGCAGTCCAATCGACCCTCGACAGTAGCTTGCCAACCGGCGCGGTCGCTAAGAATTAGCTGGTCGTCGGAAAAGCGAACCCAGAGTGGTTGCCGTTGCGGAGCTTCCGAGCGATAGACCCACCACGGAGCTTCCAGCCAATCATGGTGTTGGGCCAGCGCGGGTACCGGATGTGCATGGCTGCGAATGCGATGTGCAACGCGGTAGTGCATCAATTGCGAATTGTAGATATCTTGAAATCTGGGCAGCTCCGAAAGCAATTGAATGCTGAATCTTGCAAATGCGCGTGTGCTAACCAAGTGACTGAGCGGCACTTCGAGCGTCTGCAGGCCGATTCGCCGCTCAAGCTTATGTCTGGCTTCTGCGATTGCCAGTCCCACGCGATCGGTTCGCTTGACCGCTTCAATCGCGTCCGGCCACAGTGCATGCAGCAGCGGATGTTTCACGCTGGACAGCAGCGTCTGCTGCACCGATTTGGGGAAATTCATCCAGCAATCCCGCGACTCTAACCGCCGCAGTTCCCACGGTATTGCATCTCGAGTCGCATCGAACGGAACGCTCTGCACCGAGAAGTCGGTCGCCTCAGCATGACCCAGTCGCGCATGACCCAGTCCCGCATGACCCAGTCCCGCATGACCCAGTCCCGCATGACCCAGTCCCGCATGACCCAGTCCCGCATGACCCAGTCCCGCATGACCTGGAACTCGGATAGCGGTCGAGCGACACAAGTCATTATCGACCAGAAAGTTGATGCCGATCGCGCCAGCCTGCGCACTTAAGCCCGACAGCAAAAAGTTTTTGAACCACACGCCGGCATGGAACAGTTCAGGCTGGTGACCCGAAAGTATCACGGCAGGCAGATTGTCGAAATCCAATTCCTGAACATTGGAGTCGCTGTAGACGTGCGTAAAATCGAGCGCCTTCTGTACCACTTCAGCGCGAGCTTGTTGGCGAGCCAACGCCAGCGACTTGCCGCAGAATTCGACTCCAGAGGATTCGCCGTCGGTCAGACTGGCACTGGACAACGTCGAGCGCGCCAAGCCGCTGAGCAAATCCTCGGGGCTGGGGGATACCAGCGTCGATCGGTCTTGTCGCGGAACGCGATACTGCTGGTACTCGTCGGTCGACAACATCCTCATTGAGGCAAACCTCGACAGGCGCTCTTTTGAGGCAATGAAAAGCCTCGGCTCTTCATCGCCGCCACACTCTTGTCGATACAAGCCTTGTAGTACCGCAATCGCTTTTCGGCTTCATCTAGCGCTCCACCAAACGAGCGATTTAGGTCCAGATAGATCAGCGGTACGGGGATCTCGATCACTCGCAAGCCACGCATGGCGGCCTGCACCCACAACTCCAGCGGCATAGCGTAGCCGTCGTCTTGGATATCCAATAACTTCAACGCCTCCACTCGGTAAGCTTTAAATCCGCAGAAGGCGTCCGTTAAATTCAAGCACAGCATCTCATTCAGTTCGCGAGTTATCTGTTTGTTGATGAACAGCCGCTGCGAGGGTGGTGCGCTATCGCCCGCGTAGTGCTTCAGGTAGCGACTGCCAGACACAATGTCGGCGTTCTGACAGGCAGAGACGAACCTGGGCAGACGCTTGGGCTGGTGCTGGCCATCGCAATCCAAGGTAATCAAGAACTCATAGCCGTTGTCGATGGCGAACTTGAACGCCGTTTTCAGTGCGGCGCCATAGCCTAGGTTGGTAGTATGATGGGCCACGTGGACACTTGGCCACTTTTCGAGTTCTCCAGCCGTGCCGTCGCTCGACCCATCGTTGACGACCAGTACATGGTCGGCGTACTTAGTTACCTCGGCTAGCACGCTGTCTACGTACTTTTCTTCGTTAAACACCGGTAGCGCCGCAATCCACTTTGTCATTTATTTCTCCTCAGGCCGTGCCCGCTTACTAATGTTGAATTGTAGAAGTTCAGAACAGTGCGTCAATGATTGCATTATTGCTCAATCTCCTTGGCCCAATCGCATACGGCCATTCGGCCACGTTAGACGTACCGTCTTCGTACTGTTTCTGAACGTGGGATAGGCTTCCAGCCTGTCGATTCCCGCATGACAGGCTGGAAGCCTAACCCACGTATTTCCCGCTCGATCCTAATGCGCACAGTATAGGAGACGCTGCTAGGCGAAATTCCTTACAGGGTCTTTCTCAAATTTACTGGGCCACACCTCGATCGTGGGGTATGCCGTCTGCAAATCCGCTGCCAAACTTTCCATCGCGAACCTTTCGCTGGCAAAATGGCCAATCATTACGAGCGAAATTCCGCTGGTTTGCGCTTCTAGGCTACTGTGGAACGTGGCTTCGCCAGTCAAAAACAGTTCACAATGGTTCTGAGTGGCCGCCGCCAGCAGACTCCCGCCGCTGCCGCAGGCGATGGCAATCCGCGCATACGCATCGCGACCACAATCCACGCCATGGGGTCGACAGTAGGGCACGACTTTGCAGATTTTTGCTACAAACTGCTGGAGATCGACCGCCGGCGATAACTCGCCGAAGCGCCCCGCCCCCAAGCTCTCAAGCTCTGGGTTCAAGCTGGGAATCAATGGGCGTACGTCCCCTAGCTGCAATCGGCTTGCAAGCAGTGCGTTGATGCCCCTCTCTGCCGAATCCCAACTCGTATGAGGGCTATAAACCGAAATTCCCGCCTTGGCCAGCCGCCAGATGAGATTGCCAGTCTGCGTTTGAGTTGTGATTTTTGACAGGGGCTTGAACGGCAGTGGATGGTGAGCGATCACCATGTCCACTTGCCGCTCAATGGCTTCCGAGACACTCTCTACCGTGACTGTCAGGCAAGTCATGAGGCGACTCACCGCGTTTGCTGGATCTCCAAGTAGCAAGCCTGTGTTGTCCCAAGCTTCGCTCAGCGCGAGTGGCGCGAGTTGTTCCAGCCAATCGGTAATTTCGCAAACAGTGATCGCGGCTACGATAGGCCTCCGTGAAAGGCGTATTGAGTGATTCAGGCTGGCGTAGCGTAACTACGTTGGAGACCAACGTACCGCCAATACATACTCAGTGCTCGGAGGCTCGGGGGAGCTTGCGAGTGTGGGGCAAATCCTCGGCTTCCGGAAGCGGACCTTCGTGATGCTCCAGCCACTGCAGTCGCTCGGCTTCAGTGGCGTAGTAAGTGAGCCAAGTCTCCGTGTCGAATTCGTCCAAGCAGCGCCAGCACAGGTAGTTACCTGGCAAGTCGACTTTCTTCTCGCAGGCGGGGAGAATGTCGCGATAAATCAAAGTATACAGAGCGCGATCGGGCAGGTGCTCGGTCATTTCTAACACGACGCGCACTGCAAAAAGCCGGTCGATTGCATCTGCGAGCAACTCGCGGAGCACGTCGTCGTCCAGCGTCGAAGGTCGTGGCAGTGTCAACTCGGGCAGCGACCAACAACTGATCGGAAGCGCCGGAGCTCTTTCCCAAGCCAACATCGACTCAAGAAAACAGTTCTCCTCACTTAGGCTCATCTGCCGAAAATGAACCAACGACACCGACTCGTCTATGTACGGTTCAAGCTCATCGCGGAGACGCGCATTGCGCAGCAGCAATTCGACTTCTTCGGAAACGTTTAGCATTGGGTAATCTGGAATATGAGGGACAGTTGCCTTGCTCCGCTCCCTGGACGCAGGTCACAGCGTCGACAGGATTGGGGCCGTCATCACGAGCGGCGAGCGCAAGTCTGCGGGAAAAAAATCGTTTCCCACAGCATCCCTGGAAACTTCCCATGCACCGCTGGCCAGTGCAACTTGCGCCGTCACGTTCGACTTTATCCGAATACCGCGGGGGCTCAAGAGACAACCCATGCGAAATTGCCATGCATGGCCAAAGTTGGCGAATCGTAGGCCATAGAAATCCTACGACCCACACGTTTTCGCAAATTCTTTGCCAGCATAAACCAGTTTGGCTCAAGCTGCTTCGCGAGCTCCGGGCTAAATCAGGGTTTCGAGCAGCAGCCTGAGCTTGCGGAGCTCGCTGCGCTGATCCAGCTCAGGCATCGGCGTCATTTGAATGCTCAGCGCATGCGCGTAACCAACTTTAGAAAGGAGCGTCACGAACTTTCCGTACTCGATTTCCCCTTGGCCTACGCGAACCTGCAATTGATCCTTTTTGGAGTCTCGCAAATGTACATGGAACACATATTCCATGATTTTTTCGAGGCTTTTGTTCGGATACTGCCCGCAATGGTAGTGGCTTGGGTCGAGCGTTAGTCCGAGCCCAATTACGTTATTGCAGAGTACTTTGACCGTATCGGGGTCTTCGCTCAAGCGACCGATTTGGGCCTTCATCGCCACCCGCACCCCCTCGCCGCTCGCAATGTCCACCAAGCGCTGCAGCCGCTCAACTTCTTCGTTGAAAGCAATCCCCAACTCGCCAGACGGCACTGTGAGCGTCACAACTTTCGTCGCCTTTCCCAAGCGGCAGACGGACTCGAATTGCGTGAAGTACTCTTCGCCCTGCGCGTCGATGTGGACGTCGTAGCTGCAAACCTCTAACCGGTGACTCTTGCGGGCTAACGCCACAGCCTTGTCAAATTCCTCGTCAATACGGCTCGGACTAAGTACCGAACCATTCTCGCGAAGCGACAATTCGACCGTGGTAAATTCTAAATCGGCACATGCGCCGACAACTTCCGGCATCTGAAGGTCGGGCAAACAATCCGTCGAAACGGCAACATACACTGCTGAACTCCTCTCAGCGAACACACAGGTCAAAAACCGACTCGCTGATCTGAGCCGATTGCACCGCCAATAACGATTAAACGTTGCTCTAACAGGGTATCGCTCACCAGCCGTTGTGGCAACAACCCATGTTTACCGAGAGTTTGCCGCCGTTTCCGCCCAGAATCGCCGGTTAACCACCTTTGAAATTTAGGGTGGATTAGGATTAGACTGAAGCGCAGTCGCGCGTGCGCCTACAACCGCAGAGCACTAAGCCTGAATTAATGGGTGACATGCAAGCAGTGACTCGGTTTCGGTGCCGACAGCACCGTCCAAAGAACCCTCCCACCAACGCTGCCTAAACGGAATGGCGCGAAGCTCCACTAAGTTCCAAAGAATGCAGACCTATGGAATTCCTAACCACCATTTTCTCAGGTCCCATCCTGCCAGCGACGCTATTTTTGGGCTTCCTGGTCATATGGAATCTCCTGGCGGTGGCGGGTACTTTCGACCTTGAGATGCCAGGTAGCGACATCGACGTGGATATTGACGGCGATATCGACGGGCACATTCACCCTGCCAGCGATGGCCTGGCCCTACTGATGCTCAAGTGGCTGAACCTGAAAGACGTTCCACTGGTGTTGTGGATGGGCGCGCTGGGTGTGATCTGGTGGTTTGTTTCCGGCGTACTGTGGAGCCTAATCGACGTACATTTTTTTAGCCGTCCTGGCTGGCTCTGGTCCGGCCTGCTGGTTGTCCGCAATCTCGCTTTGGCCGTGCCACTGACTAAACTTGCTACTAGCCCCATGCGGGGCTGGTTCGCGACCGAACGCATCGATTCACTCTCGTTAATCGGCCAAGAGTGTCAGATCAGTTCGAGCGTAGCCACGCCCGAATTTGGACAAGTAAAATTCAAAACAGAGGGTTCTCCACTGCTGCTCAATGTTCGCACGGATGGTCCCCATTTGGCTCAGGGTGCTCGAGTATGGATCACTCACTACGATGCCAAACGTCGCCTATATACCGTGTCGCCAACCACCGTGGCGACCACAGCCTCTTCCGACAAACCCGATTCAACATCATAGACCTCCGACACTTGCGCACTGGGAAATAAGAAATGCACCATCTAATCTTGCTCGCACAGGTTCCACAAGTTGCGATCTACGCGCTAGTGGCACTCGTGGCTTCGGTCATTATCATTTCCGGTCTACTGGCCGTAGCCAGCAAGTTCTACCAAAAGGTTGGTCCGGACGAAGCCATCGTGCGTACCGGCTGGGGCGGGATGCAAGTCATTACTGCCAACGGAGTTTTCGTGGCGCCGGTGATCCATCATGCCGAGAAGATGGACTTGACTCTGAAAAGTTTCGAAATCGCGAGAACGGGCTCCGAAGGTCTAATTTGCAAGGATAATATCCGCGCGGATATCCGCGTCGCATTTTTCATCCGCATCGACAAAACGCAGGAGGAGATGCGCGAAGTTGCCCAGTCCATCGGCTGCCGCCGCGCCAGTCAGATTGAAACATTGCGCGAGTTGTTCGATGCAAAGTTCTCCGAGGCACTGAAAACTGTCGGCAAGCAGTTTGAATTCGTCGAGCTCTACGACAAACGCGAAAAATTTAAGGAGGAAATCCTAAAAGTAATCGGTACCGACCTCAACGGCTATCGACTCGACGATGCCGCTATCGACTACCTCGAACAAACTCGTCTGGAATTGCTCAACCCCAACAACATTCTCGACGCCGACGGTATCAAGAAAATCACCGAGCTGACCTCGATTGAAAAGATCAAAGAAAACTACTTTACTCGCGAACGCGAAAAAACGCTTAAAAAGCAAGACGTGGAGGCCCAGGAAGCCATTCTCGAACTCGAACGCCAGCGGGTATCGGCAACCGAAAAACAGCATCGCGAAATTGCCGAAATCGAAGCTCGCGAACGCGCTGCGGCCAAGCGTGTTCAAGAAGAACAGCGACTCGAGAGCGAACGTTCGCGCATTGCCACCGACGAAGAGTTGGGTATCGCCGAAGAAAACAAATTGAGAACGATCTTGGTGGCGCAGCGCAATAAAGAGCGAACCGATGCAGTCGAACTGGAACGACTCGAGCGCGATCGATCTCTGGAAGCCATCGAGCGTCTGCGGCTGGTCGGTGTGGCCGAAGTCGAAAAGGAAAAGGCCATCGAAACCGAACGCCGAAATATTCAAGAGGTCATCCGCGAGCGCGTTGTCGTCGAAAGGGCGGTCGTCGAGGAGCAGCAGCGTATCAAGGACACCGAAGAGTTTGCAACCGCAGAACGCAAGAAGAAAGTCGAAGTCACCGGGGCTGAAATGCTGGCTGAACAGATGATGGTCAAAGAAGTCAAAGCCGCCGAGGCGTCCCGCAAAGCTTCGGAAATGTTGGCTGAGCAAGTTGGCATCGAAGCCGAGGCGGACCGCGATCGCGCCGAAAAGAAGTCCGCCGCCACTAAAATGATGGCCGAAGCCACGGCTGCGGAGCACGCGGCGCATGGCTTGGCTGAAGCCCACGTGCAAGAAGCAAAGGCGATTGCCCTAGAGAAACAGGGCCTGGCCGAGGCGCGTGTGCTGAAGGAGAAATTCCTGAGCGAGGCTCAGGGCATTACCGAAAAGGCCGCCGCCATGAAGGAACTCGATGGCGTTGGCAAGGATCACGAGGAATTCAAACTGCGTCTAGAAAAGGATAAAGCCATCGAGATCGCCGCGATCGATGCGCAGAAGTCGATTGCTGGCGAGCAAGCCGCGGTCATCGGAGCGGCCCTAAAATCGGCCAAGATTGATATCGTGGGCGGCGATGGGGAATTCTTCAACCAGATCTCATCCGCCGTCAAGGGTGGTAAGGCAATCGATAGCTTCATCAACAGCTCTAGAACTGCCACCGACATCAAGAACACATTCTTCAACGGTACACCGGAAACGTTTAAGGAGAGCCTCGGTAAGTTGGTCGACCAATTCAATTTGACCAGCGGCGAGATCAAGGACCTGAGCGTGGCAGCACTGATCGCGCAAATGCTATCGATCGGCGGGACGGATGTCGTCCGCTCCCAACTCGTTCAGTTGCTGGGGATGGCTGGTAGCCTAAATCTTGCTGACAAGCCGGTCAACAAAATCGTCGAAGTCAAGAAGCTCACACGCTGATCGCTAATACGCAATCTGTGTTTAGCGCAGAAGCTGCTTGACTGGCAAATCAACGACTCGAGAAGTATCCCCATGACCGAATCGCTCGCCACCGGAACTTACGAAGTCCTGCGAAACAGGCTGCGCGAAGCGGCTAGCGATTTGCGCGTTCGCTTTGAGAAATTGAATCATGAGCGCGCGGCGGTTTTTGGAAATATCGAGACGCTACTCAAAGGTACTGCACATGTCACGACCGACCACAATTGCGTGCCCCGCGACCTGTTGGCCATCGGGGATCGTTTGCTTTTGGGATACAATGTGCAGTTTGGCCTCAAATCTGGCATAAGCTGCGAAGATGTTTTCAGTTTGTACCGCTTGGACGGCGAAGCGGCCAACGCGCTGCACTTGGACGAACTCTTCAATGAGGACTTTCGGCGCGACTTCCAAGAGCTCTATCGCTACTACAAGCATACGACTTTTTCTAGGTTTTTTCGCAACGGTCCATTCGTTTATCTTGTGTTCCAAGTCGGCAAATCGGCCGCGGATGTCAAAGCGTTTAAGTGGGCTGTTGCGGAGAACTCGCTCCGCTACGTCGATAATCGTAGCGATCAAGAGGTGCGATTCCCAGAGCAACACGCTTTTCGTTGGACGCGCGCCAATCGCGATCAACATCGCGCGGGCCCGCATCCCCACATTTCGATAAACGATGCTGTGTTTGTCGAATGCGTAGGCGGCGATTTGACAATTAAGGTCGAAGACAATACCGAGGATGGCAGCGGTATTTACGCCGAACCTGTCGACAATGCCGATCAAACTCTTGACGACGCCGAGATCTATTTTTGCGTGATCGGCAACTTGATTCTGCTAAAAATGCGCCCCTACCAAGAAAAGGATTTCCGTTACCTTGTTTTTAGTACCAAACAACAAAAGGTGGCTCGTTTCGACGCCATCGCACACTCCTGCGTGCTTCTGCCAGACGATCACGGCATTGTTTTCCCAGGCGGGCTTGTGCTGCAAACGGGCGCTCACAAGGTTTTTGACCATGGGCTTCAAAATCTGTTGTATGAACAAACGATTGCAGCGCCTAATGGAGAAGACTACCTGTACGTATTTACGGACGTGGCCACGGGCAGCTACCTACATCTTCGGTACAACGTGATTCGCCAGGAAGTCGACACACCGCTGATCTGCCACGGTCAGGCTTTTTTTGAAGACGGGCGGATGATTACCTTCCGCGGACAGGAACATGCGCAAAAGCATCATGCGCTGCAACTCTGGCAGACGCCCTATGTCGGTCCGAATTATCCGGCACAAGTCGCTACCGACTCCATGCTCTACAAAATCGGCAACCGTGAGTTGGTTCGAGGTATGTCCGCCTGTCAAGAATTGCTGCAACTGATCGATAAAGACGATTCGTACGCGGAGCTGTATCTCGATCTCGTCAAACGCTCAAACGACATCCTCGATGGCTATTTCTGGATCAACCGCGACGAAACGCAACTGCTGTCCCAGCCACTCGAAAAGATTCGTGAGTCCGCGACAGCAGCCGTCGCGGAATTTGACAAAGTGGTGCGCGTTCGCCGCGATACGCAACGCCAATTGTCGGAAGCACAGAAGGCCAGCAGCGAACTAATCCATTCGATCGGGCGCCTCGCCTTCAACTCCCTCGATGCCTTTGTCAGTAAGCTGGCTGCCATTCGCAAGGCTCGCGGTATCGCGATTGGACTGCGCGAACTACGATATATCGACGAGCCTGCCGTAGGCGAATTGCAAACCCAATTGACCGAAGCTGCCGATCGTTTGGGACATCGTTGTCTTCAGCATTTACTCGACGAAAAAGCGCTCGCCCCCACGCGCACGAAGATCGCGGCCGCCGAAGCTGACTTGCCAAAAGTAGAAACGGCTGCTGAAGGACGCAAGCAACAAGAGAACTTGGAGCAAATCGGTAGTGACTTAGCGTTGCTGATCGACACCGTATCGCAGCTCAAGATCGAGGATTTAACTCAGCGCACCGCCATCGTGGATCGAACAGGCGATGCGCTAGCCGAGCTCAACCGAGTGCGTTCTGGTCTAAAAGCTCGAATTCGAGATTTGCTGTCCGGCGAGATGGAAGCCGATTTTGCCTCCCAAACCAAACTGCTCGATCAGGCTGCTGCAGGTGCCCTAGACACGGCCGATACGCCTGAGAAAGTCGACGTGGCCCTGACTCAGTTGATGCTTCAACTGGAGGAGCTCGAAGGGCGTTTCGCTGAGTTCGATGCGCTGCTGGCGCGCATTACGGAAAAGCGCGAAGCAATTTATGAAGCCTTTGAGACACGTCGGCAACAGTTGGTCGAAGCTCGCTCGCGCCGCGCCGATTCGCTGGCAACCGCAGCTCAACGAATTCTGGATGGAATTAACTCGAAAGCCTTGCGGTTGCCCGACACCGAGGCCCTCCGATCGTACTTTGTGGCTGACCCTATGGTCGACAAAGTCAGGCAAATTGCCAGCCAACTTCT
The DNA here is from genome assembly GCA_041741955.1 of Pirellulaceae bacterium. Lineage (GTDB taxonomy): Bacteria > Planctomycetota > Planctomycetia > Pirellulales > Pirellulaceae > Aureliella. The sequence continues at coordinate 125,511 of JBGSJL010000193.1, read as the reverse complement.
GTCGCTCGGCGACAGTGTCCGCACGGAGGATTTGCTCAGCAAGCTAAAAAGTATCGCGGACGATTCGCTTCGACAACTTCGCGATCGCCACGAACTGTTTTCTGACGGCGAAGGGCTGATCAAGCTCGGGCGACATAGATTCAGTGTCAATCGTCAGCCGATTGAACTGACTTCTGTCGTGCGCGACGGCCAACTGCAGGCCCATCTGACGGGCACACAGTTCTACCAAACGCTTCAGGATCCAGCACTCGAGCAGTCGCAGGATCTTTGGCAGCAATTCTTGCCCAGCGAATCTCCAAGCGTCTATCGTGGAGAGTTCCTGGCAGTCCAACTTTATCGCCAATTCCAAAGTGAGCTGAAGGACGCTCGACATCGATCTGCCGGCGATGACTACCTCAAGTCCACATTGCCCAAACGGTTGGAATTTGTGCGCACTCATATGCAGTCGCGGCACGCTGAAGGCTACTCGCGTGGCGTTCACGATCACGACGCAGAAATAATTCTTACCAAGCTACTCGATACCGAGCGAAAACTGGGGTTGCTCCGCTACACGCCTGAAGTGCGTGGGTTGGCCTGGTTTATTTGGAGTCGGCTGATCGACGAGCCGGTTCGAGTCCGCATGATGCGCTGGGTTCACGGCTATCGGACGGTAGCTCAGGTTCTGCCCGATGCGATCGCCAGCTCGGCTTACGTTTTGCGACTTGAGCGGCTGCTGGCAAAGTACGGTAGGTGCTTGTTGAAGTCGCATGGCACGGACGTACACTCTTCAGCAGCCAATTACCTGTTTCAGCAGTTGCTTCAGGCACAGTACTTTATGGCAAGCCCCCGCGCGTCACAAATTCTTGTGCATTTGCAGAACCATCTACCCGCCATTGAGCTGCAGAAGCTGCGAACGGCTATTGAGGAAAACTCGGATGTTCCGCTGGCGAGTTGGACTGTGGCCTTAGATGCAGTCGATGCGTACCTCCGCTGCTCGAGCAGCCCTGCCGACAATCCGCAGGATCCCCATGCAAACTACCGCCTGGAAGTAACGTCCCTGCTAATTTGCGATGACAGCGCTGCGACCTTGGGGCCAGACGTCCAGTGCGGAGAGCTGCTGCAAGGTTTGGTCGGCGATCATCCCCGCTTGAGCGGGGGCGTCATGGCCTTCAATTTCCATGAGTTCCTAGATCGTCTGTGGAACTACCATCGCCATGTCGTTCCTCGTTTTGAGGCCTTGCGTCGCACCAAACATAGGCTGCTCGAACAATTGGAAGGCCAACTTCGCACGTCGGAGTTCAAGCCCAAAGTCCTCACCAGTTTTGTAAGAAACAAGCTGATCGACGAAGTCTATCTACCACTCATCGGTGACAACCTGGCCAAGCAGATCGGCGCGTCGGGCGACAACAAACGATCCGATCGCATGGGCCTGCTGTTGCTAGTCAGTCCGCCCGGTTACGGCAAAACAACGCTCATGGAATACATTGCCAACCGGCTCGGCCTGGTGTTCGTCAAAGTCAATGGGCCTGCTTTGGGGCACAGCGTCACGTCGCTGGACCCAGCCGAAGCCACCAATGTGTCGTCCCGCGAGGAGGTTCAACGAATCAACTTGGCTCTCGAGATGGGAGACAATGTGATGTTGTATCTGGATGACATTCAGCATTGCAACCCGGAGCTGCTGCAGAAATTTATTCCGTTGTGCGATGCCACTCGACGCATTGAAGGTGTTTGGGAGAGGCGACCGAAGACCTATGACCTGCGCGGCCGCAAAGTAGCCGTGGTGATGGCCGGCAACCCATATACCGAAAGCGGTGACCGCTTCCAGCTTCCCGATATGCTCGCCAATCGAGCTGACGTGTATAACCTGGGCGAGATTATTGGCGATTCACGCGAGGCTTTCGAACTGAGCTACTTGGAAAACTGTTTGACGAGCAATGTCCATCTCCAACCGCTTGCGCGCAGCACGAGTCAGGACCAGCGAGCCGTCGTGCGGGCCGCTGAACTTGGTTCGATAGAGGGACTTGAACTGGAAGCCAGTCTATCGTCGGATCAACTCTCCGATTGTGTGGCAGTACTTTCGAAGTTGTTGAAGGTCCGAGATGTGATGCTGCGCGTCAACCGCGCCTACATTCGTAGCGCCGCCCAAGTCGACGCCTACCGCACCGAACCACCCTTCAAACTACAGGGTAGCTACCGCAATATGAATCGCTTGGCTGAGCGCGTTGTGCCAGTGATGAACCCGACAGAGCTGCAGACGCTCATTGTTTCCAACTACGAACAAGACGCGCAGACCCTAACACGGGACGGCGAGTCCAATCTGCTGAAGTTTAAGGAATTGCTGGGCATCCTGAGCCCCGCTGAGACTCAGCGTTGGGACAATATCAAGTATGCGTTTATAGAAAGCGTGCGCATGCAAGGCATCGATGGCGAAGACAATGCCGCCAAAATACTGCGGTCTCTGGCAGGCCTCAGAGATGGCCTAGAGTCGATCCGCCGTACCATGGCCCAAGCCGTAGCCAGCGACCAAAGCAATACCCAAACTGTATTAATTCAAGAAGGATTAGCGCACTTGAGCGCTTCGCTTGGTTCGCTAGGCAGCCAAGTGAGCCAAGCGATTGCGTCCCAGTCGAGCGAAGCGAGTCGTGTCGCGATGGAACTGCCAGAACAAAAAGTCATCGTGCAACACGCGGTTCCTCGCGTCATGACGGATTTGGTGCGCAGCCAATTTCAATTGCTCTACGATGGCCTGCGGCCCGTATTGGAAGCCTCCGCTACCAATTCCAATCAACTGGAAAAGCTTAAAGTTTCGATCGACGATTGCCTCCAGCAGTACCGCGATTTGCAAAAAGAAATCGAAAATTCCAAATCATAGGCTGCCGCTTGAGCAACAAAACCAATGAATTGTAGGCTTGGTCTGGTTCGCTAGTGTTGCTCGAAGCGCTCGATGAGATCGCCGGCCAAGTTGAACTGGAGCGGTTGGGCTTCGCTCAAAATTTCGACGTTCGATTGCAAACGGGCTTGCTCAAAAAAAGCTTCGCTGCATTCGATAGTTTCGAGGCTCAGTGTGTCGCGAATCCACATGGCGGTTACCTGATGTGGTTCTACGTAGCCGGCCAGTCGGCAAGCCACCGTGAGTGCCTCGCGATCGGTGGGAAAGTCGATGGGCAACATGGCTCCGGTGACATGGCCTGCCGTGATGCAATTCATATGCGTGCTGTGGCGGTCCATGGCGTCCAGCAAGCGTCGATGGCAAAGTTCCGCCATACCGATTCCGCAGGCATTGCCGTGTGTTTTCTCCGTCAATCCGCGCAGATAGATATGGTGAATGTCGGGCTTTTCGCCATCGATGGCGGCGTGATCATTGCGCTTGCGACCCACCACATTGGTATCCATACCGGCTCCTGAAATATTCTTGCCAATCTGGTCGACCATGAGCAATTCGGCCCGATCGAAGGGCAAGCGTGGCATCCAAGCTTTGACCTGCCGCAGCAACTCTGGCTCGCGCTGTTCGATTTCTGTGGCAGGCAGACCGACGAGCTGTGCTGTTTCCTCATAGGCATTTTCGAGAATGGCTAAGCCGCCAAGAATATTGCAGCGCTGGATGACCGTGCGGGCGACCGAGCGAACGATCGTATCGAACGAATAGTTGACGATCGCGCGATGATAGACCTCAGCACCCTGCTTCTTGCCCAGCCCGATCAGCATCATTTTCATCAGGCCGCTTTCGATTTCGCCGATGAAACGCGTATGGGGTTTGATACGGTTAACGACCAAAACGAAATCAGCGCCGGAGGCCTGTTGGTCGAAGTAAACCGGAAAACCCTCAGTTGCCGTGGCAACTTGCACGACCTCCATGGAACTTTGCACAGGGCAGCCCATACTGCTAGCGGTGATGCCAAAGCGGGCCAGCACATCGGCCTGACCCTGAGCCGTCGCACCACCGTGGCTGCCCATGGCGGGAACCAAAAACGGCATAGCACCCTGTTCCAGCATGAAATCGACGCAGGCACGCGTGATGGCAGCGACATTGGCAATACCTCGGCTGCCAACGGTGATCGCCACCGATTTGCCCGACAGCGGTGCTCGACAGGCGGACTTTAGTTCCTGCATGACGCCTGCTCGCACGTCGTCAACGCGTGGCCTTGCGAAGGAATGGCGAAGTCGAAAGAATTTGGGGAGCGTTTCAGCCAATGCAAACCTCGCGTTCTATGAGCAGGCGGCTAGCGCCTGAGGTTCACGACTTTTATTGTTGAGCGGCGGCGGCAGCTTCAAATTCGCGCAACTGCACAACCATTTGTCGTTCATGGGGCGAACGTTTAACTGCCTGCCGCTGAGTGCGGACGGCCTCGTCGATTTGGCCTGCGGAGAAATAGCAGCGTGCTAACGTATCCATAAAGACGGCTTCGTTGGGCATGAGCTCCAGCGAACGCAGACTCAGTTTCAAAGCTTCCTGTGGGTTGGATTCACATTTACTGAGCAGCCATGCCAATTGATTGCAGGCCGTCGCCAGCCGAGGAATTGTCATGGCGCGCTTCATACGGTCGGTCGCCAGCGACAGCTCGACCTCCTCCTGCAGCACTTGTACGCGAGATTCGCGGCACATGCGATCGAAGTGTTCTTGAAAGTACGATGCGATCGGCTCGCGGGTCGCGATCCTCTTGAGAGCGATTACGACGTCGGGATTGTCCTCGATCCCATCCACTTGCAGTGCCTTGCTCAAAAAGTCGCTGGCAAGTTCGTTCTCGCCGCGGTCGATGGCCGCCAGACCCGAGTAGTAGTAATAATTTGCAAGAGTCACAGCGGGACTGGCAAACACGCCAGGCGCGAACGGCAGGTCCATGTTGTTTTGGGTGAGCGCTGCTTCCGCAAGCGGCTTAAGCGTCTGGGCCGCTTTTTCGTGCTCGCCCCCAAACCAGTAGAACTCGGCCAGTCGATGGCGAGTCTCCGATGAGCTATCGGCGGTGAATGTAAGCGCCAGCAAATATTCGCTTTCAGCCCATTCAAATAAACCGCGTGCAGCCAAACTACCAGCGATGCGAGCATGACGGCTTTCCAGAATCTGTTGCTCCAATTCTGGCGATCTCATGGCACCCCGCTTGTTAACTTCCTTGGCGTGTTGCCGCTCGATCGACTCACTGGCGGCTCGTGCTGCTGCCTGCGCGGCGGACTTGTCTTCCAAGCGTAGATAGCTCTCAGCTAAGTAATAACCGATCTCCGGTTGGGTATCGAAGACATCGGCATAGGCCGTTTTCAATTCCGGAACTAGTTCTGGCAGCTCCGAGTCCAAAGCCCAAATCGCCGCATCCTGCACAGCCACCGCTTCGTTGCGAATCAGGTCCAGACTGGGGCGGACAAGTTCTAGGGCTGCGTCTCGATCGTAAGTTTTGGTTATCCACGAACCGAGCAACCGATACAGTCTCAAAGTGACCGCCAACACCCGTTGCCGATCAAAATCCTGGACGTTGCCTTCGTCGGTCGAGATCGACAAAGCGTGCTCAGCCGCGACAAAAATTTTCCAGCGCTCGAGCGAGTTTGGTTTTCCAGTCGGTTCTGCGTTTGAGGGCGAAGCCAATTCGTCCATTAGCAGATTAAGCCATTGAGCAGCCGTTCGGTTGCTATCGCCCAGTGTCAGTGAAACCGATTTCGCAAGCACAGCCGCGTTGAGTGAATTTGGAGAGTTGCCAACCGCGAAGCCCTTTGCCTTGCGGCCCGCCATGATAATGTCAGCAGTTTGCTGCTTTTGAGTCGCCTGCACCCGCTGTTTGCAAGCGGTCTCCATCAGGTGCAACGCGGCTGATTTGGATCGCAATTCGCTGCTCTCAAACCGGGTTAGGCGACAAAGCGCTAGCATGGCATCCTGCGTACCCGCTTCCGCCAATTGCTGCTGGACGGTCTCCCGATCAACATCCCGTATATCGTTGTAGCCCTTAAGCAGATCTCGCACCTGTAGCGAATCTGTCTCGAGCCACCATTGAACATTTTGGCTCTCGATCAAATATTTCGCAGCGCGGGCAACATGCGCGCTCGGATGACTACTGGCGGCCTGCCGAAGCCTTTCGAAAGCCGGCAAACCGATCTGTTCCAGCTCCCACCTCGCGTTGACTCGCTGGTGGTAGTTTTCATCGCCCAATTGTTCGATGAGCTTAGCGACTTTGACCTGCAATATCGAATCGGTAGAATCGGGAGTGTCAGCCGTACTTGGCTGCGCGGCAAACACTCCCGACACGTGCGGACCAGCAGAGCAGCCATACCACAGCAACACCCCGCAGCCCACGGTCGCGATTTTCAACGAAACGCTAGACTTCATGCCAGGACCCCACAGGGGAATGAAGAACACAGTTGACTCAATCGCGCGAGCTCACTTCGAGCCGAGCAAATTCTCAACCGCAGCAATAATTTCTTTGTCGTCCGGAGACGTCTTAGGCTCGAATCGAGCTACGGGCTTACCATCTCGATCCAACAGAAACTTCTCAAAGTTCCAACTTACCTTACCGCTGCCCTTGGGCTTCAAATCCATCGCGGTCAGTGACTTGTACAGCTCGCAAGCTCCCTCGCCGTTGACCTCGACTTTCTCGAACATATCAAAGGTAACTCCATAGTTCTTTGTGCAAAACTCGGAAATCTCCGTGGCAGACCCCGGTTCTTGTTTGCCAAACTGGTTGCATGGAAAACCAAGTACTACCAGTCCCTTGTCTTTGTATTTCTCATAGACGGCTTGCAACTCCGTATACTGCGGAGTCAGCCCACAGGCGCTGGCCGTATTGACCAGCAAAACAACTTTGCCCTTATATTTCTTCAAGTCCACTTTTTCGCCACCCAGCGAATTCATGGTGTAACCCAGCGCATTTTCCACAGTGCTTTTCTTTTCTTGTGCCCAAGTGCTCGATAGGCCCGAAGCGATCGCTAATAGGGTCGCTACTATTCCACACACTGTTCGCACAGTCATAACTCGTTTCATCGGACAACCTCAAAAAAATTTCCAACGGACAATCCAAGGCAAAACTCGCGGAGGACGACTGCCGCACCCACCGATTAGCCCATGTTATTATAGCCATGCAGTCGAATCCTGTGTCTAGGACCCGCCTACTGCCTCCCCGCCCAATACTTAAACTTCAAGTTAAACTTCAACTTAAACCTGAACTGATGTCTCGCTACTAGGATCTAGCCCAATAGCGCAGAGATCTGGGTCGCTGGGATCGTGAGGATACTTACTGCCTGATTCTGAACGTGGGATTGGCTTCTAGCCTGTCGATTCACGCACGACAGGCTGGAAGCCTATCCCACTTTTAACCTATCCAATTGAATGAGGCGAGTGTAATCTATAGCGTACATTTAGTAATGTGCGCATTACATTTGCGTTTAGGCGAAGGGTGCGTTTGCGTGCTTGTCGCGATCTGCGCAGTTTGAATGCGATATTTTGTGGCAATCTGGAAGTTTCGGAGACTGGCTGGTGCTTAAGGTTGTCATTTCCAATCGAATTCGCGAGCTTCGTTTTCACACCAATGAGATGACTCAGCAAGCACTTGCGGACCGCATAGGCATTACGCGTCAAACGATCATCGCATTGGAAAAGGGTAAATACTACCCATCGTTGGAGCTGGCCTTCTTGATCGCGGCCGCGCTGGGCGTGGGTCTGGACTGCGTTTTCAAATGTGAATCCCTGGCTGTACCGGCTGCCAAATTAGACTGAAAATTCTCTCGAGGAAAGCAGACACTGGGTCTGATTTAGTTGGACACTGTGTAAGTTGGACGGCGCCAACAAGATCTAGCGGTATGCATCTGGCAGCGGGACTAAGCACTTGGCGAACTTGGAGGTACAGCAGATAATCACGCCGCTTCCACGACTTGATTGCACACGACTTGATTGCATCTGGACGCCAACCATAGGGCTAAGACATGACGACCATGAAAACACTATGACATCTATGACGACAATAGAGAAATTTTCTAGGCTACCACTCATTGAGTCCACGGACACAATCGTGGTCAAAGTTGGTTCGCGCGTGCTATCCGGCCACGATGGGAGGCTGGACGCAGCCCAAGTCGGTTCATTGGCTGCTCAGTTGGTTCAGGTTTCGAACACTGGAAAACAAGTTGTGTTGGTCAGTAGCGGTGCTGTCGCTTCGGGCATGGGCAAGCTCGGGTTGAAGGAACGGCCGACGGACTTGGCCAAATTGCAAGCGGTCGCGGCCGTCGGACAGGCCCATTTGATTCAAACTTACGAGACGTATCTGGCAGCGTTGGGTAGACATGCCGCACAGATCTTACTGATCGCCGATGACCTGGATGATCGAGCTCGCTACCTGAACGTCCGCAATACGTTGGCCGCACTGCTCCAATTGAACGTGCTACCCATTATCAACGAAAACGACACCGTAGCCGTCGATGAATTGCTAACAACATTTGGCGACAACGACCGCTTGGCCGCCATGGTCGCTGGAATTTTTACTCGCCCTGCGTTAATTATTTTGAGCGACGTGGAAGGTGTTTATAACATGGACCCGCGCGATCCGGCTGCCAAGGTTCTCAGTACCATAGCGCAAGTCGATCAGTCGATTATCGATCTGGCGGTCAATCGCACCACAGGGATCAGCAAGGGTGGGATGGCTAGCAAGCTGAAGGCAGCTCAATTCGTAACCCAAAGTGGTGCGCCTGTGATTATCGCAGGGGGCCGCGTCGAAAACGTGCTGACGCGTCTTGTTGCGGGGGAAGAGCTTGGAACGCTATTCTTGCCAACCCAGCGCGGACTAACTCCTAAAAAGCGGTGGATAGGCTTCACAGCTCAAGCGAGTGGAACTATCACCGTAGACAATGGTGCGGCGCGCGCCATTCGCACTGCTGGCCCCAGCCTCTTGGCGATTGGCATCGTACACACGTCTGGAAGTTTTTCTAAGGGCGAAGTTGTATCGGTCGTAGACGGCAGCGGCGAAGAGATTGCACGCGGGTTGACCAATTATAGCTCGACGGAGCTCGAGCGAATTCGGGGCTTGCGTTCGCCCGCGATTGCCGAGGTGCTTGGTCACTGCCCGTACGAAGAAGTCATCCATCGCGACAACATGACCGTTGTGGGCTTGGCGGCAGTCAGAAAAATGTGATTGTGTGTTGGTACTCGATTCCACACACAGTCAAAACCAGTGACTACTCCGACAGTTCGATCAGGTCGCGCAGCAAAATGCTTAACCGCCCGTGCAGGCCATTTTCGAATATTGCAAACTCAACGCGACTGAGCAAACTGCTGCACAGATCGGACGTCGCGTCGCGCAGACGACGATTGAGTATCGAGGGTCGCGAAATCTCTAAGGCAAACTCATTGAGCCAGTAAATATCAAAGGCTGTTCGACCGCCGAGGAAGATTATTGCGTCCTGTGCCAAGGCACTTTCAGCTAAGCGTTGAAAATCGCGATCGCGGTTGTCGACTATCGTGCAAATGTTGGGAGCATGCCAAGTCACGACGCCTTGCTCTACCAATACGCCGAGTATTTGGCGGCCATAGCGACCGAGCTGGTCCACGTTGATAATGGCGGTAAGTGTGTAATCCGGTTCGAGTCTCGCTAGTATTTTCGGAAGCAAGAGCTGGTCGCTGCTGGGAGCGGCCTGTTGATCGAGCAAGCAGGCTGTGTCCGACATCCGAAAATTGTAGTCGGACCACCAGGAATTGTTACCGAGCAGGGTTCGATTGGTAGAGTGATGTTTGTCGGCGAGTTCCGCTTGGTCCAGTATTTTCTGAGTTGGATTGGCCGCAGAAGCTTGGCCATCTGTGCGCAACTGCGGTGGAATGGACACACGTTGCGTTGCATCGGAGTCGGTTTGTCCACTGCGTGCAAAGACCGACTCCACGGCTCTTACCGGCAGGCTGTACGAATTGGCGGCCAAATTGGATGCCTTATCCGAATCGGACGCCAGCGATCGACTGAAACTAAATCCGTCTTTGGCGTGAGGATTCTCGTCGTCCTCCATGACGGCGACTTCAAAGGTGGTTTCGCCAGCTCGAATTCGGTCACCGGTACACAATTCGACTGTCAATACCTTGGCATTGTTGACAAACGTACCATTGATACTGCCGACGTCGCGAACGCGAAACGCGGCGGGCGTGCCCTCTACGATTAAGTGCCGCCTGGACATGTGAGGGTCGCTGGGAACAGCGAAGTCCGCCGAGGAAATACGGCCAACCTCAATCTGTTGGTTGGTACGGAGCCAAAATCGCTTACCGCGTGCAGGCCCAGCAGTAACTTCGAGTACGCAGATCATTGCTTCTCAGTGAAAATGCACTCTGTTTAGAATCCGAAGACCAGCATTTGGCAGTTGCCAAACGACTTGGAACCTTGTCTTTCCAGTATCGTCCAAGTCTCTGAATACAGTGCCAACATTTCTGGATATTCAGTTTTTTTGTGTGCTAATTGCCGGATCTAATGCTTACAACTGACCGCCGTTTAGCCAAACAAACACAGCGAAACTGTATGAATAGTCACTACGTCTAATTAGAATTCATATTATACGTCAATCCGTCGCGCTACCCCCCAATTAAGCGAGTGTGCTGGTTGAGCAAATATCCTGCGTTTCGCAATTTATTGCATAAAGCGGTGTCATGATAGGCTTTTATCTTCACTTACTAGCGGCTGTTGCTCGGATCGCGAAATGGCTTTTCCGCAAGCTGATTCCTAGTACTCCTGCTTGGCCAATCGAGGCGCTGCCTGTTTCCGTTCGCTCGCTCGAACCGCGCCGCGTGCTTTCTGTCAACGCGGCTTTTGCAGCAGGCGTTCTAGACATCGTTATTCAGGACGATGGTGGCAGCACAGACGCGGCCCTGCTAAATGCCGACGGTACGCATTTCTTCGTCGACACCAATGGTGACAATACATACGACGACGGCTCTGCTGGGCCTGCCGAGTTGCGGGGCTTACTGTCCCAGCTCACGCACATCAACGTAACGGGGGACAATGGCGTCGGCAATTTTTTCTGGCGAGACAACTTTTCTTCAGCCGTGCTACATGCCTCGAGTGGAAATGCAATCGAGATTTCTAATCTACAGGCTGCTCAGCTAGCAGCGACCGCAGAAGTGGACGGAAATGTTTCGATCTCTGTGTCGGAGTCGATCACGCTAGGTGGTTCGCTAGGCATTCGCGGAAATTTGAGCGCCGTCGCTACTTCGGACTTTGGAACGATCAACGGGACTGCTGGTGAAAGCCTAAATGTCTCAGGCAATGCCCACTTTAATGCTAACAGTATTAACTTAGGCGGTGCGGCATCCCAGCAAATTGCATTGGGCAGCCTAACGGTCAACTCTTCCGGTTCAGTCGACATCACTGAAGCCGGAACCGCTCTGGATCCTGACACACTCCTCGTTGGAAACAATTCGGCGGGTTTACTGCGTCTAACGAGTGGCGGGAACATTTCGCTGGCGCCCGCTGCGAATGTTGCGGTAGATGATTTTCTCGAGCTTAATGCGACGGGCACTACCGGAAGCATTCATGTCGAAGGGCTTATCACGACCGCCAACGGAAATCTTCTCCTGCATGCTTCGCACTCAATCGATCTGAGTTCCTCAGCCGAAGTCTCCGGCTCAGACGCAGCCAATATTACGTTCGTTTCAGACTCGGGCGATATTTTCATGGAAGATGGCGCCCATGTGACCAGCAGTGGCGGCACGATCCACTTGACCGCTTCAGGAACTGGGGCAGGCAATGTCACGCTCGGCAGTTTGAATGCAGGTGCTGGCGGAAGCATCCAAGTGATCGCGTCGGGAAATATCATCGATGGAACAGCCGACGAGGCTGCCAACCTCCTGGCGACCAATGGATCTTTGCTGCTCAGATCGCTCCAGGGCAGTATCGGCACCAGCTTGGACGATATAAACATCGATGTCCAGGATCTTATATTTGATGCAGCTTCGAGCACGAATGGCTTGGTACACATTAGCGACCAAGCCAACGGGCTGCGTGTGAGTGGTGTGTCCCAAGCAGCCGCTGGCGTTATTTTGACCGCTCGCAGCCCACTTACGATCGCGTCCAATATTTTCCTAGGTGCTTCGTCAACCTTCACAGCGGGAAATAGCGCGAATCCCGACGACGATTTGACGATCGAGAATGGTGCCATAGTCACACTGTCCTCGTCAGTCGCAGCAGCTTTGGTATTCAACGCGGGCGATAGTATTGCATTCCGAGATGGTGGACGCATCGTAACGACCGGCTCTAACTTCCATTTAGTTCGTTTGAATGCCGACCAGGACCACGCCGGTACGGGTGCCTTGGATGGTGTTCGCGGCAGCATTACCCAGGACGCAACCACCAGTGTCGAAGTCACCACAAATCGATTGGAAGCCACTGCGGCTGGCCCGATCGAACTCGACATGCAAGTGGATTCGCTGAATGCCATTTCTACGTTGGCCGGAAATATTCGCATCTATGAAGTGGACGATATTCAAATCGATCGAGCAGAAACAAATGCAGGCGCGATCGAGGTGCTGTCCGACGGACGCATCATCGCCTTGAATGTCGTCGCGAGTGGAGCCGGCGGAAATGTTACGCTGCACGCAGCCACGGGTGGAAATTCAGCTCTGTTTTTCGGAAGCATCATTGCCTCGGAAAACGTTGTCTTCGAGTCGGATATGGGTGACATTTTTACTGGGGGTATGGTCGCCACGCAGGGGAGTGTGACCGTCACCGCACAAGCGGGCAATGTGTTGGTTGGATTCTTGTCCGCGGGTACGCATGTGACCATCACGGCTGGCGGCGGTTCGATTCTCGATCAAAACGATGACACGCTCGAAGATATCGCCGCTGGAGGTAGCGTCAACCTCTTGGCCAGTGGCGCGATCGGTGGTGCAGGGGTTGATCAGCGCTTGGAATTTGCAAATCGGACGGAACTGAGTGCCTCGGCCGGCGCAGGAGCTATTCGTATCCATGGAGTTGGAAGTCTGACGCTGACGAATGTTGCGACGCTCGACGGAGCCATTGATATTACTGCGGCTGGCAGCGTCAATGCCTGGTTAGTGGATAGCTCGGCTAGCGACAGCGATGCCAACGACGTATGGATCCTGACAACGGCGGGCGACGTGGCCGTTAGAACGGTTCGAGCTGGACTTCTACTTGGCGACGTATTTATCGACGCCAACGGCAGTATCAGCGATGCAGACCTCGCGCCGGACGATGTCGATATCGAAGCCAACGATGTAACGCTGATCGCGAGAAATGGTAACATCGGAGCGATTGGCACTTCCATCTTCAAGGGCCTGCCAAATAGCTTGGAGGTTGTTACCCATGCTGTAGGTGGCGATCCATTGAATGCTGGCAATCTAGTAGCCACCGCGATGAACGGTGCTATTTCCATTAATGCCACAGTGTTAGGTTCGACCAGCTATACAACCGATTCGTTGTTCCTACAGTCCAATGGCGATCTCGACGTTTCGGCTTTGGTGTTTGCCGTGACCAATCTGGCTCTGATCGCAGACGCGGATGGCGATGGTTTTGGCACACTAACTCTCGGTGCGAATGTGAGTGTGGCTGGCGAACTGCGCATTGAAGGTGCCAATGTGGTGTCCACAGGAGCGGCGGTACCGCTAATTGACTTGAGCGCAGGTCGGCTGCTGTTCAAATCCGGTGGGCAAGCAGAAGTGCAGGTAGCGGTTGATTACTTAGACGTAACTAGTTTAGGTGATTTGACGATCCGCTCCATACTTGCCGCCGTAACACTCGTTGATTTGGACTGCGACAACGTCGCTCTTCAAACGCTAGGCAGCATCGGCTCCATTGACTTAACATCCACTGGTACTGTCACGGTTGCCGACGATGTGATCGCCGGGAACGACGGGACGAGTGCAAGTGCGGGCTCGATTACGATCCAGTTTGCGACTGGTATTCTCGGCGACATTGTAATACACGACTTGTTGCTGACCGATAACGGAGACGTCAACCTTATCACGTCAGGGACCATTCGCATTGGATTGCCTGCCGTGGCGGATGCATACGACGATACGGGTGCGGACAACCTGGCGAGTATTACCACGATCAATGGCAATATCTGGCTGCAAGCGGGCGCCAGTATGGATGGCACTTCTATCACTATGTCCGATGGATCAACTATCGTGGCAGGCCGCAGTGCCCTGGCCGATTATGTGCCAGGCATCGATGGTTTGCCGAGCGCTTCACTAATCGCGTTAGGAGTCGATGCCAAGCCGCTGGGGCAAGCCCAGATTGGCTTGACCGCGATCGACTCGATCCAAGTCGCCTCGCTGCAATCTGCCAACGCCACGTCTTCTGCGATTCGCGTCGTAACTTCGCTCGGTGAAATCCGCGACGGAGGTGATTCAGACCCAGATTTTGCCGCTAGTAATTTGGGAGCTCAAGTTTCGCTGGAAGCCTTCCATGGAATCGGCTCTGCGAACGCTCTGGAAACAGTGGTCGCAGCGCTTGACGTTCAGAACCTAGGAACATCCGGCGACGTGCTGGTTCACCAATTGGTCGCGGGAGGCAATCTGACCGTGCATCGCGCCACGAATCAAGCTGATTTCGGGAACGTACTATTGCAGGTGGACGGTGGCAGCCTATCGGTCGCGTCTGCTGGCCTAGCAGCAGCTCAGGGAAATGTCAGTTTGTTGGCTGACAACGATATCGACATCCAAGCTTCCATCAGTACGACGGGCAGCGGCGATATTTATATTCGAGCTAACAATTCACTGCTTGAAAATCTTCCGCTGCCAGTGGTTGATGGTATTAACATCAATGCCACTATTAGCACTGAAAACGGAAATATAATTTTCGATTCCATGCACGACTTGCGCATCGCTGCGGCGATCAGCAGTTTTGACGGCGGTATCGGCCTGATCGCTGCCGCCGAGTTCCATCAGTCTACCACCGTCTCTACCGGCGGCGATGTTTTGGCTAGGGTCGGTGGCAACTCTACGATGACGGCTGCCGCAAGTGTGACCGCAGCCAACATCGTCAGCGTGGCTGGACAGTCCGTTTACCTAGGCCTGCTTTCCGCAGTCAGCATTTCCATCGAAGCTGGCGGCGATATCCTCGACAACAATGGGCTGGCCGTGAATGTTCGAGGAAGTCAGTTGCAGATGACGGCCATCGGCACGATCGGCCAGTCCGATTCGGCCAACGGTACTCCAGACCTAAATGCTCGTGCGCTAGACTTGGAAGTGCAAACTGTGGCCGCAGCCAGCTCAAACGGAATCTATTTGCAACAATCGGCGGCTGGCGGCAGTTTGACCATCGGTTCGGTCGTAACTCCGAGCGTTTCGGTAGTTGCCCACGAAGTTGGCGTTGACGGATCGACCAGCCTGGTCACACGCGATGGCGCTCCCGTTGAAACCAGTGGCCTGCGAACTGTAGAAGGGCCCGTGAAAGTGGTTGTTGAGTCTGGCGGCTTAGCTATAGCTGCTGGAGCGCCGGGCGTGGCTGGCGTGAGTGCGGGTGACGCAAACGACATACTGCTTTGGGCAACTGCAGATGTTATCGTCGAAGCCGAGGTACGATCTGCTGGCGGGAATATTACAGTGCGCGCCGGTGACGATATTTTCCTGAATGCGAACACCAACACCTCTGGTATTGGCGATATCTATTTGCAGGCCGGAAACGTAGTCGATGGCGATGTGCTCGGAATCAACGTGGATGGGATCAATTTAAGCGCAGACATTGGCACCGAGGGTGGCAGTATCCTGATCGATTCGGATCAAGACATTGCTGCAAGTGCGACCATTACCAGCGGTTCCCTTCCGCTGGCATCCGGTGCAAGCCAACGCGGGAATATTGGTCTCATTGCCACCCGGCATGTGACTCAAACCGGAGATATTGTTTCAAGCCGAAGCGCACTTATCAGCTCGGGCGGTCAATTTTCAATGGACACAAATGCGACCGTTCAAGCCGCTGACGATTTATTCGTACGCGCCGCTGAATCGATCGCACTTAACAGCCTGCTCGCCACACGTGTTGGACTAGAAACAGCCGGAAGTATTTCGAATAACTCCGGACCCGGCGGCGTCAATGTTGTCGCCGCGACACTGCAGGTGGTGGCGGGCAGTTCGATTGGTGCCAGCGATATTGCCAATGGCCAGCCTGAACTCAATGCAAACGCTCTTAACGTTTCGGTACAAACGCTAGCCGCGATGGCGGGTGACAGTATCTATGTGCAGCAAGTAGCCAGCGGCGGAAATCTTACAGTTGGCGGCGTAGGCCCTGTGGTGGTTGCCGTAGACGTCCTAGAAGCCCGCTTCAACAGCACGCGCACCTCAGTTAGCGCTCAAGAAGAGCTGAGCTCTCGCAGCGACTTGGTCTCCGCTGGCGGACCGATCAAGGTCACCGTGCGCGATGGCAGCCTAACAATTATTGATGGAAGTAATGGGGATGGCGCGGGTGTGACTGTCATAGGATCTGGAGACATTCTACTGTCCGCATCGAAGGACGTAATCGTGAACGCCTCTGTCCAAAGTGGTCAGGGAAATATTAGCTTGATCGCGAGCGATGATCTGTTCGTTAATGCAACGATTGCCACGTCCGGTAGCGGCAGCCTATATCTCAGTGCTCTTGACTCCCACAACAACGACGCAATGCTCTCGAATGTCGACGGGGTCAATGTTAGCGTAGCCGTGATCGCTGAT
Source organism: Pirellulaceae bacterium (assembly GCA_041741955.1). GTDB lineage: Bacteria > Planctomycetota > Planctomycetia > Pirellulales > Pirellulaceae > Aureliella. The sequence continues at coordinate 108,932 of JBGSJL010000193.1, read as the reverse complement.
GCTGACATTCTAATCAGCTCGCAAGCTGGAATTCTCGTGAACGCGGATGTCACCAGCACCAGCGGCAGTCTTGGGTTAGTGGCGGCCAGTGATGTTACGGTAGCGGCGAAGCTGTCGGCGGCGGTGGATATCCTTGTAAATACTGGTGGAGTCTTCACACAGCTCGGTGGTACGATCATTGCCGGCAGCGGACTTAGCCTCGAAGCGCTGGGCTCGATCGAGCTGGGCTTTTTGGAAGGAGACAATGTTTCGCTATCGACTGGTGGCGACATTCTAGACAATAATGGTGCCGACGTCCTGAACATCCGCGCGTCGACGCTGCAATTGCGTGCAAGCGGCGGCATCGGTGCAAGCGATGTTGCAAATTCACTCGACTCCAACGACAACGCCATCGATATTGAAGTCGCTACGCTCGCCGCGCGCGGCAACAACGGAATTTACCTGCAGCAACTCGCAGCCGGTGGAGACTTGACGGTTGGACACGTCGCCCAGGTTTCAACTGTGGCTGTCGGGCAAGTAAACTTCAACAGTACCACCAGCCCAATTGAGGTAGCCAGCGCGGCTAGTCTGGACGACATCGAGTCGACTAACGGGCCGATCACGATTGTGGTTCGCGGTGGTGATTTGACACTCGACGATGGCGCAGACGGTGATGAGCTGTCCGTCGTTGCTGGCGGTGCTGGCGATATACTGCTCGCTGCAACTGGAAATCTAGTTTCCAATGCAGGCACCAGCAGTACGACAGGGCATATCACACTGGTAAGTCTTGATAGTGTGCAACTCAACGCGAGCTTGACGACCAGCGGTACTGGCAGCGTCTACGTGACAGGCCGCAGCATTGATATTGATGCCATCGTGTCCAGCGACAGGGGCGATATCCTACTGGATGCACAGCAAACGATTCAAAACACGGCCGTGGTCGCCAGTACCGCTGGCAGTGTGGGTATTTTCGCCGGGACCAGCGCACTCGTGTCTGCGAATATCACCGCTGGCACGCACGTGATTGTGTCCGCAAGCCAGGATGTGGTTCAAACCAATAGTCGCATCAGCGCCGAGCAGACCGTACATATATCAGCGGGCCGCGCGCTCTACTTGGATACGATCACTGGGCATACGGTTTCGCTCGAAGCCGGCACGGACATCATCGATAACAACGGCGCAGAGCTGCTCAATATCAAATCATCCGGTCTGATTTTAAGCGCTGGCGGCATGATTGGAGATTCAGATTTGGGCAATTTGCCCGACCTGAACGGCAATGCGATCGATGTCGAAGTAGATACACTGGCGGCGCGGAGCGTTGGTGGAATTTACGTTCAGCAATTGGCAGAAGGTGGCAACCTGACGATTGACGATGTCGTTAGTTCGGCTTCGGTATCAATCAGCCAAGTCCGCTTCAATAGTACACTTTCCTTGGTCGAAACTGGCAAACTTACAAGTGGACTCAGCGATCTTCACGCCGATGCGGGTCCAGTAAAATTGGTCGTTCAACAAGGAAGCTTGACGGTCCGCGACGGGAGTGATGCCAGCGGGCTGGGTGTGACCGCCGGCGGCAACGGGGACATTTTACTGGCCGCGTTAAATAACATTCAGCTAGCCGCAGGTGTACAAAGCGCTACTGGCCATATTAGCTTGCTTGCCACCGATGGCTTGGACATCGGTGCCACAATTACAACTGGCGCTGATGGCACAATTTTTCTGGCAGGGGCCAATGTTCGGATCGCTGGCGATGTAAGCTCGTTGTCAGGCGACATCTTAGCAGTTGCAGACAATGATCTGTCGGTGCAGGCGCAGATCACGAGTTCACTTGGCAGCGTGGGCTTACAGGCTGGCAACGACGTGTTGCAAACGACTAACGTTGTTGCGGGCGAAAGCATACTCATCGCTGCTGGAAATGACTGGACCCAGAGTGGTGCCGTTGCCACTGCAGGTCAAACAATCATAGCCACTTCGGGCGGTACGAGTCGCGTCGATCTGATTAGCGCCCAACATATTTCCCTAAGTGCTGGCGAAGATATTTTAGACAACAATGCGCAGGATGAGCTCAACTTACAGGCTGCATCGCTACGCTTGGTTGCAGGTGGGATTATCGGCGGCCCAGATTCTAGCAATTCGCCAGATTCCAACGCGCGTGCGCTAGATGTCGAAGTAGGAACCATCGCGGCAGGTAGTGATCGAGGCATCTACGTGCAGCAGTTGGCGGGCGGCGGTGATCTTCGCTTAGACCACGTATCAGGCTCTGCAGCGTTGTCGGTCAATCAAGTCAGATTCAACAGCTCAACCAGTCCCGTTTTAGTAGCCAGCAGCTATGAGCTCGATGATTTGAGCACCCTGGCAGGGCCAATCAAATTGGTCGTGCGCGAGGGAAGTTTAGCAGTCCACGATGGCTTAAACGGTGATGGCATAGGCGTCTCGGCTGGTGCTTCCGGCGATATCCTGCTGGCAGCCACTACAGATATTTTTTCCGATGCGGCTATTTTGAGCGAATCTGGACACATCTCACTTAATGCTGGCGATGATATCCACATCAACTCGCGGATTTCCACGGGCGGCTTAGGCAGTATCTATCTCGATGCCAGCAATTCGAATCTTGACGCAGCGGCTGCGATCGACGGTATCGATGTTCGAGATCAATTGACTGCCGTCAACGGTAGCATCCTGCTTAGTTCGCTACAGGATGTTCGTACGACCGCTGAAATCGCAAGCAGTACTGCGAGCGTAGGAATAGTCGCTGCGCGCGATATCGTAGTCAGCGCCAACTTGATGGCTGGCCACGACATACTGATCGAAGCGGGACGTGACTTCACTCAAACCGCCGGTGTGGCCACGGCGAATTCGGTCCTGCAAATTAACAGCGGTGGCTCGATTCAATTGGGTGAAGTTGTTGGGCAACACGTTGCGTTGGACGCAGCGGAAAATATTCTCGACAACAACGGTGCCGACGTCCTGAACGTCCGGGCGCAAACGCTGAGGATAGAGGCGGGTGGAATTATTGGTGGTCCGGATACGGCCAACCTCCCAGACCTCAACGGTAACGCGATCGACTTAGAGGTCTCAACGGTCGCCGCACGCAGTGCCAACGGCATCTATTTGCAACAACTGTCCAGTGGCGGCAACTTGACGATTGGTCACGTTGACGGTGCTGCCGCGCTAGCCGTCAGCAAAGTCAATTTCAATAGCACAACAAGCTTGATCGATCGCGGCATGATCTCTAGCGGCGTCGAGTTGCTAGCGCTTGACGATTTAGAGACTTCGAGTGGTGCGATCAAGGTTGCAGTGCGTGGTGGTAACTTGACAGTAACTGACGGCTCCGACGGAGATGGTGCTGGGGTTTTTGCCCTGGGCAACCACGACGTGCTATTGCATGCCAGTGGAAGCGCCGTCGTTGATGCAAACATCCGCGCTCAGGTAGGACATATATCGATTGTGGCTGGTGGCCTAGTCGATATCCGGGCTGGGGTCAGAAATATTGGCCAAGGATCCGTTTTCGTGCAAGGCATGAATGTGCTTGTCTCCGGAAATATCGATTCAGAATCAGGCAACCTACTGTTCTCCGCTGTTGAAGATATACACGTTGGTGCAAGTGTCCTCACGAATACCGGCAGTGTTGGAATTGTAGCCGGTCGAGATCTATTGCTGACGGCGAGTCTCTCGGCGGGCCAGGATATCTTCGTGCAGACAGGCGGTAATGCTACCCAGGATGTTGGCGAATTTTCTGCCGGCCAAACGGTACAGATTGTGTCATCGGGGACCATTCGGTTGGATCGAATTACTGCAAAGCACGTGGCGCTGGACGCTGCGATTGACATTCTCGATAACAACGGTGGCGATACCGTCAACCTCACTGCGGACACGCTGAGAATGGTGGCTGGTGGCATAATCGGCGGTCCAGATAGTACGGCAGCCTTGGACACGAATGCGCGCGCAATTGATTTGGCAGTGGGAACGCTAGCAGCCCGCAGTAGTACGGGAATCTACGTGCAACAGTTGGTAGGCGGTGGCGATCTTCGCATCGATCACGTAGCAGGCTCGGCCGCATTGGCTGTCAATCAAGTCAGATTCAACAGCACGACCAATATCGTGACTGTAGGCGATATCGCTGGGTCCGACCTGCGACCACTGGATGACCTAGAGACTCTGAGTGGTCCCATTAAAGTGGTTGTTCAAGGCGGCAATTTAGTTGTTACCGAGGGCAGCGACGGCGATGGAAACGGTGTGTTGGCTGGTGCGGCGGGCGATATTCTATTGTCGGCTGTGGGTGATGTGGTCACCTTCGCCAGCGTGCTAAGTGGAACGGGTCACATCAGTCTGGTTGCCGGAGACGACATCGACGTCAACGCGACCATAACCACGGGCGGGCAAGGCAGCGTGTTTCTGCGGGCGGGAAACATTGGCGGCGGCGATGCGTCCAGTGGAAACGTAGATGGGATCGACGTCAGCCAAGCCATCTCGACCGACAGCGGGAGTATCCTACTGAGTTCGCAGCGCGATATCCAGCTATCGGGACATATTAGTAGCATGGTGGGTTCGGTAGGTTCGATCGCCACCCACGACATCCTGCAAAACGCTGATATTCGCGCGGGTCAAGACATCTTGTTAACCGCGACCGCTGATATTACTCAGGCGGGCCCAACATCGAGCATTGCCGCACGGACTCTGCAAATGGATGCAGGCGGATCGGTGCGGCTAGCATCGAACTCGGCCCAACATGTCTCGATCGCAGCCGGACAGGATGTTTTGGATAATAACGGCGGTGACTTGGTCAATGTTCAAGCCAATTCGTTGCGGATCGTGGCGGGAGGCACTATCGGACAAGCGGACGCTGGCAACATGCAGGCGGATAACAATGCCAAGGCCATCGATTTGCAGGTGGTCACCGTTGCAGCCCAAAGCGGACTTGGAACCTATCTGCAGGAGTTGTCTGTTGGAGCAGATCTAACGGTAGGCACTGTCTCGGGATCGGCAGGCCTAGCCGTTGTACAAGTCCGCTTCAATAGCACGACAACACCGGAAATTGCAGGCTCGGCAAGTACGGGTCTCGTGGCGTTGTCTGGTTTGGTCAGTGAAGATGGCCCGATCAAAGTTGTTGTACGCGGTGGTTCCATCTTGGTAGACCAAGCTATCGCTGCCGGTGCCGCCGGGGACGTTTTACTGAAGGCTGCCAGCGACGTTGTCATGCAAGCAAGTACAGCAAGTGTCCATGGCAATATTAGTCTGCTGGCGGAGCGCGACATACTTACTTCTTCGAGCCTGACAACTGGCGGATCGGGGAGTGTGTTCGCCGTAGCGAACCGCGATCTCGTCCTTGACGGAGTTGTTCACACATCGGCTGGCGATATTCTGCTTCGTGCGCGGCGCGATGCAACTATTACCGAAAATATCCAGAGCCTAACTGGTGACATGGGTCTCATTGCAGATCGAGACCTGACCCTTGCGTCGGCATTGAACACATCCGGCAATGTCATCGCTGAGTCGGGGCGCAATTTGGTGGTGGACAGCGGCACGATCGATGCCGGCGACAAGCTCATCCTGGCGGCGGGGCGAAGTACAGCCAACGCGCCCCTTTCGCTTGGCAGAGTCCAAGCGACGAATGTTTCCATTGAAGCCACTGGTGATATCCTCGATGGAAACGGTCAAGCTGTAAATGTGCAAGCGGAAAATCTGCGGCTTGTCGCGGACAGTAACCAAGACTTTGTGGGCGGCATCGGACGTCACGCCGATCCCTTGGACATCGAGGTTGACGTCTTAGCGGCCCGCAGTTCGCAAGGTATCTATCTGAAGCAGCTTGTGGCCGGTCAAGATCTGCGCATCGATCATGTGGCGGCGATTAACGTGCAAATCGATGTGGAGCAAGTCAACTTCAATAGCACCTTGCTGGGCATCCGCGAATTTCGGAGTACGACCAACGTCGACGACCTGGAAACGCTAGCACCACGGCAGATTGGCGACCGCGCTATCGAGCTCGAAGTGGTCCGAGGAAATCTAACGATCACAGACGGACTGGATACAGACCAGCGGGGACTAGTAGCCAATTCGGGAAGCATATTACTGAAAACGACCGAAGCGGGCAGTATTGCTATCCAGACTGGAATCGAGACCCAAGGTTTCGGCGGACTTGGCAATATCAGCCTCGACTCTTTTGGCTGGATTGCAGAGTTGGCCCGCGATAGCTCAGGTACCCAATCGGATGCAAAAATTATTGGCGACAGCCTGACGATTCACTCAGGGCAGTTCACCCATCTGCATCATAGCGAGGTCAATACACTGACGGCTACCGTTGGAACCAATGGACTACTGGATGGTATTTGGCAACAACCCAACCGTCGTGCCAACGATCGAGGCGACGATTTTCTGGATGACTTAGGTGCGTCGCGGCAGTCCTCCGCCGATGCGAACGGCGTAATCACCGAGATTGATCGTTCGACCAACAACTCGCGTCTCTCGGCCGTTCGCGAGAGTTACGCCGAAGTTGCACGTCAATTTCGATTCGACGATACCTACCAAAGAAGCTACGCACTATTCTTGCAGAACATGAAGTCGCTGGATGTGACCACGGTCGGCGCTGGAAATATCAATCTAGCCGTAGCGCCGAACGTCTATATAGAAACCGTCGGAACAACAGCTAACCTAACGGTATCCGAGGCTGTGCGCACGTTCAGTTCGACCGAACAAGAGGGTGGGATTGTGCTGCTAGCTGGAGCCGAATTCGAACTGGCTGGCTTACTGTCGACGCAGTCTGAAATTTCGCTGGGCGTATCGCGAACTCAAGTGATTCAGAATGTTGGAAACGTATCAACAACCGATGCGCTGGGACAAGCCGCGATTGGTTACCTGAATGGCCGTGCATTCCAGGGTGGTGAGGGTGTCAGTCCTAGGGACCCATTCTTGACGTCAACACAATTTGTAATACGCGATCAGAGTTTCGGCCTATCAGCCTTGGCAGAAGACTTTCGTTCGCATGTCTTTCAACGCGTGGTCCTCCAGTATGGTTTTTCAGGCGAATCGGGCTTCGTTACTTTTATCGGTTATGCCGACGGCGAGGTCCAGCAGTTTGATGTGGCGGGCGAGTCGGGAGCTCGTACCAAGTCTTTCGATCAAACCGACAGCTCGAATCAGGGCTCGCTGCCAGCTGTGCTGAACGAATCCGGGCAAGCTACCGGCTTCAGCCGTGCGATTTCGTTTGACAGCAGTTTCCTCGACGCCAGCCAAATGCTACCCACCTCAGCCATTGCTAGGCGTGCAGCCGACTTCTTTATCTTCGAAAATGTGTCGGCAGAAGTTGCCGCGGATATCCGAGATCTCACGGTCCAATCGTTCGCTGTCGAAAACGTGTCTGCACTAGGCGCTCAGGGCGCGACCGAAATGCCTAGAGACGCAGACCCTGTGCGTCCAATAGAAATCGCCAGAAACTTACCGACCGAAATTCTCGTCAATCCCACACAACTCATAATGAATAGCATTGAGCTGGAAGCCCAGCCCGAGAGAAGTGTGGTGGTGGCGATCTACCGAGTCTATTACGAAGACACCAATGAGAATGGGCAAGCAGAATTGGACGAATTGCCTAGTTCCAACGAGATCATCGATGCGCAGGTCGCTGATGAGTTTGAAGCCGACAACAGACAAGTGGTTGAGCTGACCAAAGGCAAACGCATCAAACTTGGTGAGATCAAAACCGAATCCGGTGGTTCACCGACTGCCGAAGACATCGAAGAACTTAAAAATCGATTCCTCGACGATCCGCAGCAGCCCAGCGGTGCATACGCAATCGTCGAAAAGGGCATCGATGATAAAGAGACGGTGCTCGATGTCTTTTCGGTTAGAGACGTAGACAGCTCAGACCTCAACGAAAATCTACCACTCATTCGACTGCCTTCGACGGAATTACAAAATCAAGGTGAGAAGTCAGGTGACCAAGAGACCGCTCCTAAGCCCAACACGGATGAGGAACGGGTTTTCGAAGGCGCGCGGCTTGAACCCGAAAGTAACACCGAACAATGGCGATCCGAGAAATCCGAATCGAGATTTGCGAATCCCGGTTTGCTGTTAAGCTCTGTGTGGTTCGCAGCGTTTGTGTCAAAGAGGAGTCTACTCAACCGGCAGATGGCCACGGGGCAGTCTGAAGAGCTAGCCTGCCTGCCTGATCTGCAGTTCGATCGTCGCGCGCGGCGCAATCGACGATTACAGCGTCGACACGCGAAATAGACCAATAGATAAGTTGCCCATTTAGAAAAATTGTGCTCGACAGACGTTAGTAGAGAAAGATATGGAGCTGCAGATGAATCGCTGCAAAGAGTGTAACTTCCCGCTTGACGAAAATTTGACGGCGTGCCCTCAGTGCGGTGCCGTAATCGATTGGGCCAATGAAGACAATCGTATTGACAGCGGCAAGGACCCAGCCAGCGATCAGACGGTCGGCTTTGCCGATACGATCGACCTCTCCGAAGGTATCAATCTTACAGACGATGCTGCGCAGTTTGATCCTCTGGCAGCGGAAGAAACGGAGTCCGACGAAATCGATGTTGCGGTTCGCAATGCTGGGACTGGTACAGTAAGTGCGCCTGGCATGGAAGCCGACAACGCTGCAATTCGACTCGATGCGTTCGACTATGGGGACGACGACGAAGATGACGAAGACGACATTAGTCAGACAATCGATGCTGGCCTAACTGAGCTGGACGAAGCTGACGATTTCGAGTTTGACGACGATTTCCCAGGCGTCCAAAGCGATTTGAGACTCGGTACTGATAGTGTCGATACGCTTTTTGCGGCCAATACAGAACAACCGGCGGACGGTATAGGATCCGGCAGTGGGCAGGGATTCTTAGGACGTGATCAAGAGACCCTCGACGCTCCAGATCGAGCAACACATTCGCCTGTCGAAGGAAACGCTGGTGATTCCGTTGCAACAGTGTCCGCGTCGGGCTTGCCGGAAAGCGACCAAGCGTCGGAATCGCACGCAACTCATATGGCAAGGAGTGAAGTACTGGACAGCGATGGCCAACTTACTATCAACGTGGCAGGAGATGATTTGACCGCGCGCAGCGAATCGTTGGAGCATGCGACCATTGACGCCACAGGGCTGGGGAGCGTTGACGACGCTGCACAGGACGAGTTCTCAACTCATTTTGAGGAAGGTGGAACCACTTCGAAACCTTCGGCCAACTCCGCCGACGGCGACGAGACCAGTACCGTGGTCATGCCCGACGCTGGGCGAGACGAAAACGCTGGCGAAAAAACAATCGTCTATCAATCTACAGGCACCGAGAATTCAACGCTCGAAACTTCGGGCGCATCTGGCACTGAAGGCCGGCTAAAGCGATTGTGGGAAGGTGTGGCCGGTTCGAGCGAGAACCCGATGCATTCCTTGCAAGCGATCGGGCTACAAGCTTCCGATTCTGTATTTGAACGGGTAGCCACGCGTCGCGTCGCCGACGCCAGCACTGCTGAAGACCTGGCTGCAGACTACCAGATCGTCGATAAGCTGGGCGAAGGAGCGATGGGAATCGTCTTTTCGGCTAAGCAAACGGCTGTCAATCGCATCGTGGCGATTAAAACTGCCAAACCAAGCTTCCAAGCTAACGATGACAGCCGCAGGCGATTTCTGTACGAAGCGCACATCACCGCCGATCTCGATCACTCGAACATCGTGCCGATTCACGAGTTGGCTGCCAGCGAAGAAGGAATGCTCTTTTATTCGATGAAACTCGTGCAGGGTACCGAGTGGAGTCGGGCTATGCGCAAGAAGACTCGCGAGCAAAACCTGGAAATCTTTGTAAAAGTCACAGATGCGATGGCATTTGCGCATTCAAAAGGAGTCATCCATCGCGACTTGAAACCAGAAAATACCATGCTGGGGCGCTTTGGTGAAGTATTCGTCACAGACTGGGGCACGGCAATCAACCTAGACAAGGACACAACCTATCTAGCTCAGCCGGCTGTGAAAGGTGACAAGTTCATGATGGTTGAGGACGCATCGAACTTTCTCCGCGGAGACTCAATTGTATTGCACGACGGCAACGAGGCTTTCGATCGAGTGCAAATCGTCAGTACCGACCCGCTCAATCCCAACCGCCTGTACCTGCGCAAGAAGCTGACTCGCGACTATCAACCCTCGCGGCAATTGCGCGTCATGAAGGCCATGAATTTAGCGGGCACTCCGTGTTACATGGCCCCGGAGATGGCTGGGCATCAACTGGCAAAAATCGGCAAGACGAGCGATATCTATATCCTGGGTGCGATCCTCTACGATATCGTAACGGGCAAACCACCGCACACGGGCGATTCCGTCACGCAGTGTTTGCGGGCGGCGCTGAGGAATGATATTGTCGTCCCACAGAACGACGACGCTTTGCTGGCAATTGCCTACAAAGCTATGACCACGGAGCCACAGGGTCGCTATCAATCCGTCGAAGAGTTGCAAGACGCAGTCCGCGAATATCGCCGTCATGCGGAAAGTATCGCGTTGACGCAACGGTCCGATGACCTGTTAATAAAAGCGATCGAAAAGAAAGACTACGAAGCCTTCTCGCGCACGCTGTTTGGCTACAGAGATGCGATCGAATTGTGGCCGGAAAACAAATCGGCCTCCAGCGGGTTGAAACGAGCCCGCTTGGCGTTTGGTGAAGTTGCCTTCGCCAAGGGCGACTTTGACTTGGCGCTGCAGACCTTGGATCGCCAAGTTGCCGAAGAGGCTGTTCTCTATGAACGGGCCGTCGCTGCCAAGAAGAAAGCCGAGGGGCGCGAATCGACTCTAAAGCTATTGCAGCGCGTCGTAGCGGCTGTGGTCTTGTTCGCCGTTGTAGGACTTTCCGCGCTTTCCGCGTATGCTTTTATGCAATCAGCCCTCGCGATTGCGGCACGCAACGAGGCCGTGACCGAAAAGGAACGGGCTGAAGCGGCTGAAGTCATCGCAACCAACGCTGCTGCCAGCGAGAAAGTCGCTAAGGAGGAGGCCGTCGAAGAGAAGGAAAAAGCTGAATCGGCGCGACAGATTGCCATTGCCGCACAGGAAACTGCTACGGTAGCCGCAGAAAGCGAACGCGTTGCAAAGTTGGATGCGCAGCAGTCCGAAGTAGCCGCGCGGAACGCGGAGGCAGTTGCCAAGCAGTCGGCTGAGAGCGAGCGGCTTGCTAAGATTACGGCCGTCGAAGCAGCGGAGCTGGCCAAGCGCCGGTCGGCTCAAATTCAACTTGGTGAATACAACTCGTCGTTGGCGCTCGCCAAGTCGCAAATCGAATCCTTTGATCTAACAGCCGGTAAAGAGAACTTAGATCGCTTGGAAAGCCTATTTACCGCGGAGCCCAGCGAAGATGTGTTCTTCGGCAACGGCCCTAAAATCGACACTTGGGCCTGGCAACGTATCGAGTTGCTAGGGAATTTTGATTTAACAAAGGCGCGCATCTCTAGTGCCATGGGCGGCGAGCCCGGCCGCGATCAACGGGGCACAGGTGAACTGCCTCAAATCGAAACCCAAGTCACTGTCTCGGCCTATTCGCCGCAAGCAAATATCGCGGTTGTAGGCACACGAGACGGACTGGTTCAATTGATTCAATACAATGATAGCGAACTTTTCACTTCCAAACACGTGCGCGAAGAAGGAGCTCGGATCGATGCGATTGCTATTTCACCCGATGGAGGCGAAGTGGTTTACGGCTTTACTCGAGCCGGAGTCAGCGGCGTGAAACGCTGGTCTACGGATCAGCCCACGACCCAAATAGTCGAGTCGACTCAGCGACGACCGTTTCACTACTTTTCTTATACGACAGACGGAAAGCAAGTGGTCGCAGGCATAAGCGGTGGCATCTGGATCTGGGAGCGTTCAGACGACTGGTACTCGCGACCGGAGCCGACTAAGCGAATCGACGGCATACGTGGCAAACTTCAAAGTCTTCAAGGAATTGGTCCGCAGCAAACGCTGTTTACCACGACGTTCGATGAAAAGCTACTGTTGGGAGTGATCGACCATCCGTCGGCATCGGTCAGCCTCATCGATGTTGATCAAGACATGTTGCTAAGTTGCGCGGCTCACACGTTGGTTGACAATCGTATCATGTTGGGCCTAACCGACAATCGGCTTCTGGTGGGTACGCTGGCTGTCGAGGACAGGCAAGTAACGGATCTGGTAGAGCTCGAAAACAAGCACCGCGCACCAATCACCCGCATCGTTAGCGATGGCCAGGACCAGCTCGTAACGGCCAGCAATAATGAACCTGTTGCGCATGTGTGGCGTCTTGAGAAAGACGACCTTGAATGGGTGTACGATACCTATCTGACAGGCACGCCCAAAAATATTGCGGGCGTTGGGCTACTTGGAAATAGCCGAGTTCTGGCCGTAGATCAATCGGGAACAGCAATCGCCTGGGACGTGCAGCGACAAAAGCAGCGCCGTCGGCTCGAACGAAACCTGGAAGGTAACGACCAGCCCTATTTTGCGGCCGTGCAGGCGGTCGTTGCAGGTCCGAGCGACGCTGGGGCGATCGCCATCAATGCGGACGGTGTCGTCGACCTCTGGAGCTTAGTGGATGGGACTACCCAGCGCGTCGACTCGCAGCGCTGGAGCTACGTTGGACATACGCCCGGTGCAGAATTGGTCGACACGGCTGTCGATTTGAAGCAAGACATAGTCGTGACTGCAGCGTCCTTACAACCAGCGAAGAAGGAGTATCTCCAAGACCCCAGCCACGCGTGGGAGTTCTGTGTTTGGGACCTAACTAGCGGTGAAATGAAACGTCGCTGGAGTGCTCCCCAACGCGAGTTGACCGAGAATCGACGAGAGTCGATCGAGCAGCGGATATCCTTGGTCGATAGTGGCCAGCAGATGCTGCTCGCCAGCGATAGCGAAACTCGCGTGGTTGACATTGAAAGCGGTCGTGAGACTTTTCAACGCAACGACTTTGGTACTTATTTCGCGCTGCCTAACCCGCGTAACCCGAGCCTGCTGATGCTGGTGAAGCGATCCGGCTCGGTCCGCTTGTTGGATTTGCAAAACGAATCAAGCTGGGACGCGCCAGAATTGCGGAATTTTGCATTAGCAGACCCAAGTGATATCCCGTTGCAGGGTGTCTGGTCCGAAGACGGACAGCGATTCTACTTAAGTTTTTCGACCGGCGGGCTGGCGGCATTCCAGTGGTCTGGCAACCAACTTGAACTTACGTGGTCAACTCGATCGCTAAAAGAACAAACCCAAGGCCGCGAAATCTCCAATGCGTTAGTCGTTACCAACGGACGCATTAAGTCCCATTTAGACATGGATCTTGCAATTGTCTGCGCGGCAGGTGTGGACATGTTGCATATTGCCACTCGCAATCGTGGCGCAAGCACGACCACGAAATTGACGTCCGTTCAATTTGAAATAGACAACTCCAACGTTTCGATTGTACGTACCAAGACCGAAGATGGTGTTCGCTGGCTGGTGGCAGAAGCGGATCTGCCACCCCGTCTGACTACGGAGATTCATGATGTGCTCGTCGTTGATAACAGCCGAGTTCGTTCGCGAGTGCGAATGGATAATAAGTCGTTTGTATCCACCGTTTCTGCTAAGGTCTTGGCGTTGGTTGATGGCAGAGAACTCTTCACGACCTATGGACACACAAAACTTAAAGACTCGACCGGCAGCCTCGATGGACGGGTACTTTTCACTTTGCTAGAGGACGGCTCCATATGGAAGTTCTCCGTTGGCGACCAGGGCGCCAGTTGGTCGCGCATGGTCTACGCAGACATTCGGGCCACCGACATCTACCTCGCGCCCGATGGAAATCAACTACTCGTGCTCGCCGAGGGGCAGGGCAAACTGATGGATGCAGAAACAGGCGTGGAAGTTAAGCAGATTGGACCAGTTCGATTCGCGGCTTGGGAACAAAAGCTGGCCGGTCGTTTAGCGGTCATGCGACCCTTCGGCGAATTTGAAATTTTCGACGGCAATGAATCTAGGATCCTACCCAAGTCGACTAGCTACAGCCAATCCGAGCAGATTCGTGGGCTTAGCTTTTTCAATGAAGTCTGGAGTAGTGGACAAGCCCCACGACAATTCTTGACGCTGCATACAGAAAGTTCGCTAGCGGGCTTCGTTGAATTCCTGCCCATTGATCCCGCTCCATTGAACGCAACGGATGACGAACCCGCTCGTCAAGAAGTAGCGTTCGGTACGCACCTAGCCGTCTCTCCTACCGAAAATATTCTGGTCACCGGAGCAGATAGCGGAACCGTAGCCGTCTGGTTTGCCACGCCCACCTTCGATCGGTTGCCCAAACAGCTGTTTGACCTCGAAGGGCACCGTGGGGCGCCCATTTCCTGCCTCGCTTTTTCCAGCGACGGACGAACTATTATCACCGCCGATTCAAAAAATCGATTGTTTGCTTGGCTATCTAGCGATCCGCTACAAAACAAAGAGCTCGAAAAACAAACACCTCTATTGGAAAGCCAGTAGAGGTGTGACCGTGGACTTAATTGGGCAATGCCTTACTTAACTTCTAGCAGTTCAACTTCGAAGATTAGTGTTTCATTGGGTCCGATGACTGGCGGCGATCCGCGTTCGCCATATGCCAGTTCCGGCGGGATGAACAAGCGCCATTTGTCGCCGACCTTCATGCGCAACAGGGCTTCGGTCCAACCAGGAATGACTTGACCCACGCCAAAGCTGGCGGGCTCTTTGCGTTGGATGGAGCTGTCGAAGATTTCTCCATTGGTTAGTTTCCCTTCATAGTGGACGCTCACAGTGCTCTGCGCAGTTGGAACCGCGCCAGTACCCGCCGTTATAACTTGAAACTGTAGACCGCTAGGAGTCGTTTGCACGCCTTCCTTCTTCTTGTTTTCTTCCAAGAATTTGGCTGCTAACGCCTTGCTACGCTCGCGAATTTTCATTCCCAACGCCTCCATAGCGGCTTGTACGACGTCTGGTTGTGCAGCAGGCTCTTTGCCAGCCAAGGCATCAAGGATGCCTGCAATCAGATCGGCTTGGCTAATATCCGCAGGAGTCAGTCCCCCCGCCGAGATGTTCATTCCAAAGTCGTAACCGATCCCGTAGCTGGCCGCATCGGCTACCGGCTTGGCCCCAGGGGGTGTAACGATTTGGGTCAACTCTTGACCACCAACGTTGGCAGCAGACGTGGTGATGAAAGCCAACCCAAGTATGGCGACTAAACGCATTCTGTTTCCTTCTCAAATATAGTAGGGGAAAGTCCAATTGCGAACTCTTACCCGAGGTGTGCAGCAAACCCAATTGGATGCAAAGCCCGACTGGAAAACGCCTGCGGCTAAAGATAATTTCTACTATTGTTGCGCCGCAGCGGGTTGCTTCAAGCCAGCGGGCCTTAAATTCGTGCGAATTTGCCGCAAAAAACGTTCCGAAAGACGAAATCGGATTGTTTCACACGCTATTCGCCAAGCTGTTCGAGTTCGCGAAACACTTCTTCTCGACTTCGAAGCTGGTAAAACAGGGCTCGCTTTTGGTCTGGAAGAGAGTAGTCAAAGCCCAAATCGTGTAGGAATTTTTCAGAGGAACTAATGGCCATCACTTCCATGACACCACGGCTGCGGGCAAGTTCGACGCACTGCTTGACGAGTTCTCCGCCGATGCCCCGGCCTTGATGCTGCTGTTGAACGGTCAAGCACTGAATTTCCGAAAGCTTTTTGGAATAGATTTCAACGGCCGCGAAACCGACGACAGCCGCGTTGGTTTCGGCTACGAAGCCGGTTGTCATTAATGCTGCTGTCTCAGCGCGTGTTCGTCGCAGGACTTTGCGCTGCTCCACAAATGGTCGCAACAATTCGAAAACGCTTACCAAATCAGTTTCAGCCGCTGGCCGAACCGAATAGCCGTCGGGTAGCCCTCGCTTTGTGGGAGTGCTCGTGACCGATGCTCCAGAGCCACTCTGGTTGATGTCGTTTTTCAAATTTTCGTTGCCCAATTGGTGTCTACTTTCGAAAGGTTTCCGAGCTTGTTGCTCTAAGGCGATGAAGGCTGTCACATGCATAATTAGTAAACAGCCTCTCGTAATCGTCTGCGCCACGCTGCAGTTGAGAAACATCGATCCATTCGTCGGGACGGTGCGCTTGTTCGATATGGCCAGGTCCGAAGACAATCAAATTCTTCAATCCGTGAAAGCAGCAGCCATCGGTCGCATAACTGACGGACCGCGGTGTCGACTGAGCCAACAGCCTCAGCGCAGTTTCTACAAAGGGACCATGTGCGGACGTATAAAGCGGCGGCAGCGGCGGCATAACTTGCACGTCAAGTTGGGATTGTTTGGCAGCATCAATTATTTCTGCCAAGACGTTTTCCCAGGCGGTATCAGGCATAGGACGAAAGAAAATTCGGCATGTTGTTTGGCCAACGGTAATATTGGCCGCGCTGGGACGATTCTCGATGACGAGATTCAGGCTTAGCGTTGGCGGATCGAACGCATTGTTGCGATAGATCGCTTCGGTGTCCATCCGCGCTTTCAGCATCCAGAGGTAGTTCAAGAATGGAATCATTTGCCAGTTCGCATTGACACCCTGTGCCGTGCTACTATGGGCAGCCACTCCTGTGCTGGATACATCGATATGACAGCCACCTTTGTGCGAGTTGACGACTTGTAGCCCAGTCGGTTCGCCGATAATCCCCACAGCACCAGACGCGACCATTTCAGCAAAATGTTTCGACTGATCGACGATAAGCCGCGCACCGAGCATCCCACACTCTTCGTCGCCGGTTACAAAGAAGTAGAGCGGCTGGGTTTGGTCCGACGGATTCAGCCGACTGATGGCGGCCAGTGCGGCTGCGGTCGGCCCCTTCATGTCGCACGCACCGCGTCCCCATAGCTTGTCGTCCACGATCGTGCCGCTAAGCGGGCCACCGAAACTGCAATTCCAGCCGTCGACCGAAACCACGTCGTTATGACAGAAAAAACCGATTCCAGCGGACTCATGGTCGGAACCATTTTCGGCAACTGCGGGAGCACCAGCCGACTTTGGCGAGCGCTTGGCTGACAAACACAACTTGGGTGTGCCTTGCGAGTCCGCGTAAGGCAGCGTATCGACTTCGAAGCCGAGCCCTTCAAGCTGCTGGTGCATGAATCGGCTGATATCAGCGTTACTTGCTGATGTTACGGAGTCGAGGCTGACTAGGGCTTGAGCAAGTTTGACGGGGTCCATAGAGATGCTCGTCGGCAGTTCAGGCTAGATTGACCGACACATCGTACCTGATCAGCTGGGAACTGTTAATGGTCTCAGAAAATACGATGCGGTAACGAAATTTAGTGCTTGTGTGCTGTCGGTCGCACGGTTGGCTTGGTATCCTGCAATTGGGCGGTGGGGAACTTGGTAGGCCGCTTCAGACGACACGAATCCTCGCGAGCTGCTTGCGAACAACCTTGGACGGGCAACCATGAAAGCTATCAATCCCAGATCTGTTTTGGCGTTAATTCTTGGCGGGGGACGCGGCACACGTCTTTATCCTTTGACCAAAATTCGCGCCAAGCCGGCTGTGCCACTAGCGGCCAAGTATCGCTTGATCGATATCCCGATCTCCAACTGTATTAATAGCCAGATCAACCGCGTTTTCGTCCTGACGCAATTCCTATCCAATTCGCTGCATCGTCATATTCGCCAGACATATCGTTTTGACCATTTCTCGGGCGGATTCGTGGAACTGTTGGCAGCCCAGCAGACGATGGAAGGTGCCGATTGGTATGAAGGTACTGCCGATGCCGTGCGGAAGAATCTACCCCACTTGGATCAACGTGGTATCGAGTACGTTCTGATCTTGTCCGGCGATCAGCTGTACCGCATGAACTACATGGACATGCTGAAGACGCACATCGAGAGCAATGCCGAAGTTACCATCGCAGCTATTCCCGTCGATCGCAAAGAAGTCCACGCTCTGGGCGTCATGCGTTGCGACAATCAGGGGCGCGTGACCGGATTTTTAGAGAAGCCCCAAACCGATCGCGAAATCGACATGGTTAAAATGGATCCGGCCTGGATCGACGCGCAGGGTATCCCCTCCAAGGGCCGCGAGTGCCTGGCCAGCATGGGCCTCTACATCTTCAATCGCGATTTATTGTTCGAGGTTCTCGATAAAACTCCCTACCAAGATTTCGGAAAGGAAGTTTTCCCCGCTGCCATCCGCAGCCGCCGCGTGCAAGTGCATCTGTTTGACGGCTACTGGGAAGATATCGGAACCATTCGCTCCTTTTACGAAGCCAATCTTCAGCTCGCTCAGGCCAATCCTCCGTTCGATTTGGTCAGCCCCGAAGCGCCCGTGTATTCGCGGCCACGCTACTTGCCACCCGCGATCATTGAAGGAGCAACAATCGAGGGCAGTCTCATCGCCGATGGCTGCCGAATCGGTAGCGGTACCGTAATCGAAAATAGCGTGATTGGATTACGCTGCTTGATCGGTGAAAACGTTACGATCCGCGACAGCATTATTATGGGTTCCGACTATTTTGACACCAATGCACAAGTAGAAAGTCACTTGGCCAAAGGGAACCCACCGGTCGGCATTGGTACGGGATCGAAAATTCTGGGCGCGATCCTCGATAAGAACTGCCAAATCGGAGAAAACGTCACCGTGCATAACAGCCAAGGCATCGAAGAATGCGACGATCTCCTACCCTGCGTTATTCGTGACGGGATTCCTATCGTGATGAAAGACGGTATCCTGCCCGACAATTGGACCATGGGCTAGCTCAATGTGGCTTCTCCAACCGAAAAAGCTCCTGCCTGCTTTCAGTCTGCTTACTGTGTTGTGGATTCCCAGTGCTTACACATTCGCCCAGGACGTGCCAACTCCAGTCGAGTCGACCGAACTGAAACTCTCCGAGTTTTTGCCTGAACCAAAACTGCGAGTTCAAGTTACGGAACTACAGCAAGCCAGATTTCCAGTTGTCGACGTGCATTCGCATTTTTGGCTGCGCATGCGTCATGATCCGGCTCAGTTGACTGAATTCGTGAAGTTGATGGACCTCAACAACATCGCACTATGCGTTAGTTTGGATGGGACGCTCGGCAGTCAACTCGATGAGCATATCAGCTATCTTTGGGACGAACACAAAGATCGTTTTTTGATATTTGCTAATATCGATTGGCGCGGCAGTGGCCGAAAGGACCTTCCTGAGTCTTGGGATTGCAACCAGCCCGATTTCGCGCACCGTACGGTAATCGCGCTAGAAGCCGCCCAGCAGCGTGGTGTGAGTGGTCTCAAAATCTTTAAGTCGTTCGGTCTTGCAGATAGGAATGCCGACGGTTCGCTAATCCAAATCGACGATCCACGTTTTGACCCGATTTGGAATGCTTGCGGTAAACTGGCTCTTCCGGTCATCATACACACGGCAGATCCCAGCGCATTCTTTGAACCGATTTCGCCCAGCAATGAACGCTATGAAGAGTTGTCTCGGCATCCCGATTGGCATTTCCCAGCAGACCGCTTTCCACGCCGTGAAGAATTGCACGCAGCCCGCAATCGCTTGTTTGCGCGCCACCCAGCGACGACCTTTATTGCCGCACATTTAGGCAATGACGGCGAAGACTTGAAGCAAGCCGCTCAACTGCTGGACGAACACGCGAATGTCGTTGTTGAAATTGCTTCTAGAATTTCCGAATTGGGGCGACAGCCCTACACGGCAAGAGAATTCCTCATTCAGTACCAGGATCGAATTTTGTTCGGCACCGACGGACCCCAACCCCAGGCACGCTACCGTTTGTATTGGCGATTCTTAGAAACCCGCGACGAATATTTTCCCTATTCAGAAAAAGCCTTTCCACCTCAGGGCATGTGGCGGATCCATGGCGTGTACTTGCCCGACGATGTCTTGCAAAAAATTTACAACGGCAACGCAAAGCGTATCATTCCCGGTGTCGCCGATCGACTCCGCTGATCTGTGCGTCGGCGGGGGTACCGGTGGTGCTGCGCTTACCACCGGCTAATGGCTCAAACCCCTGCGGGGTTATCAATACTGGAAGCTGTTAAATGAAAGCACCAAGGGCGGCATGATCATCGATGGTTCACTCAACCTAGTTGATCTGTCGAGATGATTCCGAACCGAGGCGCGATCGCCGAGGTCCCCATCGAGATACAAACCACCACCCTCCTAATGCCCGTCGTCGCCTGTCGGCTGGGTTTCGCGAACTAAAATTCCGACACAACTTCGGCCCCCGACTTGGTGCCCAGAGCGTTGTACACATCAGCGTCGATGTTCGAGCTGATCGGATGGACAGAGCCATCGCACAACGCGAACTGAGCAACGCCGATGTGAGGCGCCGACAGCCCCTTATCGTCCGCGTCGATCTCGTTAGGACGAAACTGAGTTTCGAACAGTACCATGTGACCATGGTCATCGCCGAGCTCCGTAAGTTCACGGGCCGCAGACGCCCAAGCGGTTTCAAAAAACGTGTGACCGCCAGCGGTTGTTCGGGATAACGGGATAGGTCCGTTGGTCCGCTCTCCAACAGCCAGCGTATTGGATAGTCCATCGCTGATGTCTGCCAACCTAGTGCGGCTGTTTCGAAAAAAGGTTCCGCCGCTCATTAAGGGCGTATCGTCCAGATTGACAGCTTCGGTCGAAGGACCCCAGCAAGCGGCGAAGCTTCCGGCTGCGTAGCGATCTTGTTCTGCACCGCTCGCGTCCTGGCGAATGACGAAGCTGTTTGCGGAATAGGGATCGGTTGGACACAGAAAAACTTCCAGATGATTTTCGCGAGCTATCAAATTTCGAGCATCCCAGGCCGGTTTTGAAAAGTCAAACTGCTGGTAGGCGTTCTTTTGTTCGAGCTGCGGAAGGATCATCGCCCCCCAACCAAAACCCATATGATTGGCCTCGAAAGTGGAACCCGCTGGACCAAATTTGTGCAGGTAGCCCGGAGGCAACTTGCGATGCGCGCTTTCGTAGTTCAAAAGTGCCAGAGAAATCTGTTTCAAATTATTCTGGCAGGAGGCGCGCCTGGCTGCCTCGCGGGCATATTGCACCGCAGGCAGGAGCAAGCCTACGAGTGTGCCGATAATCGCAATCACCACCAACAATTCAACCAGCGTGAAGGCTCGAGACCGGTGACGCAATCGACCGTCCATAATGTTTCCAAAAAAATATCGACTTGTATTTACTGCGCGTACTTAGAGACACGCGATTTCGATGCTACTTGGTCATTAACCTAATAGCCTTCGTAGCTTCAATTTCTGAAGAACCCAATTTCTAAGACTCAGCCACGACGTATTGTGCGCGCGGCTTCTACCTCTTGATACGAAGTAACCTGCTGAATTGGATTCATTCATCGAACCTTAACCTGAGGTAGGACACCGTACCGTGCCGTGCAGCAAATTCGGTTGCCTGCCTAAAGCGCTAGCTGCGTACTAGCCACGCAAATCAATTTTGCAACAGCCGAAGTCCAGCGACTTTGCGACCGAACGGCTAGATAAAAAGTCTTTGTTGAGGGTGTAATAAATAAACTTCCCCTCCCGCTGCGTAGTGACGATGTCTGCGTGGTACAGAACTCTAAGATGGTGCGATACGTTGGGCATTTCCAACTCAAGCAAAAGCACCAAGTCTGAAACACTCTTCGGACCCGACTGCAATGCCCGTACGATCTGTAATCGAATCGGGTCGCCGAGCGCTTTGAGGAAAGTGGCACACCGCGTTGGGTCGGCAGAGGAAACGTCGTCCATCGACATAAATGCTGAAACTCGATTGCGAAAAGTGGGCCCACTCACGAAACTACTCCTGAGTTTACTGAATTGTAAGCCAAGTCACATAATGCATAGACTGAGCGCCGTAGGATTATTCGGGAAATCAAGTGCCAAAATCGTATCATCCAATTGACATATCGTTTCAACTGTCGCACACTCAAACCGACGTTTGATTGTGTGCCCTTATGCAGGATGCTTTTATGCAGAGATTTTCTCACAGACGCGGCGCATTTACGCTCGTCGAATTGCTGGTCGTGATCGCTATTATTGGAATTTTAGTTGGGCTGCTGCTGCCCGCTGTGCAAGCTGCTCGCGAAGCTGCGAGACGTATGCAATCGCAAAATCACCTTAAACAACTTGGATTGGCCGCTCACAACTTCGAAAGCACGCACAGGTTCTTTCCAACCAGCGGTGGCTACGACTACACGCCAGGGCTTCCGGGAAACTCCGCTCCCTACCAGTCGACTTCGGCGGGCACGATTGTACCAACCCCGGACGTACACACGATAATTCCAGGCTACGGCGCGTTCCGCCCCCGCTGGGGAGATCCTGCGGATCAACCCAAATACCAGCTCGGCTCGACGTTTTATTCATTGCTGCCGTTCCTGGAACAGCAAGCGTTATTTTTAGATCCGTTGCTGTGCTACCGCACACCCGTTAGTTTTTTCCACATACCCTCGCGACGTGCTCCTGAGGCGCGGGCTATTCCCGCGGGAGCAGACCCGGTCTATCCCGGCTGGAGCTATAGCGACGGCGGTCTAGGAGCCAGCGCCCGCGTGGACTACGCCGCCAATGAACTGGTCTTCTACACAACCTATGCTGGTTGGGGAAAAGTAATGCGGCACGGCGGAATTACGGACGGCACCAGCCACACGATCTTTTTCGGTGAGAAGGCCATGTCGCAACAAGCGTACCAAGTGGGTTCGCAGTATTGGGACGAACCGTACATCCTGGGCGGCAACGGAGGCGTGGGGCGGTGCGGCGACGAGTTCTACTCGGACCAACAATTGGGCCAGTTTCCCGAGCGGGTAAACGGAGCGGGTTGGAGTCAAGGCCATGATTCTTGCGGAGGAGGTAATTGGGGAGCTCCCAGTGCTGGCGGTCCCCAATTTGTTTTGGCAGATGGGAGCGTTACTTTGCTGTCCTTTAGCACGGATCCAGTTGTCATTCGCCGGTTGATTCGGCCTGCCGACGGCGAAGTTGTCAAGCTCGACCCCTAAAGCGTGAGAGTCCAAAAGAGTGCATTTTCGTTCGATTCAACCAACCCGTGTTCGCTCTCTGGGCATTTTTGCACTGGGAGCACTATTCGCGATTTTGATTGGATGTGCGGGAAAGGATGGGCCCACTCTGGTACCGGTGCATGGCAAAGTACTCAACAACGGTAAGGGCGTGACGGCGGGAAGCATTTACTTTCACCCAGACGCGGATGCCGAGTACACCAAAGACAAGCCCTCCAGCATGCTCCAAATCGACGGTAGCTTTACGCTAAAGACGTTTCCGTTCGGTGAGGGAATCGCTGCGGGCAACTATACGGTCACGCTCGCTCCAGAACTTGCGCAACGCTTGAAAAAGCCCGATTATGGGGCTCCGTCGAGCTCGCCTTGGAAAATCACCGTGCCGCCAGACGGAATCCCCGAGCTGGTTCTCAATGTCAAGTAGCCGATGTGCTACACTTAACAATCAAACGTTCGCCGTAGCGTTTGAGTGTACAGGCCAACAATTTTAGACAGGAGACATGCGATGGATACAGCAACACTCGGCGACAACCCAAGCGTTGAAACCAGCGAACCGGGTGAGCGACGGCAAAACACAACTCCGCGCGAATCGTTGGCCATGGATAAATTCCATGCTTGCCTGAACGTATCCGACCTGAAGCGCTCGGTTAAATTCTATAGCGCGCTTTTGGGGTACGAACCGGTCAAGCAATACGAAGACTACGCCAAGTTCGAACTCGAATCTCCACCCATGGTATTGTCCCTCAAGCCCAAACGTGCCCATGTCGGTGGACCCTTAAACCATCTGGGAATACGAGTCATCGATCAGCGAAGGCTGGAAGCCACGCTAGTGCGATTGCGTGCTGTCAATGCTCGGCTTGGACGACAGGATCATGTCCAGTGCTGTTATGCAGAGCAGACTAAAGTTTGGGTCACCGATCCAGACGGTACCCTCTGGGAAGTTTACGTCTTGCACCAAGACGTTCCGAACTGGGGAGAGATTCACAACAAGCCCAAGCTCTGGAAGGCACCCCTACAGGCGTTTGGATTGAGAGGGGTGTTTTCGCGTTGGTTCAATAACGCATTCGGCAAGACGCATACGTCGGACCAAAGTTCGATCGAGGTTCTTGACGCGTCGCCCGATGGAAGCTCGTGTTCGATGCCGAAAAAAGATTAGCGGTTTCCTGTTTTCGAAGGGTCTTCCATGACGGCGAGTGTACTGTCACCAGGTGCTCGAATTACTATTTGGGATCGCGCCAGCTATTGGTGCGGTATTCCCGTGCGACTAGGTGGCCAGTTCTTTCGCAACTGCCACGACATCGCGCGTGTGGTGGACCTGTTGAAGTTTCATCCGCTCGCCGCCGGCGCGGTTCCACTGGACCACCCTTGGGTGACAGGAATCAGTCCCCATACCGGAAAATGGATTTGGCCAGACAACATCGTCTATCGGTCGCCGCGGTCAAGCGGTCAGGAATTGCCAACCGATGAAGAAGTCGTGATTGCCACGGGAAAATTTATGGCGTCCAGGGTCAAAAAGTCGGCGGTGGTGCCCGAGCTGCCTGTTGGTCCAAAGCGCAGGATGCCGCATGCGATCAACTATATGCATGGTAGTTCGCACTACAATAGTGGACTGATTCTACTAAATGATCTCGGCGACGGTTTCGCTCACCTTAGTGATCCGCAGTTTCGTCGGGACCTTCGCGCATTTGTTCGAAGCGAGCGTCGCGAAGTTCTATTTTTGTTTCGTGATCGCGATTATGATCCTCGCCAGTTCGCATATTTATCCTGTTGCATGCGAATGATGTTTCCATGGTTCTGCAATCCTAACGGCCCACAGCGGCGCGTACTGTGGGGGAACCTTGCTCCGTTTGCCGCCGCAAATTTGATTACTGGGCATTGGGCCAGCGATGTCTACGCTTTGGCTAAGGCGGATGGGCCTGCGCGCGTATCTCGACCAGCGATCCCAGTCGAAGCTTACTTTACCAGCGGTCCCTATCATGGAAATCGGGATTTTGCGATTTGGCCGGAGAAGGCACTGGCCAAAGCCAATGATCTGCGTATCCGCATGCGTGGCAGGAAGTCAGGCATGTTTTTCGTCGACCGCCGCAACGTGTACGAGGATCAACTTGCCGGCCGCGAACGCCGTGGCGAGGAGCACGATTTCCGCGCTTCCATTTAGTCGTTAAGCTATCGTAGACTAGCCCGTTCCCTTTAGGATTTCCGGTCGCGATGCTTGATATCCGAATTCGTAAGTTGATCGACCCCACGCTCGAGCGCGTCGGCCTAACGGTACATCGTTGCGGGGTAACAGCGAATCAATTGACGTGGGCTGGATTTCTATTCGGCTTGGCCGGTGGTCTATGTATCGTTCAAGGTTGGTTTCCCGCCGCGCTTGCTTTGATCGCTCTGAATCGACTCTGCGATGGACTTGACGGCTGCGTAGCGCGGCTCGCTGAAGCGTCCGATCTTGGCGGCTTCCTAGACATCGCACTCGATATGATTTTCTATGCTTCGATTCCGTTCGCATTCGCGCTTCGTGCTTCTGAAAACCAGCTCCCTGCCGCTTTTTTGATCTATAGCTTCATGGGAACGGGAAGTTCCTTTTTAGCGTTCGCAGTGATAGCCGCCAAGCGCGGTCAGCTGGCGGCTGATTCTGGCAAGAAGTCGTTTTTCTATTCCACGGGACTCATTGAAGGGACGGAGACAACTGTTCTACTTTTCCTGGTGTGCCTCGTCCCACACTACTTTTCCATACTCGCTTGGACCTTTGGCGGGCTGTGTTGGATAACGACCGCTATGCGTATTGGCGTTGCCCACGGTACATTCCGAACAGGCTAAGTATCGCTGCGCGTTTCCTGCGACAATTCTTGCCAGAAGCGAAGTTCAGCTTGCACACCAGTCCTATCGTCCGCCACAAACTCTGCTCTCCCAGCATATGTTTCCATGTTTCCGTCTGACATCCATGAAAAACGATCTCCAACTATCAATGCTTCGCGAATATCATGCGTCACGAAAAGTGCCGTAAATCGGAATGCGGCAGCTAATTTGCGATATAGCTGTTGCATTTCCGCTCGGGCCTTCGAGTCCAAGCTGCCGAAGGGCTCATCCAGCAGCAGCACACGGGGTCTGGCCAGGATTGCTCTGGCGAACGCAATTCGCTGCTTTTGCCCTCCGGAAAGTTGCCAACTGCGCTTGGCTCCATGTTGACTCAAGTTCACCGCAGCTAGCATCTCTTCAACTTGCGCGCGCAAAGTGACGTTGCCGACGCGTCGCAACCGCAGCCCGAAGGCGACATTTTCAAAGACCGTCAAATGTTCAAATAATAGGGCCTCTTGATCCAAGTAGACGATGCCGCGTTCTTTCGCTGGTAAATTAAATATCTCCTGCTGTTCAACGTGAATGGTGCCTGTGTCTGGCCGAAGTTGGCCCGCTAAAACTCGCAACAGCGTCGTTTTTCCGCAACCACTATCGCCTAGAACGACCAACGTTTCGCCAGGGAAAAGCTCTAGCGCAATTTTATGGATCACACGCGTTTTTCCAAATGCTACCGAAACACTCTGAGCAACTAACGACGTTGCACCCTGATATGGCATGCTTCTCTGTGCTTTACTACCTGTAGCTCCGCTCAATTCACATGCCGCTATCTGTTTTGACCTATCCATGTGAATTAGTCCGAGTTCGATGGAGGCTTAGCAATCGACTCCCCAAGTAAAAACAGAACAGTGGTGGAAGAATAAGCACGATCGCGGCCTGAGCAGCTTGATTCACGCTGGCCTCGCGGACGTAAGCCACGATCCCAACGGTCAACGATGGCACAACTCCTCCACCAATGACTGACACCAAGCCGTAGTCCAGCCAAGAAAATAGTAGCGTTTGCAACCAACACACGCAGACTAGTTGCCATAACCGTGGCCACAGCGCGTGCCTCCAAACTGAAATTCGCGATCCACCCAGCGTCTGGACTAACCGCTCCAATCGCTCAAGTTCCGAACTCCATACTTCGCAAAAAAAAACTGTGGCAAATCCGGTCGCAAATACCGTTTGAATCAACAGAACCCCCACTACCGAGCTGGCTAGTCCAACTCGTAGGAATAGATTTAATAAGCATATGCCAACGATGACTGGCGAAAACGCAAGTGGCAGATAAGCCAAGAATAACCAACCACCGCGAAGCCTATGGATTTGACGGCCAAAGCACAGGCCAAAACACGTGCTCAGCGTGGCGACACACGGACCGATAACCGCTGCGATCATCGCACCTTGCCAAGGGCTTCCTCCGTCTGCGAAAAACGACTTCCACGGACTTAGATCGAGCCGATCCGGTCCAAGATTAGGATAGGTCCAGCCGCTGCCGAGCGACAGCCAAACCAGTAGAGCATAAGGCGCGAGAAAGATACAAAACCCAAAGCCGCTGAAAAGACTGGCGAGCACCGTTTTGCGACTGAAGCTTTTTAGTCTGGGACGATCACCCATGAGTTTGCGCCTTCTTGCGCACTACGTAGAACACGAGCACGCACGACGTGGTAATCAAGTATAGCGTCGCCAACGCATACGCCTGTGGTTTGGAGCCAAGATCAAAACCAAACATCAGGCGTTGAGTCATTACGGAGAACATTTGCGGCGACTGCTGTCCCAGCAAAAGTGGAATTTCATAGCTGCCCAGCGCTAAAATGAAAACGAGCAGAATGATTGACCAGCCGCGGTACATCAGCGCGGGCAGCGCAACTTGCAGCCGCGAGCAGGCGGTAGAGGCTCCAAGCGACATCGCCAGCTCGCACATTCGATCGGCCCGCACTGTGTTCCATAGTTGTGAAAAATATAGAAAGGAAAGCGGGAACAGGCTGGCTGCAATCGCAAGCAACATGCCAATACCCAACCGATCATTCACCAAAACTGGAAATTCACTCGCCGAATCCACGCAGCCGAAATGATGGCCAATCCGCGATATCCAACCTCCAGGGGCCAGGACTTGACTCACCATTTGAGCAAGAACCAACACGGGTGTCGCCATCAGTATGGCTATCTTCGACAAGAATAACTGGCTACTTCTGATGGTTGGAAACGCCAGCAGTACTCCCAGTGAGCCCGCCGTGACAACCGCAGTGGAAATCGCAGCATTGGCTAGACTGTAGCCCAGTGAGAGAACGACTTGTGACCCTGACAACGCGGAGCGCCAGTGCTCGAAAGTCCAACCCGAAGACAGCCTCCCCAGGCCGCCAAGACTATAAAGAACCGCATACGTGCTGGCCCAGATCATGGGTCCACCAATCATGGCCATCATGGTCGCGCGCCACAGGACTTGCCAGACTAGCTCGCGACATAGCCTACCATTCCATTTCAAAACGGTTGCCCCTCGATAATAAACTTGCGAAAGTCCGCCTGCAATCGAATCATTACTTCCGGCGCAGGTTCCCGAAGAGCTCGCGTCGCTAACAGCTCACGCGCAGGTACTCGTTTGCGTCCGGGTATGTTTGCGAATTGGGCTTGGTAAACTTCGGGCAGTTTGGTGATATCCAGGATGGTCCCGTCGCCCCAAACGTCGGGTGTCGCTTTGCGGAGTTGCGCTGCTGGTGAAATCAAAAAGTTGATCAACACCAATGCGGCGGCCCTATTAGGTCCATTTAATGGAACACCCAAATAGTGACTATTGCGAATCGTTCCGCTCTCCCACACGTAGGCGCAGGACGTCTCGGGAATGATTCCCTGCAAAGCCTTGTTGTCGACTTCACCATCATTGTTGCTCATCGTGAAATCGACTTCGCCATTGGTAAACAACTGATGAAGTTGGGCGACGCTTTCAGGAAACGTCTGGCCTTTTCGCCACAGGAATGGCTGTAGTTCGCGCAGGTACTGCCACAATTTCACAGACGCAGAGTGGTATGTCGGTTCGTCAAAGGGACCGTCGAGAGAACCGGCTCCGCCGGCGAAGTCAACTAACAGGCACTTCAGGAAAGTCATGCCCGTAAAGCTGTTGTCAAAAGTGAACCGGCCCGGATGCAATTTGACCCACGCCGCGAGCTCTCGAGTGTTCTGAGGCGGTTTCGCAACGCGGCTTGGTTGATAAATAATCGCCTGCTGCACATTCCCCCAGGGACATTCATAACCGGCGATGGGTTGCTGAAAGTCAATCGAAATATAGGGATCACCCCAATCGACCAAAATATGATTTGGGAGCTGATCCGTGAAGGGGCCGTAAAGTGCCTCGATTTGACGCAGTTGATAAAACGTCTCGCCGTTGATCCACACGACATCGATATCACCGATCGACCTGCCAGCATCGAGTTCAACTAACAACCGGTCGACCAGAACTTTACCCTGCCCGCCCACAAACTGTACATCGACACCGTACTCCTCCGCCAGCGAATCATGCACATAGCCACGCATGTACGCATTGATCAACGGATCACCGTCCCACATCGCCATGCGAACGGTCGTACCGCGAGCTTGCTGCACGACTTGATCCCAAGATAATGAACCGATATCACCTACCGGACTGTGGCGTGAGTTACAACCGCAGCACGCGCTGAGCACAATGAGTACGATTTGGAACATCAATCGAGTTAGCATCGGCACTCCTTCAACCGAATTGACCCCTGCCAAACACTCTAACCAATGTTCGAATGTGTTTCCAGCCTCAGCCTGCATTGATTCTGTGCAAAGCATATTTTCGGCGGCCTGTGGACCCTGCTACGCTGGAATGCTGCTCGGCTAACGTTCTGGTGTTGCGGAAGGAGTTGGCGGAGCAGCGCGTTGACGGTAGGAGCGGAATCTATCGAAGGACTGCGCGTCTCGCGACTTGGGGTTGTATTCGAAGTTTTCCCCAACCTGTTGCTCAAAAAATTTGCGTTGTTTCGGACTGAGATTTCCGAGCAATTTGGCATCGAACTCTGCGTTTATTTCGCGGATTCTAGCTTGTCTTTCCAGGTCGTACTTTTCAGCCTTCTCAGCAATTTCATTAAATTGAGCGTCGGAGAATTGTAACTCTTCTGCCAATATTCCGTAGAGTAATACGTTGCCAAGTCCGGCTTCTTGGATTTGGATTCGCAAGGCGATTTGCTTGAGGCGCTCGTACTTTTCTGGTGGAAAAATCTCGGTCAGGGCCGCATCGGTCGCTTTTGCCCTTTCGTCTTGCAGTTTCCTGAACTCTTCCAAACGGGCCTGCATCTCCTGTCGATTGGTGGGACTTGTAGGATCGACACCCTTAAACACCTCCGCGCTTCTTTTGGTAACGTCGGTCAGAGCCTTTGCGACCAAGCCAAAAGTCCCAGCATCAATTTCAAGTTCCGCCTGCACCTCTGGCTTGGTCAACAAAATTTGGAGCTTTTGGGCTTGGTAGGGATCAATCTGTTCGCGTAGCGAAGTCATGATGCTTGGCGGTATGGGATGCGCCGGACTGGCTTGTGCAGGCTGTTCGCCGCGTCGTCGCGAAGATTCCTGTGAGCTCAATGGAAACGAAGGCACGGCAACCAACAGGGAGGCAAGCAGAACGGACGCGGGTCGAATAAAGGTATGCATGAACGTTAGCCCCTCGCTCGAATTACTTATTGATGACCACCTTGCTTAGTAGCATAGCAAAACAAAAAGCGATTGTCGCCGCTTGGATGCCGCCGCCGCCGCCTGCTTGGCCCGTTTTTCGAAACGGAAGATTGACTGCGAATGATCAAAAGGCATTCTAACTAGTAAACCTGCAATTAGTGGAATTGACCGAAGTGCCACAGGATGCCCGACGGGTCGTGCAGGAAAAACTCCTTGCCCCACGGCAAATTTCGAATAGGGACCAGTCGTACGCTTTCGTATTTGGCTGTCAGATCCAGCGAAACGAGTTCGCGCCAGTACTGCTCAACATCGTCTACCTCCAAGAAGACCATCGTGTTATCGATCCAATCTTTGACGTACGCATCCTGGAGATAGAATCCCAATCCGCTTGTCACAAAGTACGACATGTCCTTGGACAGAACACTTTCTTCGAAGCCAAGGTCCAAGTAAAATCGCCGTGAGAGTTCGAAGTTCTTGGCTCCGATAAATGGGCGAATGGAAATGCTACCACGCTTCATTAATTGATTTCCCGCATGAAAGAGGAGATTTGAAGTCCCATTGGAATTCAAGGAGTCGAGGCAGGCAGACCTATTTGGTCGCGGACTTCTCCCAGCGGCCCAGGGTCGACTCGGATCAAGCCTGTTTGCGGACGATCAAAATCAAGTACGATAAAGAGCACCAGTCCAAATAAAAGGTTCGACGCAATCCACAATCCGATGTGTCTGCGGCCCGATTGGCCCGAAGAATGTCCGAGCAGGACTCCCGAAATGACGACACACATCAGTAACAGCAGCAGGACCGGGTCGGGCAGATGATTGCGGTTGGCCCAGGTTCTGGTCGAGCTGAGATCGATGACTTCATTGGCGGCTGGGACAATGTGACTGTTGCGAACCATATCGGGATATTGTCGGTTCACGTCCTCGATGGTACTCCAAAGTTGAGCTAGCGTGTCATTGACCAGGCCCTGGTATTTGGCGAATGCCGAAGGACTGTCACCTTCGCGATACTGGTCAACTCGAGTTTGCAGGTACCGCCGTAAAATTTCCTGAATTCGATCTCGGCTTGTGTCGTCGAGCAGGCCCGCTCTTTGGTAGCAGGTTCCGACCGCGTTGGCTTGGTCAAGCACGACCCGCTGTCTCAGCTCGTAGCGATTTGAAGTCGCAGAGAAAGAAAAACCGAGTAGCAGTGCAACCAGCCCGAAGATACTCGCTTTGAGAGAGTTACCGACGCTACGTTGAATTTCCGTTTCACTGGTGTGAAAGTGACGTCCTACTCGGAATCCGACTTCATTGGCCACCCATAGTGCCAGGACCAGCAAGCAAATGATGCTCCATGTTGGATAATTAAAAATCGACGTTAGCATGACCGACCTACCAATATAATGACTTTGTTTGAAGGCGATTTTCTACGATGAATTTTGGTAGAGTGCGTCACACTTGACCCAGTGACGATGCGAGACTGCATACTCGCGACAGTCGTGATCAAGCATGGTGAGTCATCCAGATGGATAGTTGTAAGCAGGATTGCTGGGATCGAAGTCTTCGTCGCTGAGCCCCACGTTCAGCTCCAAATCAAGATACGTGTACTCTTCTTCCAGCGGCGGATCGCCACCCGTCTGTTCGGGCCACATAAACGCAGCATAACGTAGGGGCACGCGGCGCTCCATGTCAACGAAGACCTGCGCGATATAAAAATCCGCGCCCGCTAGGCTCTTGGGCTGTGTCACCTGAACCAATCGACATGTGCGGTCGCCCACTCGTTGGTCTTCGATCATTTCGATGCGACATTGACTCAAATCAACGCCCCGATCGCATTTTTCGATGAGTTTCTCCACCAGCCGCACGAGCCCAATTTCAGTAATGGGGTATTTATTTCCCAGCATGGCCAAGCGGCTCTCGGGTACCAACTCGACTCGCATCAAGTTCAGCAGGCCACCTTCGTGGGCCACCAGGCGGCTGTCCCGCTGGCCGTCGACCCAAATCACCTCGCGACCAGCCGCCGTTTTCGGTGATACAAACTTCAGGTAGGTCGACAGACCGGTCGTGCTGGGATTGCGAACCTTCAACTCCATGCGCACTTCGCCGCCAAGTCGGCCCGCGATCCGCTCGCGTTTGACGAGTGTCGCTCGGTAGTCTCGCACGTCGTGCCGAAGAAAGTCCAGCATCTCATGAGCCAAATCCAGCACGCCAGCTATCGAAGCGTCAGGCTGCTCGGGAGCAACGGCTGGCGCTTGGGCTGAATTGTTTTCTCGGCTCAAACTATTGGGATCATCACGCTCGATTACAGGTACGCGCGTCGAGACAATGCTGTGCAGTGAATCCAGCGGCCTGAGTGGAGCATAGGCAGAGATCAGGCCAACAACGCTCAACGCGATCAATAAAGTAGTTAGTAGAAAAAATGATGCACGATAAGCGTTCATCAATCGTGCAACCCAAATTCAGTTGCTTTGTCTAGTAGCGTTTGTACGTCAGTGTTCCGTACATTAGCCGCCAGAGATAGTCCGAGTGGCGACAACGAGAAATCGCGAAAGATATGATGCATAATCAGCCCTCGGTCGCACAATTCCCGGAATGCCTCCAAGAATCGCAACGTAAATGCGGGCTCTAAAGGATCTCGAAAAGCAATCGTTCTTTCTGCCGACAGCTCGACATAAACAGCCAACAACCGCGCAGCGGCGTCGAATGCCGAATTCACGGCGCGAATCTCGATAATGCCACGATATCGCGCTGCGTGCAGGAGTGCTTGAGCTTCGATCGACAGCTCACCTGCCAAGGGAGGTGCGTCCACTTTTCCGCGTAAGACCCAGCGCTCGGAGCACAATTGTGCCAGCGCGACCAGCATCGGAGCACCTTGGCCCAACGCTTCCCAGCTCCCATGCAGGTAATTGTCAACGGGATTCATAAATCGATAGCAACCAAGCAAAACTGCAGTTCAGTAGAACTACGGGTCCAAACAGGCAACTGAAGCCATTTCTGACTTCTGAATTCTAATCTAGAAGAGTGCCTGAAGGGAGTCGGTTGAGTATTAGAAGCGGCGGCGGACAAGCATAAAGCTTCGATCTGCCACACAGCTAGCCGGGTCGAGAACTGGTAGAAGTCTGGCCAAGTGGTCGGCGATATCCGAAACCGACTCGTCTTGCATGTCGCGCACAATTTTCAACAGAGCATCCTGCGAGAAGCCGCCACGTTGCATGCCGCCGACCACGTCGGCCGAAGCGACCACAAGCAGCTCGCCGGCCTCTAAATACAACTGTTGATTATCGAATTGGCTATCGGGTTGTACGGCAAGGGCGGTAGTGTTGCCGCCGAGCAAACGGAACCCGCGAGCGCCAACAATGAATGCCTGTATGCTGCCTGCCAACGATAATTGGGTCGAGCCGGATTCGGGATGAATCTGCAAATAGCATAGAGAGCTGCGCCAGTCGCCGTCCTCAGTGGCCCACAGAATATCGTTGGCTTTTCGCAGGATCTGGCTCGGCTTATGATTCGAGTTCCAACAGGTCTCGACGACGGTTTGAACGCTGGTGGCGACGAGCGCACCGGCGGCACCCTGCTTGACGGCAGCGCCCAAAGCGGCGCAAATTTGTCGCTTGCGATTTACAGTCCATGTGTGGAAGTTCCCACCCAGAGCTTGGCCCTGATAGGTCCAGCCGCCAATTTCGTAATCATCATGCAGCGGTTGGGCCGTGGGAAGGCGCGAGGATTGGACGAGGCTGGCCGATTCAAATTGGCGATTCAAACCGCGCGTCTTGAGCACTTCGTCAGCTAGGACACTGCGCTCGATATCGGAAAGTATCTTATCTCCGGCCGCTTTGGCCGCATCGATATCAGCGGGGCTAAAGTCGCGGACATGATCGCTCCACAGCCAGAGCGTCCCGTGTGGCATCGTCGGCGAGCCGATAGGGACACACATCGCAGCGGCATAGTTCTCGGGGCAATTCCATTCACTGGCCAGGGCGGTGTTTTCCAGTAGGACGGCATTGCCCATCAGCGCCTCGAGATCCGCTAGCGAGCCGCGCAAGTCTCGCGCAGGTTTGGCGAGCGCCGAAGTAGGCATTCCCCAGCAGCTCCGCATCTTCAATTCGCTCGTGGTTTCGTCCAATAGGTACAACGCTGCTGCATCGCTTCCGGTGAGCTCAGCCGCGCGATGCAGCGCCTCTGCTAGTTTACTGGCTAGCACTTCAGATTCGTCCGGCCGAATGCTGACCCCCAACGCCATGGCCAACTGAGCCTCCTGGCGCTCGATGGCCCGCTCCGCCGCATGGAGCCCCTGAACCAATGCGTCGATCTGTTCCAGCAGCGCCCACGCGACTGCTTCGCTGGTGCCTTGGAAATAATCGAAGTCATCGGCATCTAGCAAACCGTCCATCGGCAGCGAGCTAACTAATTGCACACGCTGCTGCAGTGGCCGCACAGGCTCGTCTCGTACTGGATTGGCTTCCAGCGGATGATGTGGCGTTCCGCCCTGCGAACGCGGCAGCCAACCCGTAGCGTTGGAAAAGGCGTGCAGCGTTGCAGCCAAATCGAACACTCGGGGACTGCTTGCCGACGCAATCGCGCCTCGGTCGTTGTCGACATGCAATTTCAAATGCGCTGGGAGCTTCCTAGCCACAGAGTATTTCCTTCTGGATGTGCCGCTGGCCGTCAATCGTTGCCCTGATTCCGCTACAGGGCCGCTTCGATGTCGTAACTCACATCCATGTGAAATACTCTGGTGCAAAGGTGCCCAAACCGTCGGGCAATCCCCAAAAGTTCTACCAGGTAACCGATCATCACTAGGACAACTTATCGGTTTGTGGCAGGCTCTAACGGTCAGGGAAAAACTGTATAGCAGCCGGACTTTTGCAACATGGTACGGAAGATAGCGGTCGTTGGGGCGGTGCTGCGATTAGGGCGCATATCATTTCAGCGGGACACCGCGTCGAGGGGCAGGTGGACGCTCCAGTGCGTGATCCCAGGCTGGCTGGCCACCCACAATCGGCAACGTCAGCCGAGTCTGGTCCAGATCGACAGTCAATTCGGTGCCAGGCTGTGGGTGCAGCGTAAAGTCACGATCGCTGGAGAAGACCAGTAAGCCGATCTGCTGGCCAACCGCTACGACCTGATCGTCCGGCTGCAGGTCGAAACTAACGTTGTAGAACTGGCCCGGCGTCAGAGGCATTCCCCGGTCGATCGACGCATGATTTTGCGGATCGGCCCACCCACGCGTGATGACGTTGTCGGTGGTAAGCGCCCTGGACGATGCGTTCCAAGGCAAAGAGACGAGCCAGACCGATAGATTCGCGGCAGGTTTGTTGATAGCAAGGCGGACGTCGATTTGTGCGTAGCCGGACAAGTGAACCGGCGCTGTTAGTTTGGGACTGACGTACAGCAGGCGGTGCTGTGTCCAATCGGCCTGTGCGAGGGCGGCTCCGTCGAACGAGTAGTTATCGACAATTGTCTGGGGTGTTTGATGGGCGGGCGGCTGTGTCAGCAATTTGCCCGCAGTGAGCCCACCACCGTGCAAGTAAAACGCCACCTCGCGAGCCTCTGGGTTGGGGTAGTCTGCATACGATGTAGCTTCGTCGTGTTTTTTGCCTTCGCGGACAATTCGCGCTCGCGGCTCCTGCTCCACGCCATTTTCCACACCATGTAGGTAGCGCGTGAACCAGCGATTCATTTGCTTAAGTGGCGGCGGTCCGCCATGCCCGTCCTGATGGAAATAGGCCTGCACAGGTAAACCCTGTTGCTTCGCGGCCTCGTAAATCCGCACGCTATGTTCTGGCATGACATTCCAATCGTTGAAGGCATGCGACATTAGCAATGCCGCCTTCATACCGCTCATCTTAGGCAGGTAGTCGCGACCCTTCCAAAACGCGTTGTAGTCTCCAGAAGTCCGATCCATGCCGTCGCGCATTTCTACATCGCGAACTTCGCAATCGCAATATTCCTTGCGATCAGGATTTCCACTGTGAATAAATTCGTAAAGCACATCAATGTCTTCACCCATGTAGCCACCGGGGTGACGGACGAGTCCATTGGAGCGGTAGTAATGATAGTAGGACGTGTTGGGTGCGATTGGAATAATTGCCTCCAAACCTGCAACGCCCGTGGTCGCAGCCGCCAGCGGCAGCGTGCCGTTATAACTGGTGCCGGTCATGCCAATTTTCCCTGAGCACCAGAAGGCATCTACCGTTTCATCGCCGTCGATTTCCTTAAAGCCTTTGGCGCGACCGCAGAGCCAGTCAATAACTGCTTTGGGAGCTAACGCTTCGTTGTCCCCGCCCACAGTGGGGCACCCCTGCGAGAGTCCTGTTCCAGGCGATGAAGAGTGTACCACTACATAGCCGCGTGGTAACCATTCTCGCAATTGAGAGCTAGAGATAATCGGACGATTCGACTTGGCAATGGGCTGAGGTGCGAACAATCGAGTGGGCGGCGGCTGATCGATTTCCTGATGGGGATTCCAAAAGAAGTCTCGATTGTTCGTGCCCGTTCCGGCAAAGTAAGGGCTGGTTTCATAGATGACGGGTAGTACGAGCCCCTGCGTGTCGGTCTGCTGCGGTCGAGTGACGGCGACGTGTACGCGATCTTGTTTGCCGTCTCCATCCGAGTCGAATTGGGTTTCGACCCATAGATCGTGTCGTATCCAGTTCTTTTCCTCTTTGAACTCCGCCACGATTTGTGCTTCTCCGTCCTTGAACACAGGCACGCTGGGCTTCGCCGGTTCGTCTTGTGCTACTGCTGCCGAGCCTAAAACCAATCCGGCGATTGCGATGAAAAACAGCAGACGGCAATGCATATCAAAACTCTCTTTATAGATGTAAAATTTTAGTAGTAAGTGGTGGCTGGAGTTGGTGGAATAGCGTCTGCAAAAACCGAAGTCAGGCGACTCCTGCTCAGTTAACTTAATTTCGGCCGCTCGGGTCTCAATCTCGAAGAGCCGCAACGAGTTCATCGATTTGCTTTGGGTTGATTTGATCGGCACCGGCATAGGAGTGTTCGATCAGATACCAAGTCTCAGTAAATGAAGCAGACTGGTTGGGCAGAATTCGTTCGCGGGGACCGATCGGTTCCAGCTCCACCATATCCTTTTCAGGATACCATACCGAGATCGTAAGACCAGCGACTTCGTTGTAGGCCCGCTGAGGATAGGTCGGAAACTTTTTTACAAACAGCAGGTCTTGGTTAGATGCATACGCGAGCCAACCTCGATGAGAATCGAAGCCCAGCTTTGGATTCAGGGGATGGTCATTGATCAGCAGATAGTCGTCGACCAGTTTGATGTTTGGATCCTCGGGTGCAAAGTTGATTAATCTGCCCGGCGGATCGTAGCGCACGTAGAAATTGGGAAAGCGACTGGGCCGCGATACGGGCACGACAGCCGTGCCTTTCCCATTTACGAATGTGCGGCTCCAATGACACGTCTCAACGGATTGTTCGCTGACATTAATGATCGTTTGCGTGAACTTGAGCTGCGTCGAGAGCTCAGCCAACTCAAAAGTTCGCTCTAACCGCACCCCGGTGCCTGGGTCGGGCTGGCTTCGCAAAACCGCTTGGCGATCGCCGATAATTTCGCCCGTCCATCGACCTTGCCACAAAACTGTTCGGCGAGCCACGATGTTCTCTGGGCCGATATCACAGCGGCCCGCATTCATTGGCGCATTGCCGGTGGAGCTGCCATCCCAGACCCAGCCCTCGTCGCCGGGTGGAAGGTATAGAACATTCTTGCCGGCAATTGCATAGCTCAAAATTCTTCCGCCGGCTGCGGGACATAAAATGGCTTCGGTGGTTGCATTGCGAAGCGAGATGCAGTCGGAATAGCCATAGAACTCGACAACACTAGCCCCTTCTGCGGCGCGGGCTTGGTCCAAAGTTGCACTCGGTGATAGGCAAAAGACCGCCAGCACACAGGCCATCCAGCTAAGAAGAGGCTTGAATCGAATCAATGCAGTGTCTCCTAAAAATTGACAGTGGGACAAAAGTAAGCTACCGTCGGCCTGGCAGACAACCCACTCGCTGGTACGTCGAGCATCTATGGGTTACTTACCTAAACTCGCGACAACATGCGCTGGCGTCGCCGAGTGTCAAGAACCTGACTGATCAGCATACCCTGAGACGTCAACAACAGTACCCAGCTTGGCCAGCTAACAGGGAGAATAAGCCAGGCAAGGGCAGCGAGTTGCACCCAATAGATCCAGGGGTGTAGTCCGAGAAGAAGCATGTAGCCGCGGCCGAGGCGTCCGGCAAGCACGATCGTCAGTAACGAAGCGGCCGCCAGCAGTCCGGCTGCTGCAAGTTGAGCCGACCCACCGCGCACAGGCTTTTGCTCAAGCAGCTCGATACGATCGAAGGTTTGGTCAAACGCGATCTGCTCACGAGCGACCCTGC
Organism: Pirellulaceae bacterium; assembly: GCA_041741955.1. GTDB lineage: Bacteria > Planctomycetota > Planctomycetia > Pirellulales > Pirellulaceae > Aureliella. The sequence goes on along the minus strand of JBGSJL010000193.1, from coordinate 70,155 downwards.
TAGAATTTGCGAAAGCTTGTGCAACCGAATACGACCCATGCGAAAGACCGCTAGTTTCCGACTGCTGTTTTTTAAGCAAATCGACGTCCTGGGTGCCCAAGTCGGCTTGCGTCAAAAACATCAGCCAAAGATCGTCAACGCTTCCTGTGGTCCCGAAGCCGCCTTCCTTAATGTCCAGAACAGATACCGCTAATTCGACATCCGCCGCCGCGACCAGCTCGTTTCCGTACAGGCCGATGTTCTGCGGTTTCCACAGTCGCAACCAGCTCTGTAGTTCGCTGGTGGATGCCCCTTTCAGTTTGGGAAAGCTAGCGAGCAGTAATTTCGCCCAATGGTGCGACATGGCTTGACGCACACTCTCCTCTGATTGCCGAGTGATATCCGACTGGATTGCCAGTCGGTCGAGTTGATTGTCAATCGTGCGGAGCGCATCGGCTTGTTCTGGCAATGCCACGCTTGGAAACGGCAGCGTGCAGCTCGAACTATTGGGTACCGTCCACTGGAGCAAAACACGGACACCAATTGGCAAGTAGTTCGGTTGGAGCAGTACGGACAACTGACCTTGTTCGACCTTCCAAATCGCTGCATGTCCGCCGATTTGCACACTCAATACTTTGCTTTGAGGCGGCAGACTAATTGCCAGGTTGGCTTGCCAACTGGGGTCAAGCCAGTAGTCGATACAACCCGTGATGCAGTCACCCTGGCGTTGCAAAAGGGCTACCTGCGTGGCCAGCAAGCTGGCGGATGATGGATTGATTACTAGCCTCTTCCAGTTGGCTTGTGACTGAGTTGATTCCAAGTCGAAGTAGTGAAACCCGTTCGCGACGGATTCGTTCGAAGAGGAATCGTCATCGCTGAGCAATTTGAGCCGATCGAGCTTGCGTCCGGTTTGAGCCCACTGAATGGGTTGGTCATCGAGTGTGCTGGGGAGTGCAAGGACCGGGCGAATTTGCGTGTTGGAAAGGATGGCTACCTGAGGTATCGGCACGGATTGCCCTGAAGAGGCCGCGAGTAGTGGGAAGCTGAATTTTACTTCTGTTTTGCCATCGACTGGATCAGGTGGCAGCACGCGCAATGTCATTCGCCCGGAATCACCCATGGGGATGAACTGTGCGGGCATCGTCCCAGTATCCACAACATCGCGAACAGCCACCGGCAGTTCGAAAAATGCAAAGTCGAGTCGCTCTCGCGGAGTTTCCCACGTGGCCCGGACGCTGGCACGCCAGCCCTGGTCCGTACGATCGATTGTTAATAGGGCATCCATCACGGGCACCAGATTTTGCCGATGAACTTGGATCATCAATGGCAGCCATGGGACGTCTCGATAACCATCGAGAAGTTCCACCTGGCCGACCAGCCTCTCCAGTTTGATCAGGAGCGCACGCGACGGCCCAGCTCCAGTCTCTAGCTTCAGCGCGTCCTGCTCACTGATTTCGCAAGTCAAACCGGCTCCACAAAAGACACTGTAATTGGAACTCCGTACAGTCACCGTCTGCATGAATACCCGCGGTAGCGAAGTGGATGTGTTTAGCTTCAGCGCTTGGCCTAACAGCACTTCAACCAGCTTATGACTGGTCACATTTTCGCTCGGCAAGATCTCGATCAAGGATCGATCGGCGCGCTGCGAAACGCGGTAGTTAGGAACGACGCCGTCCAGCAGTACGGACTGGACCTGAGCATCCTTAGGAATCGATAGCGCGATTAGGCGCGAATCGGGCAAGAGAAACTCGCCGCGATACTCCGTTTTGCATTCGCCAACGCCCAGATGTATTTGCGTGGCTTCTGAAATTGTATTTTCGGGTAAAGCCGCCACTCGCTGAATCGAGGCCGCCATCGTATTGAGTACGCGATAAAACTTAGGCTGAGCCTTCCATTGCAGTCCTCCCCAGTCGATAGCCGAAGTCAGCGTGAGTTCTTGCCAGTATTCCAGACCCTCGGGTTTCCAGGCCGACATCGCTGGCTCGGTCTCTTCCGTTGACCAAGCCAGCGTGCGCGTGAGGGCTTGTTGGCTAACTTCGCGCACAGAAAAAAAAGGTAGCGACAACGAACTGGCTCCGTCGGTATTTTCCGGCACCATAATCACGCGGATATTTCGTAGTGCCAACGCATCGCTGTTGTCGCTACAGCGGATTGTGTAAATCCGGCGACCGGCTAGGGTTGAGACTTCCTTGGCTACCAGTTGCCCATCGCCCCAATTTAGTCCCACCGGCTCCCATCCGGGCTCAACCTGGATATGTAGCTCGGACGGCAGGCTGCGTGCATTGCTGATACGCAGTTGGCACACGGCGCTCAATTGCGAACCGCGCGCGTGCAGCCAAGTATCGGAAAATACGACCGCCGATGGCTGGCCCATCGCGCTGCGGCCGTTGGCAGGCGTCCAGCGAACATCCAGTTGGCTGATGGGACCTAACAACTCGTTGGAGACCGAGGATACGGACTTGGGACTAGCTCCCAGCGAACGTATTTCGAATTGAGAATTGCCATCTGCGACTATGCGCAGGGTTGCATTGGGTATCGGCGGGATCGTACACTGCAGCGTCGACTCGACCGCAGTCTGAGTCAGCATCACTGGTTGCAGTTGTAGCTGCAAACGGTAAGTTCCCGGACTGCTGGGCCGGTACACAATGGCTGTAGCGTCCTGTTCTAAACTGCGGCCGCCTACGAACAGTTCCTGTCCGCCGACGTTTCCACGCTGTAAAATGACTTGGCTGCGTTGGAAGGGCAATCTCAGCTCGGTATCGGCATGCGTTACGTTTACTCGAAACTCGACAGAAAACTCTTGCATTGTATCGGGTAAACCTACCAGGCTGCGCTTGGTGCGCAGGGTGTAGTCGGCGGACAGTAATCGCGGCTGAATCAAGCTAGGTGTGGTTTCACCACCACCCGCGAGAAGTTCCAAGAGTTGGGTCGGCGCATAGGCGTAGCGCCCTGAGACCTCTCCGGAGTCATTGATTGGGATCAGAACACTGTAGATTTGTCCCGTGGATTCAACGCCGCCTCGCCGCGGTACCCCAGTGCCGCTAGCACTATCCTTAATTCCAAATAAATCGATCGCTGATGCGCCGTTGCCAGTGGGAGCGTTGACGGGCGGAACGCTGCCGGAGGATAGTGGTGGCGACTGCGCATGAGTCGCGCCGCACCAACCGGTTAAGAGCATCAACATGAGTGTTGGCGGATTGGCGCGGGCCATGATCGCAGAGCGACTTCGTACGGTTAGTCCGTCGCTGTTTAGTCGACTCACAAGTGAACACAATTTCAACATGGCTGCCAAGCAAAAGGCTAAAACTCCGAATTGGGTGATCGGCAACAGTTGCACAGGCATAATGACGATGGCAATGGCTCCCACCGTACCTACCAACCACCACAGGCGGAGATTCGACCCGAGGATCCACCCAAAAGCAGTAGTCAGCGACAGCAGTGCGGCCAGCGCGATCGCAGCTACGGCCGTCTGGCTAACCGTCCATATGCGAATGGAAGTTGTATTTTTGTTGCCGCGATCAGGCATCTCACCGAGGCTCGAGACCAACCCAGGGCGCTCGTCGAACACTTGGATCGTGTTCCAGCCGATGGGAGCAGCGAAATCTGATTCCGCGTCAATCGACTGCTGATCAGGAATTGGGCGGTTCAGCGCGAAACTGTTGGGATTTAGTAAATTCCACCACGTGCTTGGAAATAATCGATGCGACAATCGCAACTCTGCAGTCGGAGAAAGCTGACCAGTTGTTAGTGAGCGAAGGGCGACGCGCGAAGGCGGCAAAACGAGCGTCAGCCTTCTTTCGAGCACTGGCATGGAGACAACCGGTCCCGGCAACTGTTCGCAGGTCAACCAATTTCGACCGAACCAACCCAGCTCAGCACGCTGGCTGATACAAGTCAAATGCACCTGCCAAACGCCCTGAGTTTGCTCGAAAGTTTCTAACTCCAGTCGCATTGTTTGATCGACAACCGCGATGTCAGCCTTTTGCCCACTGATTTGCAGATCTTGTACTGTCCAATCGGTGGGAAGTGTAACATCGAAGTGACTGGCTTGGGCACCCTCGACGATCCAGCGCATGTCGTGACGAACCAGACCGCTCTCCTGCACCTGATGTCGCGTGCGTTCGCTCCAGGCCCAAAGCGTAGGCTCCTGTGCGGGTGCTATTTGTAACTGCAGGGTATGGCTGACACCCGCATCGATCCGAGCGGCAACAAAGTCGGATCTATTGTCTTCGGTGAACGTGCCGAACATTTCTGCAATATTGCTATCGGTGGAACAGGCTTCGGCTGACAGCAGTTCCCACTGGGTCAGTTCAACCGGTGTCGCCACGGATTTGGGGACGACTAGAATGCATTCACCTTGGACAGCGGCTGGAATACCAATGACGGGAACCGGCAAAACGTCCCCTTCAATATTGAGAGGAACATGCGTTCGCAAGATAAACGGCTGAGTGGTCGCTATGGAAAGTTCCACTTCGACTAGGCGATCGGAGCCGGTTTGAACGATTTCTCCAACGCTGGGCTCTGGCACGCTGGATGACATGTCGTGGGAGGAATCGTTCTGGTGTATAGTCCAATTCAATTCTCGATTGCGAAGCGACTCGGGTAGGTCCAAGCCAACGCGGTCGATCGAGCCAACCGTTGGTACACAAAGAATTTGAACATCTGCCACAAAGCCTTCCGCCTGCGAGCGCACTAATGTCTTGACGCTGCTGGTGTAGATACCACTTGAAGCGGCAAGCGAGATGGGTGGCATCGTACCGCGAACGCCTTGAAAGAGCCAGCGATTGGTTTGCGGCGGCAAGAGCTGTCTTTGCCAAGGTGGCAAATCTTCGGGTTGCAGTTGGAACCGAAGCAAACTCGCTCCAATTTGGACTGCATAACGGCTCGATGGCTCGATGGCATAGTTGTCGATCTGTTCGGCACCAGGGAGCGTCACCAAGCGCGGCGATCGCAGGCTGATCATTTCTGCTTTCGTATCGCGCGGGCTGTGTGCCAAAACTTCCAACTCCAGCGCGATGCGGTCGCGTTTGCCCTCCCAGGCGACGACGACCACAGGGTTGGCTGCATTCTGGCGATCCTCGACGCTGGCGCGGATATCAGATCCAGTTTGCACAACTTTGATACTGTCAATGAACCAATTGTTACCGACTAACAATCGAATTTCGTTGGAATCTAATAGTGGCGATTCTAAGCGGATGCGACAATTGGCAGCTAGCCAATCCGAGTGGGTGGAAAAACGAGTGAGACTATTGGCAGTCCAGGTCCGCCGCAGGTGCGCGAAAGTTGCCTCAAGCTGCGGCGCATCGCCGAGCCAACTAGCCTGCCAGACCAATTGCTCGGCTTGCAGATGACTCTCGCGAGCGATTCGCTGAGCAATGGGTACACGTTTTAGGAAACTCGTACCGGCGTCTAAAGTGTCGGCCACCAAACTGTCGCGTCCAAAAACCAAGCTCTCGCCATCCATCGTGTACGAATTTAACACGCTCACTTCGGGAAGCTGGGCGGGACGGTTCGTATCGAGCGGGCAAGCCGCATCCAACTCGACAACTATGTCAAATTCTGTCGGAGTCAGCCCCGTGATTTCGATCTCATGCCAGGCTTGCTCCGCCGAGGGGCAAACGCGCCATTGCACCGGCAGCGAAGCAGCCAGCACGCTGGCAATTCGCAAATCAGTACCAATTCGCAATTTGAGCGGTTGATTCCGGCGCAGGCCTGCGACGACAAAGCGACCGTGTACATCTAGCAAATGATCGGTAGCCGCATACTCTACCGATGCGAAACGAACCAAGTGCTCATAGGCCGAAAGGCTGGTGTCGCGCCGTTGATCCGCATTCAGCTCAAATGTGGACACGCCCGATAAATGGATCCGCCACCAGTTCGTGCCCGGGCCTGCGCTCGGTGTGGATGCGACAGACCAGTCCTGCGGCAAACATGTAGTGGGCGCCGCGATTTTCTCGACGACCACCGTCGGGGAGCTTAGCTCCATATTGGCAGGGGCAGCGAGCAGCATTGTCCCGCGGATCGCCAGCGGCACGCGGAATTGGAAGCTGCGGATTGAGGATCGCTCAACGGAATTGGTCGTAAAGCCAAACCAATGGTCCGCGTTTCCACTCGGCAAGGTCAATTCTAGTGCGCCACTAGCAGTGAAGAAAAGGTTGTCGACCAGTTGGGAACTGTTTGGCAATACGCCACGGGCGGACCGCAAAGCCAGCGAAAGACTGCCAAGTTCCAGTGGCTGAGTCGAAGGCAAGCCGCGAAGTTTCCAACGCGAATGATCGGATACTATAACGTTGCCCTCCAAACGGGCCACGTAAATCGCTTCCTCCAGTCGCGGTGACCCTAATAGCGATGCCTTTTGCAGGGCGTGATGCTCGGCCAAATCGCGAGCCAAGTCTTCGATTAAGACTGTCGCGTACTTGGGCGTCACCAGCCGACTAATTTGGTCGGGATCATCGCGAATGAAAACTCGCATTACGTCCCAGTCCGCAGGCGGGGTGGCCAGGCAAACGCAGTGCATACCGAACAGGTAGACTATCGCACACAAAAAAAGCGAGTGTCGCGCGAGTGGCAACCGAATCCAATTCCGCATAGCTAATCCCCGTTGACACCGACTGAGGAGCCGTGGTGTGCTGTGGTAGTTTGCCCTAAGCGAACGGACCGAGGTACCGAAAACTGTTCGCTGCGTTCGATGTATGTCGAAGGGCGCGTCGAGAACACACTGCGGCGCCTTACACGCGATTCCACCCCGGCCTGAACAGCCCAAACCAAGGCGACCAGCCCCAGGGATATCACGGCAGTTTGGCCAGCCATCGCGGCCATGTCTGGCCAAAGCGTGGCTAGACCCATCAAAACGGCGGCCAGCGCGAACACAAAACCTGACCTGCGCACTTGTGGAAAATTTAGCACCGTGAACGAAAGACCAATGGCCAGCAAGCCTACTGGGATCCACAACACAAATCGAGAAAGGACCCACACACTTTGGTCATCATTCAGAATGTTGCTCTCCAGACGAGGCCCCATCATAAGATAGCTATTAGCCGAGGCAGGTGGCAACTCTTGAAACTCAGTGCCGGACCAATCTTCGAGCTGACGTTGTCCCCAAAAACTCTTGCGTTCCCACCACATCCCCGTCCACTGCCATGTCCAATCGGCTGTCAAGGCGCTGGGGCTCCAACCTAAGTGCTGGACCGACGGCGTGAGCAACTGCCAATAGAACTGACCAACTTGCTCAGCTCCTAACACTTGTGGCGGAGAAATACTGAGCTTAGATACCCAAGACAGCGAATCGGGCAGGAAGTAAGAGACCTCGATGACATGTTCGTTTAACGACGTTCCACTGAGCGGTACTCTCAGGTAGTCAAAGGGTTGGTTATAGTCATAGTTCTGACTGTATCCGTCGATCGCAATCTTGACTTTGCCCTCGCGAATATTTGCATCTTTGGGCAATCTCAATTGCACTTCTGTAGCACTGGTTGCCACGCGGGCCACATAGCGCTCGCGGCGCTGGTTGCCACTGACAAACGTTTGCAACCAACTCTTGCCGATACGCACGGGCCCGCTTCCCATCAAGCGCCGCGGTCGCAATCCAACCTGCACTTCACGCTGCAACGGGCCTAGCGGCCGCAACCGCGGAACTCCCGTAGACACATCCGCCGAGCCACTATCGTCGGCATTGATGACCGTCTCAATCTGCAAATCGGTACGCAGGCTCCAGTCCTGACGCAGGCGGATGGATTCGCTGGGTAATAGCAATTGTGCGATCGGAACATTCAACATGGTCGTAGCAGGTTCTGTCTCAGTACTGTCGGCAATCGACGCGGCTGTCGTTGTAGCGGCATTCTCTTCCAGCTTCCAAGGTAGTCCGGTCAATACGCTGACACGCGTTGCACCCAGTATTTCCGGACTTCCAAGCACCTCATAGATTCTCCATCGATTCGAACTGGACGACTTGGTGATATCGCTACTTTTGGCGCCAGATGTTGTTTCGCTGGCCTCGTCCGCATTCAACAACCCTCCGAGTACTCGTTCGTCGATCGTGGACACCCGTGGTGAAGAAAAAAGCGTACCGTTGACCAGAACTTGTGGCGGTTGAAACTCGCCCGCATCCTCGCGCACCGCAAAGCGTAGTTCGCTGAGCGCCTCGTTGGCTACTTGGATCTCGAAATCTTGACGGACGGCAATTTGAGACGCGACGACTTCCAGATCGGCGTGCTGTTCTATGCTCACCTGACGCGGCAGCAACTCTGCTTTGCCGGCCCACAGCGGAGTGGTCTCGCTGCTTTGAAAGCGATATGCCAATGGCTTGCGCATGCTCTTTCTTGGAACGAAGCGTTCATATTCAGTCGAAAACGAATCGCGCTGCAAACCCGTGCCCGCCGTCTCGCGCCAGCTCAGCAGCACATTGCTCTCGCTCGTGACCAACAGAGCTCCCGAACCGTGGTCCGTTTTTGGACTACCATTCACCAGGCCGCGGATAATCTGCGGGACTTGGAAAAACAGCCCCTTATCTGCTGCGGTCCACGATCGCTCCGCAACGACTCGCCACATCTGATCAACATGACGACTGCCACCAAAATTAGCGGACTCACCCAGCTCGGAGCGGATAATATAGTTGCGATCGACCTGCTGCTGGATTCGCAACACGTCACCGCTGGAAGAGAACAGGTCGCTGGGATCCGAAACGACGCGCGCTGTATTTTCCTGCACCACCCACTCATCAAGAATCAAGCCCAGCTCCATCTGTGGTTGGTTGGTATCAAACGAGCAATCGAACCACATTGTCAGCGTGAGTTTATTGGGATCGACATCGACCATATAGGTTGGTCGCACAGTTGGCAAACTCTGCTCTCGCCGGAAAGTCAATGACATATCAAATGGATGACGATCAAATTCGAATCGGAGCTGCTGCCTAGCGAAAATACCGTTCCCCACCAAGAGTCCTTGATAGATCAAATGCGCGCCATCACCTTCTTGGAACACGACGGAATAGGCTGACGGTACGATACAGTCGATTGTTCCTTTGTGCCAATCGACCCCGCCAACCAATGGCGTTGGAAGCTTGGCTTCGGTAACCATCGTGTCGCCAGCCAGCTCCTCTGGACTCCAATCCCACTCGAGCTCAAGTTCGATTGTCTCACTGAGTGCGATGTCGTAATTTTCGACGACCAACTGTGCCGGTGCGGCTTCGCTTTCGACGATAGTGATTTGGTAGCGTCCCAGCTCAGGGTTGGGCAGCGTCCGCCACTGGCCGCCCGGTGGCAGTTCGATTCGGAACTGATCGGCACCATCTTGTCCGTACCAGCGAACGCTTAGTTTGGTTATGGCCAGCCAAGGCTGGTTTGGGTCGGTGATCGTAAATTCTGTCGTACTCGTTGCGTTAACCGCTGCAACTTGGGAAACCGACTGCTGATCTCGCCACGTAATGCTCAGCGGACCACCGGACGAATTGATCTCCAACTCGACCGCGTCCTGTGTTCTCACTTCTCGGACAACATCTTCGCTACGACCGCGGATATCCACGGCGTTCTTGGGTAGCTTCACTTTAACGACGCAAACTGCTGATGGCAGTGGAATTCTTAAACTGCGTCGATCCAATTCTCGTGCAATGCGACTGACGCCGCTGAGTGTAGCCACGTGCGATGTATTGGGTTGACCGAGCAAAAGCCAGCGCCAACCCGCCGCTTCGCGAGTAGGCTGAACGAGGTTCTGCGAATCGCCTGAAAAATCCTGCCTGTCTATTTGGACGCCACCGAACGCCAAGTCGACACTGGTTGCAGTTTCTTCAGTGAGCATCACACTGAAGCGGCCCGTTATATTAGCAATGTCGTCGACGATGTCGACTTCTACATCAACTCGCTCCACTGCGGCTGCAGGCAGGACGACGCCGCCTAAGGACTTGCGCCGAGCGCGAAAATAGTCTTCCGCAAATTCGTCGCCGGCCAACACCAGCACGCCATCTCGATCTGAAAACCACAATCGAGCTTTGGGCTGCAGTGTTCCCTCGCTCAAAACATCCGGCAGCGGCGTAAGCAGGCTACTGGAACTGAACGGTTCACTATTTTCCAATTGCGCATGGGAGTTTGTACGGCTACCCAGAAGCACGATCACTGCTACCATGCAAGCTCGTATCGCGAAGCAGCGATACGCCAGCCCGAGGGAACGGAGCGTAGGTCGTTTGCTCTTCGGCTGGTAATAGTTTGAAACCATCCAAGCTGGCTTTGTCAAGAAAAGATTTGTGTGGGCACAACCAAGCGAATTGCTACGCAGTCCGTAGCAAACCCAGGCACCCACGCGCCTGTCTAGATTAGCCTGCGACAGGAGCATTCTCTAGTCTACGCAACCCGCACAGGTTTTTGAACCAGCAAGTGGTCAACTTAAACAATAAGTAAGCATAATGCTCGACAGACAAAGTCGTTAAAATCCTCATAACCCATATCAACGTCAATCTTCATTTCACGTTAGTGCTTATGTCTGAAGGTCAATTAGCAGTCGATGCGAACCCAACTATTGTCCCCGCAAGCTGGCGCTGGAGCGAAGATGAGCTGCGGGTTTGGCAGCTTCGGCAACTCAACGCACAACTCAGAAAGGTGCTGCCTGCCAACGAGTTTTATGCTGCAAAGTTTGGTGTAAAATCTGGCGATACACCGTTGGTAATTAAGCATTTGGAACAACTATCCAACCTCCCGACCACTACGAAGAGCGAGCTGGTTGATAGCGCCAGCCGGTCTGCCGATGGGGTCAGCCGACACCACACCTTTGAGTTGTCTGCCTATTCGCGAATCCACCGCACCAGTGGTACTACTGGTCAGCCGCTGATGGTGCTCGATACCCAGTCCGACTGGAATTGGTGGTCGGCGACGTGGCAACACGTGCTGCATGCGGCCGATGTCACCGCGCGGGACCGTGTGTTCATGGCCTTCTCCTTCGGTCCATTCATTGGTTTCTGGTCGGCGCATCAGGCCTGCGTGGATCGGGGAGCCACCGTCATACCTGGGGGCGGCCTCTCATCGCTGGCGCGACTCGAGTTCATGAAGCAGACGCAACCATCCGTAGTGTGTTGCACTCCATCGTATGCCTTACACTTGGCCGAAGTCGCGCAGGCCGAAGATGTATTGCTACATGGAATGGGAGTGCGTTGCCTGATCGTGGCGGGTGAAGCCGGAGGAAGCCTGCCAGCGGTGCGCAGCAAAATCTCGCAGGCTTGGAATGCGCAGGTCGTCGATCACAGCGGAGCGACTGAAATCGGCCCCTGGGGTTTCGGTTGGCCAGACTGTCCCGGCTTACATGTCATCGAATCCAGTTTTATTGCCGAGCTCCTGCCGTTGCCCAGCCAGGCGGAGTCCCGCAACAACGATAGCCTGTTGTCCGAGCTAGTGCTCACTTCTTTGGGACGCTATGGAGCACCTGTCTTCCGCTATCGCACCGGAGATGTCGTCCGTTGGCAGCGCACGCCGAGCCTCACCGATGGACCGCATGATCGCTGTCGGTTCCTGTGGCTCCCTGGCGGAGTCGTTGGTCGAGCCGACAACATGCTCACGATACGCGGCGTAAATATCTTTCCAAGCAGTATCGATTCGATCGTTCGCGAGCTGGCGTCTGTGTCGGAATATCAAGCCGTCGTGTCGCGCGACGGCGAATTGGATCAGTTGCACATTGAGATCGAAGCAAAGCAAAACGCGACTCATCCCTCAGCCTCCGAGCAACTGGAAAAGCTATTAACAACCCGACTCGGACTGCGGATACCAGTTATTCTGGTTGCCGAAAATAGCCTAGCCCGTAGTGAACTCAAATCTCAACGCTGGCAGGACCGTCGCTAAGTCTTATTGGACGCGCCGAGCTTCCAACGTGCGGCGCTGATTGGCCGACTGATGCAACGCGGGCTCGTCGCGACCGTCGCCGTCGAAATCGCCAACGATGACTGTGCCTTCGTCCGAATCCAATTGGAAAACGCGGTCGGTAGCGTCGATGCGACCATTACCATTGGAATCCACGATCACTTCGTTACCACGCACAATGGCTAGCTCGTCAATACCATCTCCATCGAAATCTCCGATCAGCGGCAGATCGCCAGCTTCTCCAAAGTTCTCTTGACGATCATGGTCTTCCGTCAGCATGCCGTCACCATCGATGTCCAGCAGCCAACGACCGTCTCTGAATGTACCGATAGTGGCGATGCCATCGCCGTTGAAGTCACCGCTGATGGCGATGTCTTTTTCGCCACCGAAACGGAAAACGTGGTCGATCAAGTCGGCGCGAGCTGTACCGTGATGGCTGCGCTTAAGTAGGCGCGGGTCGTCGGGTGCTTGCTCTTCAGTGGGCGGCAAGTTCTTCGGCTTGACACGATGCAAGTTCTCAGGGTCGGGGAGGCCCGTTTCGCCCGCCAGCGCTCGATCGTCTCCGCTCCAGCGCTTTCCGAAGATGCCCACATCGTCTTTGCCGTCGCCGTCCCAGTCTCCCACAACAGGCTGATCGCCGCGCGAGCCGAGCTTTAGCCATACATCGTTCTCATCCCAGCGACCGTTGGCGTTGATGTCGATGAACCACTCACCGTCGAGGAAAAGAGCCAATTCGTCAAAGCCATCGCCATTGAAGTCGCCCGCCAGAGGTAGTGACCCCGGCAAATCAAAGACCATGCGCTGCGAGCTTTCGGTGATGCGCGGGTTAGTGCTGATAATCCTCCACGTCGAGTCCTTCAGGCCTCGCACCGACCAAGCGTAGACGTTCAACAGGTCGGCATGTTTGGCAACATCTTCTTCGGCCACCTGTTCCCCGTTGAGAATTCCACGAGGATAGCCGCCATTGATCACGCTCAAGTGCCAAGTTTGGGGTTCGGAGTGCCCGTAGCCAACCAGTAACGGTAGCGGCTCCCACAACAGTGGACTTGCATAAATCGGCGACCATGGCTGATAAAGCGGAGGTGTCTCCAGTGGACGCGTTAGCAAGGGTGGATTGGTTGGAATTGGCGGTACAGGTGTTTCGCGCCTTACGCGGACTTCGCTGAAGTTATTCTCGATCGAACTTTGACCAGCTTCGACACTGATGGCCAGAATCGCGTCCATGCCCGGATTGGCTTGAGGATCCGACAACTGAAGTAGGCTCAAAATCGCACTAGGTACACTGTCGCCGCGGTTGATTGCGAATCCAGTCGTAGAACCCGGTGTGTCTAAGCTATCGATATAGCCGGCGGGCTGTTGTTGATAGACGTGGTAAGTTCCGGGCCGCAGACCCGCGAACGTGAAAAATCCGTTAGCATCGGTTTGGACCTGGATTACTTGACCCGAGTAGGTGCCGGGCAGTGCACGCGACGAATCTATGGGCAAGCCTGTCAGCGATCGCAATTGAAGCGTCACGTTGCCGATCGGCGTGTCATCGCTGCTGCGCACACCGTCGCGGACCGTGCGGATATCATCGGGCAGTTCACCGGTTGAATTGACGATGACGTTGCCATCTTGAAAAACATAGCCAGAAATCTGTGCCGGCGGCAGCTCGCAGAAATTCGCTTCGACGATCGCTTGCCCCGAGCCAACTCTGATTTGGCTGATCAAGTCGTCGCGGCTGGCATCACCGCCGGTTACTGGTGCGACTTGACCGCCCTGGAAGTATCCTTCGGGCTGCGTTTCGCGTACGCTATAGGTGCCGGGTTTTAAGTTTGCGAACTTGTAGGCGCCTTGCGCGTTGGTGCGCGTCGACGCCACGACACTGCCATTGGCATCTAGTAGCTCGACCTGCACGTTAGCCAGCAGTGTTTCTTGCGGGTCGAGCAGGCAGTCAAAGTCAAGGTCGGCGAAGACAATACCAGCGAGAGTACCGGGATCCTGTTCGCAGAAATCATATTGGACTAGCTGGCTACCGGCTGGTATGAAGATTTTCGAGAGGACGTCCTGTACAGATGCATCGCCGCCGCCCGAGCCGGCCCGCTGACCGCCTTGGAAAAATCCGGCAGGCTGCGTTTCGCGAAGCGTGTACTGTCCAGGACGCAAATTCATGAAGCTGTACCTGCCCTGCGAATCGGTTTGGGTGGTCGCGACCACCGCGCCCAAACTATCCAGAAGCGTGATCGTGACTCCCGCGATCGGTCTTTCATTCGCGTCAAATAGACAATCGTCGTCGAGGTCGACAAACACGCTGCCGGAAATAGAGGCTGGTGCAATTTCAAAGAAATTGTAGTCGACTAAGCCTGCTCCAGCTCCGAGTGCGACCGCAGAAATCACATCTTGGACCGCAGCGTTGCCGCCACCCGAGCCCGCTTTTTGTCCACCTTGAAGAAAACCCAAAGGCTGCGTTTCGCGAACCGTGTAGGTTCCGGGCTTGAGTCCGATGAACTTGTACTGCCCCAGCGAGTCGGTTTGTGTCGTGGAAACAATCTTGCCGGTGTCGTCCAGCAGCGTAATGGTCACACCGTTCAGCGGTTGTTCTCCCGCATCGAAGTTGTAATCGCCGTCGTTATCGACGAACACCGTGCCCGCGATCGAGCCGGGCGGGATTTCGCAGAAATTGTAGTCGACCAAGTTCGACCCAGGCGTCACCAAAATGGCAGTGATTAAGTCCGGAACCGAATCGTCGCCGCCGCCGCTACCGGCGTGATGGTCGCCTTGAAAGTAGCCCACCGGCTGTACTTCGCGGATCGAATATTGACCAGGCAGTACGCTCTCGAACCTGTAGTTGCCCGCCGTGTCTGTCAGTGTGGTTTGTAGGATCGCACCCGTGGCGCTCAGCAGTTCGATGCGCACGCCAGCCAGTGGTACGTCACCGGAGGCGTCGATGATGCAGTTACCATTGGTGTCGGAGATAACCCGCCCCGCAATACTACCAGGCAGAATTTCTCCGAAGTCGTAATTGATACCGTTGGAACCTGCTGGCAGAATGATCGCCGAAATGACGTCGCCAGTGGCATCGGTGCGACCCACGATATTGCCGCGCACGGTCCCTACGGCCGCTTGCCCAGGCACATAATTGGCAGGCGTTTGTTCAGTGACTCGGTAAGTGCCTGGGCTGAGTCGATTGAATTGGTAGTAGCCTTGCGCATTGGTTCGCGTTTCGGCAACTTTGTTACCGGTAGCATCCCAGAGCGTTACGAGCACACCGTCCAGCGGTGTTTCACCGGAGTCGCGACGACCGTTGTTATTCTGGTCGTAATAGGTGTGCCCGCTCAAATCGCTGGGGGTCAGTTCGCAGAAATCGTAGCCCGTCGCCGCGATCCCTCCACCAATTACGATCTGCGTAATCTGGCTGCCACCCGATTTAGTACCACCCGAGGACCCAACTTTTGCGTCGCCTTCGAGCAGGCTACTCGGAGTGGTCTCGGTCAGCGAATAGACCCCTGCGCGTAGGTTCGAAAATTGGTATTTGCCATCCGCGGCGGTCGTCTGCGTGGCGATGACTTGGCCGCTGGCGTTGCGCAGCTCGATGAGCACTCCTGCCAACGGAGCTTTTTCGGACGTACTGCTGAAGCAGTCGAAGCCGTTGATCACGACGCAGGTATGACCGCTGATGGAGGACGGCAAATTCTCAGCGAAGTTAAGCTCGGTCGCGTGTTGATCTCCCAGCAACAACTCGACTTGCGTCAATATGTCGGGATTGCTGGCTACCGTTTGACCCACTCGGCCCCCTCCATTGAGTTTTCCTGCGGAGGCACCGACGCTGTAGTAACCAGCCGGTTGACTCTCGCGGACTTGGTAGGTTCCCGGCAGCAAACCAAGGTTGGTACCAAAACTATAGCGACCCTGGCTGTCGGTGGTCGTCGTGTGGCCCGTCGTCACATAGTTGCCGTTTTCCAATCGAAACAAGTCGACCTTGACGCCACTTAAGCGCTGCTCACCGGCTTGCAAAGTTAAATCTTCGTTGGCGTCAACGTAGACAGTACCGGCCAGCGAGATGGGCTTGGGGACCTGTTGAAGTGCAAATCCTCCGCCCGCTGAGCGGTCGCGTTTACCGCCTTCATTGTCTGCTGGCAACGGCAGTCCCGATGGAGTTAGCCAAGCGTCGTAACGATTGATGAATCGATCTTGGCCGGACGCGATTTCATAGTGCGGTGCGGAAAACGTGGCCAGGAGCTTAGTGTTTTGGAATTCCACGCCCGAGGTGATCGGATCAAAACCGTCGTTCAATACGGCGAGGTCACGCTCGTTGGGATCATAGAATTGCACTTCGTCTACATCGATGCTGAACACCAACAAATCGTCGGCGAAGAAATTACTGAAATCTAAGACTAGTTTGGATGAACCATCTTCGACGGTTGCTCTTACCGAAGCGTTTGGGTTAGCCGTTGTGAACTGGATAATCTTAAACGGGAATGCATGGTCCGCCCCACGACCGCCCTCGATCGTATCAAAGAACAGATCACCTAGGCTAAACCCGGGAGTATTCAGGTCGGCGTCGATCGTTAGGCGTGTAAGCTGTGTGCTGGGGGCACCTCCTCGGAAGGTCACGTAGAATAAATCGCCATGCTCGTCGCTGCCGATATCTTCTTCAACGTACACTGCACCCACTTGAATGAGGTCCGCAGCCATCATCTGTCGCGGCTCCATTACCTCGATCATGGCCAAGCGAGTCCGCTGTTGACGTAAGTTCCTGCCTGGACTCGCTCGACGGCGAGATGCAGAATAGCGCTTCGCAGAACCTACGGAAGTACTAGCGGCGGAAACAGCTTGACTCGCGCTGCCACCGAACCAGTTGGTTAATCGATTGACTTGTTCTTTGAGAAACAAGGGACACCTCCATGAGTGGTCTAAATCTAAGCGCCTGAATCCTGGTTACCATCCGTCTGCGAACATGTGTCTCTTAGCGAATTCGCAAATTCGTGTCCACTTTCATGGGAGACACTACAGGTTTTCCGCGAGCACCGCGATGCTCACCGATCCTTTCCAAATTCCAAATTCGAATCGTTGTGTCGTACGAGCCGCTCGCTAAAAAGTCGCCACAGGCAACCATGACCGCCACCGTGCCCGAATGGCCCTTGAGCTGAGCGACGACATCGCCCGCAAGAATATCAACTAAGTGAACCGAGTTGTCGGCTCCGGCTGCTGCCACCATGTTGTCATTGATCATACACATCGACATCAACTTGCCCTTAGCGATCTCTCGGTCGAATGTCACCTGCTGCGAAGCCAAGTTGTAACGAATCAGGCGACGATCTTCACCAACGCTCGTGACCTCGGTGCCATCGGCAGAAAAGGCGGCTGTAAAGACACGGCGATTGTGTTTGCGATAGTGCGCTAGCTCCTCGCCCGAAGCAGTGTCCCAGACGCAGATTTCGCCCAAGCGGCCACCGCGCAGCAACTGGCTACCATCTGGACTGAACCGGACGCAGCGCTGATCTTGCGATTCGCAATGCAACCGGTGCCGCAGACGGTTGCCAGCCAAGTCCCACAACAGGACTTGGTCTGAAAAGCCGCAGATGGCCAGCAAGTCCTTTTCAGACGACAGCGTAATGTCGCGAAGTGCGAAGGACTCCGTCGTGATTTGCTGCGAAGATACTGGATACTGGTGATTCCATTTCAACACGCGACCGTCATTTCCGGTCGAATACAAACGCTGCGAATCGGCGGAGAATACGATTGATTGAATCCAATCGGTATGACCTGTGAGTGTGCTGAATGTATGGCCGCTAACTACGTCGATTACCCGAATCGCATGGTCGTCTCCGGCTGCAGCCAGAAAGCGACCATCGTGGGATGCTGCCAGCGCCGTCACAACCGGCGAGGACTCGTGGGCCCGCAGAGGTGTCAAGTGAATCTCGAACGATTCGAGTTCGTCGGCGAGGGGCCCCAAAGGGGCTTGACCCGATGGCAAAGTCGACGAGCGCACAAACTTCGACGGCTCCTGAGCTAGGCAACCGAGCGGATAAGCACACATCCCCATCGATCCACCGGCTGCCAGCAGCGTTGCGGACAACCAGCGACGGCGGGACCAGCAACCACCGGCTGCGGTAGCTTCTATGCCAACTTCTACGGGTCCAAGCCCAGGCTCAGTGAGCTGGAAAAAATCTGTCTCAATTGGCGAGTTTGCCGATTTGCCTATCGTTTGCCGCGCGGCCATTGCTTACCTATCCGTGGCTGAAGCTGCGAAGAGAGTTTCCGACACCTTCGTTATCGACCACCACGACCAGCAACTGAAACCTAACTGATAAACTTTTCCGATTGCGTTGACTTTACTGCTGCCTGATTATGGGTATTGACGCCATATTCGTTGATAGTCGTGGTGAGACTTTGCCGCGAGTAGTACTTTGACAAAGCACTAGTGCGAGAGCCTTAGATGCTAGCCTTGGCCCTGCCGCAAGTTGGTGACCAATAGCTAGCTCTCGTGTCATTACTTAGGATTCAGGCGTCAAACCTGACGAAATCCTGAGGAAATCCTAGCGCCTGAGGTTCACAAGCGGACGCGCCAATTTTCCTGGAATTGCCATGGCGATGCCTGCAAACCAAATGCTATTGTCTGAGAAGCCTTGACGGCTGGGCAATCGATTCTATTTATGAGCGTTTCAGCAGATGTATGCATGGAAGCGGCGCTTGCATTCTGTCTACGCATCCCGCAATGGCTTGAACGATATTAAGCAGACGGTCTCGTCGAAATCCACGGACCGATTGGAGTAACCTGAGAGACTATCTCGATCGCAAACCCAGGAAGGGCAAATCGATGAGGCAATTTGACCGTCGAAGATTTCTAACCTTGTCCGCAATTTTCGGCGGTTCAACCCTACTAACAACGTCGCTCTTTGCTGATGAACCGCAAAGTGGGCTGAGTGAACCGGTATTTCGCATTTCCAAGAGCGATGCGACTCATCCGCCCGCCACGAGCGGACATCCTCTCGACCCAGCTCTACAGGTCGCGCGAAGCAGCCTGCAAACAATCCAGCAGGGCATCGCCGACTATTCGGCGATTCTGATCAAGCGCGAACTGATCGATGGTGCCCTGACAGACTACGAATACATGGGGATCAAAGTTCGCAACCGAAAGCTGGTCAATGGTCGTATCGACGTGCCGTTCAGCGTTTACATGGCCTTCCTAAAGCCGGCCACGCTCAAAGGACGAGAAGTCATTTATGTAGAGAATAAGCACAGCGGTAATATTGTGGCTCACGAGGGTGGCATGAAGGGCCGCTTCCTGCCAACGGTAAATCTTGACCCGAATGGTATGATGGCCATGCGCGGCCAGCGATACCCAATCACCGACATTGGACTTGAAAATTTGGTGGTCAAGCTGATCGAAAAAGGCGAGCGAGATCGCCAACGCGATGAATGTGAAGTGAACTTCCAGAAGGGTGCGAAGGTAGGTGGCCGCGAATGTACGGTACTGTCCGTACTGCACCCCTTCGAGCGTCCGTACTTTGACTTCCATATCGCGCAGGTCTTCATTGACGACGAATTGAATGTGCCCGTCCGCTATTGTGCCTATGCATGGCCGCAGCAGGGTACTACCGAGCCAATTTTGCTGGAAGAATACACCTACCAGAACGTCAAGACCAATATCGGCTTGACCGACGCCGACTTCGATCAAAGCAATAAGAAATACAATTTCTAGTGCTTTTTCAAAGTGATGTATGGGGTTTGCAATGTGAGCCGTTCGGGCGATAGCCCAGGTTGATTGCCTAGGAGCCGTGGCTAGCGCCAAAACGGCTCACCCCATTTCGTCTACAATGCACGGCTTCCTTAGTAGAACGTGCATTTGAGGGCGGATACGACGTGGCTGCGCCGAACGTAAACGAGCTGTCTAAACGAATCATTGGTAACGTTGAAAGAGCGATTGTTGGCAAACGTCGGCAATTGATTCTGTCGCTCGTATCATGGCTTTCGGGCGGCCATATCTTACTGGAAGACGTACCGGGTGTCGCTAAAACTATGCTGGCCCGAGCGTTAGCGCGGAGTGTAGGCTGCTCCTTTAAACGCGTGCAGTGTACTCCCGACCTGCTCCCGACCGACATTACCGGTGCCTCGGTATTCAACCCGAAAGATGTCAACTTCGAATTCCGACCGGGTCCCGTATTCACCCAGATCCTACTTGCGGACGAAATCAATCGGGCTACACCGCGTAGCCAAGCGGCATTGTTGGAAGCTATGGCGGAAGCCTGCGTTACCGTCGATGGCATCACGCATCAACTTGAACAGCCGTTTTTGGTAATTGCAACGCAAAATCCTGTCGACCACGAGGGCACTTTTCCATTGCCCGAGGCGCAGCTCGATCGTTTCTTAATGAAATTTTCGCTCGGCTATCCGTCGATCGAAGAAGAAATGCGCATGCTCGAACTGCTGCAGCACCAGCATCCAATCGACAGCCTGCAACCCGTCGCCAATGCCGAAGAACTTCGAGCCGCTCAAGCGCTGGTCCGAGAAGTTTATGTCGACCCCAAAGTTCAACTGTACCTGCTGCAAATCGTACACGATTCACGCAGTCATGAAGCGCTTGCACTGGGGGCAAGTCCACGGGCTTCGATGGCTCTCTACCGCAGTTCGCAGGCGATGGCGGCAGTGCTTGGACGCAACTATGTCCTACCCGATGACATTAAGAAATTGGTAAGTGCCGTCATGGGACACCGGCTAATCCTGAAGCCCGAAAGTCGGCTACGCAAGCTGACGACAGAGCATGTCGTCGAAGAGATTGTCGCAGAAATCGCCGTCCCCAGCGTATCGCCCCCCCAGTAGCTCCAGGCGTCAAACCCAAGGGAAGCCTGGGTTCGCACCAGCGATTGTACCCGCGCTTGGGGCGTTTCGAGTACGAGTACGAGTACCGTTTAACTGAGTACGAGTACGACCGAAATGTAGAATTGTGGGTTGGCCCACAGCTAGCGATTGAGGCACCCGGGGACGGCCCACGTCTAGCGTCTGAGGTTCACGACCGGACTTGCAGCGGAGGTGATATCGCGTAACTGGTCTTGTCGCATGTTGATTTTTTGCATCATGCACACTATTGGCGGGTTGCCTGACAAGCGATTTTATCGCGTCTTAAGTTGTTTGTACGGCTGCTAGTTGCGCAGCTTTAGCCGGACTTCCTACAGCGGTAAGTGTATGGCATGGTGCGCAGCTTGCTGTGGAAGTCTACAGCCAGCTCACGTTCCCAGAGTTGGGCGTTTTCACGGGAGCTCAGTTGCATCCGCGTTCGACTTCGTCTGCGCAACCAGGTTCCCGCGGGGTTGCAGCATCATTCAGCCCAACAATCTCTCAACCGCTAAAACACATGCACGCATTCGACCTTGCCAACCTGGCCAGCACCTTTGTCCGCTGTGTGCCCACGCAGGTTGCGATGGAACTTGCGCCACCGCGCCAGGCAGCCCAGAACTATTGGTTGTCCAGCCGCTATCGTCACGACCATTGGATGCACGACCTTTCACAGCATCGCGATTCAATTCAAAGACCGGGCACCAGCCGCCGGAGTCTGCTTTGGCAGGCCATCCTGCCTACGATACAGGAAATAATGTTGTCGGAGCCTTTGACTCGAATCCTGGCCTACCACGGTGCCCTGCTGGACGAACTGCAGATCGATAAGGAGCACTCTGCGCTGGCCGCAAGCGCGCTCACCGCCCACATCGAGGCGCGACATCGCTGCCTTCATCTGATCGTCTTTGGTCAAGCGCTGAGTGTCGAAATGGCAGTAAGTCTCAATCGACTTCGACGGTACCTAGAAAATTTTACCGATCAGCTTCTAGCCACAATGCGACCGATCGGACACTTGGAGCGATTCGCCTTCGACGCGCAGCGCGTCCACGATGCTCAGCAACGGCTTGCAGACGAAGGACGACGTTCGACATGGACCGGCTTGTTATGTGCCAGCATAGGAGAAGAGCTATGGAAGTCGACGAGGCATGAAATCGATTGGCGTTCGGCGAGCGCCCGTCTAAACTATCAAGTCTGCCAACACGTACTGAGTCTGCTACCCAGAAGCTTCTTCGACGAATGCGGGGTTCCTCGCAGTTGTCGTACTGGGCGAATCAAGCGAGAGTCACCCGAGTCGGCGCCATCGGCTCACCAGAGACATCCGCTTTTCTCCTGTTCACAGACGCTGCACACTCCATTCGTGCGGCAACCACTCAAGGCCAATCCCAGGCGGCTAGACTAAGAGATAAACAGCCACTATTGCTCTGTCAAAGTAAAAGAGGGTTGCTTCATTTCACGATGGACGCTAATCAAGCGTAGATCGTCCAATCCATGTTACCAAGCCGGAACAAGAGGTTCGCTAGCACTGGTTTCCACAGTGTTTGAGTCGATTCGCGCAAAATAACTTTGGCGGAATGCCGGACAAGTGATATGGATTAATTAGTGAAAAACTTGCTAAAGGTGAACCAGAGTTCCTGCCGTTAGAACTTGAAGGCAGCTCAACTATCCGATACATGACACCGCGTATCAGATGGTTTGCCTGACACTACTAAAATTTTTCGGGGCACGCCATGTCTACAGTATTGCTTCCCAGTCATCCAATCCTTCTTGAAGATTTCCTCAACGATATGTTTCAAGCGTCGGACATGCTGCCCGTAAGAAACATCCACTGCCAAACCAGTGGTTCGGAAATTATCCTGCGCGGCTGTGTAGGTTCTGCGGACCTACGCCAGCTTGCCCAGTCGATGGCCAAATCGGCTTGTGGCATGCGCGACATCTCCAACGAAATTACTGTCGTCTCCGAAGTGCCTTGTTAGCAGCACCGACTCGCGGACTGCTTAGCACCGTGCAATCAGTTAGTGGGATAGGCTTCCAGCCCGTCATGCGGGAAAAGACAGGCTGGAAGCCAATCCCACGCTCAAAATCCGACACTCATTTACACGCCGTTGCTTAGCGCAATTGCAGCTCCACCATCACGGGTCGATGATCTCCACCCAGATTTGGCCCCACGCGGGCTGAGCGACACACCCAGTGATTGTCTGCCAGTACGTGATCGATGCGTACTCCGTGCAAACGGGTGTATTTGGTGAAGCAAAACCCCCAGCCGCATTGTGAAAGACAATTTTGGAATTCCCGCCAATGGTCTCGATAGCAGGCGCTCTGGATGGGGACATTAAAATCTCCGGCGACAATTGTCGGCAGGTTGCTCGCATGGAGCTTGTCCCATGCAGACTGTACGATGTCGCGGTACTGGTTCTGTAAGTCTGCAAAAACGCGGCTGGCAGACGCATCGAAGCTGCGAGCCCGCTCAAATGCTGGCCGAAATGTCGGGAAGTGAACGCATGCCACTTGAATTTGGTGGGATGGATTGTCAGCATTGCCATCGGAATGCACAGTGGGATCTAGGGCCGATGGAACGTTCGAAGAATCCTGCTCTACTGCGAGTGTCGTCACGGTGAAATACCTAGAGTTCGCTGGCTCGCGTAATGACTCTAATTCGTTCACCGCCCAGGAACTGCCCACAACCAGGTTCTCCGAGCGGCGAAAGTTCCATCCCAATTCTTGAAAAATAGTTGCGGACTCGGACTGCGAACACTCCTGTAGCAGCAGGAGATCGGTGTTGTTTTCTTTCACCAGTGCAACCAATCGTGAAATGTCGACCGGCCCCTCCCCTAGATTGCAAGTAATCAAACGGAGTTGCAGTCCATCGGCACTTTGCTTGGGGACCCAACTCGGTAGCTCGAAACCCAGGATAGGGAACAGTAGAATCGCGCCATGCAAGGCGTACAAAAAGGCTAGTTTGAATCGGACTGCGAGTGTCCACGGGACCAAGATTAATAGTGGAAATGCCAAAGCCCATCGCGGTGAAAACAGAAATAGCGCTGTCAGAAAGGAACTGCCGTCGTCAACATACAAGCAGACCCAAACCAATACCAAAACGAATAGGTAGAGAGCCAGCAGAGCCGAAAGCAGAAATTTCATCTTGGCTCAACTTGGTTCGATTGCACTATCAGAGTATCCTGCGCGGCCAGCCGATACATTGAGGGCGGGCCCGCGAGCGGAATATGGGTTCGCTTGCGACTGACTTTCGTGGGTTGATGGCTGGCCATATCAAGTCTTTTAGGATGCAGTTGTGGAACAATCGTTTGTCGCGTGGGCCAAAATGCGAGCTCGACGGCTCCCTCAAGCCAAGCTGGGGATCGGCGACGATGCCGCCATTCTAAGCACGGATGGTGCGGATGTGGTAGTCACGACCGACAGCTTAATGGATGGCGTGCATTTTGAAAGCAGCAAAGTCGACCTGCGACGTATCGGACGAAAGTTGGTTGGTGTCAATTTGAGCGATTTGGCCGCGATGGCGGCAGAGCCCAAGGCTGTCTTCCTATCGATGTGTCTGCCGGTTGGCAATGGACTGGAAACCGAGCTGTTAGCCTCCGAAATTTTCGAAGGCGTCTGCGAATCTGCGGAGAAATTTGGTGTTGCGATCGCTGGCGGTGACACAAACTGCTGGAGTGGTCCACTCGTCTTACATATGACGGCAGTCGGACAAGTCGTCGACTCGATCGTTTGGAAGCGGAGTACGGCGCAGCCAGATGATTTGGTCGTTGTGACCGGCACGCTGGGCGGTAGCCTTCTTGGAAAGCACTTGGATTTTACGCCGCGACTCGATCTGGCTCGGCTGCTCAGAGGGACTGTAGACGTTCATGCAGCCATGGATATCAGCGACGGACTTAGCGTCGATCTGCTGCGTATGTGCGACGCATCGAATTGCGGTGCAGTTCTGGAGCTCGACAAAATTCCCATTAGCGAAGCGGCCATGCAGCGCTCGCAAGCTAGCGGCAAATTACCAGTGGAGCACGCTCTCGGAGATGGCGAGGATTTTGAACTGCTGCTGGCGATTCCCGCCAACCTACTCGATGAACTGCAAGCCTTGGTAGGTCCGGAAAACGCGATTTGTTGTGGTGCATTCACCAGCCGAACCGGACTGTGGTCGAAAGACGCTGGAAAAATTCGGCAGTTGACCTCAAGCGGTTATGTCCACGGTCGCTAAAGGAAACCGAATTTCTGCAAATCCAACTGGGGGGAAATCGCCCAAATGCCGATAATTAAGGTCGTGAACGTATACTTGACTATTATGGTCTTAATAGTATTGTATAGCTGGTTGATGTTTGGCAGCGGGCCGGCGTCTTGGTTCGAGAAAGAATGATCATGAGCCTCATTGCGAGCGAATTTGTGGCAAACTCACACCCTATTCCGCTGCTCCCGCAGTTGCCGGTTGTCAAGCTCGAGGATGTATCCGAAGTTCCTTTGCTGGGGGTGAAGGAGTCGAACGACGATTTACTGCAGGAACTGCTGGCGGCGAGCTTGGAGCTCGAGTCATCGACGCCGCAAGAGATACTCCGGTGGGCGGTAAAGCACTATGCGCCGAAGTTTACAATGGCGACTGCATTTGGTCCCGAGGGCATGACGCTGATCCACATGCTGGCGGAAATTGCGCCAGATACGCCGATCTTCAATCTTGATACGGGCTACCAGTTCAAAGAAACGCTGGAGTTGCGTGAGACGGTCAAACGCCGCTACGGGATTGAAGTGGAACTGAAGCAACCGACCCTGAGCGTCGAGCAATATGAAGCTGCCCACGGAGGCCCAGTCTACAGCCATGATCCCAACCGTTGCTGTGCAGATCGTAAACTGGTTGTACTCAAACAGGCTGCGACAGGCTTTGATGCATGGGCCAGCGCTATTCGACGCGATCAAAGTGCGGACCGGGCCAAGGCACCGATCGTCGCCTGGGATAAGAAATTTGGTCTCGTCAAAATTAGCCCCTTGGCCAATTGGACTAAGAAAGATGTCTGGGGCTTGATCCAGTCGGAGAAGATTCCGTACAACCCGCTGCACGATCAAGGTTACACGAGCGTTGGTTGCTGGCCATGTACGCGTAGCGTTCTGCCCGGCGAAGACGAGCGGGCGGGCCGTTGGAGCGGCTTTGCCAAAACCGAGTGTGGACTACACACATCGGAATAAGGAGCGCAGTTATGCAGCTACCCGTCAAGGCGCACTATGCGACGCTGGCGATGCTGGCGTTGGCCAACAAGTACGAGTCGCGCGAAACCTTACCCGCTCGGGTTATTGCTCGCGAACAATCGATACCCAGTCAATTCCTAGGACAAATACTTCAGCAGCTTCGCGCTGCAGGTTTAATTGGCAGTACGCGAGGCCCCAATGGAGGTTTCCACCTAGAGCAGTCGCCTGCGGGCATTACGGTCGGAGAAGTCGTCGATGCAGTCTGCCCGCCGACAGCCAGCCCAGCTCTAGATGCGGGCTCCATGTTCGGCAATGTTGTGATGGAAGTTTGGGATGAAGTAAAATTGAAACAGCGTGAAGTACTTGATCGTTTGACGATGGCTGATTTACTATCGCGCGTCGAGCAATCGTCCGGAAGTATGTTTTACATATAGCCGCCGCCTCACTTTGTGAGCCGAAGACGCAAAATCTGGGCCCGTTGAACTTAAAAACTTCACAAACACGAACCCCTCGCACTGTGCCCTTGTCATTGCCCACAAATCCAGGCTTCAAACCCGAGAAGTTCCTGGGTTCGTACTCGTACTCAGTCCGCAGGACGGTACTCGTACTCGGGGCTTTTCCAGTACGAGCACCATTTCACTGAGTACGAGTGCGACACACACATAGATTTGTAGGTAACTATACGGCTAGCGCCTAAGGTTCACGGCGCTTCGTAGTCCTCGTATTCGTCGTCACGTTCCGACGTCACGTCATCTTCAACTGCATCGTCGTCATATTCGTTTTCGTATTCTACGTCCGCTGCCTGCCTGTCCGCTGCCTGCCTGTCCGCTGCCACTTGCGGTACGATAGCCAGACTGCGTCGAACCGATCTGGCTTTGACAGGGGTTTCAGTTTGCGCTTCATCGCTTTCGGTCTGGGCGGGGCTCCGCAGTAGTCCGCGCGCGACCGATTTGGAATTTCCACTTGGTTCCGACGGCCCGCTTGGCTCTATGGCTTCGGTTGGGCGAACCTTGTTGGAGCGTGGCGGAGTCGTCGACGCAACCGACTCGCCGCTAGCGCCATTGGCTCCAGCCCGCATGTTTTCCCATTCAGCCACCGAAATGGCGACTTCGCGAGCCTGCGAGCCGTTGTATTGGCCGACGATAGCGTCCTCAGCCATAAAGTCGATGAGGCGGGCTGCCCTGCCATAACCGATGCCCAAGGCGCGTTGCAACAGCGAGCAACTTCCGCGACCCTCGCGGACCACAACGTCGACGGCGGCTTCGTAGAGCTCGTCGCGTTTCTTAAATGTGCTCGGTGCGACATCTCCCGATTCGTCGTCCTCTTCCTTGACTTTTAGATTCACCAACTCATGAACAAAATGCTGCTCGCCAGTGCTGCAGTGATCGACCAGCTGATTGATTTCTTCGTCGCTCAGATAGGTTCCTTGTCCGCGTAGCAACATACTGGTACCGCTGCCCATGAAGAGCATGTCGCCGTTGCCGAGCAATTTATCGGCACCCATTTCATCCAGGACTACGCGGCTGTCGGTACGGCTGGCCACTTGAAAAGAAATTCTTGCCGGTAGATTACTTTTGATTAGTCCGGTGATAACGTCGACGGTTGGTTTCTGGGTAGCGAGGATCAAGTGAATGCCCACGGCCCGGCTTTTCTGTGCCAAACGAATGATATGCTGTTCTACCTCCTTGCCCGCTGTCATCATTAGGTCAGCCATTTCGTCGGCGATAATCACAATGAAGGGCAAGTGATCGGGTATCGCCTCGGCATCCTCCGGCGACTCCGGACGCAGTCGATCGAGTAGTTCTTCGCGTCCTAGTTCGTTGTAGCTAGTCAAGTGCCGAACGCCAGCCCGAGCCAGCAAGGCGTAGCGCTCCTCCATTTTGTCGACGGCCCAAGCCAAGATGGCTTCTGCTTTTCGCATGTCTGTAACAACGGGGTGCATCAGATGCGGCAACCGTGCGTAACCGCTCAGCTCGACCATCTTGGGGTCGATCATCAACATGCGCACCTCGTCGGGCCTCTTAGTCATCAATATCGACGCAATCAGCGCGTTGAGACACACCGATTTACCCGTGCCTGTCCGACCCGCAATTAGCAAGTGTGGTAGCGTTGCGAGATCAGCCACCAGAGCATTGCCCGAAACATCTTTACCGAGGAACAGTGGGATTTTGGCTTTTTTCCCCTTGGGTCCTTGTTCTTCGATCACTTCGCGCAGCCGCACAACTTGACGCGTTTCGTTAGGGACTTCGATTCCGACGGTACACTTGCCGGGAATAGGGGCGACGATGCGCACGCTGGGTACGCGCAGGGCGATTGCCAGGTCATCAGCCAAACTCGTAATTTTTGAAAGCCGCAATCCCGCTTCGAGTTCCACTTCATACTGCGCAATCACGGGCCCCGTCTCGATCTCGACAACCTTGACATTGAAATTGAAGTCCTTGAAAGTCTTTTCGAGTATCTTCGCTTTGCGTCGCACTTCGATGGTCTGTCGCTCAAAGTCGATGTCATCGCTTTCGAGTAGCAGATCCAAACCCGGCAAGACATATTCTTCCGATCCGGCCGGAAGCTTGGTGTCATCCAAGTGAGCAAGTGCCGCTCTATTTTTCTGAGCCTCATCGACCTTCTTGTTTTTCGGCGCGCGGACCCGCGGTTCAGCGGGCTCGGCGGCCACATGCGGCTCATCGGCGCGGACTTGTAGCGTCGCACCCTGAACTTCCAGTGTGCGGACCTCGACCTCGTCCTCCGCCTCCTGGCTATCCCACTCGTCCTCTTCGGCCTGATCTTCTTCGGCCTCGAATTCGGCCTCGAATTCGGCGTCTGACTCGGCGTCTGACTCGACGGCCGCTGCGGCGTTAGGACGTTTTTCCTGGGATGGCGGCTGGGCGGACGGAGTCGAATTAGGAGTTGCCTCAGGGCTCGCACCGCCAAGCATGCCTGCAGCCATCGACTTGGCAATTCCCAGCAGTCCTAAATTGCTATCCGTCGAACGTGTCACTGATGCATCATGGCCGTCTAAATGCACGCCTCTAATTTTCACAGGGGTGAGCGATTCGGTGGCAGCGGTTGGATCGGCAAGTTTGTCAAGCTGAATACCTTGCTTGACATCGTTAGTACTTTTACGACGCATCGTCAAGCGGCTGGGGCGTGGCAGCGAGACCTTCTGTTTAGTCGCGGCAGCGGCAGTCGTGGCCACGGCGGCACCACCGGCTAGCATCCAAATTGCAGCTCGAACCACCACATAGTCGGTGCTGAGTAAGAGCCCTGCGACAAAGACTGTCAGGGTAAGTATGAGACTTCCGACAAAGGCAAAGTGCTCGTTTAACAAAGTAGATGTCATTGCACCGAGATAGCCACCCGAACCGATGACCGGTGCAAGCGGGGTGCTCATATCTAGCAGCGCCACGACGGTCGTGACTGCCACAATCACTAGTACCCAGCCGGCTTGTCGGGAAGCGCGAACATAATTGCTCTGCACGCGGAACATCCAGATCGCTAGGACGGTTAGACCCACGGCGACCAAGATAGAACCAATCCCTAGACTTTGAACCATCAGTTGAGAGCACGCTGCGCCAAACCATCCGCACCAATTCGTGCATGATTCGTTGGCTGGGAAAACTTGCGCATCAAATTCGATGAAGTGACTCAGCGGCGCAGGCAAGGGACCAACTGAATCCGCCGGGTCGTAGCTGAGCAGACTCAGCCACACGAAAACGCAGAGTGCGGCCAACAGCAATGCTTCGATATCGAATTCAATCTGCCGCGAATCGCTCATCATAATTCCTGGATCTGGATGACCTGGCTGGGACTCCCAACCGCTACAGTCGTGAAGACTGCTCTGCAAACAAGATCATCCATGACCAGGGTGCGAAACAAGAAATCGAAAACAGTTTTCCGCACATCCAACAAAGATCGGCGTAATCCGGAACAAGATCGATTGTTTTCGCAAAGTGCCGAACCGGCTCGCTAGCCGTTACATTCGGAACCCTATTTTAGGCCCGCTGCGCGAAGCTGGCGGTCGCGCAGCGCCGCCGCAATTCCCGACTGCTCTGCTTGAGCAGGCGTGACGAGCTGGATCAGCACTTCATCGACCGCCGCGCGATCGGCGGCTCGTAAAAATTCATAGAAGCCCTGAGCGAACTCGGCAAGGCTCGTATACTGTTGGCAGACGATCATGTTATTTGGCGGGTTTTCCATACCGGCATAGGCGAATCGCCTTGGGGGTTGACTCGGCTCGTCGGACCACTTCGCCTCAGCTTCAACCAACCGAACTTTCGCTTTGGGCTGGTAGTGTCGATGCCGTAGACCTGGCGAGTTGATTAAGGCCGCTTCGAGTGGCTCGTCAGGCTGTAGCCCGCGGGCATCGGCAAAATACTTCTGCAATTCGGTCAGTCCGACTGCACCAGGTCGAAGTAGTACAGGTATCTGGCCCGTGCAATCTACGACCGAAGACTCTAAGCCAACGTTGTGAACATCGATTGTCAAAATCGCGTCGATGCGACCGTCGAGATCTTCGAGCACGGATTGCCAAGTTGTACCGCTGGGTCGCCCCGAAAGATTTGCAGATGGTGCCGCGACGGGTATGCCTGCCGCGCGCAGCAGGTCACGAGCCGGCCTTGCGGATGGAATGCGAATGCCTACCGTGCTTAGCCCGCCGGTTACGGCGGGACAGATCTGGGGGTTCTTCGGTAGTACGACTGTGATGGGTCCGGGCGCGAAATGTTCGAGTAGAATGGCAGCGCAGTGCGTAAGTTCACTGGCCGCCAATGGCCAGTAGCAACTGTCGGACAGATGAACGATCAGTGGATTGTCTGAGGGGCGTCCTTTGGCGGCGAATAGTCGCTCGACCGCGCGCTCATGGCACGCATCGACACCCAAACCAAAGACGGTTTCCGTAGGAAAGGCGACCAGTCCGCCGCAGCGCAGGATTTCCGCAGCTTCTTGAATGCTATCGATGAGTTTGGTTTGCAAGACGGTCGATCCGCTGCGTGCAAGATGGACGATTGAATCAAGCGGCTACTATACACTATGATCGAAACTTTCCAACTCGTTGGCTCGCACACCCATCCGTTCATTAGCGCCGGAACTGAAGTATGGCTAGTTTTAAGCCGAAAGGCAAAGTGTTTGTGGTGGGCATTGTGGGTGGGATTGGGTCTGGGAAGTCCTACTTAGCCAGACTATTTCAATCGCGAGGGTCGGCTGTGATCGATGCAGATCAACTTGGGCACGAAGTGCTAACGCGACCTATGGTAGCTCGGCAACTGTCGCAACTCTTTGGCCAACAAATCTTGGCTGAGGACGGGACCATCCAGAGACGCGAATTAGCAAAACTCGTATTCGGCGATGACACGCAGTCCGCAGAGCGGCTTGCCCAGTTAGAAGCGATTGTGCATCCGCAGATCCACGCCGAGGCTGTGCGTCAACTGGGCCGCTACGCGGAAAGCGAGTCACCACCCAAGGCCATAGTCATTGACGCGCCCCTGTTGCTCGAAGCCGATTGGGCACCTATGTGCGATATCATTCTGTTTCTCGACACAAAGTTGGCTGTTCGTCAGCAGCGGGCGCTGGAGCGCAGCTGGACGCTCGATCAATTCGAACAACGAGAAAAATCTCAACTCGGATTGGATGCCAAGCGCCAAGCGGCTACGCACATCATCGACGGCAGTTTAGATCGTACGGAGTTAACCGCGACCGTCGATCGCTTATTGGCTGAAATGCGCTAGGCTGCGACCGACGTTTGGGCAACTTTCAGCCAGGTTTTTAATCTCCAGGGCTTCCAGGTTAACGAGCGAGAGAAGCAGGACCTGGCATCGCGATGATAGCCGTGGTTGATCAACTCGCGTCCAGCCCGGTACCATGCGCGGGCTAGGCCCAGCCGGATGTATGGATCGTGGAATAGCTCAGGCAATTCGCGCGTGAAATAGTCTTCGTAAATGTATGCCCAGCGACGCGCGTTGTCGTAATAGCGACTACTGAGGGAAGTTGCATCGCCAAGTTCTCCCGGACGTTTGCGATTGAACTCGACCTGTGGACCCGCAATATGCAGCCATGGGCCTAGCCGACTAAGCCTCAGAAACAGGTAGGTATCTTCGCCAGACCGCAGCTCGCTGGGAAAGCCACCGAGACGGTGGACTGCGCTTGCTTGAAATAATGAACAGGAGGCAATGCCCGCGCCGTTGAATAGCATCCAGCGCGCGGGAGCGTCGGCCAGCCCTGTCAAATCGTCAACATGCAAAGTGCCGTCGGGGTCGATGCTACGTCGGTCGCACGTAGCTGCGATTGCTTCGGGGATGGCTGTGAACCTATGGATTGCCCTTTCCAGAAAATCGAGGGGCCATATATCGTCGGAATCTAAGAACGCGACGTGAGTGCAGTCCGCTAGCAGCGCCAGACCTCGATTCCGAGCCGCAGCAACCCCTGCGTTCGACTGGGTCTTCATTACAACGCTTTCAATCGAACCTTGACGCATGATCCAGTTGCGGATGATGGCTGCCGAGTTGTCCGTGGAACCGTCGTCGATCACGACCAAGCTGCTGGCTGAATACGTTTGCCGCGCGACACTATCCAGGGCATAAACTACTGATCGAGCGCGATTGAAGACAGGAATGACAACGCCAACTTTTGTTTTCGCCAACATTGTGTGCCACCTATTTCTTGCGACCAGCCAGAGCGAGTTTCAGCCTGTTGCGTGCCCGCGCTTGCCACTTAACACAGCGCCCTCGCAGCTTGACGAGCGCTTTCTCTCGATACGAGGGTGGAGCGACGAAGTAGGATCCACTGTGATTGCTTAGCATTTGTTGTGGGAGGCGGTACTGGTCCCACAATGCAAATGCGCGTCTCAAATCTAAAGTAAATTGTCCCAACCCCAACTTTTGCGGAGCTGCTACCGTACTCCCAGCAACATCACTTCCGAAAACGTCCTGTAAAATATGCTCCTTCAACGGAGCGTAGCCCATACCTGCGTCGGCGTGTTCTTCGATCGTATCGCAAACATGCAGAAGTTGGATGTTTCGAAGTGTTCTATTTTCGGCAGCAAAAGGTACGGTTGCAGCGGGCGTCACCAACCGTCCCAAACAATCTGCTCGCGAACTTTGATGATAGTTCTCGACGAGTTCCACCACTTCGGCGCAAAGAAATTCCGTCATGATCACTCGTCGCGACTTGCTCACTCCTTGTTGACCATCGGAGAAATCGCCCGCGTCAAATGCTGCATGGACCAGCCCAGCGACGACGACATCAATCGGCTGTTCGAGCCACGCCAGGATACTTGCCGTACCGACCAGATGGGCCAGAAATGGTTTGCCCGACGCACGGTACTTGCCCGAGAACAATCGCATTGCCAATTCGTAGCCACGTTTGGCTTGAAGTAGTTCTTCCAGCGGTCGGCACTGCGCTAGCAACTGATTGTAAAGCTGTAGGTTGGTCTGCGCGATTTCCATAGTGAGTACTTTTAGCAGTTGAGGTGGCCTACAGTTAAGCAGCTCGCAATTTTGAATGCTGCGGTTGCACTTGGCCGCTGAAGGGTTTGCCGGGCAAGCATTCTGCCAGCGCAAATTGGCGGCGACTTTGAAAAACTTCACAGGCCGCAACGACGCGCCGAGCGCGTGCGCGTCCGAGCGGACGCAATAAGGAATGCCATGTGGTTTGTACTTTGCAGCGATGGTTGGTGGCCCAAGTTAGAACATGTTCGATTCCAGGATCGGTCGGGCACACACCCCATTTTTCGCGAAAGCGGTTCATGCTCAACCGATTCCACGCATCGCACCAACGCAATTTGAAGTAGCTCATGTCGTCTTCTTCGAGCGGCTGTGGGCCCACGTAGGTTACGACCGAAGCAGGTTCCATGTAGACGCCCAAGCCAGCCGTGCGAAGGGACAAACATAGGTCCACGTGCTCATGTACGCTTAAGAATTCCTCGTCGAGCTTGCCAAATCGTTCAAAAATATCCGTGCGGACCAGCATCGTATGGAATTCCAGCAACTCCACTTGTGATTGCTGTAGGCTTGGCAGCACATCGACGGTCGATTTCCCACACAGAGTGTGAGATTCGCGAAAGTAACGTCGGCCTTCATGTTGGTAGAAGTGGGCTTTGCCACCCGCCATATGAATTTGTGCGCCAGCGGGCTCACCTTGGCAGTACAAAGGCCCTACCGCCCATGCACCCGTAGATTCCGCGCAGTGAACTAACTTTTCGAGCCAATCTGGAGTTACTAGAACATCGTTATCAATGAACGCCAAGTACTTGGTTCGTGCCAGTGCGGCAGCTTTATTGCGGGCGACATTGGGCGACAAGAAGTTGTCTTCGCGTACCAATCCAATATGCCGATCGGCGCAGCGATTTTCTAAATACTGTTGAACGTGGGTTGGCGAATTGCCATCGATATAGACAATCGGGGTCGCATTGGGTGTATGCTGTAGCACACTCTCCAGCGACCGCTCAGAGAAACTGAATCGTTCTCGTGGCACGATCGCCACGGTTGCTAGCGAGTCCATCCATGGCCCCTTTTTATTCGTCGCAATTGGCGTAGAGCTGCCGACGCTACTCTGCAGGTAGGTATCGACTAGCTTAACTTTGACGAATGAATGAATTCTGCGGATTGAGCCAATTCGATGGATGCGCTATTTCGGTCAGGCAGCGGTAGTTCGGTTTATGCAATACCGCAGTGGCTGCAAATTTTCTGCGCATCGGATAGGTAACCCACGTAAAACGGGCCAAACTCGCCGTACTTAGCACTGGCCTCGTCAAATCGCATTTTGTATACGATGTCCTTTAAATAATCTGGGCAGCGCGCCCAGAGAGTCACGCCCCACTCCCAGTCATCCAGTCCGACGGAGACGGTAACAACCTGCGTGACGCGTCCCGCAAAAGCCATTCCGCTCTGGGCATGCTCGGCCATCATCGCGTTGCGACTGGTGAATGGGGTGGTGAACCAATTCGCACCGACCACTCGGCTCTTGTTCATCGGGTAGAAGCACATGGCTGGCCAACTTGGCAGCTCGGGAGTCAATCGCTGCGTGTTCATCATGGGCAGGCGCTTTTCGTAGGCGGCGACTTTGGCTGCAAATGCGGGTGAAGCTGGGTCCTCCCCTCCGCTTTTGAGTCGCTGGGCGTAGCTCTCGGTCGAAGGCACATACTCAGAAATCTCCGTCATGGAAACGAACGAGTAAACGGCTTCTAGGGCTGGCCCTAGCTCGCTTTGCAACAGCCGCTGGTGGACGCCGTCGATCTTCAGTGGATCTGGGTCGAGCATCATGAGCGAAAAGTCGGCTTTGTGGCCGCTGATGATGAAGCTCTGCATACGCACGGGTGATTCCTCGGACTGCGGGTCCAGGAGACGCTCAAGCTGCCGAGCTCCGGCAGCCCGCTGACTAATGTGCATCTGGCTGAGGGCAGCCCGATTGAGTCGATAAAACAGGTGTGTGCAATGCCAACCGTTGCTGGGTTGAATGGAAGGATCCGGTAGGTCGCTGGGGCGTACGGGGCCGTTCATCGCCAATTCACTTAGAAGGGATTTGTAGAGTTTTGAGACAATCTAGAACGCTGTTTTCTAACTCCAGCCATCCGGTTTGAATACCCGTCTCGCCCACAATGCTAGCTGGGGCTAAAATCTCTGCCTTGAAAACTGCTGTTCGATGGGCCGACCCGCACGGTTCGGGCCAGCGGACTACAAACGATTCAGAAACCAGGATTTAATGTCAGAACATCACGAATCGCGATTAGCGAAATTGGGCAAGATCGAGGCGCTGGGCGTCGACCCTTGGGGACATCACTTTCCCAATCGTCTATGGAACGCCGACGCGCGAGCTCGCGCTGCCGAGATCAAATACAAGCTCAGCGATGGCCGCGAGCTGGACCTTCCCGACTTTCCGAGTTCTACGTCAGCGGATGTCGCGAGTACTCTCGGCCAGCCGATCGACTATCGCGGCTGGAAGCAAACCGCAGGCGAAGGCGAAGAGATTGGTCCCGATGTGCGTGTGGCTGGCCGGATTGTGCTGCAGCGCGGGCAGGGCAAACTCAAGTTTATTACCCTGCGGGATTGGACTGGCGACATCCAAATTCTGATCGGCAAGGCCCAGGTTGGCGATCACGGTTTCGAGCTGGCCGCTGAGTTTGATTTGGGTGACTGGATTGCCATCCAGGGGCGACTGGGACGCACCAACACAGGCGAGCTGACGGTGTTCGCCGCTAGCGTGCATTTCATGTGCAAAACGCTCGAAGCGCCACCCGAGAAGTTTGCTGGACTTACCGACGCCGATCAAAAGCAACGCCAGCGCTACCTCGACTTGACATACAACGATGGCGTGATGCATACATTCCTGACGCGCACGAAGATCGTGCAATCCATTCGCGAAACGCTGCGAAAGCGCGGCTATTGCGAAATCGAAGGCCCAACGCTGCACACCATTGCGGGTGGCGCTGCGGCGCGACCCTTCAATACGCACCACAATACGCTCGATATGCCACTGGTGCTGCGGATCGCTTTGGAGTTGCACCTGAAGCGTTTGCTGGTCGGCGGCATGGAGCGAGTCTATGAACTTGGCCGAGTGTATCGCAACGAGGGTATTAGTCCTCGGCATAATCCAGAGTTCACCATGCTCGAAGCCTACGAAGCGTTCGGCAACTACGAAGTCATGATGGATTTGACGGAACAGATTATCTTAGATGCACTGGCCGTCACGGGCCAGGGTCACCAAGTGATGTGGAATGACAAGCCGATCGATTTTTCGCCGCCATTCGCGCGTCGAACTTACGACGAGCTATTCACCGAGGCCACGGGACTGGACCCATCCGATCGCGATGGAATCGCCAATTACGCAAAGTCCATCGGTTTGAATCCCAGCGGAAAACACCCCGATGTTATCAAGAGTGAAGTCTTCGAGGAAAGAGTAGAAGACGCACTGCAGGGGCCCGTGTTTGTCATCGACTATCCCGCGAGCATTTGTCCGCTAACCAAGCGCAAGGCATCCAATCCAGACGTAGCCGAGCGATTCGAATTGTTCATTCATGGCATGGAGTTGGCCAATGCCTACACGGAGCTGAACGATCCCATTCTTCAAGAAAATCTCTTCCGGACCCAGCTCGAAGGACAAGCCGCCGAAGACTCCATGGCAAACATGGACCACGATTTCATCTTGGCACTGCGGAACGGTATGCCGCCCGCAGGTGGCCTGGGGATCGGTATCGATCGGCTGGTGATGCTGCTGACCAATTCGCGAAGCATCCGCGATATTATTCTGTTCCCCCTGCTTCGCAACCAAGCCCAATCGACCACTTAGACGACTGGTATTTTCAGTTAGGATTCACGTTCAATGGCCGAACCATCTCTAAATGCTCCAGTGGTCGGCGTGATCATGGGCAGCCGCTCGGATTGGGAGACCATGAAGTCCGC
Source organism: Pirellulaceae bacterium (assembly GCA_041741955.1). Lineage (GTDB taxonomy): Bacteria > Planctomycetota > Planctomycetia > Pirellulales > Pirellulaceae > Aureliella. The sequence goes on along the minus strand of JBGSJL010000193.1, from coordinate 32,960 downwards.
GACCGAACTTCTACAGGAGCTAAAGATCGCTTATGAGTGCCGTGTGGTTTCAGCGCATCGCACTCCGAAGTGGATGGTCGAGTACGCGGAATCGGCACACAGCCGTGGCCTTAAGATTATTATTGCCGGTGCGGGCGGTGCTGCTCACTTGCCCGGCATGGTGGCTGCCAGCACGCTGCTGCCGGTTCTAGGTGTGCCGGTGCAAAGCCGAGCGCTCAACGGGCTCGACAGCCTGCTGTCGATCGTGCAGATGCCTGGAGGTATTCCAGTAGCCACGCTCGCGATTGGGACAGCTGGTGCAAAAAATGCAGCACTTTTTGCCGCGCGTGTGCTCGCCACCTCCGACATTGGCTTGCACCGCCGGCTGACCGCTTGGACTGATGCACAGACCGAAGCGGTCATGGCAACCAATCAACTTCCCTAGTTTTGTCCCCACCTGCCTCTACAACGATACAAGTTTCGAGTGCGAGACAACTTTCTCGTATGGGATACCGGCACTATGAACTCTAGTACTTCACAGTTTGCGCATGCGAAGGAATCCGCATCGGAATTCAGCGTGCAGCCAGGCAATTGGATTGGCGTGCTGGGCGGAGGTCAACTGGGGCGGATGTTGACCCATGCCGCGCAACGTATGGGCTATCACGTCGCTATATTTGAACCCGAACTCGACTGCCCAGCCGGTCAAGTTGCCGAGAAACACTTTTGCTCAACTACCAGCGAATTATCTGACAGAGATCTTGTTCTGGAAATGTCGAAACTCTGCTCCGTGATGACTTTGGAGTTCGAGAACATCCCTGCCGATATCCTGCGCATCGCAGGACGCAGTACACCCACGCATCCCAGCGCTGATTTTTTGGAAATCTGTCAGCATCGTCTCAAAGAAAAGCAGTCGCTTTCATCTGCTGGCTTCCCGACGACTCCGTTTGCAGGTGTCAACTCGGAAGCCGAAGTGTTAGCGGCGGCTGAAGTTCTGTCCTGGCCTCTGGTCCTGAAAACCAGCCGTTGCGGCTACGACGGCAAGGGGCAGGTCATTGTGAGATCCGCCGAAGAGTTGCCCAAAGCGTGGCCACGGTTAGGCACGCATGAAGTCATCGCTGAGAAGTGGATCGACTTTGACGCCGAAGTCTCCATGATCACCGCCCGCAATGCCCGTGGCCAAATCGAAAGTTATCCACTCTTCGAAAACGGGCACGCAAACCACGTACTGGATATTTCGCGTTGTCCAGTGAGTGCGCATTTGCGAAACTTGGAAGCACAGGCAGTAGAAATCTGTCACGGTATCGCCCAAAACTTTGGTGTACTTGGATTATTTTGCGTAGAGTTCTTTGTTACTGCTGCTGGCGAGCTGATGATCAATGAGATCGCTCCGCGAACACATAACTCGGGACACTTGACCATTGAGGCGTTCACGTGCAGTCAATTTGAGCAGCAAGTGCGCGCCATTTGCAATCTGCCGTTGGTGCCGGCCGCTATGCTCCGTCCGGCAGCCATGGCAAACCTGCTCGGGGACGTGTGGCAAAAAGGCCAACCAAACTGGAACGCAGTTTTCTCCCAGCCCGCAGCAAATTTACATTTGTATGGCAAATCCGAACCCCGCTTGGGGCGTAAAATGGGTCACCTGACCGTGCTTGATGAGTCATCGTCCGAGGCGGCTATTACCGCTCGCGAGCTCCGCGACGCACTCAGTTTGGGCTCGTCCGAATAGCAAGCACATTTTGAGAGTGCCTACGGCGTTTCAAAACTTTCGACCCTGGGAGAGAACCGATGTTCGCGAGACTACTGATCGTTGCAGCGCTAAGTGGCGCGATGAGCGCTACTGCTATGGCGGAACCCGCTGGCGAGCGGCGCGTTTACAAGCAGGTCGAAGGACGCGAGCTGAGTCTGTATGTTTTTAAGCCAGCCGATTGGCACGCGGAAGAACTGCGTCCCGCAGTCGTGTTCTATCATGGGGGTGGTTGGACGGGTGGTGCCCCAGGGCAGTTTACTCAGCACGCGAAGTATTTGGCGGAGCGAGGTTTGGTTTGCTTCGAAATTGAATACCGGTTGTTGTCGAAGTCAGATAATTCTCCTCCAGTCACTTGTACGCAAGATGCTAAGTCGGCGATGCGATGGATCCGATCGCATTGCCAAGAGTTTGGAGTTGATCCGGCACGTATTGCCGCTGGTGGCGGTTCGGCTGGTGGTCACCTGGCCGCGTTCGTGGGCACCGTCGATGGCGGTGATGCGACTACCGACGATTTGAGTATCTCGGCCAAAGCCAACGCAATGCTGCTATTCAATCCAGTTTATGACAACGGCCCAGGGGGCTGGGGAACTGAGCGCGTCGGAGTGCGCTATCAAGAGTTTTCGCCACTCCACAACTTATCCGCAGACGACCCGCCGTCCATTGTTTTTCTTGGAACAGAAGACAAGCTCATTCCCGTGTCAGCGGCAGAAAAATTTCGCGATAAGTCGCGCGAAGTCGGCGTAGAAAGCGAACTGCACACCTATGACGGACAACCACACGGCTTTTTTAACGTCTCGAAGGACAAGGGGCGATGGTATCGCGAAACCCTCGCCGCGTCGGATCGTTTTCTCGCGAAGCTAGGCTGGCTGTCCGGCCCGCCGACGATCGCAGAGTCTCCTGAATTGCAAACGAAATGAATGTCGAGTTGATGACGGTGCAGCTGGACGCAGACGAACAGTTCGTAGCGGCCTGTCAGGCCAGTTTGGCGGCCGACGAACTGTCGCGGGCAGATCGTTTCGTGCCACCCGACGTAAGAAGGCGGTTTGTTGTTTGCCGAGGAAGTTTACGCAACTGGCTGGGCGAAAAACTGGGTTGCGCTCCGGCAGAAGTACATTTCGACTACGAACGCTGGGGTAAGCCCATTCTGTCTCGGCGTCATAAGTCTGGCTTGCACTTTAATGTGAGCCATTCCGGACCATGGGCATTAATCGCACTTGGGCCCGCACCGCTAGGAGTTGACTTCGAGGTACCCAACGAAAGAATCAATTACCGCGCAATCGCTTCACAAATTCTCAGCCCCAGCGAGCAATGGGCTTGGGATAAGATTCCACTCCGCGATCGAGACTTGGCCACGATCAAGTTGTGGGTTTGCAAAGAAGCGCTCCTGAAAGCCATGGGGTTAGGCATTGCTGAGGGTCTACAACAGATTAGTTTTGCGGTGCCAATCCACGACTCGCAAGTATTCTCGCCGATCGCGATCGATGCCACTTTACAGATGCATTTGTCAGAGGATGGAACTTGCCGTCGGTCGCATTGGATCGACGCCGATCAATGGCACTTGCGGTTGCTGAATACCGTTCCCGGTAGCTTCGCTTCGCTGTGTACATCGCAGGCAGTCAGTCAACTAACGTACAGGTCGAGTTGAGACAATCAGTACTCGCGTTCACGGCGAGCTAGAGTTTTCGGCTCGCTCAGCCATTCGACTGGCTGCAGCTTGAAGAGTTGCATTGAGCGCCACACTCAAATGATGGAGCGATGCATCATCAAAGCGATCGAGTGCGGCATAGGATTTAGCCTCTTCGGTCCAAGGTATTGGTTTGCCCGGTGGCAGGGACTCAATCGCAAAGGCGCGCTTGTTCGGAATGCCCAGCATGAACTGTGTGCCGTCCACATGAATGGCTCGATCCTCGCGAAGTCCTGCTGAGGCCCATCGCAGGGGTTCGGAATCCTCGATTACACTTTTCCCAGCTTTATCGGTTTTAATGAGCCACACCAGTGCCGCGTTCCGGCCCGTGCGATGATCGATCCAAATAAAATGCCGCATGACGTACTCTGCGTGCGTTGCACCTCGCAGTACAAATGCCGGCGTATCAACAATCATGAATGTCGATGTGCGGGCAACGATGCGGGCCGTCTCCAGTTGTTTTTCGTTCTCGGAGAGGAGCAATCTAGTCACGATGCTTAAATTCACGCCAATCTTGGCAGCCTCGGCGACAGTTACCACCCGCTGAGTGCCGCCAACTTGCATACTGTAACCAACGCCTACATCTTCCAGGGTGTAGCGTGGTTCGCCGGAAACCGGATCGGTGGCCTGAGCGACTGAAGCTAAGATCGTAAGCACAAAACTCGATACCGACTCGCGAATCGTTGCAGCGAGCGAATCCACGTCGCCGCTAGCAATGCGCGGCCTAGCAAGCAATACCACTCGGTTCCAGTGTGTGGCGTTAGGATCATCCACCACCGTTCCAGCTTCGATTCTAGTCAGCGACTGCGACGCCGCTACGAACTCCTCTGCTAGCATTACGTTCGGCTGGCTGAGCGCCACCAGAAGCATGGACCCCGTTAGCCAGCTTTTGACATTTGAGCCAATGTGCAACAATCGATAGTTTAGTAGCTTCATGCGACTTTTAGACTTTGCGTGCGCGTATGTTGAAATTGGGAATAACTCGAAACTTTCGCATTGCCAAGTGCGACCAATTTTAGAGTAGACCATGACTGAAGCAAGCCGAACCCTAGAACTACTGGTATCTTTTCGCAATGTAAGCAAAACCTACCGCGACGGTAATGTTCACGCATTGAAGTCGATAACGTTCGATATTTGCGATGGCGAATTCCTTTGCATCATGGGTCCAAGCGGCTGCGGTAAGTCAACACTGCTGAACATCCTGGGTGCCCTGGATGTTGCCTCCGAAGGCGAAGTGCTGTTTCGTGGCGAAAACTTAAATGCTCTCTCCACGCTGGACAATTTTCGGGCTCGGGAAATTGGATTTGTCTTCCAATCGTTTTATTTACTACCCAATTTGACGGCGCTGGAAAATGTGCAAATTCCCATGTTCGAAGGTCCGCTGCCCAGCACCGCGCGAGCTGCAGAGGCGCGACGCTTGCTGGAACTCGTTGGCTTGGCGGAACGCATCGACCATTTACCCCATCAGCTATCGATCGGGCAGCGACAGAGAGTCGCCATTGCTCGAGCTCTGGCCAATAAGCCAAGCTTGATTTTAGCCGACGAGCCTACTGGGAGCCTCGATAGCCAAAGCGGCCGCGAAGTGCTCGACATTTTGGCTCGACTCAACACGCTCGAAGGCACAACGCTCGTCATTGTCACACACGATCAGGCTGTAGCCCAACGTGGTGAACGTCTAGTGCGAATGATGGATGGCGAAATCATCGAAGATGTGCTGTTGCATCCTATGCATTAGAGAGTTAAACCGAGACTCTCTTCGTAACTTCGGCGCTGGTTCTTGCCAAGACTAGTCGTAATTTCGTTCCAGCTTTTTTCTGCATCTGCGAGGGCCTGCGAGCTGTTCTTCTGGCCCGACAAAAACCAAGTTAGCTCGTCGGTCAATGCTTTGCGATATCGGCTCGCGCCTGGCATTCTTGGCTCTTGAGAGATCGTGATGCGCGATAGAAATTCTCCGAGCGATTGCCGAGCCTTCCAGCTCAATGAATCGGCACCACCCACCGGAGTGGCGGACTCGACGCCGGGAATGAGTTTTGCAAGCACTGCCCGAGTGTCGGCGCTAGCTACCCATTTCAAGAAGGAAACAGCTTGGTTCGTTTGTCGGCAATTCGACGAGAGCGATGCCATCAGTCCTCCGCCAGTATTCCAGTGCGAAGTCTTAGATGATGGCGCAGCGCCCTGGGCTCTGATTCGCAAAATCTTTCCGGAGGTACCGCCCGCTATTGAGGTGTCTAGTAGCGAGGGAGAGGCAATTGCCAGCGCGGGCGCTGGATTCTCGGATGCCCACTTCCAGGCAACCGAGTGGCTGCCGACCGCTGCGGCTTGGCCACCCACTTGCGAAGCTAGGGCAGCCAATAATTCGGCCGCTTCCAAAAATTCGGGTTGGTGCAATCTTGGTTGCATGGTCTGCAAATCGAATAATAGACCGTATCCTGGATCGCGCTGCGCGACGCTGGCTACAATTGCCAAGTAGCGGTCGACTAGCGCCTCTGCGTCCACTTCGGCTATATCAAACTGCAACTGGGGTGATGCCTGCCGAGAGATGTTCAATTCGGCCAGCAGTGAGGGCCAATCCATTTCGGTGTTCGGCCGAGAATCTTCGGAGTCACTTTCGTTTCCAAGCGAGGCACTGGCCACGAAGACCGGTACGGAACAACCCAGCGATACGGCCATTGTCTGGGCCGCATACTCGGCTTGCATCCGCCATGCCGCAGGTTGGGCCTCAACCGCAGTCGTATTACCCGTGGAATCATCGCTCTGAGCGGCGGTGGACGAAGGCATCGCCGCAGCAGGCAGCTTTACGATCCATTCGCGTTGATTGAGCTCGCCGACCAGGCGAGCAGGGTAGACCACGACGTCGCAGCCACATTGCGATTCGCCGAGCAACTCGGCAGCAGTTAACGAACGCAACTCGAGGGGCTGTTCGGAATTGGCCAACCATTGTCGCATCAAAATCTGCGGCTCGCTGATCGAGCCAATCACCCACACCCGCAGCGGAACTGTTGACGCGGTGGGAGCGGCCTGCAGCACGTCCGCAGGTTCGGACGAACTGGGGCTAGGCGTGCATCCTAGTAGCACCATGGGAATCCACAGAGACAGCGTGGTCAGAAGTTGATAGCGCATGGCAATACTAGAAGGGTTCGGTGGTTGGGGAACTGGAAAATGCAAAGTGCGTAGAATGCCGGAGCGGGGCTGCCTGATAGGAAACCATCGGTAGACGCAGTATAGTGTGCTCGACCGGCGACGGGGACGGTACTTAGCATTCGAAATCCATGTGGAAAGGTCGAGCTGTGGCATATACGATTGGAGTTGACATTGGTACGTCGGGCACCAAGAGCTTGTTGATCGACCCGGACGGCAACATCTTGGCCGAGTCGTCCTCCGCATATGGCCTGTCGATGCCAAAACCTATGTGGACAGAACAGGATCCCGAACTTTGGTGGTCGGCCACCGTGAAGACTGTTCGCGCAGTGATCAAGCAAGCCAAAGTCAAGCCGGCGGAGGTCAAAGCAATTGGCCTATCGGGACAAATGCACGGCTCGGTCTTCCTGGACAAAGCTGGCAAAGTTCTTCGCCCCGCCCTATTGTGGAACGACCAGCGCACGGCCCAAGAGTGCGAGGAGATCACTCGGCTGGCGGGTGGCCGCGACGAACTGATTCGCATGGTCGCCAATCCTGCGCTCACTGGTTTCACAGCCCCCAAAATTTTGTGGCTTCGCAACAAGGAACCCAAACGGTTTGAGAAACTTAAAACGGTATTACTGCCTAAGGACGAAATTCGCCGCCGCCTGACCGGCGAACTCGCCACCGAGGTCAGCGACGCGAGCGGCATGCTGCTGCTGGATGTTCGCAACCGTTGTTGGTCAGATGAACTACTTGGCAAACTTCAACTCGATAAATCTCTGCTTGGTAATGTGTACGAATCGGAGCAGGTGACCGGTTCGCTAAGACCCGAGATTGCAGAGAAACTTGGGCTCACAACCGCTTGCAAAGTGGTCGGCGGCGCAGGTGACTGTGCGGCGGGTGCGATTGGTAATGGGATCGTTCGCAGTGGAATCCTCACGGCCTCGCTGGGCACTTCAGGCGTGATGTTCGTGCATTGCGACGAGCCACAATATGATAAGGCGGGCCGCCTACACACTTTTTGCCATGCCGTGAATGGCAAGTGGCACATGATGGGCGTGACGTTGTCGGCTGCCGGCTCGCTCCAGTGGTTCGTGGAAAATCTCTGCAACGATTTGGTGGCGCGTAGGGGGGTGGATCCCTATCAAACCATCAACACCGAGGCCTTGAGTGTTGAAGCGGGTAGCGACGGCCTCCTGTTCGCTCCCTACTTGGCAGGCGAACGAACGCCTCACGCCGACCCTCATGCCCGCGGTTGCTTTGTAGGGTTAACAACCAGCCACAAACGCGGCCACTTGGCGCGCGCCGTGATGGAAGGTGTGGCGATGAGTCTCCGCGAAAGTTTGGAAATAATCCGAGGGCTGGGCGTGCCAGTTCGCGAAATGCGTTTGAGCGGTGGCGGTGCAAAGAGCCCATTGTGGAAACAGATCTTCGCCGACGTCATGGATCAACCCGCCTGTACCATCAACGCCGAACAAGGCCCCGCCTACGGCGTCGCGCTACTGGCCGCCGTGGGTACAGGTCAATTCAAGTCCATTGAAGAAGCCTGTAAAGCCACTATCGAAGTCGTTCATAAAACACTTCCAAAAAAAGCCGCCGTCAAAAATTACCAAAAACTGTTTCCAATTTACCAGTCACTCTACGGCTCGTTGCAAAAAACTTTCGAGGAACTCAGCCGACTCTAGAGCCAACTTTAGATTTGATGAAACGTATGGTAGTGGCTTGGTTCTCACCAAATTTTTATATCATCGCCCCAAGTATTAAAGTTCTGGAATGGCATCGCTCTACGTTATCCGAGGAAAAGACAATGGGCAACACTTTCCAATTCGAGGTGTCCTAGCAACGATTGGACGCGAGGCGATCAATCAAATCCGCTTGCGCGACACAGAGGTCTCGCGAAGTCATGCCCGAATTGTTCGCTCTGAAGATGTCGGTCATGAAATTATTGACAATCAAAGCAGCAATGGCACCTTTGTGAATAGCCGACGCATCTCGCACAAAGTTCTGCAAAGTGGCGATCGAGTACAAGTTGGGCGTACGTTGCTGATCTACACCGGTGGGCCCGAGCCCCACTCCAGCCGATCGCTAAATCAAGTTCAAATCGTGAGCGAAGCACAGCTCTCCGATCTTTCGCAGATCCGCTCGAGCCTCGACAGTCACCATTCTCAACCGGCGGCCACTTTGGTCGGTGAGGATTCTCTTCCGCTTCTGCCATCGCAGTTCGCAGGCGGCGATGAGCCATCGAGCCTCCACGGCGTCCAGGCTGCTCCAAGCGACGATTGGGAAATCGTCTACCGAGTTGGCCAAGCCATTAGCCGCACCGGCGACCTGGATGACCTGCTAACACAGGTACTTGATCTGATCTTTCAGTGGATTGACTGCGATCGTGGTTGCATCCTAATGCTCGATGACGTGACCGGTCAACTGGCACCTATCTACAGCCGAGATCGTACCCAAGGCGACGGTAATTCAAAGAAGTTGACTCGTCGCCTTTCGATCAGCCGCACGATTTTGGACCATGTCGTCGAATCTAAGGAGGGCGTATTGACCAGCAACGCCCAATTGGACGAACGCTGGGCAAACGTCGAGAGCATTGCCAAACTGGGTGTTCACGAAGCGATCTGCGTTCCGATGCTGGGACGCTATGGTTTAGTTGGCGCAATCTACGTCGACACCGAAATGTCTGCCGGTGTCTTTGCGGAGCGGAAATGCGCGAGTCTTTTCGACGAGCAGCACTTGAAGCTCATGATGGCCATTGCAGGACAGGCCGCCCTAGCGATCGAGGACACACAGTTTTATCTGGCGATGCTACAATCCGAGCGGCTGGCAGCGATGGGGCAGACGATCGCAAATTTATCGCACCACGTAAAAAATATCTTGCAAGGCATTCGGGGCGGTAGCTATTTGGTCGATGATGGATTGAAGAAGGAAGATTTGGCGGTCGTTCGCAAAGGCTGGGGGATTGTCGAGCGCAATCAAGAACGGATCAGCAATCTGGTGATGGATATGCTGTCGTTCAGCAAGGACCGCGAGCCAGAATTTGTGCGCAGCGATCTTCGCTTGGTGATCGACGATGTGACCGAGCTGATGCTGAGTCGCGCGGGCGACCACAACGTGCGGTTGACTTGGCGACGTCCCAGCGAGCCGCTTCCGGTTGACTATGATAGCGAGGCGATGCATCGCGCCGTGCTGAATGTAGTCACCAATGCGATTGACGCAGTGAGCCAGTTCGAGCGCGTCGACGACAAAGCCGGTGAGGTGCGGATTACTTGTGAATTGTCGCAGCTCAAGAATCAGATTCGCGTGAACATATCCGACAATGGTTCTGGGATCGCCGAAGAAGATGTCACACGAATTTTCGCTCCCTTTGAATCCAAGAAGGGCTCGCGCGGCACAGGTCTCGGTCTGCCGGTCAGCCAGAAAGTACTGCGCGAACACGGTGGCGACATTGCCGTTCGCAGCCAGTTAGGGCACGGCACAACGTTTACTCTTTTCTGGCCTGCCTACAGCGACCAGCCACCCAGCAGCTCTACGGACGACTGGGGGAATAGAGCCACCGTCTGATCAGACCTTGGACTCGCGTCCCAGGCTTGCGCATGTCGTCGCTTGGGACGTCAATTTTTTTCTGACGTTTTCGCTCTTGAAACCGCTGACCGCTGGGGACGTGTTTGCCGTTTATTCTGTTGGGATATGTTTGGATGTGCCAAAGGCACTAACGCCGAAAGCCCAGGGCAACGCCTTGGGAAGCAATTCCCGCGTCACCGCCTGCCCCAACGGGGCAACATCCAGGGCGCGTAGGCTAACGGACCGTCCGCCCCGTTGGGGCTGCGCAATGGCGTGGTTCCAACTCCCAGGGCGCTGCCCTGGGCTATCACCGTTTGTCCCGTTGGGACATCTATACCGTTTGTTCCATGGGGATATGTTTGCTTGTCCCACGTGGTCAATCTCGTCGGTGGGTAATTCTGACAAACCCGTCAGTTATTAAATTGACGTCGCTTCGCGACTAAGAACAAGATTGTTCTTCGCACTGTTACCCACGGCTAGGGCTTTGAAAAAGCACTAGGGACTGACCTGCCCTTTGACATTAGACTAGAATTGAAGAACTCGTTTGTTTCAGTTGTATTGGTTGAGGTGAAGATGACTTCCGTCACGATCCATAGAAATCCAACGCGCTCCGTTCGAATTGGTTCGATTCAAATTGGCGCGAGTCATCCGATTGCAGTTCAAAGTATGACGGCCACGCACACCCAGAACATCGACGCGACGGTTGCCCAAGTCAATGCGCTTTGTGCGGCGGGTGCGGATGTCGTGCGCATCGCCGTCGATAGCGATAAAGATGCGGAAGCGCTAGCGGAAATCCGCAAGCAGACGCAAGCCAATTTGTCCGTCGATCTTCAAGAGAACTATCGTTTGGCCGAAAAAGTGGCTCCGCACGTCGATAAGATTCGATACAACCCAGGGCATTTGTACCACCACGAGAAAACGCGATCTTGGCAAGACAAAGTTTCCTACATTGCCAAGGTCGCCATCGAAAATGACTGCGCTATTCGCATCGGCGTTAACTGTGGTAGCGTTGACCCAGCTAAGAAAGAAAAGTATCCAGCCAACGACGACATCAGCCCCATCCTTGAGAGCGGACTTGAGCACTGCGATCATTTGGAGAGTCTCGGCTTCACTAGGTTCGTGGTTTCGATGAAGGATAGCGATCCTTCCAAAGTAGTGAACGTCAACCAAAAGTTTGCCGAGCGGCGACCCGACGTACCGCTGCACTTGGGTGTTACCGAAGCGGGACTGCCCCCAGATGGTGTCATCAAGACGCGCATCGCTTTCGAACAACTTTTGGGTCGTGGGATTGGCGACACGATTCGCGTCTCGCTAACTGTTCCAAACTCTCGCAAACCTGAGGAAATTGCGGCAGGCAAATCTATCATCGAAGACATTTATGCTGGTCGCCTGCGCAGTGTGGTGGCGCTCGATCCCAATGCGCTGAATATCATCTCCTGTCCCAGTTGCTCGCGTGTCGAGAATGAAGCGTTTGTCGAGTTGGCTCAAGACGTCAAAGCCATGAGTGTTTATGCTAAAGATTACGCGATAACGATTGCCGTCATGGGTTGCCGCGTCAACGGTCCGGGCGAGACGGATGACGCCGATCTGGGACTGTGGTGTGGCCCCAACCGCGTAAATCTAAAACGCGGAGAGGTATCTTTGGGTGCCTTCACCTATGACGAAATCTTGGCCAAGCTCCGCAGTGAACTGGATATCTTGGTCGAGTCCCGCAGGCAAACGGTTTAGAACGAGCATCCCGTTTTGGAGGCCCAAGCTGACAATCGGCAGGCTTATGTGCCTAAAAGCAAGTTTGCATGGATTCGGATGTTGTCGGAATGGGTCCGACGGATCAAAATGGGGCCATTCAAAACTCAATTCTCTCGCTGCAAGCAGGGCGCGGCTCCCGATGGCAATCAAATTCAAGTGTAGCTGTGGCCATGTGCTTAGCGTTCCCGACCAGTACGCTGGCAAGGACGGCAAGTGCCCTAAGTGCCAGAAGACCGTTCGTGTGCCCACGCCCAAAGCCACGTCGGCGACTAGCAGTGCACCTGGTGCCCCCGCCCCAAACGCAGCTAACCCAAAGGCTGCCAACCCAATCGCGGGGGCAACCAAGCCCAATCGGGCTCAGCCAGCCCAAGCAAAACCAGCCCAACTAAAACCAGCGCCAGCAAAAGGAGCTGCGGGTGGCGCGGCCAAGCCGACAGCGTTGTCGGCTGGCGTGATGGATTCCTTATTGGATGATGTGGGTCTAACCAAGCGCGCAGGCCCCATTTGCAAGAATTGTGGAGCGGACATACGACGCGGTGCTGTAGTCTGTACCAAGTGTGGTTTGAACTTTGAATCCGGTGAAACGCTGACTGGTTTTGACGCTAAGAGTAATCGACCCGAGTTTGACAATGCGTTTCTTCAGGAAGCTTCCGACAATATGGTCCGTGACTCTGTCATGGATTTGCGCCGCGACCGCGCCGCAATGCCGTGGTGGGTCATCATGTCCTTTCTAATCGGAGCCATCACGCTGTGCGCAGCGGGAATAATTATGGTGGATGGTATGATCGGAATAATGTCGGAGGAGACGACGTTCCTCGGAAAGCTCCAACGTTTACCAGTGTTTGTTGTGCTGGGATCGACCGCCAGCATTACTGGTTCCGCGATCACGCTGTTTGCCCATTTGAGCATCACGTTTTTCGGATTCACTAAATCGGTGTGGCATGGTCTGGGATGTTTCTTTTTACCTCTGCTATACTCCGTACCCTACGGCATCATGAACTGGGGTGAAAATAAAGCCCCCGTTAAGGCCATCATGACGGCCGTTCTATTTATCAGCTTCGGTGCTTTCCTAATCATCCAAGGCGGCGGGTTCGGATTGCTCAAAGTCTTGTTCTGATCGTCAAGAATTCCTTCTTGGCACCACTAACAGGTGATTGGTTCTCGAAAATGAGCAACGCTGCCAGCGGTTTCACAACTTTCAAAAGTTCGCCGTTGCGTGCGCTAAAAGCGCCCATCTCTTCGCCGAATTGGCTGATGAATCTGGTCTGGCTGACGGTTGCAGCCTTACTCAATTCTGTTTTTATTGGTCAAATTGCGCTCCTTGGATACGGTAGCGAAGCTCTGCGTGCCCGCGCGGGCCGTCCGGAAAATTGCCTGCCCGACATCGACTCAGATCGCTTTGGCGACTACATCACCCAAGGTATTTGGCCGTTTGTTATCGCCATGATCGCGCAAATTGTATTGGGAGTTCTGGCCCTGATTCCCATGGGACTAATGGTGGCTGTGGGTTTTGCGCTTGCCAACTTGGGTGGAGATGCCGGCGTCGCAATCGCCGCTGTGATTGCTACACCTATTGTCTTCCTAGTTGTAATATCTCTGGGCGTTTTTTCCGCGCCGTTCATTATCCGTGCAATGATCTGTCAGGATCTGCAAACCGCATTCAAGATGGATTGGGCGATCAACTTTGTCAAACTCATGTTTTGGGAAATCTTTGTTTCATCGCTCGTTTATGCACTGCTGTCCTTCGGTGTATTGATTTTGGGCATGGCAGCTCTGTGTGTCGGCTACCTACCTGCCATTGGGCTGGTAAGTGGCGGCTGGATGCATTTGCTCTGCCAATGGTATGAGATCTATTTGAGCCTTGGAGGAGAGCCCGCGCCCGAACCCGTACTCGGGCCTGCGGCAGACGGCATCGTAGATGCCAAGGTGATTTAGTGGCGATTGCGCGCTGGCAACTAATTGAATTAACCAACTCCATGAAGCTCCAGTCGAATTGTTGGCGCGCTCGGTGTATATCAGGCTTCCTCCACAAGTTAGCCTGCGCTGTATTGCTGGGGCTCGTTTGCGGCTGCACTTCCGATCAAAGTTCGACCGCCTTTGATCTCTCTAAGGCGGTATACGTAGGTCGAGCCAATTGTGTGGGCTGCCATCAGGCAGAGGCCCAGCTCTACCAGGGGTCCCACCACGATCAGGCTATGCAATTGGCCACGCCCGAGTCCGTCCTAGCAGACTTTGACAACGCGACCTTCCAACACCATGACATCACTAACCACATGTTTCGCGATGGTGACAAGTTTATGGTTCATACCGAGGGGCCCGATGGCAAAATGTCGGACTTTGAAGTCAAGTACGTTTTTGGGGTGACTCCGCTCCAGCAGTACATGGTGGAGTTCCCTAGCGCGACGGCCAAACTGCTGGAGGGCGAATTGCCACGCGTTCAAGTACTGCGTTTGTGCTGGGACACCGAAAAGAAAGAATGGTTCTACCTGGCTCCTCCAGATGTTCAGGAGAAGCTGGCGGCCAGTGACGACTTGCATTGGACAGGTGTGGCACAGCGTTGGAATAACATGTGTGCCGAATGCCATAGCACAGATTACCAGAAACTATTTGTGCCTCCGGATGTCCGATCAAACACTCCAGCCGTCACAGCCCAAGATATTCCGGGCGCTTATCATTCGACTTTTATGGAAATCGACGTGTCGTGCGAGGCATGTCATGGTCCTGGTAGCGTCCACCTTGAGCTTGCCAAGAAATGGTTTCCCGGTTGGAATCGCGAGCGAGGCTACGGCTTGGCGAACCTCAAAGCGACCGCAGAAAATCAAATTCAGGCATGTGCCCCCTGCCATAGTCGCAGAAACGTGATCCACGGCGGATTCAAAGCAGGCGACAACTACTATGACTACTATTCCAATCAACTCCTGACTGAAAATATCTATTATCCCGATGGACAGGTTCTAGACGAAGACTATGTGCATGGCTCTTTCATTCAAAGCAAAATGTATCACAAGGGCATTCGATGTTCCGATTGCCACGACCCACATTCGGCTCGCCTGAAACACTCTGGTAATGAGGTCTGTACTTCCTGCCATCAGCATCCCGTCGCAAAATATGATTCGGTGGCACACCATCGCCATAAACCCGATAGCGAAGGTTCTCAGTGCGTCAATTGCCATATGCCCACTACTACCTATATGGCCGTCGACGCGCGACGCGATCATTCGTTGCGCATTCCGCGTCCCGACTTAAGTCTTAAACTCGATACGCCCAATGCGTGTACCGGCTGTCATTTGAAGCTGGATAATGTCTCGCCTGAAAAGCACAACCGTTTAAAGCTCTATCAGGATTGGATGAGTCTTGCCCGCGAGGGCGACCCCGAGGTGAAGGCAGAACTCAAACGCGCCGATCAGTGGTGCGATGATGCCTGTGACCTGTGGTATGGCCCAGCGCGACGCCGCGACGAACACTTCGGTTTGGCAATTCATGCCGGTCAGTCTGGCGCTCCAACTGCCAAAGAGCAATTGATTCGCTTACTCTCCAAGCGCGGTGCAGAGGCACCCTACGTGGCGCGTGCTACCGCGCTGCAAGTGCTGTCCGATGTCGACCCGCAGGCTGCAGCCACCGAGGCGGTCAAAGCCATCGAAGACGATGCTGCCTTGGTGCGCAGTACGGCCACCTCGGCGCTACTGGGCAATACCAGCCCACTCCAAAGCGTAGCCCTGTTGGAGAAAGCGCTGTCGGATCCAGTCCGCAGCGTGCGCACCGACGCGGCTCGCAATCTGCTCGAATATCAACCGAATCTGTGGAGCGCAAGTGCCGGATCGAAGTTTCGCAGTGCGCTGACCGAATTGGTCGATGGACTCGAATACAGCAACGACCGCGCCGGAGCGCACATGGCGTTGGGGATTCTCGCCGCACTACAGGGCCGCAATCAACAAGCGATCAATCATTACCAAACTGCGATCGCAGTCGAACCGCAAGCCACCGGTGCCCGTTCACAGTTGGCCGCATTGCTGGAGGAAACGTTGGCCGTTCAGCAAGCACAGGCGGCCGTCGAGTTGTCTTCGCCTCTACGGCAGGAAATTGTTCGTCTCCGCAAGGAGGAACTGCAGTTGATTGCGCGCGATGTCGGCTTGCTGCCCGACGCCGCTCAGCTTCAGTATCGTTACGGTATGGCGCTTTACTTGGATGGACAAAAGGAAGAAGCGCTCACGCACCTGACCAAAGCGGCGGAACTTGAGACAAGCCAGCCTGGTTATGCCGAGGCGGTCGCCATGCTGCTCGAATCGCTCGAGCGCTGGCCCGCAGCCACCCAATGGGCCGAAGAGGCCGTGCGTCGCTCCGGTGGCGCACCACAGTCATTACAGATCTTGGAACGCATAAGGCAGGCCACGGCAATAAAAAAATAACCTCACGATTACGGCTTGGGTTCAGCCAGAGCTACTACTTTTTTTCTTGCTCAAGTGGACTGAGCCACGTTGAGTTAGATTCCACGCTTCGGCCACCCGTAGCTGTAATCGTTCCCGGCCAAAGTCCGTGAACGGTTGTGATTTTTTGTAGGGTGGGTCAAATCGCGATAGCTATAAAGACCCACCGATACTGCACTTCAACCGACTGGCAACCACTTTGTCGCGTCGATCAGCTATAATGCGATTAGTGCAAATTGCAAACATGATTTTCGACTAGTAAGGAGTTCTGCCGTATGCGCAAAATTATCCAACGAGCTTTGGCTGTGAGCGTGCTGCTGGGGTGTGGTTTCCATTGCTGCATAACGCCAGCCGACGAGCGGCGCATTGCGTTTTTAGCGGGTACGCCTAGTCACGGATATGGCTCGCACGAACACCTCGCGGGTTGTCGCATCTTGGCCGAGGCGATCGAGGGCGCATCGGAGAATGTCAAGTGTGAAGTCTACGCTGGTGGCTGGCCTGAGGATGCAAGCGTACTGGACGGGGCCGCAGCCATCGTAATGTACTGCGATGGCGGCGCTCGCCACCCAGCGCTTAAGCATTTGGATGAGCTTGAAGTGCACATGCAGCGCGGCGCTGGTTTGGTATGCCTGCACTACGGAATTGAAGTGCCCAAAGACGATGGAGGAGCTCATTTTCTACGTTGGCTGGGCGGATATTTTGAAGAGAATTGGTCTGTAAATCCGCACTGGACCGCCAACTTCACGTCGCTGCCAATGCACCCAGTAACCCGCGGCGTTAAACCTTTCGAAGCCAACGACGAATGGTACTTTCACATGCGATTTGTGCCGGACTTAAAGGGCATTACACCGATCCTAGTTGCAGTGCCTCCTGCCGAGACGATGGTTCGTCCGGACGGTCCTCACAGCGGCAATCCAGCCGTACGTGAAGAGGTTGGCAAGGGCCTACCTCAAACCATGGCATGGACTTATCAACGGCCTAACGGCGGTCGATCATTCGGCTTCTCCGGTGGACACTACCACTGGAATTGGGGCAATCCAGAAATTATCAAATTGGTCAGCAATGCCATCGTGTGGACCGCAGGTGCAGAAATCAGTGAAGCGGGACTAACCACGCAGCGGCCCACACTCGCGAAGCTCGAAGCCGGTCAAGATGAAGAAACCCCGAGCAAATACGACTCGCAGAAAGTCAAACAAGAATTCAAGCTGATCGATTAGTCATCGGTAGTGATTGCGCGACAAATTGTTACTGGTTCCAACAACTTCAGCTAGAAAAAAATTCGCCTCGCCATGATCCTACTTAGAGCCAGAACGATGATGCTTCGATTGCGGGTTGTTTCGATTGGCTGTCTTCCGCTGCTGTTAATTTGCAGTTGGCTCAGCGGCGCAGCGCACGGCAGCTTGACCTACATTTTCACCGGTATTGGATCGGGTTCGCTGGGGGCGAGTCAATTCAATGATGCACAGTTTCGGATAACGGCGGTCGGAGATGAAACGCAGGTAACGAATCCGGCCAGCCGCGTCTTTCGCTTGAACGGAGTGTCTTCTTTGCTGGAGATCACCGGCCTAGCAGCGACGAGCTTTACGTTCGCTCCCTCTGTCTTCGTCAATCAGAATATACAAGACACGAACCCCTCGATTGGCATTTCTGATCCCACTCAGGATCGCGCAATCTTTATCGTCGGTGCACCCCAGCTAGCTAGTTACGATCTGAGTAGCGTCTACCCCGTTGTAGAGGGTAGAGCCATCTCCAGTTCGAGTATTTCGTTTTCTACGAGCCAAGGTTTGTTTGTAATTGGATCTTCGTCTTTCGCGTCGTTTCAGGCTGTTCCCGAGCCCTCTGCGACACTTCTTCTAACGATTTGTGGATTGGTAGGCGTCAGCCTACGGCGCAGGCGCCGAGCTGCATAGGATCAAGCAGGAAATATGTGTCGGCTTTTCCAACGTCGCTCGGCTCCCCGAGCCGATAGCGTCCGACCTTCCGCGGTCGGTTCGGAGAACCGAGCGACAATTATTTTCCGCTTGACCCTTAGCAAGTCGGTTGCCTCTTTAGCGAGGGATTTCAAAAAAAAAATTTCGCTTTTTCGTGAAACACTTTGCAAAGCTTGCTGACTGTATTGTTGACTAAGATCGCGGGCTGAAAATACGTCTGCGGTGTAACTGTCCTGCACGTGGAGCGGCATGAGACGATTTGTCGACAAATCGTTTCTGCGGTAGCAACCCGACCGTATTTTCCACATGCTGCATACCTATCGACAAAAATAGCGAGGTGACTTAGTCAAGCGTGCTGGGGCTCGGACTTGACTCGCCAGAAAGCATGGTAATTCTGTCATGGAACCCAGTCATGGAATCCAACCGACTTTTCGTTTCTTCGCGGATGGGAAGCTCATCGATCTTGCTTGACTCCAAACAATTACAGGGTCGCGAAGAAGTCTTCGCGGCAGCTCGACACGGCAGTAAAGAGGCTGTCGGAGAACTGCTGGAATCCTATCGCGCCTATTTGCGAATGCTCGCAATTGGCCAGTTGAAGGGTAGATTGCCAGCGCGGGTAAGCCCCTCCGATGTAGTGCAGGAAACCATGTTGGCCGCCCACGGCGCGTTCGGTGACTTCCGTGGTTCGACACCAGCGGAGTTTACGTGTTGGCTGCGAAAGATCTTGTCGCGCAAGCTACTCAGCACGATGGATCGTCACCTGAGTATGAAACGCGATGCCCGCCGTGAAGTCTCGATCGAAGCGAACTTTGGTCGCGGCGCTGACGCCAGCGGCTGTACGTTGGCTGCCTGGCTCGCCGCAGCGGATCCTTCGCCGAGTACGATTGTTTCCCAACGCGAGGATACACAGCGACTTTCGCAACTCCTTCTCCAGCTTCCAGAGCACTATCGGAAAGTCGTCGTGCTGAGAAACAATCGCGGCATGCGTTTTGAAGACATCTCGGTGCTCCTGGATCGTTCGCCGCTGGCCGCGCGACTGTTATGGCTGCGCGCCATCGAGCGATTGCGGCAGCTCTACGCTGCGACGGAGGGCGCGTAATATTGAGTCGCAGCATAGGAAATATCATCCACCGGAATACTTTACGGTCCCATTCAGAACTGGGGTCGAATTTGCTCAGCCTGTCCAATTGCGCCAGTGAAGCGACTAACTGGGGTGCTGAAGATTTGAGCAGCGACGAAGAAGTGCTGTTGGTGTCGCTCCTGGATCAGTATTTGATTGACATCGAGGAGGGCCGGCAGGTTGATGTCGAGCAATTGATCGCGCGTCACCCAAAAATCGCAGAGTCATTGCGACGTTATTTGAACGGATTGCAAATCATTCGCGACCTAGCGATTTCAGAAGAATCGCAATTATCCAAGCTCGACGATGACTCGAACTTTCAAGCGACGACTAGCGATTGTCTTATTTCCCCCAGCGAGCTGCGGCAAACGCGCGGCTCGCGATTGGGACCTTATCAACTGGAGGCCATTATTGGTCGTGGCGCTATGGGAATCGTCTACCGCGCAATCGACCTGCGTCGACAGCACGCCGTCGCGGTCAAAGTTCTCGCCTACGGTACTTCGCTGGACTCAAATTGCATTGATCGGTTTCGGCGCGAAGCCAAAACGACGGCTGCGCTGGATCATCCTAATGTCGTTCCGGTTTATGCGGTGGGTTGCGAACGGCATGTTAACTATTATTCGATGCAGCTGATCGAAGGCGAGTCGCTCGACTTGCGCCTGGCCGCTGCTGTCCAGCAACAATCCTTGTCAGAACGACCTTCCAACTGTGGTTTAGCATCGGACATTCTTGGCAGTTTCAGTGCGGCAGGTCCGCTCGTTGGCCCCAACCGATTTCATCGCATCGCGCAGTTGTGTGCAGCGGCAGCCAGCGCACTACATGCGGCCCACACGGTGGGCGTAATTCACCGCGACATTAAGCCGTCAAATCTCTTGCTCGGCAACGACGGCCAACTGTGGGTTACCGATTTTGGGTTGGCACGTATACAGAATGCCAACAGCCTGACCAAGACGGGCGAGTTGGTTGGGACGTTGCGATACATGAGTCCCGAGCAGGCCAGCGGCAAGGGCGCTGCGGTCGACGCTCGCTCGGACGTGTACGCATTGGGTACAACGCTCTACGAATTGGCCACGTATGTGCCAGCCTTTACAAGTAGCGACTCGATCGAACTGCTCAAAGAGATTCGCGCTGCGGCACCGGTGGCTCCGCGTGTGCGCGAACCGCAGCTGCCTCGCGACTTAGAAACCATTATCCTACGTGCCATGCGGCCACATCAGAATGATCGGTACCAGACAGCAGCCGCGATGGCCGAGGATTTGCTACGCTTCGCAGCCGGCAAGCCCATTGCGACTCGTTCAATTACGCTCGTTGAGTGCCTGACCCGCTGCGCTCGTCGGCATCGGAACCTGACGATGGCTCTTTCAGCCATTTGTGTTTTTGGTCTACTACTTTCGCTTTCGGTAACCTCGATTACCATGCGGGCCCAGTCGAGGGAGATCGCCGCACTGCAACGATCCGACGAACACTATCGTCAAGCACGCGAGATCGTTGACACTTTAGGTAGCGAAATCGCCCAGCGACTATTGGAGTTCCCTGAAGCAGAGGCACTTCGGCGTGACGTACTCGCGTCGACGATCAAATACTATGAGCAGTTCATTGACAGCTCCGCAAAAGATCACAGCTTGCAATACGATGTGGCTCGAACGCGACTTGAAATCGCTCGCCTTCATAGTTTCTCAGGCAACTACGCACAGGCTGATGCCGCATATCGAGGCACCGCAGAGCTCTGTCGCTCGAGGCTTGATCCACATGCTCCTGACCATAAAAAATTTCTACCATTGTACTTCCAGACGCTCAATGGCTGGGCTCTGTTAGCCAATAGTCAAGGTGAGCACCAACTCGCCCTCGACCGCTTAGAGCGGCTAGTAGATCAATTTCCCGCTCTTGGGCGATTGCCAATCGCCGAGCAAGGGCCGTCCGAATTGACACGAGCCATGACACACAACAATCTGGCTGTAGTACTGCTTGGACGCCAGGATATCGAAGCCAGTTCTCGCCATTTACGGTCGGCACTCGACATCCTGCGTGAAACGAATCTCGAAGCCCTACCGCGCTCCTGGCAAGTAATCGACTTGGCGGACGCACTATCCAACCTAAGTGTAATGCTGGGCCAGTCGCAGCAATTTGAGGAAGCTGCGGCAGCCGCCCTGCAGTCATTGCGATTGCGAACACAGCAGCATCCGAAATTGGATGCTGAACAGTTGGGACGACTGGCGATCACGCATAGTAATCTTGCTGCGCTTTACGCTCAAGCCAATCAAATGCACAGTGCAGTCGCCGCATATCGCCAAGCCATCGAATTGTTGGAAAGTGCTGTGCGCATGTCGCCCGGGCGCAGCGAGCCACAGGAACGCTTGGCAATCACCCTAAACAACCTTGGCATGGCACTTACTGAATCCGATGACTTCCAAGCGGCTGAGCAAACTTTCGAACGTGCAGCGAGCTTAGCTCAACCCGCCGCGGCAGCGGATCCTAGCAACCCAGCAGCAGCCCGTCGCCTAGCAGCCATCAAAAACAATCAGGCTGTGCTGCTTCGCCGACAATTGCCGACCCCTCGTACCAACGGTATTCCCTAGAGCTAATGAGCTCGCTGAAAGAACAATCTCAGTCAATTCATTTCGGACAAAAAAGATGACTTTGCGATCCACCTCAAAACTTGACAGACTGCGTCACAGGCGTCCACTGCATTGCGAACCGCTCGAAAAGCGCGAGCTGCTGGCTGCACTGATCGCAGCTTCCGAAGTTGTTCCAGGCTCAGCCGAAGTTTTCAAATTGCAAGCGAAAACGTTTATTGAATCCGCTCTGGAACTTGTCACAAAGAATCAAGAACAGACTCCGGTCAATTCTTCGATCGATACCACTTCTAGCATCGCGGCCGATGGTCAATCGGTCCGGGTCACTAACTACACAATCGAACTGGCTCCCAATCCGAGCCCTAGCACGATTCCGGTGCGTCCCGTCCCCGCCAGCCCGGCTAATAGTTTGACGTTCTCGTTTATGGTTTACGCCGACAGTTCCGTATCTATGCGAGCGCGGCTGAACGGTCCGTCCAGCGTAGCATTCCCACTCAGTTCACCCAATTCTGCATTTCGGGATACCCTGGCCAGACCGCAGGGAGCGAACACCCCTCTATCGAGCGACCATGTTAGCGACGAGGCGTATCAGACTGCCAACCCCGAATCGAACAGGTCATGGATCGCCGAGGGCGAGGCGACTGGAGAAAAGAAAGCAGTTCTGACCGACTACGACTCGTCGGATCCATCGCGCGGTGTTTTCAGCCGTGGACAGCTTGCTGACATCGTGTTTGGGCCTACAAACGATGCATTGAATCTTGAATTCGAAACATTAGGATCAACATCCGATCAACTGGCCATCCAGGAAATTTCTGGACGAGTTGAGACGCGGATGGATGTGGTTGGATTGGACTTTGACGGTTCAGGTTGGCGTAGCGCAAATCGTACGGAAATCGCGGCACCTTCGGATTTGATCCGCCTGGAATATGCCGAACTGCGAGCGGAGCGCGCGCAGGCGGTCGATTCGGCGAGCAGTTTTGCGGCAATTTTCCAAGTCTTCGTCCATGCCGATGGAGCAGAGTTTGGGCGCATCGTGCAGGATGTCGCCAATCGAGCACCTTCGACTGCATCGGTTACCAGTGAAACCCATCAGGCTGGATACCAAGCCGAGTCGCTGGCCATACTCTCGCTCGCCTGCGGTTTTTGGATTGCACGCAAACAGCGAGCAACTAATTCAATGTTGGCACACCAAAAGCGAGCGTGAAAACGCGACTGTTCCTCAGTCCCAGGGCAATCCAGTAGACCACGCAGATGATCATCGGAAAGATGAAGGGATCGCCCACGCGAACATGCGTTGCTATGGCCCCGCCCAGATAAGCCGTCAACAGAATGGCCGCCATGAAGGCAGTCTTAGGCACTAAAAAAAGTAGGGCGATGGCGATCTCCACGATGCCAATCTTGACCATCACAGACTCCGACCAGCCCAAATGCTCAAACATCTCAGTTTTGCCTTCGAAGTCGCTGAACTTGCCG
The DNA here is from genome assembly GCA_041741955.1 of Pirellulaceae bacterium. Lineage (GTDB taxonomy): Bacteria > Planctomycetota > Planctomycetia > Pirellulales > Pirellulaceae > Aureliella. Next base: position 9,596 of record JBGSJL010000193.1, on the reverse strand, counting down.
ACTGAACTAAAGAGCATGAACGCCGTGAGCAATCCGCTAAGTACCCAGCCGACGATCTTTGCCTTTGAACGTGGTTTGCTCTGATCGTTCATCCTGTCGTTCTCCCTTTGAAGTGATTCGCTATTGGTTCTCTGAACGATTGAGACGCCCGGGAGGGGGCCCGAACTTGAGTTTACCAATTGATACAGCTGTAGCTGGGATATTCACAGATTTGCCTCCAGAAAACTAACAGCAACCTGTCCCAACTAGCTATCCTGACCAGGAGCGGCGAGGGAACCGAGGGACAGATTGTCCGTGGGACTAAGTCGCTTAGCTCTGCGCTCCTTTGGCGGATAATAATCGATTGGAGTTTGCAGAGCGTCAGTTTAGCCCTAGGAACCTCCGCTTGGCAAGCAGTTTGCGACGACAGTAGAGTAGTCTCACCGGGGGCATCTCACCGGGGGGCACCATCTCACCGGGGTCACAGCTTTAGTCTCACCGGGGTCACAGCTTTCGCTGAGAAATATCTGTCCATCCGGATGGACAGATGGAAGGGGGGACCTAATGCCCACGAACAAGCTGCACCATCTCACCGGGGTCACAGCTTGAGTCTCACCGGGGTCTCACCAGGGTCACAGCTTTCGCTGAGAAATATCTGTCCATCCGGATGGACAGATGGAAGGGGGGACCTAATGCCCACGAACAAGCTGTGACCCCGACGGCACGAACAAGCTGTGACCCCGACGGCACGAACAAGCTGTGACCCCGACGGCATGACCCCGATTGCACAGCAAGCCGTGTGCCGAACACTATTGGCTGTGACCCGATTGCATGTCCGTTTGCCCTTCATCGTACGCATTGATCAGCGATCAAGCGCTACGCCAAATATCAAGGGTCTACTGGGTGTTGACACCTTCGACGTGTTGGTATCACAGGCAACATTGCGACGATGGCGCATTCAAATTGACGACGGAGGACAAGGACCAGTCTTGGGTGGTGACGCCCTGCGCGTATCACAATTCCCCTTTCGCGACCGCTAAGAATCAGAACGGCTAAGAATCAGAACGGCAAGGTACAGATCAACTTTGCTGACAAGGTGTACGAGGTAATGTACGAAGGCATCGAGGACTTTCAATTGCTACCGGGCAACTAAGTAAGTTCGGAGCCGAGAATTAGTTGGGCGTTTGCTGCTGTTCGCTGCCTAAGTTTCTCTCGCTGGGTAACTCGCAAACGTCGATTGCGTCGATGACGTCACCGGTTGTTTTGGAGTCTCCGAATTCAAACTTCCAAGCAGCCGTACCTCCAGAAGGGGACCATGATCCACCAGGCCAATTTCCGGCTGCGGCAGATTGGCCACGGTGCTTGGCCGCTTCGCGCAAGCGTGCGGCGAAGAGTTCGCCCGTGCCAGCGAAGAATATAAAGACGGCCAACAGGACTAAGCCAAAGTTCAAGTAGTAAATCCCAAGGATCGCAAAGAGCAAGGCCATCCAGCGACCGACCCTGGCGGCAATCTCCGTGGCATACAAATACCCGGTCCTCATAGCAATAAGACTTCTCAGGATGCGTCCTCCATCCATCGGAAAAGCTGGCAGAAGATTGAACACCGCCAGCACAATATTTACAGTCAGCATCCCTGGAATAAATCCCATTTTCTGATCGACTAGTTCGTCGATCGGACTGGATGAAGCACCCAAGGCGACCAGTGGAAGCAGCAGGGCGGCGATCGCTAAGTTGACAGCTGGACCTGCCAGCGCGATCCACAATTCTTGGATAGGCTTTTCCGGCATCCTTTGCAAGCGCGCCATTCCGCCAATCGGGAGCAGCGTGATATCGAGCGTCGGAATTCCAAAGGCAGCCGCAGCAGCCACGTGTCCGAATTCGTGCAGTACGACGCAAAGGAATACACTGGCAATGAATCCAACTGCGGCCAGCCCGGCCCAAAGGCCTTGCTCAACCGTGGTGGAGATCAGATAGAAAGCCAGCAGCATCCAAAACGACCAATGGATGTAAACGCCGACGCCACCGAATGTTCCGATTCGCATACCAGTCCCAAACTAGAAGTTTTCCCGAGTCAACATGCCTCGGAGTCACGCAACTAATCTTAGGATACCACACAACGAACATTTGCTCGGTTTAAATTCTCCGTCTTACCTGAGATCCGTAAGGCTTGAAGAGTTTGGGTTGTTTGATTTCTGCTTTGGGTAGAGGATCTTCGGATACCAGTTCGCAGTCATTTCCGTTGGCTGTGAGCCCTGGGTGAATTTCTTCCTTTACGCCGATTGCGTTAGAGGGCGGCCAACCTTCCAGGCTCTCCTCCATTGGCAGAGAATCGCTGGGTTTCTTGGCAGCACGAACCGTGAAAATGCGGCCCAGTGGGCTGGCAAGCAGGGCAGGCAGGAAGATTAAGTCGCCCGCTAGAGCGGCCCCCAACAAGGCCAGCATCAAGGTTCCAAAGCGTTGTGTGGGTGTGAACGTGCTCAGTGCGAAGACGCTGAGTCCTAATCCGCCGATAATCGTTGTTTGTGTCATCGCCGGTGCGACATGTTTGTAGGCCACAAAAATTGCTTGTCGACGATCCAGACCTTTCCGCAACCCATCTCGGAACCACGTCAGGAAGTGAATGGTATCGTCGACGGCAACCCCCATGGCCACACTGGCCGTCATCATCGAGCCGATATCGATCAGCGAGCCCATATGCCCCATGATGCCGAAAATGACAACAACCGGGAAGATATTGGGGATCATTGAAATTGCGCCAGCTCCCAGCGCCTGCAATAAATTAACGGGCTTGAAAGCCGACCAAACCGAGCGAGCCGGCGACAAGAGGCAGGCCATGACGAACGCGATGAGTACAAACGCCCATGCCACGCTGACAATCAGGCTTTCCAAGAGCGTTCTCTGAGCCTTATAAACAACGGGTACAACGCCGGTGTAAACAACATCCATTTCACCAGGATGGGCCGGCAACTCAATGGGCTGGCTGGCAATATTTTGGCCTCTTGCGATAGGCTTTAGAGCGACAGCCAACATTTCCGAGGCGTCGATCACATGGGGATGCTGGGCGCGAACGAAGTCAAGGTCGTAATCCGGATGGGGATCGGCGATCACAACACAGCTGTATCGCTTGATGTACTCAGCCCATTCGTTGGATACCGCTTCCGCTTTGCTTAGCGGGAAAACTTTTGGGTCGTGCCACCAAGTCACCTTGATCGATTCGTTTTTCAAGACTGACGACAGCGACTTGGCGAAAATCGATAGCGCCTGGTACGAGCTCGCGGTGCCTCGTTTTTCGTTTTCAGGTGTACTTATGTCGGAAGCTGACTCAATGGCGGGTGCCGCGTTGGGTCCACTGTGCCCTAATACGAGCACATTCCCGATAACGCGATCGCTGCTGGAGCCAAGGGCTTCTTGTACGATTGCCGCATGCACCGCGTGACGTACTCGATAGCTGGCCACGATCGGCTCGACAACCGTGCGTAGCGTGGAGACGAATTCACCGTAGTCTACGTCATTGAGCGCACCTAGCCGCAAGCTAATGCGCCACAGTTCTGCGCCCGCGGCAGCGCCGGACGTCTCCAGCGCCATGTAGTCAGAAGCTAACAATTCGGTGCGCGACTTTTGCAACAAGCGATCGAAGGCCGTTCGCTGCCAATCGAAGCCTCGGGCGGGATCGGGAATGTCTTTGAGGAAGGTGATGGCGGACATGCCGCGTCCAACCACATTTTGCCCCCGGTAACCAAATTCATCCTGCATGACGGCTTGAATTCGGGAGACGGCTTCAGCCCGCTCGAGCAGGCTCAACTGAGCTCGTCCGCGTTTCAAGTCATCATTCGTCAGCGAATCATCGGCCACGGCAGGCCGCTGTAATTCTTCTGGGAAACGCACGACCAATTCCATCGGGACCAGTCGCCCAAAATTTTCTTCTAACCACGCATAGTCGCGTATAATTTGCGAATTGGTATCGAACAGTTTTAGAAGTTGCACGCTGGTTTTGATCTTGAACAATCCCAGACCGAGCCCGATCAACAATGCGAAACAAGCCGCATTGACGTACCAGTGCCGTTTCAGAATAAAAGCGCCGACCCATTCCCAAAAATTCAGGATGCTGGACGCTGCTGCTTGACCAGCATGTTTAATGCGTTTGGGCGGCGGCGGAAAAATAGTAAGAGCTGAAGGTAGATAGAGATACAACAATACCAGTGTGGCCATGACGCCCATCGCCGAAAAAATGCCAAACTTGCGTATCGGCAATATGTTGCTGGAGCACAGCGATAACAGTCCGATGGCCGTGGTTATCGCCGCCAGCGAACACGGTAAGACAGCGTGTGCAATTGCGCGCTCGGGTGCTCCCTGTGGGCCACCCTCGATCACCGCGTCTCGATAATAGTTGACGATGTGAACGGCGCCTGCCATACCCAGTACGTACACCAGCGAGGGCATAGTCAACAGGATGGCATCCACCGAGGCATTGCACCACCAGACCAAACTCAAGCTGGCCATCGCGCTGACGCCGCCGACAAAAAACACCATGAACATCAGCCGCCAAGAACGCAGCAGGATGAGCGACAGCCCCAGTCCTAGAGCAAGTGAATAGCCGATCAAACGGACAAGGGTGATGGTTCCTTCTTCATCAATTGCCACATTGTCAACGGGTGGGCCACCGATGTGCATGACCGGTTCTACGACAATCGGGCTGGCAGCCAACCACGAAAAGGGTGGTGGCGCGCTCGGCGGCTTGGCCGGTGCAGCAATACCGCACTCCTCACCGATATCAAACAGCCGGCCACGGGTTTGCCCCATTAGTCCGCGACCAATGACCCGTCCGAGATTCCGTCGAGCCGGTTCAGAAAGTGTCAGCACGACGCTCGTTTGCCTGTTGGGTTCAACGACGGCAACCGCATCAAAAAATTGGTACCAGACCCTAGACTGGTCTACTGGATCGGCGGTTTGCAACGCTTGGAGATCACCCCCAAAGCTCGCGTCAACCTCGCGCTGGACGACCAGATCCCAAGTCTCCTGCCATCCCTTGGGTAGTTCCTTTAGCTTGTCCGCAGTCAGCAGACTGGGCAAATCGACACTCTTCCAAGAAAAGGCCGATGGTACAGGAGGACCAAAGAGTGTTCCGGTCAAGCGCGCGATCGCATCGCGGCGTCCAGCCGTAGGTTCGGTCGGAGTTGCCAACGAACCGCCATCGCCAGCCAGGCGCTCGACGACTTCGGGGCCGGTTTCAATCGTTTTGAACAACGGAGCGGCAAGCAAACGTGGATCCGACCAAAACGGGTTTGGCAGGCTATCGGTACCGACATCCCCGAAGGCTGCCACGAACTGGCCATCCAAGGTGAAGCTTCCCGTGGCGCGAGTCAAAGCCCGCCAAGCCGCGCTAACGACGTTCGGACTTCCATCCCAGCGATAGAGTCGACCACTGGGCGTTAGATAATAGGACTTGCCGTTTTCATCAGTGAGCCACTTCTCATTCTTGCCGCCCCAATTGGTCGAATAGTCTTCGTTGACAAAGAGCGCATACTCGGCACCAAGTTTCTTGGCGCGGTAAAAATCGCTGGTACTGTCCAATTCGCCAGTCGGAGATTGTTCGCTTTGCAACTTGCTGACGAACATTTTTAGCCGCTGATCGTCTTTATCGCAGCCCTGCCAAGTTGCTACGATAAACTGCTCGCTGACGAATTTCTTAGCGAACCATGCTAGCTCTTCAGTTTCCCGGAAGTCGCTTGGCAACCAATCTTTGACATTGTTCTCTGTCTTCTGCAGGGCCATCCTGGCCCCGCGCCCCGCGAAGGGCACGAAGAAGAAAATGAGCATGAGCAAAATGAGAGCGTTCGGGACTCCCAAAGCGGATTTCTTCGAGTAGAAACCTTCTTTCATCCTGTCTGCCAACCCAATCGTAAGAATTAGTCGATGCGGTTCTGGCTACGCTGCTCTCCAGCCCTATCGCCCATAAACTCAAAGCTAGCAAGTGCTAGCAATACTGTCCATGTCGATCGAGGTTTACGGTCTCAAGCCATTCATCGGAATGTTGAGCACGAATGGATTAGCAAAGATTTTCCGATTGCACCGTCGCCAATGAGAGCAACAGTGGTAAGGTCTGCAAGCTGCCTAGTCCTTGGTGGCCGCGATCAAACGAATAAACTCTTTGTTGGATTTAAACCGCCCCAGTTGCTTGGTCAGTTGCTCCATGGCTTCGACCGGATGCATTGTATTTAAGGTACGCCTAAGCATGGTCACGGCATTGAGCGTCTCTTCGTCGTGCAGCAATTCTTCGCGGCGGGTTCCGGAGAGAGAAATATCGATCGCTGGCCAAACGCGGCGTTCGGCCAATCGTCGGTCCAAGACCAACTCCATATTTCCCGTGCCTTTGAACTCTTGGAAAATCAAGTCATCCATGCGGCTACCGGTGTCTATGAGGGCTGTGCCCACAATCGTCAACGAACCGCCTTCCGCGAATGCCCTCGCGCTCGCAAAAAGTTTTTTCGGAATGTCCATGGCCTTGATATTCACGCCGCCGGTCATGGTTGGGCCGCTGTTGCTAACCCACTTGTTGAAGGCTCGGGCTAATCGAGTGATCGAATCCAGCAGCAAAAATACATCTTTACCCATCTCCGTGAGACGTTTGCAGCGGTCGATCACTAACTGGCTCAAGCGAACGTGGCTGTCCACGTCCATATCCAAGCTGCTAGCGATAACTTCGCCATTGATTACGCTGCGGCGCATGTCGGTGACTTCTTCAGGTCGTTCGTCAATCAGCAAAACCAGCAGCGTGACCTCGGGGTGATTCAGCGCGATACCCCGGCTGATATGCTGGAGCATGATTGTCTTGCCGCTTCGCGGTGGCGCGACGATCAATGCTCGTTGACCTTTACCGAATGGAGCAAGCAAATCGATAACTCGGTTGGTCAAAGGCTCGGTGCCAGTCTCCAGGTTCAGCCATTGTTCGGGGTTGATCGGCGTTAGCGCCTTGTCATCCTCGAACGACTTCACGTTGATGTAGTCTTCAGGCTTCATGCCATCCACGTCCAGGATTTCGCGAACACGCGGCCCCTGTTGTCGACGGCCTGGCTGCATCATGGACTTAATCAAGACACCCTGTCGGAGCCCAAACTTTTCGATCATAGTACCCGGCACAAACGGATCGGTACGTTCGCGCGTGTAGTTATTGTCACCGCTTCGCAGAAAGCCGTAGCCGTTGGGATGCATTTCGAGCACACCCGCGAACTCCACCAACGGAATTTCGCCATTTTCGTCGAGCTGGGGCTCTGGAAACGGCTCGTTGCTACCAGAGCCGTGATCATTGCGACGACGCGAGGTGGGCGGGCGTCGGCCACCGCGACCACCGCCATTGCCACCTCCCTGTTGGGACGGGCCGTAGCCCGCGGAACTACGGCCGCCGCCATCGCGACTGCCGCCTTCACGATTACCACTAAAGGTTGATGAGCCACCAGCGGAACGAGGTCGAAACCTCTTTTTCTTTGCCATGCAGTAAGATCCAGCATTTAAGATGAGTCGCTAAGACACCCACGGGACAGGAAAATCCTGACTACGTGGGGAAGATACCTTAGCGACAGGCCTTGAGAGACGAACAAACGTGTGGCACTGCAAGCCAGTACGAGCAAAATCCCATACTCAATTTGCGGTGCCGAGCGCATCCTTTTCCTAAGATGCTTTTGCTCCAACAGAACGAAGTAAATGGACTCTTCAAACATGCCACGCAACTTGGTCTAGCATGACGGCAACCGATCCGACCGTTTGGCAACATAACGTCTGCTCAAACGACTTTTCAATCAAAACCTAAGACCGCAGGTTAGTAAACGATGGCCACGCCTAGCAAGCAAGTCAATACTGACCGTTGGAGGGGACCGGAACGCGGTCGAGCGGTGTTTCCGCCGAAGAATCCTTAAAACGAACTGCTGGAATATTATCTGTTCAGCCGCTTATGTCAAGTGAATGCGGCAATGATAGCTCTAAAATCCCATTTTTTTACCCAAAATAGTCATAACCGTATTAAGTCGCAAAGTTTACCAGACCGAAATGATCTACGGGGCTTTGTCGCGAAGAATCGTCCAGACCTGCCCCAACGAAGACAACTACGGATTGCACCCGTCTGGAAGGATACGATTGTGAAGAACCGCACCGGAATTGCGTTTTGGATTGTTGCGTTGATGAGTTGCACTGCGGTGCAAGCGCAGGAGATCCGCTGGGCCCCCGATATTGCCACCGCTCGGCGAGTCGCCACGGAATTCCAAGTTCCGCTGATGCTTCACTTCTACGGTGACAACTGCCTCCCGTGCAAGGTGCTCGAACAGAACGTGTTCAGCAAAAGCGAAGTTGTCGCCACACTCAACCAATTTTTTATCTGCGTTAGCATTAATGCCAGCCAGCCTCAGGGCCGTCAGACGGCTGCCGAGTACAGCGTCCACAGTTGGCCGACAGACGTATTCCTAGGGCCCGACAACAAAGTCTTGAACCAGGGGACTAGTAAGCCAAACGCCTCTGAATATTTGAGCGTTCTGCAAGGCGTGGCCGTAATGAATCGCGATCGTAATGTGCTGTTGGCCAGCCAGCAAGCGCAGACTGGAATCCAAGTTACTTCGCAACAGCAATACACTCAACCGGCAGCGACAGCATCTCAACTGCCAATCCCTGGCACGCCGCAGCCCGCCAATCCGCAGGGGCCGAACTTCTATGCCGAAGGCGCCGGCGTGGGACTTCAGCAACTGCCCATGAGCCTGCCACCCAACCCAGGTGTGATCAGTGGCCCCATGTTGGTTCAGAATCAACCCCAGGCCGTCAGAACTTCTGTGCAAGCCACCGGAAGTCAAGTTGCAGCAGCCGGCGATCCGTATCCGATGAATGAAGCCACGGGCTACCTACCGCCGATGACTGCTTCATCCACTATTCCACCGGCCAGCCAGACACCTTCGGCCCAGCAGGTGCTCCTGTCGATGGAGCAGATGCCATCCGTTGCGCAGTCCGTGCAGCCTAGCACCCAAGCTGCCACCGCCTGGAATCGTCCCGCACCTTATGGTCGCAGCTCGCAGACGGTTGATAACCCCCACTTTGTGACGACGCACGCGGCGACACCAGCGGTCCAAACCTATGCAGCTACGCTACCGAACTCCGCCGCTCCTTCGATATCGACTCAGAACCAACCATCTGCCCCAACACTCTCGGCCAGCCAACCCTCGCTGAACCCAGACGTGGTCACGCGCATCCCTGCCAGCACGGTTTCGTTCCAAGCGCGCACAGCCAACCCGACTCTTCCAGTGGAGCAGATGACGTCCGCAAAGAATCCCATTTCCGAACAAGTCACGCCGACATCGGCCATCGAAGGCTATTGCCCGATCGCGCTACAGAAGCAAGGTGCTTGGGTGAAAGGCCAAAACCAGTTTTCGGTCAAACACCGGGGGCGTGTTTACCACATGAGCACACAGCAGGCGATGGACGAATTCCTGCAATCTCCGGACCGCTCAAGCCCTGTCATGTCGGGCTTCGACCCGATGGTGTTCCTCAAAGAGGGAAGACTGGTGGAAGGCAGCATACGACATGGTCTGCACGAACAGGTTAGCGGCTCGATCATGCTGTTCACTTCGGCCCAGTCGAAACAA
>JBGSJL010000192.1:0-17222 GCA_041741955.1 Pirellulaceae bacterium | reverse complement strand
GACTGATCACTCCCGACGAATGCAAAATCGGCATCATGCCGGGTTACATTCACAAGAAGGGACACGTCGGCGTCATCAGCCGAAGCGGCACGCTGACTTACGAAGCCGTTTGGCAGACCAGCAATCTTGGGCTGGGACAGTCGACGTGTGTGGGCCTGGGCGGCGACCCTATCGTCGGTACTTCGTATATCGATCTGTTGCGGCTGTACCAGGCCGATGACCAAACAGAAGCGATTCTGATGATCGGCGAGATCGGTGGTAACGCCGAGGAGGAGGCCGCTGCCTTCGTGAAGCAGCACATGACCAAACCCGTCGCCGCGTTTATTGCGGGTGCTACAGCTCCGCCTGGGAAACGCATGGGACATGCCGGCGCCATCATCTCCGGCGGCAAAGGAACGGCCGCCGAAAAGCAGGCTGCCTTGGAAGCTGCCGGAATTATTGTCGCGCCCTCTCCAGCCGATATGGGCCAAGCTATCAAGACGGCCATTGGCGGCCGCTAGTGCAGGAACCCGCGGCTAGCGCTGTCGGCTCGCTCAGGGGAACGCCGCTTGTAGGATAACTGGTCGTTTAACCGCGTGGGCATCGCCCCGCGATAGCTAGCGATATGCTTTGGGGTACCAATTCCCCTATGCTAGCCTTGTCACCGTTGGGCAATTCTTTGCCAATCGCTCTCGACAGCCTTTGCTTGCAGTCGCTACATGTCTGGTTATGAACTTTCCTAACCTGGCATTCCCCACTCTAGCGGCTTGAACGATTGGCGATGGCAACGGCGCAAGACAGACTGCGGCAAATCGCAATCCTCGTATCCAGCGTGGATGCCGCTGCTGCGCGCCAAATCCTTCTGCACCTACCCACGGATCGAGCGCGGCAGGTTCGGCAGCTCATCGGTCAACTGGGACCGGTCGCTGCGGAGGAAAAGCGGAAGATACTTGCCGAGTTTCAACGTTCGGCCGCAACGGCTCCCGCCCCTGGAGCCGGCACTTCACGCCCGCAAATGGGCCAACCCGAGACCGTGCATGTCAGGCAAAATGCGTCCGCTGAAGTCGAGTTCAGGCAGCCAAGCGATCCAGGGTCTGCCCAAGTCCTAAAGGCTACTGCTGGCGACATCCCACACTCGTCGAACCAAGCTTGGACTCAGTTGAGCAGCGCTGCGTTAGTGCGCTTTGTCAGTCAAGAGCGTCCGGCGATCGCCGCTGTGGTAATCAGCCAGCTGGCCCCGAGCGTCGCCGTAAACGTGCTCCAGAATCTTCCCGCCATCATGACTTCGGACATATTGCGGCGGCTGGCCTCGCTTCAGGACATTGATCCCGAAGCCATGCGCGCGATCGACGAACATCTATCGCGGCGTTTGGGCGAATACCAGCACTCCATGCAGAGCGATCGCGAGAACTCGCGTCGTATCGAATTGCTGCTGGCCGCCGCACCCCAAGCCCTAAGGCTGCAGTGGTCCCACATCCTAGTAGATACCCACTCCAGCCAAGCAACCGACGGCTCGACCCTCGGCATGACGGGTGACATCCGCATGGGTCCAAATTTGCTGGCGGCGAGCTCAGCGGGAACGGAATCGGCGGACAGCGGACTTGGACAACAGCAAGTGGATGCACCCAAGGATGAAAACGACGTCGAGTTTGGCGAGGATTCGTCAAGTTTAAAGCGGCCCGAAGCAGAGCATCATCCAGTCGATTTGGCACAAATCTTGCCGTTTCCTGTCGACCGTGCGCAGGCCGCCAGCTCCGAGCGGCGCCAGAGCAACTTGCATTCACGGGATCGTTCGCTCATTCAAATAGAGTTTGAACAGATACTGGATTTGCCGCCTCATGACTTGGCGGTCCTCCTGAGCGAAACGGATTCCGAACTGGTGCTACTCGCATTGGCCGGAGCGACACCAGCTTTCATGCGGCGATTTTCCAGCATGCTCGATCCGAGCGATTCGCGGGTGCTCCAAAATCGCTTGCAGAAAATTGGTGCTTGTCACCTTCGAGACGTGGATGAAGCCCAGCGCAAGATCGTCGAAAATGCTGATGAAATTTTCCGCCATCGTCGCTCGCAGTATGCAAGTCCCCGCTTGCAAAAGCGAGCCGCATAAATGAGGGATCGTAGGTAATCGAGTATGGCCGCTGTGCTAAAATCGTCGGAACTTTCGCAAGGTAGCAACTATCCGCAGCCATTGATCTTCAACGTACAGGACGTTCAGAAGCGCGCCCAAGATTATCTCGCACAGGTCCAGCTAGAGGCCGAACAGATCCTCTCCGATGCGCGACAACAGGCTGGCACATTGCGTGCGCAGGCTGTCATCGATGGTCAAGCGCAGGCGCAAACGCTCATCAACCAACGCGTCGAACAGTCCGCGCAGCAACTCAGCGACGCCCGCTGTAAAACGGCCATTGCTGCCTGCGAGCTAACGGTCGGGAAAATTAGCTCAGAGACAACTCAGTGGCTGACGATCTGGCGAAATCAGACCGTGGAACTGGCCGCCAGGATTGCGGAAAAGCTGTTGCGGCGGGAGATGCAGGACAGGCAAGAGACGCTGCGAGTTTGGATGGAAGAAGCCATCGTTGCTCTGCGAGAGTCGCGCGAAATTCGGGTAATGGTTCATCCCGACGACTTTGCTGTGGCGGGTCGTTTCCTTCAGCAACTGGCGAAGTCAATCCCACAAGCTTCGACCGTCGAAATACTGCCAGACCCAGAGATCAGTCTTGGGGGCTGCGTGGTGCGATCGACGCAGGGAGAGATCGATCAACAATTGGAATCACAACTTCAACGTCTCGCAGAGCAACTCCAATAACAGCCACCATGCACACCTCTACACTGCCGCCGCATATTCCCATCGATCGCTTGTTAGCCACGCTAAGCAATGCCGTTCCAAGTCGTATCCAGGGAACGATCTGGTCGGTTGGACGCAATGCGATTGAAGCGGCCGGATTGCCAGTACCGGTAGGAGCGATCTGTGAAATTCAGCGACGGGGCAGGGCTCCTATTCCGGCTGAAGTTATCGGCTTTGAAGGTTCGACCACGCTGCTGGCGTCGCTCGATGGATCGGACGGTATTGCTCCAGGCGATAAAGTGACCTTTTGCGATTCGATCGCGACGATCCGCGTCGGGCCTCAGTTGATCGGACGCGTGATCGACGCGGCTGGAAACCCCATCGACGATCTGGGCCCTCTTTCCACCGTAGCCAAGGTTCCGCTGGATGCTCCGCCCATCACCGCCATGCAGCGTCCACCCATCGATACGGTTTTGACCACGGGTGTGCGGGCCATTGATTCGCTGCTAACTCTGGGACGCGGGCAGCGAATTGGCATTTTCGCAGGCTCTGGCGTGGGCAAGAGTACGCTCATGGGGATGATGGCCCGCGGCACCGATGCCGAAGTAGTTGTCATCGGACTGGTGGGGGAGCGGGGCCGAGAAGTGCAGGAATATTTGCAGCGAGAACTGGATCCAGCCACTCGGCAAAAGTGTGTAACAGTCGTCGCAACCAGCGATCAACCCGCCTTGCGCCGCGTCCATGCCGCGATGACCTCGACGGCCATCGCCGAGTATTTTCGCGATCAGGGTAAGCATGTACTACTGATGATGGACTCCGTCACGCGGTTTGCCATGGCGCAGCGCGAAATAGGCTTGGCGGCGGGCGAAGCACCCACCACCCGCGGCTTCCCACCCAGCGTCTTTTCGATGTTACCAAAACTTGTAGAGCGCTCCGGAACCGGTCCGCGGGGTTCGATTACCGGAATTTACACCGTCTTAGTCGAAGGCGACGACACCAACGAACCAATCAGCGATACGCTTCGCGGCTTGCTCGACGGACACTTTGTACTGTCGCGCAAGATCGCTCACCGCGGCCAGTATCCGGCCATCGATCTACTCAGTTCGCTCAGCCGACTACAGAATCACCTCGCCAGCGCCGAACAACTCCGCCATGCAACTGCTATCCGCAACTTGATTTCAGTCTACCGCGATAACGAAGATCTTATCTCAATTGGTGCCTACCAACGCGGCTCAAGCGCTCTGATCGACAAAGCCATCGCCATGCAGCCGATCATCGACCAATTTTTGGGCCAAGGCGCACGAGAGATTTCCAAATGGGAGCCCACGTTGACTGCCTTAACCCACATGGCCCTCCAGGGCGCCGTCGCGGCAACGCCCGGTGCGGCTACCCATTCGCCGAAAGTAGCCTAGTGCAGCACGATTTTCGCTTACAAAACATTTTGGGTCTCCGCGAGCGGGAGCGAGATACGGCCGCTGGAGCCTATCGAGAAGCGCTGCTGGCCAAAGATAAATTGCTGGCGCATATCGAGGAGCTTGTTCGCGAACATGCCGATCAGAGACCCGTTCAATCCCAGTCGGTAATGGGACAAGTCGACACACAGAAACTGATCGAATCGCAGCGATATCAAATCCACTTGCTGCAGCAAGCCAATACACTGCGGGCGCAAATGCAAATCATCGAAAGCGAATGTGACAAGCGCAGGCTGGTTCTTGTAAAGCGAGAACAGGCGCTGAACTCTATCGAAAAACTCAAAGTCAAACAGGCTGCTCAGTGGCAGCTGGAGCAGGCTGAGGCGGAACAGGTTGCGCTGGATCAATGGGCGGGTTTTAAGTATTGGCGCGAGCAACGTAGCTAGTCCACAAATGCAAATTGACCGGAGTGGTTGAAATGAAGATGCTTGCAAAACTATTCGTGGCATTTTGTGTGGGCACTGTTCTCGCGCAAGTGGTCATCTTGGCGTTAGCGGGAGCTCGCGGTAACCTGCGCAAGGAGACCTTACTTAAAGGCATCGCGCTGATTAACGGCGTCGATATCTCCGGTGAACGACTGAAAAAAATGCTCGCTGACGCCAAGCTGGCCCCCAATCCTACCTATGAGGATGTCGAAGCTGAGAGAGCGCGGCAAAGCATGAGTCTCGACATGCGCGAGCGCTCGGTCGTGCAATACAAACGTCAGGTCGAAGAACTGCTGAGCGAGCATCGCCTGGTGATTGCCGATTTTGATCGTAGGAAAAATGAGTTCTACCGTTTCCTAGAAACTGCAGAAAAGGACGTCGATAGCGAGAGCCTTAAAGAAGTTCAAAGAACGCTCGAGATCCTTAGCCCCGACCAAGCGAAGGAACAACTTAAGAAATTCCTCCTAGCAGATCAAATCAACGATGTGGTCGCAATTGTTAAAGGCATGCCGCTGGATAAACGAAAAAAGGTATTAGGAGAGTTTACCACGGAAGAAGAGATTGCCCAGCTTAACATCATCCTGACCAAGTTACGTCAGGGGGATCCTAAAGCCACGCTGATCAACCAAGCACGCAATCAATCTGCCATTGAATAGACTCGCGTGCGAACCATGCTTCGCATCATTCAGAATAGCTATCGCGACATCATGCTGTCCGGGGGGACAAAATGGACAGGGCGATCAAGTCTTTGGGCAGCGAGCCCTCAACGCGACAATTCGCACGATTGCAGGCCGTCGGTGAATCACTCAATGGTCACCAAAATGGCACCGTTCAAGCTGGGCTGTTCGAACAATTGTTGTCATTGCCAGTCCCTACCAGCTCCAGCTCCAGCGCGAATACAGATCGTCAACGGACAACATCCGAAGACTTCGTGACCGATAGCCACTGCGACTCCTGCTATGGCAGCTCGCAGGAGAGCGAACCTTCAACTGCAATCGAAACGGAACAGGACGATCCGGATCTTGACGCGTCGACTCTAGAGGCAGATGAGGATGACACCCCGCGCGAAGACCCTATCGCCGCGCTGGTCTTGGTCAATTCGTTAGCCCAGGCATCTCCCTCGGAATCGATCGCCGAAGCGTCTGCCGCAACCGCTGCCGAAGAACCACCCACAGTGGCTGTCGACTTGCAGGAGCGGAACAGTACGCAAGACGCATCAGCAGCGACGGCGGATGCAAAGCTAGTAGAGCCCCTTGCCGACGGCCAATTGCCAGCGACTGACGTTAGCGAAACTTTGGCCGGTGGGCCCGACGGTGAAGCGCAGAAGCCGACCGTCGGGGACCACGTGGCGGAATCTCGCGCGTCCGTTGTTCCGAATCAAGAATCACCTGCGGATACAACTGCGCAACAAGAAGCGACAATTGATAGGGATCCAAAACACGATGGGGCTACAGAATCGACTGAGGAGTTGCTGGGGTCTGATGAAGCTACCTTGTCGATCGAATCCAATCAAAAGTCCGACCAGCCCGGCAGCTCGCGTGGCAGGAACGCACGCCAGGAAAAGTGGTATGCAGCTGAGACCTCGCTAAAGCATTCTTTACCCAGTCGCGAAACCGATTTGGCTGCTGCCCAAAGCGATGCCGTACAGGAACAGTCACCTGAAGTGGATCTCGGCCAACTGGCAGCCCAGGTTCTCGACGAAAGCTTGACTGCGATACCCGAACTTCCTGCACCTGTTGCCATAAATGTTTCGATCGGTGCGACCGGCAACGCGGCAGCAGGTTCAATCAGCGGCATTTCAAGTAGCCTGGTCAATAGTGTCGCTAACGGCGAAAGTGGGCTCGATGGCTCGGCTCCCGCCAGCGCTGGCCCCAGCTCGACGAATTCGGCTAGCAAGGCAGCCGCCTCGTCGGCCAGACCCGAGGGGGCCGATTCACAATCCAGCGTCTTGACGCAGCAGGAGCGTGTGCGATTGGTGCAGAGGGTCTCGAGAAGTTTTGCCAGGCTGGGGCCCACAGGTGGGCAGATCAATATAAAACTGCATCCACCACAGCTCGGCTCATTGAATGTGCAGGTTCGTCTGGAGGGCCGGACGATGACAGCCAAGCTATCTACCGAGACCGCTGCGGCTCGCGATGCGATTCTGGAAAGTTTGCCAGTGCTGCGTAGCCGGCTGGCAGAGCAGGGGTTCGAAGTCTCACAATTCCAAGTCGAAGTGGCGGATAATAACTCCAACGCGGCGGATGCAAGCCATCAACAAACATTGTCCGATCCATCGGACAATGGGCAGCGTGCCGCACCCGTAGATTATCGACGGCTCAATTTGCAGCGCCAGCGGGCTGGCGGTGAGATCGTATCTGCCAGTCCGCGGGGACTCCCCGCAGAATTATTGTTCTGGGAAACCACAGCGGGTATCGATTTGCATGCATGACTCAAGGTCTATTGACGCTCTTCGATGCGTCAACTATTCCTGAGCTTTACGTCGCTCGGCCTCAATCCACTCCAAGGAAAAAAATCATGACCAGCATTCCTGGTGTCGGAGCATCCACTGCCGGTAATAACAAGTCTACCTCCATCAAATCTGGCGGGTTGGGTGACGTGGATCTGGATCAATTCATGGGCTTGCTGATCACGGAATTGCAAAACCAAGATCCACTCAATCCAACGGACAACGCCCAGTTGCTGACGCAGCTAAGCCAGATTCGCGAAATCGGTTCTACCAACAAATTGACCGATACGCTCTCGACGCTGGCTGTCGGCCAGGAGTTGTCGATGGCCAGTTCGATGATTGGCAAGAAGATCAAGGCACTCGATACCAATGCCAAAGATGTCGAAGGCACGGTCGAGCGGGTATCGGTACAAACGGACCCTGAAGATCCCAGTATTCGAAAAGTATCCGTACACATTGGCGGCTCGGTGGTCGATATCAAGAATATCCGAGAGATTATCGATCAATAAATCGTGATTGCTGTCATATTTGTCTGTAGACTCTCGCTACGACGGATGCATTAGCGTTTTAACGCAGCCTAGCAATCTCGAACACTCTCCGCTTTAAGGTGTTTTGCGATGGGCCTAGCTTCGTCACTCAGTACGGCGCTCACCGGACTCAAAGCGGCCGAAACGCAAATCGACGTTTTGGGAAACAACTTGGCCAACTCTCAGACGGTTGGTTTCAAGGCTTCTAATGTCGTGTTTGCCACCCAGTTCCTACAAACGCTCTCGCTGGGTGCCTCGCCAACGACCGACAACGGGGGTACCAATCCGCGTCAGACCGGCCTAGGTGTGCAGGTTGCAGGCATCACCCCGAAGTTCACGCAAGGTACCGTTCAGATCAGCTCAAGCCCATCCGATTTGGCGATCCAGGGCGATGGGCTATTTATCGTTCAAGGTGCTGATAATGAAAAACTGTATACGCGCAGCGGTATCTTCAGCCTGAACAGTGCTAACGAATTGGTCACACCCGCCGGCAATCGATTGCTCGGCTATGGCATCGATGACCAGTTCCGCATCCAAACGACACAGCTCACTTCCCTGAGCGTTCCACTGGGCAGCGAAGCTGTGGCCCAAGCGACTAAGAATATCGTCATGGAGGGTACGCTTACCCCGAACGGCGATCTCGGCGACACAGCTGAGGTCATTCAGAGCGCGGTTCTCGGTGATGCTGCCATTCCGCGCCCCGATGCGAGCGGAGCCTCACTGTCGAGTGCGACGATCGCCGACACCACCGCAATTACAGTGGCGCATAACCAAGGCGCAGGCACACTAGTCGAAAACGCAGTCTATCAGTATCGCTTCGCGTTCGTAGACGCAGCGGGCAAAGAGAGTCCGCCCAGCAGTGCGTTGTCGGTAACGGTACCCGCCGGCAATGGTTTGCCCGATAACGAAATTACGCTGTCCAACATACCCACGGCTCCTGGTGAATATTCGCAAGTACGCGTGTATCGCACCAATGCCAATGGTTCCGAATTCTTTGGCTTGAGTACTATCCCGACCGGTGGAAACTATACCGACAACGGTAGCGTTGCGCCAGGCGCTGCTTTGGATGCGACCACACTCAATGGAAACTACACGTACGTGGTGACCTACTTTCGAGCGGGCGATCCGGAGACCAGGCCGTCGATATTGGTCGGGCCTCAAAACATTGTCAATGGACGCATTCACCTTTCGAACTTGCCGACTCCGCCAACACCTCCGCCGGGTGGAGGCTTTCCTCCCTACGATACAGTACGCATTTATCGCAATACAGCCACGGACCAAAACTCTTTTTACTTGCTTGATTCCATCTCGCCTGGCCAAGACTATACCGACGGCAAATCCGATGCACAGATCACCAACTTGACTCTACCGGGCACCAAGGCGCTCGACTTGGATGGTCCTACCATCGACAGCAATACGCTGCTCGTGAACGTGACGCGCCGCGAAGGTTTAGATTACGTTAGTCCGTTCAAAGTTGGCGAGCTCTCCTTTGAGGCACGCAAGGGCGGCCGAAGTTTGGAAGCAAAATCGTTTACGATTACACCTACCTCGACGGTGCAGGACCTAGTCAACTTCATGCAAAGTTCGATGGGTATTCAGACCCTGAGCACAGATGCTGCGCATCCGCTGCCAAGCTCATTGAACAACATCGCCGGTGAAACCGGAACCCTGTTGGCAGGTGCCTACATCCGCAACGGGCAGATTCGCTTCGTATCCAACAATGGCGCTGATAATGCCATCGACATTGATCTGACCAGTTTCCGAATTACAGACGATTCGGGCATTGTCGATGTACCCAACCTAGCGTTTGGCTCCGTGCAAGAGGCCAAAGGTCAAAGCGCCGTGGCTGACTTTGTTAGCTACGACACCCTGGGCTTACCGATTCGCACCCGCGTGACCGCCGTGCTGGAGAGTCGCACCGATTCGGCTACAACCTACCGCTGGTACGCAGACTCTGCCGACAATTCGCCCCGCGCGGGCGGTGGGATCTCTGTGGGTAGCGGCGTGCTGACGTTTGACGGCAATGGAAATTTCATTTCCGCCAGCAACACGACCGTGGCGATCGACCGCTACAATCTTCCCAGCGTGTCGCCGCTGGAGTTTGATCTAGACTTCACGGCCGTTTCGGGATTGGCTACTTCCAAAGCCGAACTGGCTGCGGCTCGGCAGGACGGTTCCCCACCAGGTTCTCTCACCAGCTACGTCATCGGCGAAGATGGTACGATCCGAGGTGTTTTCAGCAACGGCATCTCGCGCAATCTCGGGCAACTAAGGCTAGCGCGATTCACGAATCCCGAAGGGCTCGAACAGCGAGGGCAAAACCTGTACGCGCAAGGCATCAACACGGGATTGCCCATCGAAGGTGGTCCCGGCGAAAATGGAATTGGCACCGTCGTCGCTGGAGCACTGGAACTTTCTAATACCGACATCGGAGGTGACTTGGTGAATCTTGTGTTGGCTTCAACGCAGTATCGCAGTAACGCCCGAGTCATCACCGCAACTCAGCAACTTTTTGACGAGCTGCTGAACCTTCGCCGTTAATCGCCTTTGACCAGCTCATTCAAGGCTGCCAGCTTTGCCTGACCTTCGTGGAAATCGAATGCGCGGAAGTACCGATACTGATCTTCTTCCGACGGCGTGGTTTCGATGATCGCGGTCAGATAGCGGCAGGCTTTGGGAGAGCGACATCTCCAGACGATATCGCGGCCCGCTGGCGTGTTCCAGTCGTCGCCAACCTTTTTTAGCCATGCCTCAAAAAACGCATCCCATTGCTTGTCTGCAGCAATACCCAGCGCCTCCAGATACCATCGGTCTTGACCATCGTGCTGGACAGCCAGCTCGGCCCATAGCTGGGCCGCTTTCGGGTCGGAGTGGTGACGCAAGGCGATTGCCAGCTCGCGGCGGACCTCCGGCGAGGGATCATTCTTGAACTGCTCTACGATTGGCAAAACATCCAAGCCATGCTGGCGGGCCATGCGAATTCCTACGACGCGAATTTCCGCCGCAGGATTTTCCAGCGCTTGCTGCACTATACTCTGCGGATTCGGACTGTTCACTGCCAATTGCCATAGTGCGCGTGCTTTCATCGCATCCGAGGCGGCATGGTCGACTAACGATTGAAGCGCAACGACCGCCTCGCCAGCAAAGCCCTTCAGAGCCCGTTGCGCTATGTAGCGCGTAGCCAAATTCGGACTCAGCAGCGCCTGGGCGGCCGAACGCGCATCTGCCACGCTAACCGAGGGCACATGGTAGCCCACATGGCCCTTGGGAACGATGCGAAAAATCCTACCGTGTTTCGAATCTCCCATGCGGTGTCCACCCACACCCGGGTCATACCAGTCCGCTACGAATAGCGAACCATCGGGCGCAGCACACACATCCACGGGACGGAACCAAGGGTCCCGCACTCCCTTTATTAAATTCAGAATGCTAGCCGTGTAGCCGGCCCCCACTTGCTCAACCGGATAGGCACGCACAACGTTAGGCCCCGGATCGGTATGAATGATCTGATTTTGGAAAGGGGCCGGAAGTAGACTGCCTTCGTAGAAACAGATGCCCGTGGGCGAACCCGCTCCGGTCTGCAAAATATTTGGGACCACACCGGGATCGTTCAAGTGCCAGTGCTGTAGCGGCTTTTCGCTTTCCAGACCGATCCGCGATACCTGCCAAGTGTCGCTCGTGACTTCGTCGCGATATCCATAATTGCCGTACTCCATGACGTAGTTGATTCGCGTACCTCGATTGCCGTCGTCATCGTTGTCCGACTGCCACATATTCCCGAAGGAATCGACACACAGTTCCCAGTTATTTCTAAAATTCCAACCCAACGTTTCCAGTTCACTGCCATCGAGGTTGCAGCGAAATACCATTCCCTGTTGATAGGGATTACGCGTGTCGTCAACCACATTACCCGCTTTGTCAACAATTGTCTCTCCCGTGGCCGACTTAAGTTGTTTGCCCTCGTTGCCAAAGTTGAAATATAGCTTGCCGTCTGGTCCGATATTAAAAGCGTGAATGCCGTGGTCGTGCTGGACTCCATCTATTCCGGTGAATAGCGGACGCTTCGAGTCGGGTTTGAGGTCGCCGTCTTCATCCGTGAACACCAGGACTTGCGAACCCGCAGACACAAAGATTTCTGAACCCAGCACCGTCACTCCATGTGGCGAGTCGATGTCGGTGCCTTGATAGAAAACAGTCTCTTTGTCGGCCTTGCCGTCGGCATCGGTATCTTCAAGTACCAGAATCCGATCGCCCTCCGAGCGTTCTTCGTTATCGGGATTGCGGAAGTGGCGATAGTTGACTGCCTCGCACACCCAAACGCGGCCCAGAGGATCGACGTCGATGCTGGTGGGACTGAGCAGTTGTGGCTCCGAAGCAAACAACTGGACATCGATTCCGTCGGCAATCTCGAAGCCTTCGATCGCCAAACTTGGATTGTGCGCGTCGGCTTCAGTCTCATTTTCCATGGCATGGAAGGGCGTCTCGCCACCTTTACGAAGCACGACCATGTAGTCGACAATGTCCAATAGATTCTGCAACGACATCGCTTTTTGCAGGTCCGCTGGCATCAGTGAGATACTCTGTTTTTTTAATTCTTCAATATCGCTAGCGGCGATCGTATGGTCGATACCTTCGGCAGTTCGAAGCGTAGCGCCTTGATCGTTTTGATTGATTAGCAAGCCCGTAAGTACTTGACCATCGGTATTGAGCAGGGTGTAGGTTTCGAAGTTATGGCTCACCGCGGCGCTCGGATTGAGAATGGACACATACATGTCTTCCCGCGAAAGCTTGCTACCAATTTCTGACAGATCAGGTCCAACTTCTTTGCCTTCACCTAAGACTTTATGACACTTGTTGCAGGTGCCCACCGTGCTAAAAGCAATTTTGCCTGCAGCAGCATCGCCCCGCATTTTAGACATTTCACCCACGGGCGGTATCGTTTCTTGGCTGGCCGTCGCGGGTGGCTTAAGGAGCTTGCTGGCCTCGGCTCGCAGCTTGTTATTGGCGGAACTTAGCAGGGCGTCGGTGACTGCAAATTGAATGTCTTCGGTCACTTTGCCCGCTTGGACCATCTCAAGCAGGTACAATTGGCCCTGGCCAGTACGACCCAAGGCCGCAGCGGCCGCTGTCCGCACTTGCCGACTGCGGTCGGCTGTCGAAAGAATCGCTTGCAGTAATTCGCGTACGCGCGCCTCGTTGGTGTATCCCAGCGCGCTGATGGCTACTGCGGCTTGTTCGTCGTTGTCCGCATTCACGGCGGCGCTGATGGCCTGCAATTGATCGGCAGCCACCAACAACCGAGCTGCGTCGACGCCCAACGTGCTGAAAGGCACAGCGGTTAGAAGCTTCACCCATTGATCGGTCTGATCCAACACACCCAATTGCTTCGCGACATCCAAGTACTGCCGTGTGCCACTTTTTCTTTCTAAATAGCGTAAGACCGCAGGCCGCTGATCGGGATGTTTTTCGAGCGTCCCCTGCGGCATTCGCAGTAGAGCTTCGACCACCGCATGATCGCGAGCCGCTGTAGCGTCATTGGCCGACAACATTTCCAATTGAGCTGCCAGGCTAATGAAAAGTCCTATCCCATACACGATGGCTGATTGGAATGTTTTTCGCGAACTTAAACTCGATGCAATACCAGAAGAGGACATACGATAGTTTCCTGCAATCGCGACGGGACGGGTTGAAAGCGGATCAGTGGAGCGGTTTGACGTTTCACTAGTTTGTAAGGCTTTGTAAATCTTACAAGACTTTTTTACAAAACCAGCTCGGAGGGCTTAGCATATACTGGCTAACCTTCCCAAACTCACTGAGAATCGCCAGTATAAGCCAATTTCTGGCGGGACGGTAGTTTTGGTACGCGGCTTGCTTTAAGTGGATCGGCAGTGGCAGTAATACCGAGGCCCGCAGCGGAGCTAGGTTGCCACGCCAGAAGATTGATGAACTAGGGAATCGACTCGTTGGTAGCTTATTTTCCGGTAAATCCTCTACCGGTAGTAGTGAACCCGACGCGACGAAGTTGGACGTTCCACATGACGCTGGGCGACGAGCCATCGCCAGCGACAAACGGGCCGCCCCGACCGAACATGGACGCCCCCGTGACCTTAGAGGCACCGTCGCCCAAGTATGGCGACATAAGTTAGCTGCACGCAGCCTAGGCCCGCTTTTCACGGCTGGAAAGGGTCCGCTCAGATGAGCTTTTTACAAGGCTCTCTGAGCGGGCCCTTTTTCGTTTTTAAGCTGGTGCCTGGAAAGACAAAAGTTTGGTATTGCTCTGCGTTTTCGACACATACTTTCGATGCCGTTATTGTTCGGCCTTTTCAGCCCAGAGGGCGCCATAACCTTTGCCGGTGGCGTCAGCCACCGGTGTCCGTTTTCACCACCGGCAGCCCAGAGGGCGACACAAAAAACGCATTTGAATCGATGTGTCGCCCTCTGGGCTGTGGGTGTTGTCAGATGCGATCCAGTGGCTTACGCCACCGGCAGTGAATGTTTCGCCCTCCGGGCTAGCAGCCTGTTGCAAATTTAAGGAACGAAACCAGCGCTACCAATGCCAACACACAACCCCAACTTTTTAACAGCCCAGCTTTGGCCCATTTAGCGTGGCTGGCAAAACGAAGCGAAATCGATCACCCCTGACGCGAGCTTTCCGGCTATCATAGTGCGTCTGCTGCACCACCACCTCTGCTCGTCACCTATCCTCGACAATTCCACTTCTCGCACGAACTGTTTTCCTATGAGCCAATCCATTGAACCGACCCGAGCCGCGTCCACTGCCTGGTGGAAGAACTTAACCCGCTATCACTGGTTCGTGTTTGTCATGGCTGCGCTGGCCTGGCTGTTCGATTGCCTCGACCAACAAATCTTTATTCTGTTTCGCGTCGATGCGCTCAAAACGTTATTGCCCCCAGGCGTTGATGCCAAAACCTACGGCGGCTACGCGACTTCGATCTTCATCGCGGGCTGGGCCACTGGCGGATTGATCTTCGGTTCGGTCGGAGATCGCATTGGCCGCGCGAAGACTTTAACGCTCACGGTGCTGCTGTATTCCGTCTTTACCGGTTTGTCCGCCCTATCGACCTCGTGGCTGGACTTCGCCATCTATCGTTTCATCACGGGACTGGGGGTGGGCGGAGTTTTTGGTCTGGCCGTCGCGCTGATCGCCGATACGCTTCCGGACGAATCGCGGCCCGGAGCTCTCGGTATGCTGCAAGCACTTTCGGCGGTTGGAAACATCACCGCTGGCCTGATCGGAATGTATATGGCTTCGCTCATCAAAGTGGGTTCCAACGCCATCACGGTTGAAACGGCTTGGAAGTATGCATTTCTGATCGGCGCGATTCCCGCATTCCTGTGCGTGTTTATTCAACTGCGGCTCAAGGAACCCGAAAAGTGGGTCAAGGCTCGCGAGGCGGGACGTTTGACCGGTGTTAAATTTGGATCCTACGCTTCGCTATTGGGACCAGGACGCTGGCGCAAACCAGCGTTGCTGGGCATGTTACTATGCATCGTGGGGGTGATCGGCCTGTGGGGGATTGGCTTCTTTGCACCGGAACTCGTCGGCGATGTCATTACGTCGTCGCTCAAAGCCAAAGGACTCGATGCCAATGACATCGACAGCCAAGCGACCTATTACAAATCGCTCAACAGTATCATTTTTAATGTGGGTGCCTTCTTCGGCATGCTTGGGTTTTCCTACTTGGCTCAGAGCATGGGCCGCAAGCCGGCTTTCGTGATCGCTTTCATCGGCGCGTTTATTGCCACCAATTTGTATTTTCAGCTTTTCAAAGGCGTGGACTATCTGTGGATGAGCGGGCTGATGGGTTTTTTCCAACTCGCGCTCTTCGCCGGGTTCGCCATCTATCTGCCAGAGTTGTTCCCAACCCGCTTGCGAAGTACGGGGACTAGCTTCTGTTACAACGTCGGGCGATTCCTGGCCGCCACGGGACCGTTCACGCTCGGCATGCTCCAGGAAAAGCTTGGCAAAGCCGCGATTGCGAACATCCCCGACGCCGACAAAGTTGCCCAGGCCGCCGCCAAACTCGGTGCCTTTCGCGAAGCAACTTTCTGGGTCAGCTTGGTGTTTATTCTAGGACTGGTCGTCGTCTTCTTTCTGCCCGAAACCAAGGGCCAACCCATGCCCGAGGATTGAGCCTCATGGATACTTCGCCGACGATCAGTTACCGTCCAGACCTTCCCGATTGGGGTGTCTACCTGCGTTGGCCGACAGCCGGTGAAGATTGGATTCACCCCGATGATCGAGCCATTTCAAAGAACCTCATACCCAGCCAGCGTATACTCCGCCGATCGGACTGGGATGGTACGTACTACCACTTGCACTACGGCCCGCACACGCTGCGCTTGAAACCAAGCATGTGGGTTCAGTTACCCGGTGTGGGACTGGATTTAGAGGTCGGGCAGCAAGTCGAATTGCTCTTCCGCTGTGGTCAAAACGATCCAGGGATTTACCGTATCGCTGATATTCTGTACTCGCCGAGTACACAAGTAATCGAATATTACTTGCAATCCGATTTGCTAAGACTCGAACAGAAATTTGGACGTGCCGATTTACGCCCCTTAGAGGTCCATTACACACTGCGGGCCAGCGACACAGAGCACCCCCAACCCACAGCACAGATTCCACCAGACGTGGAGTTGCTCGACGTCGGCCCATTGACCGAACCGGATACCTAAGCATCCCAGTGCTGCTCGTCAACGACCTGCTGCCGCAGCCAATCTGCATAATCTTCCGAGCCGCCGACAACATCTGTGACTAAAATCTCTGGCAAGTCATACGGATGTGTTTCGAGGATCGCATGCGTAATACGCTTTAGCAGCGGCGCAATGGACTTGATCGTACAGCGGAATTCACTACTCTCGCAAACCTCACCCTGCCAGCGGTAGATGCTTTCGATGGGTCCTGTCACTTGTACGCAGGCAGCCAATCGCAATTCCACCAACCGTCTCCCCAGTTGTCGAGCCTGAGTTAGCGTTTGCATCGTCGTAGTGAGCTCGATAATATTGGTCATAATTGGCGTTTAGAAAGTGAATAAATATGTGCGGTCGTTTGACATTGAAAACTCCACCGTCGCAGTGGACACAGCTCCTACTGCCTGCCATCGATTTTGAAGCGTTTGCGGCAAACTGGCAACCACGCTACAACATCGCGCCTACTCAGGATATCGTCGCGATTCTACGTTCCTTACCAACCGATGAGATTCCGGCCGGTCGTCTTGAAGCCGCCTACTGCCGTTGGGGACTCGTACCCAACTGGGCCACGGATCTGGCAATCGGAAGCCGCATGATCAATGCCCGCCACGAAACGCTCGGCGAAAAAAAATCGTTTGTCGGGCCGCTCGCCAAGCGACGCTGTTTGGTTATCGTCGACGGCTATTACGAGTGGCAAAAGCTCGACGACAAGACAAAGCAACCGCATTGGATCTCACCCACAACCGGCGGCGTTATGCAGTTGGCAGGACTCTGGGAAGTCAACACGCGGGCCACCGGCCAGCCCATCCGCACCTGTACGATTGTCACCACCGCCGCCAACGCCAGGCTGTCCAGCATTCATGATCGCATGCC
>JBGSJL010000191.1:0-27715 GCA_041741955.1 Pirellulaceae bacterium | reverse complement strand
ATGATCATTCGCGGCAGCCTGGAACGTCTGGCCCCCGTGATGATGACCGCCACGACCAGCTTCATCGGGCTGCTGCCGTTGATCATGGGTGCCGGACAGACAGGAAAAGAGATTTTGTATCCGTTGGCGTTAGTGGTTTTCGGTGGAATGCTAACCTCAACGCTGCTCGACCAATTGGTAACTCCAGCCCTGTTCTATCGCTTTGGATCGAAAAAGTGACAATGACGGGAGCTTCACCCTCCCGCCCAAAGCGAAAATTGCTCTTTCCCGTGAAGGATCAGCCAATACCAAGCATCCAACCTATGCGACGTAGATTTCCGCGCGTGTCTGCGGTCAAGCGAAAACGGAGGTCTGATGTCAGACGGTGATGAAGCGATCCAAGATGACGTAATCTGCCGTGCTGCGGTCGGGGATCGCGATGCGCAACGACAGCTTTACGAACACTTCGGCGGCCGAGTCTTCCGCACCGTCCAGCGGATCGTGGGCGAAAGCGACGCGGCGGATGTGATGCAGGATGCGTTTTTGCACCTATTTGAGAAGTTGCCGTCGTTTCGTCACGAGTCGCAATTCTCAACTTGGCTGCATCGTCTGGTCGTCAACGAAGCGCTACAGCATCTGAGAAGACGAAGACGACACGTTATGAAAGTTCATGCGTTACCGCAACAAGAAATCGCCTCGAGTGATCGATCGTCATTCTGCGGCGAGCTTGCTGAAATGCTGAGCTTCGCGATGGAACGAATCGAGCCGGAACTGCGTTTAATTTTTCAATTAAAGGAAGTCGACGAGCTGTCGTATGCACAGATTGGCGAAATTGTCGGGATACCCGAGGGCACGGTTGGCTCGCGGTTGAATCGAGCGCGAAGGGAATTGCGTGACCAGATGTTAAATCTCGGTTGGGAGCAATAAAAATGACTATGAATTGTAATACTGTTCGCGAACAACTTTCGGCATTCATGGATGCTGAAATGTCCTCCTATATGGCTGAGGAGGTTCAACTGCACCTAGACGTTTGCGAAAGCTGTGCTAAGGAATTGGCACAGTTCAAGCAATTGGGAGAACTCGCCCGAGCGAGCGTCGAGCCGTCCGGTGCTCTAGCAGCGTGGGATGCGATCGAGCAACGATTGAGCGGAACGGCAATGACGGTTCGTGGGATCGGCTTCCAGCCTGTCACGCGGAAATCGACAGGCTGGAAGCCTATCCCACGTTTCGTGACTGAATCACAGCGCAATGTGAAATGGTCGACGCTTGCGGGTGCAGTCGTTGCGCTCGCCGCAACGGTGTTACTATTTGCGACCCTCAGCGTTTCAAAGCACGACAACCAATCGCCATCAAATCAAGCATCGGTAGCGTCCGTCAATTTGCAGCCCGTGCTGGAGCTGTTCCAACGCGACACGCAAGCCGCAATCGATGTATTGAAAAGTCAGTTTGTGTTGAATGATGTGGACTTGGCCGACGCCGACGTTAGATTTGGACGTCCCACTTATGTCAGCGCGGCGATGAAAGATAACGTCCTGCCCGGCGGTGCGACGGTCGCGTCGACGAAGACGTTTTCGTTTCCGTCATGCCAGTGTCCCGAGGGACATTGCACCTGCGGTCCTGGCGGTTGTAATTGCATCGCCTGTGTCTGCGAACGACCCGATGGATCAACTTACCTTGTCTTTGAACAGTGCAAGTCCCAAGCGGTCAGCTTCGGCGATCTGCCTGTCCAGATCGTCAAGCGAGACGGTCGTGAGATTCAACAAGTTACGGTGAACGGCACGAAAGCCATTTCGTTCAATCGTGCCGATGGCAAGGTTACGATAGTCGGCCTGCGCAGCGATGCCGAAATTGATTCACTTTTCTCAAGTTTGTGAGTTCGGTGATGAGAAACGTTACCTTCAGATTCACCTTGTCCCGGATTGATTCCGCTGGTAAAATCAATTGCATGAATCGCCTTGTTTCGCTACTGCTCATTCTCTTGCTCGTGCTGGGGCAACCGCTAATCCATTCGCACGCGGGCAGTGGCGTCTTTGAACCGGGTGGCCATGATTTGCGTCCGCATGTTCATCTTGCGGCCCATTCCCACCAACATGATGCTCCGCACGGAGATGATGAGCATCATCATGAAGGCGACCACCCTCGGGATTCCGATAATCACGAGCAATCGCCCGAAGGCGAAGCAGTTTCGCCACTTGTGGACCACGATTCGGACGCAATTTACCTGTTGGCTTCAACTGCTGTCAGCGCAAGCGTTCCGTCATTTTCGATTGATTTCGAGGTAGCTCAGACTAGGTCGGTTGCATACTTCAATCAATTTGATGCGCCCGATCGCAATTGCTCCTGCGGTCCGCCGGATCGATATGCAACGCTACCCGTCTTTCTACTAACGGCCTCTCTTCGGCTTTGAGTTGTCGATTGAAGATTGCAGATTGACGATTTGAGATCGTTGATTTTCGATGTTCACCTTCTTCTAAACCGCGATTTGCGTTGGCACGCTCAAATTGCCTGCGCTTTTCCCGTCTCTTTGAATCACAAATCTTCCTGTAAGTCCAAGCGAACGGAGTGTGTCCTTCTATGTCCATATCTGCAATCGACAATCTTCAATCGACAATCATAAAATTTCTCGGACCAGCGATCGTTGTAGGTGTCGTTGCTGCGATCTGGTTGTTTAGAGCGGAATTGTTCAATGCCAACCACGAGACGGAGACACTGGCTGCTGAAAAGTCCGCAGCGGCTTCCGAAAAGCAAACGGTTCTGGAAATCAGCGAGCAAGCAAGGAAAAACCTCCGGCTGGTGTCGAAGGCTGCAAAGCCACAGCAGTATTGGCGTAGCGTTTTGATCCCTGGAGAAATCGCCGATCGTCCCGGTGTTTCGGATCGTGGCGTGACTTCGCCAGCGGTTGGCATTGTAACCGCGATTCATGCGTTCCCAGGGGACACCGTTCGTCCTGGAGAGTCGTTATTTACCTTGCGACTGTTCAGTGAGTATTTGCAAAACACGCAGTCAGAATTGTTCAAAGCGACCCAGGAAATTTCGCTCATCCAGGCGGAGATTAGTCGGCTTTCCGAAGCCGCTCGAATCGGGGCCGTGGCCGAATCTCGACTGATCGAATCTCGGCAACAACTCAATCGTCAAACCACTTTGATCCGTGCTTACGAGCAAGACTTGTTGACTCGTGGATTGAATCCAGAACAAATTCAACAAGTCGCCAATGGAACATTTGTTTCGACCATCGAAGTTGCCGCTCCGCCCGCGGCACCGCAACAAGCATTTCTTGGATCACCAAAAGCCAACGTCATTCGACAGGTTAGCACGGCCACGCAGACGCAGCCCATTAGCGGCATTGCGTATGAAGTCCAAGAACTCAGTGTCGAACTGGGCCAGCAAGTGCAAGCCGGCCAAGTACTCGCTCAGCTTTCAAATCATCAATCACTCTATGTCATTGGCCATGCCTTTAAGCGTGAGGCACAGTATCTCGAACAAGCGGCTCAAGATGGTCGCGAAATCAACGTTGAGTTCGCTGAGGAGGGCGATGATCGCTGGCCAGACTTTCAGCAGTCGTTCACCATTCGTCACTTGTCCAATTCGATCGACAGTGCAAGCCGAACATTCGACTTCTTCGTTCCGCTCGAAAACCAGTTTCGGTCTTTCGAGAAGGCTAACGAAACCTACCTGGTTTGGCGGTTTAGACCAGGCCAGCGGGCAAGGATTTACGTTCCGGTGGAACTGTTTGAAAACGTGTTTGTGCTTCCAGCGGAAGCGCTCGTCCGCGAAGGACCGGAAGCCTATGTGTTCCGCCAGAACGGTGACTTGTTTAAGCAGTTGCCAGTCCATGTGATACACGAAGACCGTCGCAGCGTCGTGATTGCGAATGATGGCAGCATCGCCGCAGGAAGTTTTTTGGCGCAGAACTCTGCCGCTTCGTTGAATCGAGTCTTGAAAGCACAAACCGCCAGCGGCGTGCAACCGGGTCTACATGTGCATCCCGACGGAACGACCCACGCGGCTCACTAGGAAACAACAATGCTTGACTCGATTATAAGGATTTCCCTACGTCACCGCATGTTGGTTGTCGTCATCAGCCTGTTCGTGCTTGTCTACGGTTCATACTTAGCGACCCAAATGTCGATCGACGTCTTTCCGGACCTCGACCGACCACGTGTTGTCATCATCACCGAAGCACCGGGACTGGCGACTGAAGAAGTCGAAACATTGGTTACGCAGCCGATTGAAATTGCGTTGATGGGAGCCAGCGGCGTGCAAGCCGTGCGGAGCCAATCGACCGCAGGGATAAACCTCAGCTATATCGAATTCGATTGGTCGACGGAAATCCGTGCGGCCCGGCAAACGGTGCAAGAGCGATTGACGACGCTCGAAGGCATTTTGCCCGCTGGGCTTCGACCTCAAATGACGCCGCCTTCGTCCATCATGGGACAGATCATCGTCGCTGGAATTTACCGGCAGCATGGACCTAGCGGCGGGCGACTTGGGCAAGTCGGCAACACTGACATGATGGCCGAAAGGGTTGGTGAACCGGACAACCGTTTTCGCATTCAAGTTTGGAAGCCTGGCGATCGTCATGATTTCTCGACTTGGACAAAAATCGAATCAACGAAATTGAAATGGGTCGAAGATTCAGAGTACGCCGCAGGGATTCAATCCACCTCCCTCGGCATAGCCACAATCGAAATCAGTGGCAAAACCTACGACATCAATTTCTACACCGATGCCAAACAACAACTTGAACTTCGTACCGTCGCCGACTGGATCATCCGGCCTCGCTTATTGAAAGTCACCGGTGTTGCGGAAGTTTTCATGCTCGGCGGCGACCGCAAGCAATATCAAATCCTGATCGACCCAACGGCTTTGCTCGAATACGACGTCACCGTCCAGAACGTCGCTGCGGCGCTGCGTGAGAGCAACATCAACACGAGCGGCGGGTTTGCCGTCACGGGCGAAACCGAGCGCCCGATACGTGTGCTGGGACGGCTGGGACCGCAATCGCGTGTCGTGGTTGAAGACTTGAAAAAGATTCCAGTCGGCAATCATCTCAAACGTGCCGTGTTACTCGAACAAGTTGCTCGCGTTACCGAGGGGCCGCAGTTCAAACGAGGCGATGGCAGCGTCAACGGGCGTCCAGGGATCGTGTTCACGACGGTGAAGCAACCGCATATCGACACCCGAAAGCTGACCGACAGTGTCGCCCAAGCTTTTCGCGAAGTCGAAGCGTCGTTGCCCGCTGACATCATTGTTAATAGCGAACTGTTTCGATTGAAGAACTTTATTGATCGCGGCATCTTTAACGTTGCCGAAGCGCTCGTGATCGGTGCGGTACTTGTCATCATCGTGCTGTTCTTGTTCTTGTTGAACTTCCGCACGACATTCATCACGTTGACAGCGATTCCGCTGTCGTTGGTGCTCACGACGCTTGCGTTCCGTTTGATCGGTTGGCTCAGCGGCAGTGAGCTATCCATCAACGTGATGACGCTCGGCGGGATCGCGGTGGCGATGGGAGAACTCGTCGACGACGCGATTGTCGACGTTGAAAATATTTTTCGTCGTCTCAAGCAAAACAACGCATTACCGATTGAAAATCGCAAATCAGACATCTTCGTTGTCTTTGAGGCAAGCCAGGAGATTCGCAGCTCGATTGTGTTCGGCACTGCGGTCGTGATCCTATCATTCATGCCGCTATTCGTTCTGTCCGGCGTCGAAGGGCGATTGTTTACGCCGTTGGGTGTCGCCTACATCGTTTCCATTCTGGCATCGTTCATCGTGTCGATGACGGTCACGCCGGTCCTCTCGTATTACCTACTCCCGAAGTCGCGTGCAACGCACCATGAAGGTGACGGATTTCTGTTGCGTAGCCTGAAGGGAATCGTGTCGCCTCTAATTCGACTCAGCATGGCGATGCCAAACACGCTGCTAATTTTGACATGGATCGCCGTAGGAATCGCAGCTTGGCAAATGTCGATGCTCGGCAGGAATTTCCTGCCGCCATTCGACGAAGGCAGCATTCAAGTCAACATGACACTGCCGCCCAGCTCATCGCTGGACGCGTCCAATAAGGTTGCTGGTGCGATCGACAACGTATTCCAATCGATGCAGAAGACAGCCGAGAATCCCGATGGGGAGATTCTGCACTTCGTTCGCCGGACGGGTCGCGCCGAGATGGATGAACACGCGTCGCCGGTGAACTTTGGCGAATACATCCTCAGTATGAATCCCGAGTCGCATACGAATCGGGAAGAAATCATCACTCGACTTCGCGAGGAGATCAGCGTCGAGGCTCCGGGTGTGGATATCGAAGTCGAGCAACCGCTGGCCCACTTGATCAGTCACATGATCTCCGGCGTGTATGCTCAAATTGCAATCAAGATTCACGGAGATGATCTCGACACGTTGCGGCGAGTGGCCGATCAGGTCAAGAGGGCGATTGAAGATGTTCCTGGGATTACGCCTCCGATTGTAGAGCCAATTCAAGAAACGACAGAATTGCATATTGCACTTCGTGCAGACGATCTCGCATTGTACGGATTGACCCGCGAGTACGTGGCCGGTGTGTTGCAGACGGCATTGCAAGGCGAAGTTGTCTCGCAGGTTCTGGAAGGTCAACGTCGCTTCGATCTACTCGTGAGACTCGAAGAAGAATATCGCACCGACTACGCGAATCTTGATCGCCTGCGGATTGACTTGCCCAATCTCGAAGGCGAACCAGATCGCGGTCAGATCGAACTTCGCGACGTCGCGAATGTCGGTGTCGGCACCGGACCAAACTCAGTCAATCGTGAGAACGCGCGTCGGCGAATCGTCATTCGTTGTAACACGGAAGGCCGTGACCTGGCCGGGGCCGTTGGCGACATCAAACGCCTCGTCGGCGATGCAGTCCAAATGCCCGTCGGCTACTTCGTCGAGTACGGCGGTCAGTTTGAAAGCCAGCAACGAGCAACCCAACTCATCATCGTACTGGCAGGTATTTCTGTCATTGGCATGTTCGTCGTGCTGCTGATTCTGTTTCCGTCGGTGCGAATCGTTTTGCAAATCCTGAACGCATTGCCAACTGCATTTATCGGAGGTGTGATGGCCTTGGTCATCACCCAGCAAAGTCTCACCGTCGCGAGTCTCGTTGGATTTATCTCGCTTGGTGGCATCGCAGTTCGCAACGGCATTTTGTTGGTCACTCACTACTTCCACTTGATGAAGGAAGAAGGCGAAGACTTCACGCAAGGCATGGTGGTTCGCGGAAGCCTCGAACGACTCGCGCCTGTGCTGATGACAGCCCTCACCGCTGGTATCGGCCTGATTCCGTTGGTGTTGGGCGGGCAAGAACCTGGACGTGAAATTCTCTATCCAGTCGCAACGGTAATCCTCGGCGGACTGACCACATCGACGTTCTGCGAGTTCCTGATTCACCCCGGACTGTTTTGGAAGTTCAGCGGCAAAGACGCTGCGCGACTCGCGAAACTGGAAGAGCAGGAGGAGGAACTGATATGAGTTAATCAACCGCGCTGTTGAAAACTGACCTACTTATTTCCCTTTCTCAGATCCCAAGGACAAATTCCATGAAGATGCAAAACACACTCGCCTGGCTACTGACCACCTCTTGCCTCATCGGCTTCGTTGGCTGCAAACAAGAAACGGCTTCCACAACAACCACTCCCGCACCAGCAACCGCCAACGATGGCGGACACATGCATGATGACGGTGCCGAACACGCTCCTCACGCGGGGCACGGTTCTGGTCCACATGATGGCACCGTCGCGGACTGGGGCGGAGGCAAATTCCACGTTGAATTCACCGTCGATCATGACAAGCAAGAAGGCACGGTGTACATCCTCGGCGCTGACGAGAAGACTCCAACCCCAATCGATGCTACCGACATCGAATTAAGCATCACTAATCCAGTGATGCAAGTCACTCTAAAAGCCGATCCGCAAGACAGCGACCCAGCGGGCAAAGCATCACGCTTCGTAGGCAATCACAAAAATCTGAGTGTTGTGCAAGAATATGCCGGAACGATTTCCGGCATCATCAATGGCACGCCGTACTCAGGCGACTTTCAAGAGGAATGAAGATAGAAGATTGCAGATTGAATTTCTTAGAATCTTCAATCGTCATTCATCAATTACCCTTGAGTCGTTAGGCGGGTTCTTCCGGCCAAGCGGCGAGGCCTCCCAGGAATGCCACTTCAGCCCGGTATCCTCGGAGGTTGCCTTTTTTTCCCAATCCAATATGAATCACTTGTTTCAAAAACTTGCTGAAGCCTTTCTACCGCTACGCAATCGCACCTTTGCGATGCTCTACGGGGCTCAGACCATTAGGGCCGTCAAACGCAAACGGTCGTTGGTCGTAGTAGTCCGATAATACGGTAGACCCGAGATCAACGCCGTCGTCGAACGTTTCGCTGGCGGAAAATGCGGTTGCACCCCCTGGTCCTCGCCGACGTGCCACTTCCCCGTTAGCAGAGTGTAGTAGCCGGCATTGCTCAGCAACTTGGAATCATGGCGTTTGTTGCTCTCTTTGCGTTTTTTGCCGATCTTCAAGGCGAGTCGGTGCAAGGGTCTGGATTGGGAAATGTAAGTTCCTTTGACAGCGACGCTATCTCGCACCTGGATGCGTGGATGCAGAGAATGCTTGACGGCCGGTACCCAAGTCTCAGTGCCGTGGTCGTGTGCGATGGCGAGGTTGTTTACCAGGGCACGTTTGGGTTGGAGGACTTCAAGGCAGATCGATAGGCGACGCCACAGATTCAGTACAATATCGCATCAGTGACCAAAGCCTTCACAGCCTCGCTGGCGGTAATTCTGCATGAAGGTGGCGTGATTGATTTGGATCAGCCCGTCGCAAAATGCCTTTCCGCAGGAGTCTCGATCAGCGCGACGCCTGACGTCGGAGCAGCGAGTATGGCTGGATAGCTCCAAAGCGATTCGCTGAGGACTTGGTTGAAGTGTTGTTGAAGATGGGCCACCAGCCCGATTGGAGAGTGACCTTAGAAATGAAGACAACGGACGGTCGGGTCGAGCGGTTGCAGGTGTAGATGACCGAAGAAAATCGCGATCACGTTCGCGAGTAGTGTCAATCACAGTGGCACCGTTTCGATACCGCTCGCCAAACCCAACGATCAATTTTCGTACCACATTATTACTTTATAGGAGGTTTCCCCAATGAGATGTGTCCTATCTATTTCTCGATCAATCGGTCTTGCCTCATGGCTTGCAGCGTCAAGCATCAGCTCAACATCCTGTGCTGAAGAGCAAGCAAAGGAAATGACTGAGAAACTCGCTGAAATATCCCGCAAACATGATGTGCCGGCCATGACCGCCGTTGTGGTCAGCAGCAACGGAATCGTAAAGGCGGATTGCTTTGGTGTCCGCAAACGAGCAACGTCGGACAAGCTTCAGTTGTCAGACAGGTTCCCGATCGGTTCTAACACCAAATCCATGACGGCCACTTTGGCGGCATGCATCGTGGAAACTGGTAAGATCGACTGGAATACAACCATCGGTGACGTGTGGCCCAAAGCCAGCGACGACGTTTTGCATCCGAAGCTACAAGCGGTAACGCTCGACCAATTGTTGTCTCACCAAAGTGGACTACCTGGCAACATCTCTGATATTTCCGCTCAGGCGTGGGCAAGTTTCTTCGATGAAAAACAATCGCCAACTTTGGAACGCAGACGTATGCTCAAGCTTGTGCTTTCCGAATCACCGACGCAGCCGCAGGGGAAGTTCGCCTACTCCAATCTCGGTTATGCGGTCGCCTCGGCGATGCTGGAAACGCAAGCTGGTGAACCGTTCGAGTCGCTCATGAAGAAACACGTCTTCGATCCGCTGGAAATGCGTTCGGCAGACTTTCGTTCGATGGCAACAGCAAAACAGCTTCAGCCGCCATTGCTATGGGGCCATCGAGCTGACAGTGGCGAGCCCGTTGATCCAAGAACAGTGGGAGCTGAAAACCCAACGGTCTATGCCGCAGCAGGCACGGTTCATTTGTCGATCGAAGACTATGCAAAATATGCGAGGTGGCAATT
Organism: Pirellulaceae bacterium; assembly: GCA_041741955.1. Lineage (GTDB taxonomy): Bacteria > Planctomycetota > Planctomycetia > Pirellulales > Pirellulaceae > Aureliella. The sequence goes on along the minus strand of JBGSJL010000191.1, from coordinate 17,706 downwards.
GGCTGGCAAGGCATCGCCAGTCCTCCGATCGCAGGCCGCCTTTGACCATCTTCATCAACCCCAGGTCGACTATACCCTTCCTGGTGCAAAGTACGGGTGTGGTTGGATCATGATGGATACGGGACTCGGTCCCGCTCTTAATCACGCAGGCTCTAACACGAACACGTTTGCGTTGATTTGGATACTACCTGAATCAGACTTCGCTGCCATCGTTTGCACCAACTCTGGTCAAGCACAAGCCTTTCCGGCTTGTGACGAAATGGTCAGTCATTTGATGGCGGAATACGCCGCCAAGAAAACCAAGCCTGAGGTGGTCAACCCAGAGCGTCTGGTCGGCCGCTACCAACTCACACCCAACTTTGTCTTTGACGTTAGCCTCAACGACGGTCACTTAATGGTTGGCATCACGAACCAGCCAACGCAGGAGGTTTTCGCAGACTCACCAACGCAATGGTCATACCGTGGTGTCGACGCACAACTGGAGTTTCATCTTCGAGCGGCAGGTCCGGCCTATGCACTCACACTTCACCAAGGTGGCGCTGCCCAAAAAGCTAAGCGGGTTCGTGACTGATCCGTCAACTATGCGTGTCCCCAAATCCAGACGTTTTCGTCTAAATAGTGTTTACGTTTCACAATACGACCAAACATAGGGTGCTTTCGGAGCGTCACTTGCGCGGGCCACTCACGTCGATAGAAAGTTCCCTGAGAGAATTCCGGGAACTTTTTAGACCGTCAGATGTATTTCCTACAGACGAATGAAGCGCGAGCGGACTATCGGTGAACGAAGATCAAATCATAGCCTCAGCATTAGCCGGCCAAACCAACGAGTTTCGGCGGCTGGTGGATCAGTATCGTCAGCCAGTTTTCCGCTTCGCACGCAACTTGATCGGTGACGAGCATGATGCTGAAGGCATCGCGCAGGACGTCTTTCTGGCGGCATTTGATCGTTTGAAATCGTACAACTCCAAACGAGCTCCTTGGCTGACTTGGTTGCTCACCATCGCGAGAAACCGCAGCGTGAACTACCTCAAGCGAAAACGTCCGGTGATCGATGGCAATGCAATTGCCAATGTACAACCAGCCTCAAGTAGCGACGATTCCGCGAGGATGGAGTTTTGGAGTCGACTTGACAAAGCCCTCGATGCTTACGCATCCTACATCACATCTTCCGCCAAGTCAAAATCGCCGTGCGAATGAACGAGCGATGCGAAAACATATCGCCACGATTGACGATAGATCACATCCATACTTTTTGGGCTAACTTGGCTCTTCGACTTAACGAAAAAACTTTCTGGGAGGATCGCCAAAACGACTGCGACTATTTTAATATGCAACAAAAGTGTTGAGCACTTGAGTTTCAGGAACGTCGAGAAACTGGTGAACAAAAGCGCCAATGATCGCTTTGTCGTTCCTCATGCCGGACTCGCCGAAACTGAGGACGCACCACAGAAGATCGCTCAACCATGGGACGATGCGCTTCCCGGATGCGAAAGTCCTTCTTTTGCCAGCTGAACCAATGCTGGCAGTCTGCGCACTAGTTGTAGCGCTGCAGCGAGGCGTTTTTCTCGATTTTTTTGAGGGAAGCTTCCAATTCTAATCCATTTGCTCCCGAGTTGCGATCGAAAGGTCGCAAGCACTACCAGTTACCCGGCAATAATGGCTGGTTCTTGGTTGCGTTAGATATCGTTCCAAGCGGTCTGCGTTTCGCTCAGGCTGCGCGATCCTCATACAGATCTCCAGACATCCGCTGTGCAGATGAAAAGGGCTGTATCGCACTCGCTTGGTTGTTTCGCTATTCGTTTAGCGTTAATTGGCAATCCGGCGTCGCTTCAAAAACCCGCTTGGTACGCTTTTTGCGTCGAGGTGGGTGGGTCCAGCTAAACGCTTCGCAATGGGCATCCCCTTTCTGGGGCTGCACACGGCGAAAGCTGTTCGTCACCTGTAGAACGATTAACAATAAGAAGAAGCACATGGCATTGAAGTTTAAACGCTTGTGGCTGTATTTAGGCGGAGGCTTGGCACTCACGCTGCTGGCGGCGCCGATTGGTCTAGCGCAGCAATCGCCACCCCGATCTGCAGTCGAACGCGAGTTCGATGCGATTGATGAATCATCATCATCATTTGACGAGATGGAAGCGGACGGCGAGACCTACGAAGGTGTGGAATACATGACGCAAGGTCCGCTGCATGAGGCTTTTGCGACTCCCTACAACTCGAATCCGGAACCAGGCGAATTAGTAGCGAAAGAGCCGCCGAGTCCGATTCAGGAGATCCGGCCTGAGTTCCAACCACAGGGCAACAACGTGCAATGGATTTCCGGATATTGGTTTTTCGATGACGAAAAAGATGACTTCGTTTGGATCAGTGGTTTATGGCGTGATCTTCCGCCGAATATGCAGTGGGTTGCGGGCTATTGGGCTCCCGTCGACGGCCAATTTCAGCGCGTGATTGGCTTTTGGACGAATATCAACGATCAAGAAATCGCTTACTTGCCGCCACCTCCTGAATCACTTGAGGCAGGGCCTTCGTCACCGGCTCCTGCTGACGATCAGTTTTACATTCCAGGCTCGTGGGTCTATGAATCTGACAATTATGCTTGGCGTCCAGGAATGTGGGCACCTCAGCAAGAAGATTGGGTGTGGACACCCGCCAGTTACATATGGACCCCGCGCGGATGCGTCTACCGCCAAGGATTCTGGGATTACGAACCGACTTATCGTGGCGTCGTTTTCACGCCTGTGCATTACACGCAACCGATTTATCGCCAATCCAACTATCGCTATCGTCCACGCTACGTTGTAAATACAAATTTGGCGTTGCTCGTTCACCTGTTTGTCGGTCCCCAACAGCGCAACTATTACTACGGCAACTATTACGGAGCCAATTACAGGAATCGCTATTCACCGTGGGTCAACTACGGACAGAATAATTCAAACTGGAATTATGATCCGCTGTATTCCTACTACAGGCACCATGGTAACCGCAACGGTCAGAACATCACGCAGTGGGCTGCTAATCGATATGGCTTTTTCGAGCAGAACGAACAACTGCGCCCCGCGAGCACGCTGAGCGCTCAGCAGACGCTGTTGGAGTCTTTGCGCGGCAACAACGGCGCGAACGCGGGCGATCTAACGATTCAGCCATTAACGACTCTGGCATCCGATCTGCGAGACGTCGCTCGTGCAAACGATAAAACGTCGAAATTCGATCGACTCTCCCGTGAAGATCAGTCGTTGCATGATGCGGATGTTAAAGCGCAGTTAGCGACGGCGCGTGAGCGTATGTCTTTTGAAATGCAGGCCAATGGCAACAGTCCGAATGCGGGGACGGCTAACCTTCAGATCGACAAAGCGGCCGCTGACGGTGACAAGTCCGACAGTTCAGCTGGTGTGAGAGAAGGCTTGAATACACGAGGCAAGTTTCGTTTACCGCGATCGGACATGACGGCCAGTGTAGCGAATGACGCGTCAGCGTCGCGCGACAGTTTAGACCCCCGTGCTGGCAGGGCAACTGGGAACGCCAAATCGGGTACCGGTACGAATTCACCGGACATCAATGGGCGGGTGCTGGGTGGACGGGACTTGAACGCGAACGAGCCCAAACAGGCACGAGGCAACGCCGACGGATTGGAGCCGGCACAGATGAGGGCGAAGGGCGAGAAGTTGGACAACCGAACTGAATTAGCCAACCCCAACGGAAATGCCGATGCCAAAGGTCGCACCGGAAACGGCGTGAGAAATGGCGCGCGACTGGATGCTGAAAGTCGTGCACGCGATGCCGTGAAGTCCAATTTGCCAAACGTTGAACGCAGTCCCAACACACCAGGCGGCCAACCGCTTCGAACTGATTTTGAAACGGATGCCACTCGTCTAAATAAAGAATTCAGAAGTGGTGGCCTGCCTCAAATTCGTCGAGAAATGGATCGCCGATCGTCGACTCTGCCTCGCATACCCGGTGTAACGGGCTCGGTGCCTCAGCCGATTCCACGTGCGAACGACGCAATCCGAGGACGTCAAAGTAGCGGCGCTGCACCTAAAGTTATCAATCCAGGAGGTAACAATCGTGGAGGCAAAGCCGGTGGAAACCTCGGAGGCATTCCTGAAATTAATCCAAGTGGCAAGGGCGGTGGCATTCTAGGAGTGAATCCAGCCGGTAAAGCCGGGGGAAACTCTGGCGGCAAGAGTGGTAAAAAATCAGGTGGCAAAGGGTAGAAGGCTGGCGGCGCTGTCAAAGCCGTCGATTCGCAAGCCGCAAATAATAACGACGATACCGACGGTTACCGCGGGCCCCAAGACGCACGGCGCCACACCGTGAAAGGCAAAATCGCTTCAACCAAACTGGCACAGGTCAACGGCAACGAAAACTTAGTCGTTGGACTGAAGCAAGACGACCAGACTGTGGCAATAGATCTCGGACCGGCGGCGGCCTTGCAAGGGAAAAATGTGGAAGTTGGCGCTACGATCGTCGCGATTGGTGCGATGGAGACTATCGGCGACAAAGATGTATTGATCGCCGACCGCGTTGGAATCGACAATCGCGATGCGATCGAAATTGAACGCAACCCCAGCCAACGTTTTGCCGCTGAAATTATTGACGTGAAAAGGACGGCAGTCGGCTCGGAGGACCACTACATGGCAATTGTCGAGATTGACGGCGAACGTCAACTTGCTGACTTGGGGCCCGTGGCGACCTACAAAGTCGCACTTCAGCCATCGACAAAAATCACGATTCAGGGCGTGCCCGTACAAACGCAACACCACCGCGTGTTCATGGCGGAACAAGTTCGTCTGGGTGACGAAGTGATCCGTATCCACCGCTCCCACAGTTTGTAACGATTGAAGAGTCAACAAGCAGTTTCGCAAGTTGGCTGTAGTTGGAGCGGGTCGACCCGTCAAAATTTTGACGGCCGGCCCTATCCAACGACTCCCCGCGAATTTGTTCGACGTTTTTGGCGACCGCAGTCAACGACAGCGGATCGGGAAACCAGCCATGACTTAGGGGTGTTGCAGTACTTGATAGCCCGCATCGACCAACTAAAAAAAACGGCGGTCATGCGCTGGGGACTGCTTCGGCGTAGCCGCTGACCTCCTTACGAGCAGCTTGCGTGACGCGATCCCAGCAAGCACTAGGTCAGAACGCCCATTTTTCCCGACTGATAATCGCGAATTGCTTGTTGAATTTACTCGCGAGTGTTCATTACGAACGGACCCTGACCGACAACCGGTTCGTTAAGCGGTCGGCCAGTCAAAACTAAAACTCTGGATGCAGAGTCTGTCTTCAGTTGGATCGAGTTGCCTTGGCGCTCGAACAGTGCAAGTTCAACTGCTTTGAGCCCATTGTCGTTGGCACGTAGGCTGCCCTGTTGAACGACAAGTGCGCATGTGTGACCTTCGGGGATGTTCAATTCAGCCGCACCTCCTGCATTGAGTCGCATGTCCCAAACATTGATCGGCGTGCTGTTGCCCCGCTTTAATTCACCAGTCTCAGCGTTCTTCACCGATTTAGATATCGGCCTCGAGCAAGAGATGGGTGAATGATTGGTTCGGTGGGTGGTTTCTGCCTAGAGCGACTACTATTAGGGGCAATCATCGCTCTGATATTTAGTCATGCTCGGCAAGTGTGACTCATTTTGCCCTAAAGTGCAGTGAGGGACTGACGGCAAGTTCGAGGGCGGAACCAGCAGCCTGCTTCAGATTCAATTTGACGCAGGTTTTGCGAGGCATGGCCGTGTTGAAGTGACGGACTTAACGTTGGGTGTCGCTCGGAGTGCGACCGGCAGTCTGGCTGGCAGGTACGAATCCGAGGAAGGTCATCAAATCTCGAATCTCGGCGGCAGATAGCGTATCGAGCAAACCACTGGGCATGAGCGAAGACTTGCTGGGCTGGATCTGATCGATGTCCTGCTCGGCGATAATCTTTTCAGCGAGTTTCGAGTCGCGGACCGTGATGGTTCCGTTGAGGTTCTTGGATACCTGACCGCTGTACACTTTACCGTCGGTCGTCAGCACCCGCTGTGTTCGATACTGGTCGCTAATAACATGCGACGGAAACAGAATCGACTCGATCACCTCTTTGCGCGTAAACCGCTTCGCGACCGTGGTGAGGTCGGGGCCGATGGCGGTACCAATCGACCCCATCCGGTGGCAGGCGGCGCACTGAGACGTTTCATAAACGATTCTTCCCGCGGTAGGGTCGCCACTGCGTCCATCGCTCGAAGAGAAATATTCGCTGAGTGTTTCTATATTCCACGGAGAGCTCTGCTCGAACTCAGGCAATTTTGCTTCAGGGCTCGTGGGAAACTTATCGGAAAACCAAGCCTGCCATTCCTCTAAGCTGTTCAAGTTCTCGCCCGTCCAGAACGACAAAAGCCGAACGGCCGGTGCGGTCTCTTCGTGGGCTTGTCCCATCCGCAAACCGTGCATAATGACTTCGCGAAATGCATTGGGATCGTCGGTGGCCGTGGGAACTTTGCGGAGCGCGTCCATGACTTCGCCAACAGCGAAAGACTCCAGCACAGGCAGGCTCCGGACTAAGTAATCCCAATCTTCGTCCTTGGGATCTTGGGCCAGACCCAGCGCGACGGCTTGCCGGCGTTCTGGACTGCGAACCCAAATCTCGCGTAGGTACGCCAGCGACTCGGGGTCGGCATTCTGTGAAAGCATCGCCACGATACCAGTCTTCAACCGTTTGAAGTGTTCGCCTTCAAAGCCGGGTTGATCGATTTCTTGATCCAGCTTTCGCAGCGTTTGCAAGTCGCTATCGGACAACTTATCGGGATAGCGATAGAGCGAAACCAAGGCTGCGTTGGGCCACTTGGCACCCTCGGATACAAAAATCCGTGCTTCTTCGAGTGGCAGATCCTGACACATATCGCGGGTAACATTCATGACGTACAGCGGCACACTGCTGCCAGCATCTGCGGGCTGAATTTCTTCGAAAAACTTAACGACGGACAGACGCTCTGCGGCGGTCCAGCTATGTTTAAAGAATCTCAGGTGCATCGCAATGTGTAGGCGTTCGCCTAACTCGGCTTCCGACTTTAAAAAGCGAATAGCGGCAGGCACCACGGAATCAGCGTCCAGGTAGGCCAGCAATCGGAACAGTTCGCGATTGAGTGGCGGCTCACCCACTGGGAACTCACCAGCCAATTCTTCTTTGAGTTCAGGCACATCCTCGGCGCGGAGACCCGAGCGATGCAATGCGACTTGGGTCAATCGTAGCAAATCGACAAAATTGCGGTCGCTAACGAAGCCGGCTAGCATGCGCCGCGCCAGGGCCACGACTTCCAGTGCATTGCCCTTGCTCGGGTCGACAATCATTAGCGCCAAACCCGCTTGTAGCTGCACGCGCTGGTCGCTGTGTCCCAGCAACTTCGATTGCCACTGTTCGGTTGGGATACGCTCCAGTAGTCGACGGGCAGCCCACGAGAGGCGACGATCGGCCAGGGCAAGCAGCGGGGTAATCGCATCGACGGATGGATTTTCGCCACATCGGAGCAGGCCCTCGCAGGCCGCGTGCTGCACATTGGGATCGACATCTGCGAGTAGTTTGACAAGCTCCGCCACAACCTGAGCGGGATCCTTCTGAACGCCCAGCAGTTGAGCCGCGCGCACCCGCACCGCTTCGTTGGGTGATTTGACCAGTGCGCTGAGCAGTTCCGGCGTGGGAGTGGGGCCGAACAACTGCATGACCTCCAGTGCACGCAGACGAAATTTGGCTGGATTCTCATCGCTAAAGGCGACACCGGCGATTTTGTTGGCCCAACTGCTACCGAGTTCTCGCTTGAGGGCTGCGACTTCTTGACGAGCCCAAGCGGAATCGAGCTGGGGTTGCTTGATGGCTTTGGCAATGCCGCTCCCCAAATCCTTGAGTGCGTCTGGGACTTTGCCCAGCCAGCGGACTTGGTAGATGCCGCCCTTGGTTCCCCGACCACCGGTACAGAAGTAGAGCCAACCATCGGGCCCCACCGCGAGGTCGGTTACATTGAGAGGTTGTCCTTCAACGAACACTTCCGATTGGGCCTGACCGTCGTCGGATAATTTTACGCTGAGAATTCGGCCTTGAGTCCAATCCGCCAGGAACAAGCAATCGTGGTATCGCTGAGGAAACATGACGTGATCGTAGACCGTGGAACCGGTTGGGGAGCCACGGCCGGTCTCGAGCAGAGTTGGCAAGCGGTCATAGTAGTAAGTGGGCCATTTGGACCAGCCGCTTCGCCAACCGTATTCGCCGCCTTCATTGACTTCATACAAACTGGTTGGCCGATACCAGGGCGAACCCTCATCGGATTCCATGTCGCTGTCGTGAACGTAGAGTCGACCACTGGGATGAAAAGTCAAATCGAACGCATTGCGAAGTCCGCCGGCGACGAGCTCTACAGATTTGCCTTCGACATCCAGACGAATCACTGTGCCACCTGGGGCTTTGATTCCTTGTGCGTGCCCACCTGGATCTTCGTAGCGCTGCACCAGGTCGCCTTCATAGGTAGTTTTTAGTGGACTTGTATCTGCGAATTTGCCGTCATAGGAAACGTGGTTGCCCAGTACGCAATAGATCCTCCCATCGGGGCCCAGCGTCAGTCCATGAGCACCGTGTTCGCTGACGGTGCCTTTGAACCCAATCAACTTATGAGCTTCTTCCGACGCTCCATTGCGATCTTTGTCAACCAACCGATAGAGTCCAGGTCCATCGGCTCCCTCACCGGTTACGTAGACGTCTCCGTTGAGTGGTAAGATGCCCTGGATGCCCTGCACAAGATCGCAGTAGTCGCGATTTTTGTCGACGATACCGTCCTTATCGCTGTCGTATAGCAACAGCAGAGGTCCGTCTTCCTGGGCGGCAATTATGTGCCCAAATTCGTTAAACGCGATGTTTACCAGCGAGCCTGTCACGTCATCGCTGAGAATCTCTTCGACGGCAAATTCTGGGCTGATGCGAAATCGTTGATTCTCGGAGACGTTGGTCGGGCTGACCTCTTCGCGGCGATCCCAGGGGGCCGTCTCGCCAAGCTTGCCGAACACCTGTGCGGGTTTCCAGCGAGTGTCATCGATCGTGGTGGCCGACCAGTTCGCAACATTGTCGATAGAAGTTCGCCAGCTACCGTCGGTCGAATAGCTCAGCCACTGCCCACCTCTGGGCTTGACGAATACGCGGGCTGCCAATGCGGCGGGCCCAGGGGCTATGTTCGTAACACGCACGCCGATCACGTTTCGTCCGCGGACCAACAGGCGGGATACGTCGTACTGCTCCAGTTGGCGAATCGACGTCCCAGCTCCAATTTTCTTACCGTTGATGAACAATTCATATCGGTCGTCCGCAGTGATGGTGACTGTCGCTTGCTCCACACTGCCCAACTGAATGGTTTTGCGGAAGTAGCCATCTCCCTCGATGGCTTGTCCGCGCGGATGTTCGGGCGACCAAATCCACTGTGCCTCTTGAGCCGAGACACCTTCAGTCGAGAAGAGGCAGACAGCGGACCAGCAGGCACACGCCAAGAGAAACGTTGATTTATTCATGGGTCCATCCAAAACTTTCGACCGACGCAGCGACAATAGTCAAAGCCGTTTCATAGCTAAAACTGCTCGGATGCGTCAATACAATCTGGGCAGTTCACCTGTCAACAATCCTTAGCGGCTCGTATACTGACTCTTTTCCCATGCAGGACCACCGGCGACTAACGCGAATGCCAGCTCAGATATCCCAGCATGACAACGAAGCAAATGGGCCGTTTTTCTTGGGAGTCGACGTTGGCGGAACGAACATCAAGATCGGTTTGATAGACGACCAGGGTCGCACACTTGCATTCGAGAGCATTATCACGAATGACGGCAACGGGGCGAATGCTGCCATTGAGCGAGCTGGCAATTCATGCCGCGAGCTAGCAAAACGGGCTGGCATTGGCTGGCGCTTGGTGCCGCGAGTTGGCCTGGGAACGCCCGGCCCGCTTTCGCGGGAACAAGGTAAGTTACTCAATCCAAGCAATTTACCCGGCTGGCACTACTTTCCGGTCCAGGCAGCGCTGGAGAAAGCGGTTGGCAAGCCCGTTAGTTATGTCAACGATGCCAATGCGGCGGCGCTAGGTGAATGCTGGATTGGTGCCGGCGCAGGGCAAAGCAGTTTGGCTTTTGTCACGTTAGGGACTGGAGTAGGCGGCGGCTTCATTTCCGAAGGCCGGCTGATCAATGGCGTCAACAGTTTTGGTAGCGAGATCGGTCACATTGTTGTCGACAGCCGCGAGGATGCGCGACTTTGTGTCTGGGGTGGTGGCCGCGGGCAATTGGAAGCCTACGCGAGTGCGAGCGCGGTTGCCGCTCAAGCGAATTTGGGAGTTCGCTCGGGAGTTGAAAGTAGTCTTTGCAAAGTCGCGTCGAAACTGAATGAAGAAGCGGATGGCGATCAACTCACAGCCAAGCACGTGCATGAAGCGGCACTTGAAGGCGATAGCTTTGCATTGGAATTGATCGACGAAGCAGCTTTCTATCTGGGAATTGGTGTGACATGTGCAGTGCATGTAATCGACCCCGGACTCGTGTTGCTTGGAGGCGCCATGAATTTTGGAGGCGCAAGCTGCGTGGTCGGTCAGCGATTCTTGCGGCGTATTGTGTCGGAATTTAAGGAAAGGACGTTTGCGAACGTCTTCGAAGGGACGCATATCGACTTCGCGAGACTGGGAAGCGACGCCGGGTATATTGGAGCGGCTGCCATGGCTAGGCAAGATTATTACCAGAACATAGCCTGACGCGCTGGGTCACATCGAACGGCAACTTTTTATTTTTCACCAAGTCGTGCTCGGGCACGCGGAGCTTGACACTGTCCACGAAGACTGACGCCGTCGATATTTCGCACATACGCAACTTTTGCATCATCGCTCATATCGATCACGGTAAGAGCACGCTTGCCGATCGACTGCTAGAACATACCGGTACGATTGCCAGCCGCGATATGCGTGCTCAATTGCTTGACGGCATGGATTTGGAACGCTCGCGTGGAATTACCATCAAAGCCAAAGCGGTCACCATTCGCCATACTCATAAAGGCGAAATTTACGAGCTGAATTTAATCGACACGCCGGGCCACGTCGATTTTCAGTACGAGGTATCGCGCAGCTTGACCTGCTGCGAAGGCGCGTTACTGCTGGTCGATGCCTTCCAAGGCGTCGAAGCTCAGACGATGGCCAATGCCTATTCGGCGATGGAGCACAATCTCAAAATCATTCCCGTAATTAACAAGATCGATCTGACTTATGCCCGCGTGGACGAAGTGATCGAAGAGATGGAGCAATCGCTCGACATTGACCCTCAGGACGTCGTCAAATGCAGCGCCAAAGCGGGTATCGGTATCGAAGAGCTTTTGACTGCCATCGTCGAGCGAATTCCTGCACCCTCGGGTGACCCAGAGGGTCCACTACAGGCGATGGTGTTCGATTCCCACTACGATGACTTTCGTGGCGCGATTACTTATGCACGACTCATGTCCGGCACGGTTAAAACGGGGCAAAAGATTCGTCTCGTGCGTGCCAATGGAGATTTTGAAGCGGTCGAGATAGGGCAATTTATTCCCAAACGGCGGCCGATCGACTGCCTCAAAGCGGGCCAGGTGGGCTATCTCATCTGCAACATCAAGTCCCTCAAGGACGTGCATATTGGCGATACTGTTGTCGAGGCTGGGCCCAAAGGTGCCGAGGCATTGCCCGGCTATGCTCAGCCCAAGCGGATGGTTTACTGCGGCCTGTATCCCAGCGATGGGCAGGATTTTAGCGAGCTACGCGACGCGCTAGAGAAACTGAGTATCAACGACCCGAGTTTCGAGTTCGCACCGGAGACTAGTGAAGCGCTGGGCTTTGGTTTTCGCTGCGGCTTCCTCGGTTTGCTGCATATGGAGATCGTACAGCAGCGACTTGAAAATGAATGCAACGTCGACTTGGTGCAGACCGCACCCAACGTAACCTACGAAGTCATCGACAAACGTGGTAAGCGACACGAGATCCATAAACCCCAAGATGTCCCAGAAGCGGGCGACATCGAGGAGTTTCGCCAACCCATCGTCCGAGTCAATTTTGTCGTGCCCATCGATCAGATTGGGCAAGTCATGAAGCTTTCCCAAGATCGTCGCGGTTTGCAGAAAGGTACTGAGTATCTTTCGCCAACCCGAGCGATGATCACCTATGATCTGCCCTTGGCCGAGGTCATCTACGACCTACATGACAAACTCAAAAGCGCCACGCGGGGCTACGGTACGATGGACTACGAGTTGATTGGCTACGAGCAAGCCGATCTGGTCAAGATGGACATCTTAGTGAACGGGAAAAAAGTCGATGCTTTGAGCGTGATTTGCGACCGTCGCGACTCCGACCGCCGTGGAAGGGCCGTCGTCAAGAAGCTCAAAGAAGAAATTGACCGACACATGTTTGAAGTGGCTGTACAAGCAGCAATTGGCTCGCGCATTATCGCTCGCGAGACCAAGCCTGCGCTGAGTAAGAATGTGACTGCCAAATGTTATGGTGGTGATATCTCTCGCAAGAAGAAGTTGTGGGCCAAGCAGAAGGAAGGCAAAAAGCGCATGAAGAGTATCGGGTCGGTCGATATTCCACAAAAGGCCTTTATGGCAATTCTCGAAACCGGCGCTGAGTAGTCGCGCGGGAAAAGGTGTCCGACACCAAAAGTGCGAAGCACCCGTAGGGCCGTTCCGGCTTTTGGTGTCGGACACCTTTTCCCAGACCCAGCACTGAGTAATGCCCCCTAGGATCCAGGAGCCAAGCCGCTTAAATTACGTTGCATTATTTGTAACTCTCAAGCGATAGGAACGTGAAGATGGCCCGAGCGAGCGCACGGCACATTCTGGTAGATTCTGAAGCCAAATGTGAAGAACTGAAACAACAGATCGAAAACGGTACCGATTTCGCCGAAGTTGCAAAAGCCCATTCGACTTGCCCATCGGGCCAAAGCGGCGGAGCGCTTGGCGAGTTCGGCAGGGGGCAGATGGTTAAGGAATTTGATGAGGTTGTCTTCAACGGTGAATTGAATACAGTTCACGGACCCGTCAAAACACAATTCGGTTACCACTTGCTCGAAGTTACTAGTCGCAAGGACTAGCCACTGTGGTTCTCACTTAATTCTGAGCCCGACAATCTTCACCGAAAGGAAAATCAAATGGTACGCACTGCTAGCACGATGCTTCCTCTGGGCACGCTTGCGCCCGATTTCAAATTGCCCAATACCGATGGATCCGTCATCTCTCGCGATGATTTTCGTGGCGGCAAGGGCTTGTTGGTTGTCTTCCTGTGCAACCACTGTCCCTACGTAAAACATGTCGCACCGGAGTTGGCGAGGATTGGATCGGAGTATCCGGCGAAGGGCATTGCTGTGGTAGGTATCAGCAGCAACGATGTCGTCCATCACCCTGAGGACTCGCCAGAATTAATGCGCACCGAGGCGAAGACGCAGGGCTATCAGTTTCCCTACCTCTACGACGCCACTCAATCCGTAGCACAGGCTTACAAAGCAGCTTGTACGCCCGATTTTTTCCTGTTTGATGCTGAGCTTCACTTGGTCTACCGCGGTCAGTTGGATGATTCTCGGCCCAAGCAAGGCTCTCTGCCCGATGGCAAAGATCTGCGACAGGCACTCGATGCTCTCTTAGCTCAAACATCGATCTCGGAAGTTCAGAAGCCCAGTGTCGGCTGCAACATTAAGTGGAAGCGTGGTGCCGAACCCACATATTTCAACTCAGCCGGATCGGCCTAACACAAACTTCTATTGATGCTAACTGAGTGCATTCCGAAAGCGCTCGACCAGCCAAGCCGTGGGTTCGATTCCGCAGGAAACTCGGATCGTCCCTTCGTCGATTCCCAGCTCAGCCAAAGATTCGGTTGAAGCACTGCGGTGGCTGGTTGACTTCGGGTGCGAAAGCGTAGTGGTGACATCTCCCAACGAAGGCACAAACCGAATGTCAGGTCTAAGTGCGGCCATCAGCTTTTCTACGCTTGGCCGGTCGGGCGCGATGCGAAAACTCAACATCCAGCCATAGCCGCCAGAGAGTTGCCGCGTAGCCAAGCCATGCTCCTTGTGAGTCGCGAGGCCTGGATAGTCCACGCTTGATACTGCGCCGCACCGCTCAAGCTCGCAAGCCAGAGCGAGCGAGTTTGCGCAGGCGCGCGCCATCCGTACCGCCAGCGTCATTAGACCGCGGTGAGTCATGTAACAGTCTAACGGACTACTGGTTAACCCAAAGGTTTTAACGGTGGACCGTACTTCGGCCATTTTCAGTTCGTCTTTCCCACAGATCAAACCTAGCATACTATCGCTGTGTCCGTTCACCTGCTTACCGAGACTTTCGACGACAAAGTCTGCACCGAAGTCCAGGGGCTTGCATAGCAGATGAGTCGCGAACGTATTGTCGACAGCTACCCGGGCGCCGGCGGCATGCGTCGCTTCGGCCACAGCCTGCAGATCGGGAACGCGCAGGCGTGGATTGGTAATGGTTTCGACGAAAACCAAATCGACTTTGTTCGCCGACAATTCAGCCAGATGCGCCGCGTTGCACGGGTCAAATATTCGAGTGGCCACATTCCATCGCGACATGTGCTTAGTGAACAACTGGCTGGTTTCCCCGTACAATTCGTTGCCCAACCACACGCTTGACTCGGGTTGCAGCGTTGCCAGTGCCAAGGCGGCGATGGCACTCATGCCCTGGGCCGTCACGACAGCTCCCTGGGCACTGTGTAGAGTCGCGAGTTTCTTCTCCAGCGCGCGCGCGTTGGGATGTGCAATGCGACGATAGACGAACGTTTCGTCAGCTCCGGTCATGGCTGCATCGGCTGCATCCGGAGAATCCAATTGCCACGCGCTCGACATGCTGAGGTCGTCTGCTTGCGGAAGATTGCTGGATGCCGTCCAGTCCGCTCCGCGCAGCGCTTCGTACTCAGATTTAGTGCTCCAAGGCGTTAGTCCGTCGTTGCCTGGAAAGTTCGTCATGCTTGGTTCCTAGTGGTCCTATCGTGTTTCGTGCTCAAAGGCTATCGCGCTCGACCGTCGCCGACGGCAGGCCCCATTCTGCCAAGATCATTTTTTCGCAATCGAATTTTACCGAAAATGACTCCGCGTGTTAGAAAGCAGAGTCTTAATTCTCATGGTAAGGATTCAGGTTATGATGACTCACTAGTACATGCCATCCCAAAAGACGCTTCTCAGTGGAAACGAGGAACATCAGTACATGACCGTTATTGCAAAAATCACTTCCGTACTTTTCATTTGCCTAACGATGCCGCTGTTGGCGGCGCAACCGACAAATATTTTGCTAATCACTGCCGACGACCTGAATTGGGACTCGCTGGGCTGTTATGGCAACAAACTCAAGGGCGTAACACCCAACTTGGATAGGTTGGCGAGCGAAGGCCTGCGCTTTGAACAGGCTTATGTAACGATTGCGATCTGTCAGCCATGCCGCGCCTCGATCATGACCGGACGCTACCCACATAGGAGCGGCGCGCTGGGGTTTGACAAGATCAAACCGGGCGTCCCTACGCTGCCAGAAAGGCTTCGCGAAGCGGGTTTTTACACAGCCGCTATTGGGAAGGCGGTACACACCATCCCCAGCCGGCACAAAACGGCTTTCGACGAAACCTACGACATGGCGGATCTCGGATACGGTCGATCTCCACAGCGCTACCGTGAAGTCACGTCGAGTGCAATCGCGAAGGCCAAAGCTAGCCGCAAACCGTTTTTTTTGAACGTCAACATGCACGACCCACACCGCCCATTTGCCAACGCTCCGCAGGAACAACGTGAAAAAGATGCAGAGCTTTGGGTTGGTGTTCCACCCGTTGAAAACCCTTACCAACCCGATGAAATTCCGCTGCTTGGCTTCCTACCCGACTTGCCAGAAATTCGCTTGGAGCTGGCCGAATATTTTACTTCGGTCCGACGGTGCGATCAGATTATCGGCGAAGTCCTACTGGTACTCGCAGAATCGGGCGAGGCCGAGAACACCATCGTGTTCTTTTTGTCCGACCACGGAATCTCGGTCCCATTCGCCAAAACCAATTGCTGGATGCATTCAAACCGGACCCCGTTAATTGTCCGCTGGCCCAGCAAGACACCCCAGGGCGAAGTGGTTGCTCAAACCATGGTGTGCGCAATCGATCTGGCACCCACAATCCTTGATATTGCTGGCCTGGATCAACTCGCGGGTGCCGATGGCAAGTCATTTCTTGGCCTGATAGATCCTGCGGTCGATTCAACCGGTGTCGGTCGAAACCATGTGTTCGTGCATCTCAATGCACCGTTCTCTGGCAGGAGCTTTGCAATGCGAGGGATCATCACGGCCCATAGCGGGTACATTTGGAATGGTTGGTCCGATGGAAAAGCTAAATTCAGCAACGAATCAATGTCGGGTCGGACCTTCGCCGCAATGACTGATGCGGCCCACGTGGATGAGGCAATCGCCGAGCGCGTACGGCATTACGTTTTTCGATGCCCGGAGGAACTCTACGACTACGTGCAGGATCCCGATGCGCTTGTCAATCGAGTCGCGCAGCCCGACGCCCAGCGGGAACTGAACGAAGCACGCTCCATGTTGCTCGAACATATGCAGCGCACGGAAGATCCACAGCTAAAAAATTTTCAAGCCTATCTTCCGACTATTAGTCGCTGACCTTTTCGCGTGGGACGATAATCCGCCGCAGGAGTAGCAAGAGTGTCCGATGCACAGCCCAAAGGCTATCTACTTCGAATCCTTCGGCGGAAATGTCGAAAATTTGCTGTGCGCATTTCATCGCTCTGACCGCGAATATAGCCTATAGCCGAAGCCACGAAGGCGCTAAACTGAATTCAGTGGAGTTGAAACGAATCAGCGTGACCGCCTTAAAAAGTGTCCCACGGTTGCTTTGTTTTACGAACTCCGACGTTCAGTATCATTCCTAGCAAAGATTGAGGGAGGCTTGCGATGTTAAGACGAAGAGTTGGTTTTACACTGGTAGAGTTGTTGGTGGTGATTGCCATAATTGGGATTCTGGTCGGCTTGCTATTACCCGCCGTACAGGCTGCCCGCGAAGCGGCTCGACGGATGCAATGCCAGAACAACCTCAAGCAGTTGGGGTTATCTATTCACAACTATCACGACACGTTTAAGTCTTTCCCAGGCAACACGGGAACTGCCCCAGGGGCGACGCGTCTGGGTGCCTCGTGGTTGGTACAGATCTTTCCGTTTATCGAGCAGAGCGCTGCCTTTAACCAACTGGTTTGGGTCGACTCCGACTTCGAGGATCGCTACGGTCCCAACCGCAATTGGCTGGTCATGTCCCAAGTCAATGTGCCGGTCTTCCGATGCCCATCTAATCCTATGGAGCCGAATCGAGTTCAGACTGCGACCAGTCAGACACAAGCGCTCGGAGCGCCGCCAACCTACCGAATTCAGATACCCGATTACGTAGGTAACCTCGGTTACTGGAATATTCAGCCGGCGCCTGGTGGTCCTGGTATACGCTCGGACGGTGGAAACAACTGCTGGACTGGTTTCGGTTGGATGCAGAATTCTGGCGTGATCACCATTTTTAATCAGCGGTATACCGGAAATAAGATTGCGGGCCAGACCGACGGCACGAGTAACACGATCGCCATCGGCGAGAATTCAAACTTCATGGTTGATATTCGCAACGGAGCCAAGCAGGATTCCCGTCAAGGCCATGGTGATGGTGGCCTGTTTAGTGCG
>JBGSJL010000190.1:0-2793 GCA_041741955.1 Pirellulaceae bacterium | reverse complement strand
GCAGAATCGCTGCGCCGGGGTGAGCGACCGACAAGCGGCTCCGACGAAGGCACCTACCGGGACGGCTTAAACATGTAACCAAAGAAAAATTCAAAATCGTGGCACCCGCCACTTGCAAACCTCGGACTTCATAGTCGCCACCGTTCACCGGGCCGCGGCGAACGATTCTCCATTGTCAAATCGCGAGGCTCCGCGGCTCCGTGTGCAACGGCTGGTTCGGCGAATTCACTTGCGAAGTTCTTCCTCAATCGTGTCAGGTACATCACCCACCAGTCGTCCTTCGCCGTTTTCCCGAGCATATAATTGAGAGCGGAAGTAATGAACCTTGCGATTACGGTCGTCATAGCCAATGATGCGAGTAATTGAATCAGTATTGCCAATGTGCCGGAATGCTTGAATGGATTTAAAGTCAGATGCCGGATTCCCCGGAGCGAGCGCACTTCCGTGATACTCATGAGGCAACAACGAGTCGAAGTCCGCGTCATTCACGGCGACAAAGCCGACCGTAGTAAGCCGCTGAGTGAATTCGCCCGCATCAAGATGATCCGGCACTTCGAACGATGAAAAAGCTGTACCACGCACCATGGGCTCTCCGCCCGGCAAGCGAAGCCACCACCAAGCACCGAGTGCAATGGCGCATCCAGCAAACGTGGTGGCCAGAAATAATGCCCGTCTCATATCGACATGTTTCAAAAGTATGACTCTACTCGAACGATGTAATTATCCCCGGTTGGGACCAGCGATAAGTTGGTTTGAGGAGTGATCGCCGGTCCGTGTCTGACTTATCGCTGGTTGATTCAGTGATGGTTAGTATCGGGGGCAAGACCGAGGCGGTCAATCTGCTGTTGAGTCGAGCCGGAAAGGCCAATCGCATTGAATCGTCGGGCTGGGATCAATTGAAAAGAAAACGGCGATGCTCGAAAGCATCGCCGTACTTATTTAGACCGCACGGTATCCCGTTTGGCAATCGGAACCCAACCTTGCCTTTGTTTGGCGGGCGACTGCTGGGCTTGGGTCTGTTACAAGGGGCGAGCGGCTTGTTGATCGTCCTGGCGATCTATCTTTCGGCGTTGTGGGGCTGGCTCAATGCCTCCGACGCCACCGCTTTGAGTTTCACCACGCTGGTCGTTGCCAACCTGGGTCTGATTTTTGCCAACCGCTCTTGGACCCGCACGATCTGGGCCACTTTGCGGACCCCGAATGCCGCCCTCTGGTGGGTCATTGGTGGCACGACCTTCTTCCTCGGTCTGGCACTTTACGTCCCGTTCCTGCGTGACCTATTTCACTTCTCGACGCTGCATCTCAATGACCTGGCGCTCTGCTTGGCGGGAGGATTTGCGAGCGTGATTTGGTTTGAGGGTTTGAAGCTGTTCAAGCAGAAGTGGTGGACGTGAATTGGATATCCCTCGAAGTCTCGTGCCGCCGAGATACCTGCTAGAGAATGTGACTCAACAATGCCCTGGCTCGACTGGTACAACTCGCCCGCCAAACCCTCCTGGACACCCGCTCCGGCGACCATCGGGCTGATCTGGCAGATTCTCTATCCGATCATCCTGGTCAGTTTTGGGTTCGTGTTCATCCAGGCGATCCGGCGAAAAGTTCCGTGGCTGGTGGCGCTGCCGTTTGCCATCAACCTCGTAACGAACCTAATCTTCACGCCGATCCAGTTTGGGCTGCGGAACCTACCGCTGGCGGCGGTTGACATTCTGATCGTCTGGATAACGATCATCTGGATGATGGTCGTCGTCTGGCGGCACTATCGCTGGGTGGCCGTGGCTCAAGTGCCGTATTTTGTTTGGGTGTCGCTGGCGACAGTTCTTCAACTGTCGATCACCTGGATGAATTGGGGATATTGATGTCACTTGCCTCGCTCGGTATCGTCGTCGGACTGTTGGCCTTGATCTCAATGACTTTCTGTTGTCAACAATCGCTGCAAGTAAACAGGTCCGGTATGGAAAGCCCAGGGAAGCATTCAAACTTCTAGTCCACACATACGAGCGATAAACATGAACGTCATCATCCGCCCTGAGTCGAGTGCTGACAAACAGGCTGTGCGACTTGTGAATGAGCGGGCGTTTGCCACATCTTTGGAAGCCGATCTCGTCGATGCGTTGCGTGACGGCAACTTTGTCGAGGTGTCTTTGGTCGCTGAGGTTGATGGCGAGGTTGTTGGGCATATCTTGTTCAGCAAACTATCGATCATCACTAAAACTGAAACTATCGAAGCCGTATCTCTTGCACCGATGGCGGTGCGGGCACGTTTTCAAAACCAGGGGATCGGCACAAAGTTAGTGAACGCTGGTCTCGAAGCCTGTCGGCAACGTGGTCAAAAGGTCGTTGTCGTCCTCGGAGAGCCAGACCTCTACATGAGGTTTGGCTTTTCATCGGAACTTGCCCTGCAACTCGAATCAGTTTTCGACGGCGACGATGCCTGGATGGCAATGGAGCTTGTACCGGGTTCATTGAACGGCATTGTAGGGCGTGTTGAGTATTCACCGCCGTTCGCAGGTCTTGAAGACATCGATAATGATTGATGATGCGGTATTGACTACTTCCGCAACTCACCTGCCTCATTGACCTGCCAGACCTGCCCTGAGTTCACATCAAGTGCCGTTAGCCATCCATCACTGCAAACACCTGTGTCGATACCGATTAGGTAATCCATGTCAAAAATCTCGGCCTGCGGAGTATGACCAACAACTGCAATTTTCCCTGAACAGTGCATCGTTGGCGGTACATAATCTCGAAGCGACAACCAGCGGATGGTGTGATCGCCTTGCTTCTCCAACGGCA
>JBGSJL010000189.1:0-23577 GCA_041741955.1 Pirellulaceae bacterium | reverse complement strand
GGGGCGAGCTGGTGAAGAAATTCGG
Organism: Pirellulaceae bacterium; assembly: GCA_041741955.1. Classification (GTDB taxonomy): domain Bacteria; phylum Planctomycetota; class Planctomycetia; order Pirellulales; family Pirellulaceae; genus Aureliella. The sequence continues at coordinate 23,552 of JBGSJL010000189.1, read as the reverse complement.
TAAACTCTTTCACAACGTGGCTGGTCGACCTCAGTCCATAGACCACAGCCGATCTCTGGTCCGCTGCCGCCGCTTTCACATGCGTCGCGAAGCACGAGAGTTGTTGAGCGTCAATTGAGAGCAGATCTGCTCGGCTGCTGGATGAACCAACTCTTGTAATTGCGCATACAGCCCCACCAGCCAAACTTCTTGCGCTGGCTCGTCGACGCAACTCGCGATCAATTGCGAATCGCGTTTAGGCAAATTTTTTGCTTGTCCGAACTCGGCTTTTCCATGTGCGTCGAACCGAACCCAACAACGATTGCCATGCTGAATTAGCATTTTGTCTTAGGCCGAGCCAGCAGGCTCATCGTCGCGACTGGATAAGCTGTGCCCCTAGCACTTGGTCACCGTGTTCCTAATTCGCTGGTTCAGACAGTTGCTGCACTTTAGGACAATTCATAAATGCGTATTGCGATTTATAGGCGAAATCGTAGCGTGGATGGTTGTGGTTTTTGACCGGTGACGTGTTTGGTCTGCGAATTCATGCATCGCAGCACGTACATTCGAAGGGAGATATGCCCGTGTGCCTCGCCGACGAACCAGTGCGTCGAAACTTATCTCTAGCCATTGAGATCGAACGTCCTAAATTATCTTTGTTGGTTCGCTAGTGTGCTTGTACGGCGACCGCGCCACCAGGAGACCAATAAAGTCAGCACGGTCAACGGAATCACAAACAACAACATGATGTTACTCATGGGATTTCTAAACTGGTGCTCCGTGGCGACCAACACAATGTGGGTGGTGTAGGCCAGATAATAGAAGAAAAAAACCGCACCTTCCCAGCGAGTAATTGTGTTTCCCGTAACAAATATTGGCCAGCAGGCGACCGCCACCGCGATCATTACTGGAATGTCAAAGTGCAATGCTGCGTCGTTTACGTTGACACCAGTCGGGGACACTAAAGCCGAGAAACCTAAGACTGATAATATATTGAAAATATTGCTACCAACAACGTTTCCGACAGCGATATCACGCTCGCCCTTTAACGCTGCAATGACAGAGGTCGATACTTCAGGCAGCGAGGTTCCAGCAGCCACAATGGTCAAACCAATCACCAACTCGCTTACACCAAAGCCCTTGGCCACGGCCACCGAACCATCAAGAAGCCAGTTGGAGCCGAGGATGAGCAGGAAGACACCGACCACAATCAAGCTGAGGTCAATCCAAATTGAAATTGATGGCGAGACTTTTTCTGCAGGCTGCTCTGACCACTCTCGGGCAAATTCTGCTCGAACTGCCTGGCTTTCCTTACGGCTTTCGCGAATGCACCACCACGTATATGAAATGATTCCAGCGGACAGCAACAGTCCATCCACGCGACCGACCTCACCATCCAGGCTTACAACAAGCAGCAAAATGGAAACTCCAATCATTACGGGCACGTCGCGCCGAATGAATTCGCTGGCGACGGTCAGCGGAACAATCATTGCAGACAGTCCCAGAATGAAGAGCACATTGAATATATTGCTACCAACTACATTGCCGATTGCGAGATCTGGATTTCCAGCGTGCGCGGCCTGTACGGAAACAGCCAACTCCGGAGCACTGGTGCCAAAGGCCACAATAGTAAGGCCAATCACCAATGGAGAAATCTTCACCGCAGCGGCCAGCCTAGAGGCGCCCCGCACCAAAAGTTCGCCACCCAGCACGAGGACGACCAGACCTCCTGCAATCTCCAGCCAAGCCCAGACCGTTTCGTTCATAATCGAATTCAGGCTTCCCTATACGCTCTAGGCAGAACCGCCAAGGCACATTTTTAAAAAAACTATGCAGGCCAATAGGCCAGCGACGAAGATTATGCACACAGTTTGCCTAAAAACAGAAGGGGATTCTCTAAAAGATCCTGCTGTATTCTATTGATAAAAAATGTAGCCCGACACAAACGACCGCGTTTGCGATTTTTTTCCTGGGCTGACATCTGTCGATGTGCATGTACTGGAATCGTCATAGCTCGCGCTCATGTGGTCTCGCCCTGGGTGGCTGCTCGTGTAATCTACACCTTGTTCATGCCGGTGTTCGATTTTCAGCCGAGCACCAAGAACTATACGGCTGGCTGCATTCCCCAAGTTGCCATGATGGCCTGCGATTTTTCGGATGCAGCGGCACAACGGTCGCCTATTCGCGGGGGCCAAGGCCGTTGGGAGGCCAAGCCGCTATATTCTCGCTTCGATATGCTGGGGTTGGCTGGTAAGTTGAGTTTTGCGAATGCCGAAATCTGCGACAGCGGTATCTTCGGCGCAGCTCGACCTTCGCTGTATGCATTCAAGACAATGCAATCGGGGTCACAGCTTGCAATCGGGGTCACAGCTTGTTCGTGCAATCGGGGGTCACAGCTTGTTCGCGTGAAATCGGGGTCACAGCTTGTTCGCGGGCATTAGGTCCCCCCCTTTTCGTCAGTCCATCCGGATGGACTGATATCTCCCAGCGAAAGCTGTGACCCCAGTGAGGTCGTTCCACTTTTGGCCTAGCCAACTGGCTTCACGTCGCGCCCAGATAAGCTGTGACCCCAAGGCTTCGGATAAGCTGTGACCCCAGGCTTCGTCGCCCAGATAAGCTGTGACCCCAGGCTTCGTCGACGAGATCAAGGGCAAACGCGGCCGCAATGATAAACGAAGCGTTAGTCAGGGCATTCATGGGTTCAGCCCAGAATGCCGGATCACCGCTGCGTTCCCGATACATTTGTAACGGTGCTTAACTGATTTGAAATATTTTGGGCATGCGTTTAGCGTTCGAGGCGCCCTAGGTCGAGATTCAAATACTCGCTAGTGCGTGCTGAAACGCCGGATTGAAATTCGCGGAGCGTGCGCAGGTAGCTGAATCGAATGAGTGCCAAGCAGGCAACGACCCCCGCCGCAGCCAATCCGGCCATGATCGGAGCTGCGCCCCAGAGGTTCTCAGTCTGTTGTCGTATTTGGCTGTTGGTGCTGCGGTGCGAACTCCGGGACCAGCGGAAAAATTTTTCATCGACACTGCGATTCCGCAATGCGGTTTTGAAGTCGTTGGGGCTGTCCTGGAAAGCCGCTGCCACGTCGCCTGTCAATTTGAGTGGAAACAAACAGGTATCTATCGCCACTAATAGGCCGCTACCCACTAAGGCGGCGGTCAAAAAAATGGCCCAGAGGTCGCTGCGCACTTTACGCAGCGCTCGCTGCTCGCGCGCGGAGCGTCGACCCGAAAGAGTACCATCCATGCGGCGGCAATTATCGCGCGAGGCGTTCAGCAACTTCGGCGGCATCCGCTGGGTCATCACTTCCACACAAACGGAAATCGCTATGATTTGCGTAACCAGTAGCATGAACCAAAAGCCCAGTCCTAGAGACAACAGCAGAGCGATCGCAGAAACGGTCAGCAGCAGCCTAGTCAACGCGAATCGCATGTCTGCCGTCATTTCCAGGAACTCCCACTGTTGTATTCTAGGTCTCTATTTCCCATTTTCCGCAATGTGCTGAAAACCTCCCAGCGTCAGCTTCAATATAGCAAATTCCGCTGTCTTACAGGACGACTCGTACTGATTCAAGGCTCGAATCAACGGCGCTGATTGGGCAGCGAGAAAGTTTGACGGCAGCTAACAATTCCGTGGTATCTTCGTTGAATCGCTCGCCAGGCATGATCACGGGAATACCCAGTGGGTACGGCGTTATTACCTCGCCAGAAATACAGCCTAGCGCTTGCGAGAATGGGATGGCGCGAGGTTTCGCATAGAACGCCGTCCGCGGGCTCATTTCGGTTGCGGGACATTGATCAGCCACTCGCCCGGCCAACGCACTTAGGGATTCTAGATCGGCACGGCAAGGTGGCTGGTGGAAAAAAAAATCGCCCGAAGGCTGGCGGTCAGACATTCGATGTCTGCTCGGGTGCTGCCAAGTGTCAAAATGCAAAGCAGGTAATTTGGTCCGGAGACTTCGGGTTGAACTCCGGACTCGCGATTTAGAAAATGCTGTGGCCCCAGTGAGACGGCGATTTAGAAAATGCTGTGGCCCCAGTGAGACGGTGAGATTTAAAGTCATGCTCAGGGTGGGTCAAATCGCGACAGCGATGCTGACCCACCCGTAGCTCAAACAGGTCGAAAATGGTGGGGCAGCGCGGCCTACCGGCTCGCTCGACCCACCCTAAGTTAAAAGCAGTACAAACAGGCGAGAATACTCTACGATCTCGTCGAGCCTGGAGGGCTTTCACAGATAGGAAAGCGGGGGACCATGACCAGGGTTCAAGATCTGTCCATTTCCAATAGAACGTGCGGTGCTGCCGTGCGCTTAAAAGCCAAGTGGATGATGGGCTGACCAAATCATGATTAACGAAGTGCACCAAGTTCACTCTTTCGAGTGATAATATTGGAAGCCTGCCAGCGGAGGAAAAGTGGTTGTACTTACTGCGCTATGCGGAAACGATGGATGCTGACCAGCTCGCTGCCTTATTAGTTGATCCGCCGTATCAGGAAGCCATAGGAGTATTGGATATGATCTCGAAGAACCCTGAAGACCGACAATTCTTCTAGGAGGCCAGACTGAAGTTCCTGCGCGACCAGCATTCCCAGATCGAAGCCGCCAAGCAAGCCGCTCAGGTCGCGTGTGAAGAGGGTCGTGAAGAAGGGCTACAGCGCGGAGAGTTGAGGGGCAAGTTCCACATTCTGCAAGAGATGCTGGGCGACCCAGTGAGTGCCAACTTGGAATTGGACAGTCGGCCATTGAGCGAACTTAATACGCTGATTGCTCAACTTCAAAGCCGATTACACAATCGCAACTCTTGATCGACCTCACCAGCTACGAGCACATAACTTACGAATGTCGCGGCTTGCATTCGGCTGCACATGCGGGAGGCTTCAATTCCAACTCCGGCCTAAACTATTGGACTATTTGCCAGAAGTTTCGTGTAGAGCGTCAATTAGAAATACAGCCCGCGACAATTAGAATTACCGGTTTGTGATTGATTCCAAAAGTTGCCAGTTGGCTGGCAGTAGGGTTAGCAAGTAGGGCTGACAGGAGTTGAACCTGCACATCTTGCGATACTAGAACCTAAATCTAGCGCGTCTGCCAATTCCGCCACAGCCCCACGAACAAAGACTATTATGTCCAAATCGCCCGGTTTGAGAAAGGGCACTCTCGCAGTATGCAATGGCGGTTTGGAGATTCATCGCGTGGTATTTTTTGAGTAAAGGAGCTGGATGTGCCGTTTATTGATGTCGAAGACTGTGCTGTGAATCGTCCGCTGAAGGGATGCCGTATGCGGACACCGTTTGGCGAACGAATCATGCTGTCGTATCTGGAAATGGAACAAGGCGCAGAAGTTCCCATGCACACACACCCGCACGAGCAGGCCGGTATCTTGCTGGAAGGCAAATTGCAGTTAACGATTGGCGATGAAACTCGCGTCGTCGGGCCGCGTGATATGTATATTGTGCCTGGTGGAGTGCCGCATCGGGCCGTCGCATTGGATGGTCCCGTAGTCGTACTGGATATTTTCAGCCCGATTCGCGAAGACTATGCCAATAATCAAAATAGCTACCTGCCTACCGATGAAGGGAAATGATGAATTTACGCCAATCCAGATCCGCCTTCCAAAATTTCTTGGCGCTCGCGTGTTTCGCTGGCCTAGCGCTCGTGCCCCAATGGATTCAAGCGTCTGCCGCCGGTGGTGCGGAGCCAATTCAGGCGGATATTGTGTATGCGCAAATATATGATGTGCAGCTCAAATTGGATCTCTACTTGCCAGAATCCAACAGTGCGACGCCGGTGATTGTGTGGGTTCATGGCGGCCTTTGGCGCTCGAGCGTCAGGGGACAAGTGCCAATCGAAGGGCTGGGTCTCTAGGGGGTTTACCATTGCCAGTGTCGACTATCGGTTGAGCCCAGTGGCTCTATTTCCGGCGCTCAAATCCACGATATCAAAGCGGCGATACAATCAAGCTCACGAGCTTCAGGGCAGATATCGGAGCGCTGGTGTTCACTGCGAATCGGATGTCATTTACGGCGGCAAACACGGAGGTGACGGATTTTGCACCGACACGGTGTTGGATCGTGTTGCGGCTTTTATGAATGACAAGTAGCTACTAAGTCGCGGTGGGCACGACCCAAACCTTCAAATCGCATTCGATTTCTTGATGCAAGTGAACTCGGACGGTGTAGAGTCCCAGCTCTTTGAGTGGGCCTTGGAGTCGAACTTGATCCTCTGTGATCACTAGATCGTTGGCTTTGAGTGCAGCTACGATTTCCGGCGCTCCGACGCTGCCGTAGAGGTGGCCTTCGTCGTTGGCATTGGCTTCAATGGTGATGGACTGCTGTGCGATCTTATCTGAAAGAGTTTGCAAGCCACCCAATCGCGACTTTTCGATTTCCTTCAGCTTGGTGCGGTGCTTGTCGACCATTCGCTTATGGTGGTCAGTGGCCACAATGGCGAGGCCCTGCGGCAGCAAAAAATTGTTAGCGTGACCCGCGCGGACTTCTACCACGTCGCCCTGCTTGCCAACGCTATCCACGTTTTGGATCAATAGAAGTTCGATGCCGCCATTGGTGCCTTTTGGTAAACGTTTGAAGGCTTGGCGTCGTGCGCGGATCTTTGCGGCTACCATCGTTGAACTCGTTCGAAAGTCGTAAAGGAAATTGTTTAGGTTCGAGCGGCGCTCAGGCCAGTCGAAACCTTACATGAAAGTTCTAATCAAAATGGGATATCATCGCCACCCATGTGATCGCCGCGCGTCGGCTCGGAGGCGTGGTGAGCCGATGGGGATTCGACATAGTTATGGCTGTTCTGCGAGCTCTGGCTACTTTGCGAAGTGCGAACAGTTGCCGTCCTGTTGCCGCCTTCGCTCCGATTACTTTCGCCTCGCGCTCCGATCAACTGCATGCGATCGCAGACCACACGAAGTTTATAATTCTTTTGTCCGTCTTTTTCCCAAGTGTCGAGCTTCAGGCGGCCTTCGATGAAAACCGGCGAGCCTTTGCTTAAGTACTCCGATGCAACTTCAGCGGTTCTTCCCCAGAAGGTGACATCCACAAAAGTAGTTTCATCGATCCAGTCACCATTGGGCCCTTTGCGGCGATCATTGACTGCCAACCCTACTTCGGTAACGGGCGTACCTGTGGGAGTGTACCGCAACTCGACATCGCGTGTCAGGTTGCCCATCAGGATTACTCGGTTATAGCTCGACATGGACGTATTCTCCTTGGCCGTAGGATTCCGCAAACTGCTTGGACCCCGATCGCTTTGGGGCTTGGGCAAAACTGCGTAAAATATACGACATGCATGGCGGCCACGGAAACTACCCAGTTACGCCGCTTGCTCGTTAATTCTTGTTTTTTGTCTGGCGGCTCGAGTGCTATTCTTCGTCGTCTTCGTCGCGGTCGGATCTGGCACCGGCACCGACGGGTCTGCGCTCGCGGGGTGGGTCTCGGTCCATATCCGGCCGCGGCATCTCGCCTTTACCTAATGCGTGGGCGACGAGTGGTTCGACCAGCCGAGGATCGACTTTGGTCGCTAGGACGCGGAGGATACTTTCGTTGAGTTGGCAGGCGCGGTTGAATTCTGGCAGCCGAATACCTTCCATATTAAAGTAGGTGATCCAGTAGGTGCCCTTCATGTGTCCGTCGATGGGGTACGCCAATTTGCGTTCCTCCCACAGTCGGCTGGCAAGAATTTCACCGCCAAGCTCTTCGATCGACTTGGTGACGACAGCGATCACACCGCCGGGGTCGCGGTTGTACTTATTGCTATCGAACAGGAAAAAACAGTCGTAACATGTAGCTGGCAAAGTTCTGGGCTCCCGATCCGTTTAGTTGACTTGGTTCATGCAATAGTTGAGATCGTGATGGCACCACGCGAGCAGCGTTTGAGCGGCTTGCTCGACGGCGATGTCGACGATCGGTCTGTCTTCGTGGCGAAAACGCCCCAGCACGTAATCCGCCGTGTCCCACTGGGGAGGTGTCGGATCGATGCCGATTCGCAGTCTCGCGATTTCCTGAGTACCACAAGACTGCAGGATGTGGTTCAGGCCTTTTTGTCCACCCGCTGACCCCTTAGACCGCAAACGCAACTTGCCGATTGGCAAGCTGAGGTCGTCGCAGACTACGATCAGATCGTGTTGGACATCAATTTTATAGAACTGGGCGACCGCTTTGACACAGCGACCGCTATCGTTCATGTAGGTTAGGGGCCAAAGGAGCATCAGGGTCGTGTCACCGACGGCGACGCTGGTCATTTGTCCATCAAACTTTGCTCTTGGCGTGGGAGCTACCAGTTTTCGTCCCAAATAGTTGAGGACGTCGAAGCCAATATTGTGGCGAGTCCCCTCATATTTAGCACCAGGATTGCCGAGTCCCACGGCCACTTTTAGCTTGGGTCCGGTGGTACTCAAGTGTGCGACTCCAGCAAACTAGTCCTCTCCACCCTCTTCTTTTTCCTTGCGAATCAATTCCGGTTCGACGGAAAGTCCCGATTCGGCGGCTTCGTCCATACCCGCTGGGCGAACGACATGCACGACCACTTCGTGAGCCGGTGTGATCATTGTTGCGCCACTGGGCAGTGTGACTTCACCAGCATGGATGGCTTGTCCGAGGTGTAGTCCGCCGATGTTGATGCGCAGGTGTTCGGGAATGTCGGAGGCTGGGCACGAGATCGTCAATTCGTGGATCACCAAACTTAATTGGCCACCTTCGTTGGAGCCTGGGGCTTCGCCGTGCAATTCGACGGGGATGGTGACTTCCACCATTTCAGTTTGGGAGACGCGGGTCAGGTCCACATGCAGGACTTCGATACCAAAGGCGTCCCACTGCACCTCGCGGAGCAGAGCGGTGTCCGAAATATCGCCCGTCAGCGACAATAGCTTAGTGCCGTGGTGGATGATCGTATTGAGCGCATCTGCACGTACCGCTAGATTGACGTTGGCCTCGCCGTGACCATACAAATTGGCAGGCACATAGCCGGTTTGACGAAGCCTGTTGGAAGCCGCCGTGCCGACACTATCGCGTTTTTTGACTACGAGCGTTTCGCTACTCATCACACAACCTGATTAAAAACAAATATGCTGAAGACCGGCAATTCACCACGGAATAATCGTATTCACCGAGTGATATTGATGGTAGAAGATGAACATGTGGGCTAGTCGACGTTGCGAAGGGTCAGTTTCGCGAGGGGGCAAGTATCGCAAAACATCCGGTTCTTTCAAGTCCAAACCGGTCACTATTGATGGGCAGTCGCCAGGAATTTACGGTAAGCCTGCGCCTACCGCCGACGGTTGGGAACATTTTGAGGTGCTGACGGTCCATTGCCACACTTGCTCTCAGGCGGATCCTCCAGTAATTTTGCCACGCGTTTGGGTTCTAACGAAATAAACAAATTGGGATGATATGGCCACCAAAAAGAAGACTTTGCAGTATATCGAGCCCATCGGAGGGCGGGTTTTGGTACTCAAAGACGAACCCAAGCGGGAGACTCGGGGTGGTATTGCGCTGCCCGAAGTGGCGGAGATTCCCACGATTACTGGGCGAATTGTGACCATCAGCCAGCAGGTGGCCCATGACGAAGACGTGCCACTGCGGCAGTATGACAAAGTCCTATTTCACCCCAAGAATGCAATTCCCGTTGATTTCGAGTCCGATAATCAGCTCTTCGTTGTGCCGGTCGAAGACATCGTGGCCGTGTTTCGCAACGAGAAGCCCGCTTAGGATCGAGCGGGAAATGAGTGGGATAGGCTTCCAGCCTGTCAAAGCAACAGGCTGGAAGCCTATTCCACGGTGAATCGACAGGCTGGAAGCCTATCCCACGGGGAAGCAACAGGCTGGAAGCCTATCCCACGTTTAGTTAGGAGCTTTGCGGGCTGAACATGGCGCTGATGGATTGGTCGTGGTGGATGCGACGAATGGCTTCGGCAAGCAGCGGGGCCACGGAAACCACTTTGATGCTGTCGAGCCGCTTTTCGGGTGGTAGTGGAATCGTGTTGGTTACGCACAGGGATTTGATAGGCGCGGCGCGGATGCGCTCGATGGCATTGTCGCACAAAACGCCGTGGGTGGCGGCCAAGTGGATTTCTTTAGCGCCGTGCTGATGGACCAGCTCAGCGGCCCCGCAGATCGAACCTGCGGTGCTGATCATGTCGTCGAACATCAAGCATATCTTGCCTTCTACGGGCCCGCCGATGATGTTTTTTTGGGTCGTGACTAGGGCGTTGTCGCGACGTTTATCGACGATGGCCAGCCGGCCTCCTAGGCGTTTGGAGTGGCCGATAGCGCGTTTAATGCTGCCTTCGTCGGGACTGACGACGACGATGTCTTCCGAATCATAGCCCATGTCTTCAAAGTTTTTGTTGAGCACCGGGGCGGCGTACAAGTGGTCGACGGGGACGTCGAAAAACCCCTGAATCTGCGGTGCATGGAGGTCCATCGTCAACACGCGATCGGCGCCCGCGCGCGCGATCATGTTGGCGACGAGTTTGGCGGTGATCGGCACGCGACCTTCGTCCTTGCGGTCCTGCCGCGCGTAGCCATAGTACGGAATAACGGCAGTCACGCGGGCGGCACTGGCCCGTTTGCAACTGTCGATCATGATCAACAGCTCCATCAAGTTGTCGTTCACCGGTGGGCTGGTGGGCTGGATCAAGAACACATCGCGACCGCGTACATCGTCGTCGATCTTGCAAAAGTTCTCGCCATCGGGGAACTTACCCAGTGAAATGGACCCCAGCTCCAGGTGCAGTGAGTTGCAAATGTCTCGAGCTAGTTCCGGATTGGCTCGGCCGCTCAAGATTTTCAGTTCGCGCATGCGTAACCTAGCTCTCTCATTTTGGCTTCGACGATCGAAAGTTCGTCAATTGTATTGATGCTGAGCGATTCGCAAGGCTCTAGGACAGGAAGTGCATCGACATTGCGACCAGCCGACTTGAGGATCTGCGGACAGTCGGTCAAGTAGAACTCGGCCTGCGAGTTCTTGTTTTCCAGTTTGGCGAGTGCCCACAGCAGGTCTTGAGCATCGAACAAATAGGTACTCATGTTCACTTCTTGGATCGCAAGCTGCTCGGGGCTGGCGTCCTTGTGCTCCACGATTTGGCTGAAGTTACCGAGGTGATCACGAACAATTCGGCCCAGCCCGGTGGGGTCTTTTTTGAGAAGGGTGCCCAGCAGGCAGGACATGGCTTGGCTCTCAAACGCAGCGAGTACCTTTTGGATCGAACTGGCTTGGATCAGTGGCGAGTCGCCGGCCACGACCAGCACCGATCCCTGGTGATCAGTCAATTGGTCGCGGCACATTTCGACGGCGTGGCCGGTACCAAGTTGCTGGCCTTGTAGGGCGAACGAAACGCCCGTTCGCTGGGCCAATTCGGCTTGCACGTCTTGGGCACGGTAGCCGACAACGACGACAGTTCGCCCGATGCCCGCCGCCTCGAGAGCATCCAAAACCCAGTGGATCATCGGGCGGCCAAGTACCGGAAAGAGCACTTTGGGGAGATCGCTTTTCATCCGCGTTCCCTTGCCTGCCGCCAGCACGACGGCCCTCGGTTCGGTACTCATGGGAGGTACATGTCTTCAAATGAGTTGGGTGTTGGTGCCATGTGTGGCGAAGAAGTCGAGGGCCGAACAGCAGTATATTGCAGGTCGGAGTAACTGCAAGATACTAGCGGGAACCCAGGGCGACGATATTGACCAAGTCCGCGTGGCTGGATAACCTGTGCTCTGGGTGCGCTGCCGTCCTGCGGTGGGCTGACCGAGTTCATTTACTTGACAAAAACAGAGGATTCTTAGCTGCTATGGGTACTGAGAGAACACGTGAGCTGCGTCGTCGTCGTCATCGTAGTCAGAAGGTTACAAAGCTGCTCGCAAAAGCGGAAAAGGCATCCGCTGCCGACAAGGCTGTGATTGCTCAAAAATTGCGACGTTTGACCCCAGGCGGTGGCGTGATCGTGGCCAACAACAACCTCGAAGGTTAACGCTCGACGCATGGCAGATTAAAAGTTCCCAGGGGATTGGAACCCAGCGTAGTTGTCGAATTCGCTGTGTCGCTCGGGGGCTCTGTCCTGGAATCGCGTAAACTCTTTCTCCCAAGTCAATTCGATCTCGCCGACGGGACCGTTTCTTTGCTTGGCGATAATAATTTCTGCTTGGCCAGCGTACTGACCTGCTTCGTCGCCGCGATGGTAGTATTCCTCGCGATGAACGAACATCACCACGTCGGCATCTTGCTCGATTGCGCCCGATTCGCGCAGATGGCTAAGTCTTGGACGATGGTCCTTGCCCTCTTCGGCTTGACGATTTAACTGGGCCAAGCACAGCACGGGTACTTCCTGCTCCCTGGCCAAGCCCTTCAGTCGCCGAGCAATCTTGGCAACCTGTTCTTGTCGTGGATCCTTTGGATTTTCGGGTTCGATGAGCTGCAGGTAGTCGATTACGATCAGGCCGAGTCCCTTTTCGCGCTGGCGCACACGTCGTGCCACCGCCGAAATTTCGCTGACGGTACGGGTTGGGCTGTCGTCGACATACAGCGGCGCATTGCTGACTTCCATCGCCTTCTCGACCAGCCGCTTACGATCTTCTTGGCTGATCGTACCGTTGCGCAGGCGGTGACCATTGACGCGGGCCACCGAGCACATCAAGCGGTCGGCCAGTTCGATACCCGACATTTCAAGGCTGACAAAAAGAACAGGAGCGCGGCCAAGCAGCGAAATGTTTTCGGCGATATTCAGGGCAAAGGCCGTCTTGCCCATACTAGGCCGAGCGGCCAGGATCACCAGTTCGCCATTGTGCATGCCACCGCACATCGCATCGAATTCGGAGAAGTGCGTGTCGACGCCGCCGATTGCGTGCGTGCCCTGCATCCGCGCGTCGATGCGCTCCATGGCTTTGCTGAGTAAATCGCTGATTGAATCAGCCGATTGGCCGCCGCGGTCGTCTTGGATTTGAAAAACGCGTTGTTCGGCTTGACTGAGCAGCTCGCGGGCTTCGAAGGCTTCTTCGTAGGCATCCTTGAGAATGCTGGTGCTGGCCTCGATCAACTTGCGATAGGTGGCTTTGCTGCGCACAATCTGTGCATAATAAACAGCGTGGGCTGCGTGGGGCACACAGTTGGCGAGCTGGGCCAGAGCTGCGCTACCACCCACTGCTTCGTAGTCGCTGGTTGCCTTCAGTCGATTGACCAGCAGCCTGATATCGATCTTTTGTCCCAAATCGACCATCGCCGTCATGTGCTGGTACAAGATGCGGTTGGCGTCATCGTAGAAATCATCGGGCTTGAGGATCAATACTAGGTCGTCGCAGACGTCGGGCATGATCAGGATGCTGCCCAAGACGGCTTGTTCAGCAGAAACATCGCAGGGGGGAGTTCGATCCAAAATGGGTTGAGCGGGGCGTGGGTCGTCCTTGCGCCAGCTCTTTTTCTTGCCTTCCGTACTCGCCATCCTGGTCTCCCAAACGTTGCTAGATTATCAAGTCGCATCCAGCGCAGATTCTACTGACGAAAGTCAATCCGCCGAGATACCGCGCTAGATTTTGTGGCACTCACTAGTCTGTTCACTACCAGATAGAGTGGGTGGCTAATATGCCCTAGGCCTATGCCCTATGATCGAGTGATGATTGTCTTATGGGTTGGAATTGTCTTATGGGTTGGGGCCGATCAAAACTTCCAGGACAGTTGGGATGCTTCGAGCTTGACGGCCGTCGGGCAATTGCACTTGGGCGTGGAGACGCACAGGTCCAAGTCCCAGGCTCGACAGCGCTACCGAAAAATCGGCTTGTGTGCCAGCGGCGGAGCCAATCTGTTCGCTGTCGTGCCACAAACTGACGCGCTGGCCGCTGGCCGCTTGAACATGAACTGTAATTTCCTTAGCTGCGATATCTTCCGACGAAGCCGATATTTGGTAAGTCAAACCGTTTGGGTTCGCAGCTTCCTTGGGCGAAGAGGACGCGGCGCCAGACGTGTCGGGCAGCGAAATCTCCACCGTGTTTTCGGGTCCAATCCACAGCGGAACTACGGCGTGAGAGCGAGGTGATAAGGGCGTGTTGGCCCCAAACTGGAGCACGATAGCGTGGTATCCCGGCGGTTGGCCGCGCAATGCAATGTTAAATTTCGATTGCATGGCTCCCCGTTGGACGTTGAGTCCATCCAGTAGTAAGGAGATCGTTTCGGCCGAAAACGACTTGTTTCGCTGGGCTTCTGGGGTGGCAGAGTCAAGCCAATCCGAATAGGACTGCCCAGCATCTTGGAACTCCAGCGAGAGTGGTTGGTTGGCGTCGAGCGTTCGCAAGCTGGGGTCGAAGCTGGGCTGAGGCGCGTGGGAAAATGGTTGGCAGAGTGGATCGCCTAGGATCAGCAATTGGTACGGGCCCGTTACGCTCAAATAAAACGCTTCGGCCAGACTCGCACCCCGGGCGTAGTGCACATACATTTGTGGGTGAGGGAATTTTTCCTGCAGTGCATAGGGTTCTACGACCGCTCCGCTGCTGCCGGCTGCACCGGCTTTTATCAATTCGGACAAATTCGTCTGCCCTGCCCCGCTGGTCATGACCCCGCCCAGGCTGGTCAAATTATCGACGATCGCACCGGGCACCAGCGTGCTGCCACAAGTGTTCCAGTCAAAGCTGGGAGTGCCAATTTGGGCACCCAGGACGCTGGCTTTGCCGACGGGTAGTACATCTGGGATCATTTCGGCCGTGTGACCCATGAGCTGCAAATCGTCGATGGCTGCGACGAATCCCAGTTGTCGCGTCGTGGTGCGCACGTCGCTGGTCAAGGAAAAATAGAAGCCGCCCTGGGGGTGGCTGAAGTCGGCTGCCGCCGAACGTCGCAGGGACGCGATGGCTTGTGTCAGCGTGGTGCCCGCTCCGCGCGTAACGCCCAGGACCGTGCTGAGTAGGTATCGCCGTCCGAACTGAGGTTGCGGCGTGGGGACTCCATTGGGTGTCCAAGACGTCCTGGCTTCAAAGCCGCTGGCGGGCTGGAGTTCTTTGACGCTGTCATCGAGCGAAAATTCGAGAACTTGAAAGGCCGCGTCGGCTCGCAAGCTATCGAATCGCGTGTCGTTGGCTAGGTGTCGACTGCCCGACCAGCCTGCGGTGATCGCTGCTTGGAGCAGTTTGAGGGCGCGGGTTTTGTCGCCCGCCACTGCAGCTTCGGCAGCGGCCAGATAGGCCACTGGGGCTTGATGTGTTTGCTGCTGGTAAAGTTTCTCGAACGCTTCGGAAGCTTCCTGGTGCTTGTCCGACTGGACTAGGGCTTGAGCGGCATCCCACTCTGCTTGCGTTTTTTCGCCGCTGGGATTGGTGAAGTATGCGGCCATTTCGCGCCGCGCATAAAAATTAGAATAGAGTGAAATATAGCTCGGTTCCCTCGCCAGGACGGAGCTGTACAGGTACGTGGCACCGTTGATGGAAGCTACTGGGGTGAACAGCGTGTGCAGGTCTTTGATGTCCTTTAAGTCTGCGGAAATATCGATGGCCGAGGGAAAGTCGGCGGAATAAGCGATGCACTGGATGTGGTCGAGCAGCTTGCGTCGCTCGAGTTCCGTCAGTAGCGGGCGAAGTATCTTCGCGCGGAATTCCTCGACGCTTACGACCTCTTGGTTGGGGATGTCAGCCAGAACAACCACGTTGACGGCAGGTATGTTTCGGAGGGCCACATAGTGGTTTGCTAGCGTCCTGGAGTCCATGGAGGATGCGTTGACCACCACCACCACATCCGAGGCCGAAAGGCCCGCTTGAGCGGTGCTGGCGTCAGAAATTCCCAGGAAAAACACCAGGAGCAGACCGGACATGGCCAGACGGAGGTTTGGGACGAAGCGTTTAAAAGGCTGCATGAGCAATTGCTGGCGAGTGGCTGGCTGGTCAACTAGCATGGCGGAAGTCTCCGAGACGACATTGGGCACTATTTTTTAACGGCTTCGATTGGTTGAGCGGTTTCATCTCTTGCATCGTCTGAGACTAACCATATAATCTGCCCTTTCACAGCGGGGAGCACATGCCTCGCGTGATTTCATCGATCCATAGCTTCGGCAGGCCGGTTATTTACCACATGTGCGGGCGTAGCTCAGTTGGTAGAGCACAACGTTGCCAACGTTGTTGTCGTGGGTTCGAATCCCATCGCCCGCTCTCTATCGGTTTGCCGTTTTTCATTTGTAACCCGGAGCTTTTCGGAAATGGCCGCCACGGAAACGGAAACAGAAGTAACTGGCGCAGACGACGTCAAGAAGCCTCTTCAGATCGATGTCAAAGTGGATGTCACTTCGACGTGTGAGCGACACGTTGTCGTCACGATCCCATCTGCTGAGGTCGCGCGCTATCGTAGCGAAGCGTTTGACGATGTGGCACCCAAAGCTGAGTTGCCTGGCTTTCGCGCGGGTAAGGCTCCTCGGAGACTCGTTGAATCGCGCTTCAAAGAGCAGATTTCCGAGCAAATTAAGAGCTCGCTGGTGATGGATAGTTTGCAGCAAATCACCGAGGGGGATTACTTCTCGGCAATTAGCGAGCCAGATTTCGATTACAAAGCGGTCGAGCTTCCTCCGGAAGGCGATTTCAAGTACGAGTTCAAAATCGAAGTTCGACCGGACTTTGAGACTCCCCAGTGGCAGGGGCTGGAACTCGAACGTCCAACTTGCGAGTTGACTGACAAGCACATCGACGAGCATCTTTCGCGAACTTTGAAGCGGTTTATGGTTGGCGAGCCAGTCGATGGTCCGGCCGCTCTGGGCGATCAAGTAGTTATGAATGCTGTCTTCACGATGGACGGCAGGCAAGCCAATGCATTCGAAGAACAGTCGGTCATCATTGCCAAGCAACTGAAGTTCGGAGACGCGGTCGTCGAGAACTTTGGCGAGTTGATTGTTGGCAAGCAGGAAGGAGACGTGTTCTCAACCAAGGTTACGCTGTCGGAGGATGCTGCGATCGTCGATATGCGCGGCAAGGAAGTAGAAATCGGGTTCACAATCGTCGAGATCAAGCGGATCCAGGTCGACGAAATTAGTCCAGCCGCGCTCGAAAACTTGGGTTTCGACGATATTGAAGACCTTCGCGCTTTCGTGCGCATCGAGTTGGAGCGGCAGTTCGAATACCACCAGCAGCAGGCGCTTCGCAAGCAAATCGTGGACGAATTGACCAAGGGTGCGGACTGGGAAATGCCAGAGTCACTGATTCGCCGGCAGACCAATCGCGAACTTCAACGCATGGTGCTCGAACTGCAGCGCAGCGGCTTCAACCAGCAGCAAGTGAACAGCTACTTGAATGCGTCGCGTATGAATGCTCGCGAGACGACGGTTCGCGCGCTGCGCGAACATTTTGTGCTGGAGAAAATCGCTGAAGACCTCAAAGTAGAGCCGACAGCGGAAGACTACGAGAAGGAAATCTCGTTGATCGCTGAGCAAAATGATACCTCGACGAGACGCATCCGCGCACGGCTTGAAAAGTCCGGTCAGATGGATGCGATTCGCAATCAAATTATCGAACGGCAGGTCATCGACCAAATTGTTGCCGCCGGAAAGATTAAGGACCTAGAGGACACGGGCTTCTTGAAGTCTGATCCAGAGTCCAGCGATATCGACTTTGCGATCGCCGGTGATTACTCGGATATTCCCGATGCGAAGCACGACAACGAAGCAACGACGCCAGGAGCTCTCAAGTTGCCTGGAAAAGAAAAAGAGGACTGAGCCTGACTGCGTGCCGTTAATCGACAATTTTTTAGACACTGCACCGACTTCGTTCCAAGGACGAAAGTCGGTTTTTTTTTCTCGGTTGAGCACTTGCCAAAAAACTTCTGACTGCGAACACTAAAACTGAAATGCGTTGTATATTCGTGCTCTCACAGCCACCAATGGCAGTCGCGACCGCAGCCCCGTTTAGGGCGTTGCCCAAGTACAACCTACCAAGGAGTGCAAGTTGAATTCTGCGAACCCATTTAGTCAGCTTACCAATTCGTATGCGGCGGCCGGCTATCAGCGCCAGCGGCAAATGACGCTTGGTGATTTGTTGCTCGAAAACCGTATCGTTTTTTTGCAGGGTGAAATCCACACTGGCAACGCCAATGAAGTGGTCATGAAGTTGCTCTTCCTGCAAAGCGAAAACCGCCGCAAAGACATCCATTTTTACATCAACAGTCCCGGTGGCGAAGTCATTGCCACACTCGCGATCTATGACACGATGCAAATTTTGTCCTGCCCTATTGCCACTTACTGCGTGGGCCAAGCGGCCAGCGGAGCCGCGGTGTTGTTGGCTGGCGGAACGAAGGGCAAACGCTACTGCCTACCGAACAGCCGTGTGATGGTGCATCAGCCAGCCGGTGGCGTTTCGGGTCAAATTTCTGACATCGAAATTCAGGCCAACGAAATTCTCCGCTATCGCACACTGTTGAACGATATTTTGGGCAAGCACTGCGACAAGCCTGGCGATCAAATCGCCAAGGATTCGGATCGAGATTTCTTCTTGACTGCCGAGGCGGCCAAGGCATATGGTTTAGTCGACGAGATTTTGACCAAGCCACCTGCCGACGCGACGGAAGAAGACAAGACTTGATTTTAGCACACTAAAACATTCTGGAACTTATCACATGCCGATGATCCCATACGTTATCGAGAAGAGTGGCCGCGAGGAACGCGTCTACGATGTCTACAGCCGCCTGCTCAAAGATCGCATCATCTTTCTGGGTTCGCAGGTGAACGACGAAGTTGCCAATGCGTTGGTAGCTCAAATGTTGTTTCTGCAGTCCGATGATCCGAAAGCGGACATTCACCTGTACATCAATTCGCCCGGCGGCAGTGTTAGCGCCGGAATGGCGATCTACGACACGATGCAGTTCGTTTCGTGCGACGTGGCCACCTACTGCATCGGCCAGGCAGCGTCGATGGGTGCCGTGCTGCTCGCGGCAGGTGCCAAGGGCAAACGCTACGCACTGCCCAATGCGCGGATCATGATTCACCAGCCCCTGGCAGGAATGCAAGGCACTGCTGAGGAAATTATGATTCACGCGGCCGAGTTCAAGCGTATCAAGCGCAGGCTCAACGAAATTCTACTCAAGCACTGCGGTCAGACACTCGAAGCCATCGAACGCGACACCGATCGCGATCGTTTCATGTCGGCCGAAGAATCGGTCGAATACGGTTTGATCGACAAAGCGATCGAGTCCATGCCACGCGTCGAAAAACCCGCCAGCTAATGGCTGGTTCACAAACGGAGCGTCGATGAGTACAGCGCTTCGTACTTAGCCAACTGATGTTCAAGTTGGAAGGTCTGTTCGACACGGATGCGATTGTGAGCACCGCATTGCTCGCGAAGTTCGGCATCTTGTGCCAGCTCGATGGTGGCGTTTGTAAATGCCTGAAAGTCCTGCGCTGGCACGATTTGGCGATCCGCTATCGCCCGATTGCCTAACAGTTCACGAACTCCGTCGACTTCGAAACACACGACAGGCAGTGAGACCGACATGGCTTCAAGCACCACGTTGGGCATGCCTTCATAGCGTGCGGGTAGCACCAGCATTTCTGCCGCGCGCATCCAGCCGAGCGGATTGGGTTGCCAGCCGACGAGGTGAATGCGCTGTACATGATTGCTTCTCAAGCGGAGGTCTGCGAGCTTTTTAGCCAGCCCGCCGTCGCCCATGATCACTAGGCAATGATCTGGCAGGGCGGTCAAGATTTTTGGGAGGCTGCCCTGCAAAAAATCGTCGATCCCCTTTTGTTCGGCCAGCCGTCCGACATACAGGAGGACCCGAGCTGGGCTCAGAACACCCAACTCGCTCCAATCTTGCGATGCGCTTGGCATGTTTTCCGGTGCGATACCATTAGGGACAATGCAGATTTTGGAAGCTGGGATTCTCTCGATTTTTCGGCAATGTTCGGCCACGCTGTGGCTGACGCAAATCAATTTTTCCATATGCCGCGCAGCCCAACGCTGTAGCAATTGCCGCCAGAGTTCGGGCTGTGCGACGCGCGCGCCGCCGAACAGGCGGCATGTTTGACCACGCAGCGCGAGGGCTGCGGCCACGTTGGCATGGAACAGGAAGGCTTGCGCGACATTGGGGGCAAATTCCATGAGCTCGCGTTTGAGCCAGCGCGACGCCGCTGGAAAATGCCAAGCTTTGGTTGTTCCCCCCGATTTCCAGGGGATATGATGGGCGTCGAGCTGACGGACGAGTTGTGATTTTTCCGTAGGCGGTGGATCCCAGAGCTGCCACACGGCCACTTCGTGCCCTCGTGATTTAAGGAAGCACGCCAAATTGACAAAACATTTTTCGGCACCGCCAGGATACAGCTCGGTGATAATTAGGGCGATGCGCATGGCGGAGATTATCGCGAAAGTGGTTGACGCTATCATACGTGTGACACGTTCGATTCTTGAAAGTTGCGACGAGCGTGTCGTTTCACATTTTACCGTGTTTGTTATCCTAGTTCACAGCCTGCGCCGCTCGCGCACGCATAATAATGGAGTGGCGAATGCGAGAACTTGAAGTCGATCATGACAACCTGGAGCTTTACAGCTACCAGTTGCCGCGTGAGTTGATTGCCCAGCATCCGCTCGAACATCGGATCGATGCGCGATTGATGTTAGTGGATCGTAAGTCGCAGGAGATCTCCCACCACTACGTCCGTGATTTGCCAGATCTGGTTGCGCCCGGCGATGCCTTGGTGCTCAACGATTCAAAAGTCATACCGGCTCGGCTGGTGGGCTCGCGAACATCGACGCGCGGAAAATGGGAAGGGCTTTTCTTACGCGAGGAAGCGGCGGGATTATGGGAGATACTTAGTAAAACGCGCGGTCACTTGACGGTCGGCGAGTCCATCACGTTGCGCGACAAGGATGGGCGCGATGTGCCAGCCCTGAGCGTGGTGGCCAAACTCGAAGGTGGACACTTGGCGGTCCGGCCCATCTTCGAAGGCGGACTTGCCGCGGTCTTGGAAAGATTCGGACGCGTACCCTTGCCGCCCTACATCCGCGAAGGGCAGATGGTCGATGATGATGTGGTGACGTATCAAACCGTCTATGCGCAAGAGCCCGGCTCCGTGGCGGCCCCCACCGCTGGCCTGCACTTTACCAACGATCTGCTGGGTCACTTGCGAAAGCGGGGCACGCTGACCGCAACGGTCACGTTGCATATTGGGCTCGGCACGTTTCGGCCCGTAGCGACCAGCCGACTGACAGAACACAAAATGCACGCGGAGGTTGGCGAGCTATCCGAAGCGGCGGCCGAAAAACTCCGCGGCTGCCGCGAGCGCGGTGGACGAATTATCGCGGTGGGCACGACATCCGCGAGAGTCCTAGAAGCCGCCGCCATCGAGACTGGGCAAGCCCTAACGGCCTGGAAGGGAGAAACAAGTATTTTCATCCGGCCACCCTATCCGTTCCTCGCTGTGGATGCGCTGATGACGAACTTTCATCTGCCCAAAAGTACGCTACTCGTGTTGGTTTCCGCGCTAGCAGGGCGCGAGTTGATATTGGCAGCCTACCAACAAGCCATCGAGGAACGCTATCGGTTTTATAGCTACGGCGACTGTATGCTGATTGTTTAACACGCCGTCACGATGCGTTGGATAAAACTGAAATTGACAGACCCGAGTTAACTCCAAGGAATGATGCATTGTTGCCCGACGAAGAACTTGTACTAGTAATTCCCGAAAGCCGTTTGAGCCTGTTAGGTTCCTTCAGTGGCTTTCGGCCCTTCTGTCCCGAGGCCTTCGAGGCGCTACTTAATCCCGAATCCATGGAATTTCGTCCGCGCAGTTTGGTCGAAGAAGATCCCAGCTTTAAACAACTCATACCGTACGCCATCCTGCAAGCCACGATCGATGATGAGCCGTGCGTGTTTCAATATACGCGGGGAAAGGGACAGGGCGAAAAACGTTTGCATGCCAAGCGGAGTATTGGCATTGGTGGTCATATTTCCAGCGAAGATGCCGAGGGTGATGATCTATATCGCTCAGGCATGCAACGCGAACTTGGTGAGGAAATGGTACTGGAGAGTCCATACCAAGAGCAGCTCGTCGGATTCATCTACGATGATACGTCGCCGGTGGGTCGAGTACATTTAGGGGTCGTGCATTTGCTGACGCTCGACACACCAGCGGCTCGGGCTCGCGAAGCCGACTTGATCGAAAGTGGCTTCCAAAGTGTGGTGCAACTGAAGGCAAGTTTGAATTCGTTTGAAACTTGGTCCCAGCTCTGTTTGGAAAACTTGTATTAGATGGACCAAGCGTGATCTACTTAGACAACCATTCGACCACTCCGCTGGATCCATCCGCTTTAGACGCCATGCTGCCCATGTTCAGCGAGCAGTATGCCAACGCGGGCAGCATTACGCATGAGGCCGGACGGCAGGTCGCCGAAATCGTCGAGCGGGCTGTGGCGGGTATTGCCAAGTATTTAGGTGCTGAAGCCGACGAACTGATCGTTACCAGCGGTGCCACCGAGAGCAACAACCTCGCCCTGCTCGGTGCTTGCCTACAGCCCAGACAGGCACGTCGCAAAGTAGTGACGCTGGCGACCGAGCATCAGGCCATTCTCGATCCCGTCTCGCGGTTGCAACAACACGGGTTCGAGGTGCAAATCGTCCCCGTCCAGTCCGTGGATTCGGCGGAGCCGGGTGTGGTAGACCTGGATGAACTGTCTGAGGCGATTGACGAGCGCACGGCCATAGTCAGCGTGATGCTGGCCAACAACGAAATAGGTGTCATTCAGCCGTTGCAGGAAATCGCCAAGCTGTGTCGCGCTCGCGGTAGCCTGTTGCACTGCGATGCGACGCAGGCGGTCGGACGCATTCCCGTCGACGTGGACCAGTTGGATGTAGACCTAATGAGTTTTTCAGCGCACAAGTTCTACGGACCCAAGGGTGTAGGTGGTTTGTTTGTGCGCCGACGACAACGTCGCGTCAGGCTCCAAGCCCAGATCGTGGGTGGTGGACAGCAGCATAACTTCCGCAGCGGGACGCTCAACACCGCCGGCATAGTCGGCATGTTTGCGGCTCTACAGAGCTGTATCCAGTCGATGGCCGCAGACCAGAGTCGGATTGTTGAGCTTCGAAATCGATTGTTTGCACTGCTTTGTACTCATTGTGAGGACGTCAGTCTTAATGGCCCAGCTCTCGATTTGGGACAACCGCTCAAACGCTTGGCGGGAAATCTCAATTGCAACTTTTATCCGCTTGAAGGACAAAGTTTGATGCTGGCCGTACCGGAGTTGGCAGTGAGCAGCGGCAGTGCTTGTACCAGCGCCAATCCGGCCCCTAGCCATGTCTTAAGAGCGATCGGCCTAAGCGAAGAGCAAGCGCGCAGCAGCCTGCGATTCGGCGTCGGTCGCTTCAATACGCTCGCCGAGATCGAGTTGGCCGCTGAATGGATCGCCCAGAGTGCTCGCAAGCTGCGAAAATTCACTTAGATGAAAATCGTCATGCTCCGAGTGACGAAAGCGCATGAAACCTCTGACTCCCTAGTATCTATCGTACCGTCCGCTTTAACAATTAGAGTTGACGCTGCTGGGAGCTGGTTGCAACGGATTCTGGCACAGCTATGCAGGTCGTAAATGCTCCCAAGAGAATCGTATCTCGCGGAGAAGCATGACCGTG
>JBGSJL010000188.1:0-53948 GCA_041741955.1 Pirellulaceae bacterium | reverse complement strand
CCTTCGATTCGACCGCCCACGGTTGCTCCAGAAACTTCGCGAGTGCGTATAAGCCTCGGCGTCCAACATACCACTGCCGATGTTTCGCGACTCGTCGACGGTTTGAAACAGTTTGCAAAATTGCAGGAGTGAGCGCAACTTAGGGTCAAGCGGAAAATAAATGTCGCTCGGTTCTCCGAACCGAAAGCGGAAGGTCTGACGCAATCGGCTCGGAGAGCCGAGCGACGTTGGAAAAGCCGAAACTTATTTCCCGCTTGATCCTTAGCGGATACTTTACTGCGCCGGCCGACAATGTGGGTATACTCCACAGCGTACCACCGGCGGTAATGAACAGTGTTTTTCGCTAGCAAAAATGATTTTGCCAATTTCTTGATATTCTTGAACAATTCAGATTCCGCTATACGTGGTAATCTACAGAACCAAAGGATTGGTAGATGCAACAAGATCAGCGATGGCTAGCTAAGCTCTATGAAGAAGACCGGAAGTCTTTGTTGTTGACGGCTTGGAATATCGTGCGGGATGTAGATTTGGCAGAGGATATTCTTCAATCAGTTTTCCTGCGCCTTACAAAGCGAAAGGATATACCCGATGGCCCTCGCCTATTCGCATTTGCCTGTGTAAGAAATGCAGCTATTGATCAGTTACGTGCAGCATCGGCGAGACCAGCTTCTCGACAGTTGGACTCATTGGCGAGCGCTTCTGTTAGCAATGATGAAGAGCATTCATACATTGAAACAGAATTTCTAGATTTCGCATTGGAGCAGCTAGAGAGTGCCGAGAGAGAAATTGTAGAGCTCCACCTCCATAGCTGCCTGACCTTTCGTGAAATTGGTCAACTCACTCACACGCCTACGGCAACTGTCGCTACGAAGTACCGGCGAGCGTTGGGCAAAATTCGCGAGAATTCGAAAGAAACGAAATATGAACGAACTCGAGGATAGAATCGCAAGCCTGAAACGACCTAGTCCATCCAGGGTGTTAGACTCGTCTATCGAGCAAATCATATTGGACGCTGAATGGCAGCTTAGCACGCGACAGCGTCGGAACGGGCGCAGCAACGTCGTCGCGTTGGCATTCGCAGTTGTTTTGGCTTTCGGGACGCTGCCGCAAATAACTGTCATGGACAGAAGCGGACAAGTTTCTACCTGTTTGAAGGACGACCCAATATTGAATGGAAGTCCTCACATCGCTGAGCTACCTAAAGTGACCTCAGTAGAGACGATGGACACGTTCGAACTGCTACCAAGGCTTTGGCTTTGTGATAACTTGCAACTTCGAGTTGTAGAATAACGATTCCGTGACATGCGTCACCTAGTAAATTCCAAACGGAGGATACCATGAACTATGTGTGCTTTTGCCTTCTAATCACAACAATGAACCTAGGGTTGTTTGCTGACGAAAATCCAATTCGAGAATTCACTGCTGAAATAGTTGTTGTAGAGGACCGGCATTCCGAAGCCTTCCAGCGACAAGACGCGGTTCGCTCAACCGAGTTTGATTGGAATGAGTGGTGCAGTCAATGCAAGGATACTACGGTTGCAAAGTCTAAATCGACTTCAATCGTTGGTGGCTCGATTGCGATGGGCACGCAAAGCGGAGCTAGTATCAATTATCTACAAAGAAATAGTGACAGTCTTTTTGAACTCAAAAGTTTTACGCCGTCCGACAACGTTGGGATGCGAGTAGATATCGAGTTGCGAGAGGGTAAACAACTCGAAGCGAAGCTCAGGTTCAGATCCGTGATGCTCAGCGGAAGTGAAGACGGCGCGGTCTTCATTGCGGGCTCAAGGGTTCTTATTGGGAAACCACTGCTAGAAGAATTTACTCAACAATGGAGTTTTGTCGTCGATGAAAATCGCTTGTATCTAGTTGATCTACCTGCACCAAAAGGAAGAAAGGCTCAGCTCGGCCTGCGAATCATTCTCAAAGGAAGGGTACAGAACGTGCGCAGTCAAATGCCTACGTTTGCGTCGATAAATAATTGCCAAAGTAGCAGACTTGATCAAACACACACGATTGATTAGGAGATAGTAATACCGGTAGCTTAGATAACAAGGAACCCGGCGACTGCAGTCCAGAATGTGTGATCGTAGTTCCAGGGATTGGCTGAACGTGATGTTCAACCAATTTCGAGCTTGGTAACACACGCTGGTTCACAAAAATCTGCACGGCGTCCGTAGTCTATGGATTTTGGTTTACAAAGGAGTTGTTAAACCCTCCTCCCAGCCAGTCGTTTGCGGGGCCGATTAGGCCCTGCTCCTTTGCTATTGCTAGAACTACGACATCGTACGCTTGGGCGTTGCCACACACGGCTGAGGCCTGAACGATGTCTGAAATTGTTTGACCTGAGGCAATTTGGCCAGAAACAAAACCCGCCATCAGGAGTGTGCTGTCGTCGGAATCTCTTATTTCCAAACGTAGCTCATAGTCCCATACCAAAAGCGGATTTGCCGATGGAGCAGTAAAAGAGATACGTGCTTGAGCGTAGAGAGTATCACCTACGACATATTGGGTGGCAGATGTACCATTAACTTTCTGAGCAAGCTCTTGGAAGGACGCAGATTGTCCGTGGGCGAGTGAAGTTAGGGCGCAGGCAGTTAATAGAAAAAGCGGGACTCGGACGATACGGGAAAACATGGTAGGTTCCTTTCGAAAGTAGAATCCGCAACCTGTAGACGCCGACAGTAAAGTCTGGTTCCTTGTACTCTTCAGTCTTGCACTGAGTCTTTGGAATGAGGCAAAGGCATAACCTGCTTTTACTGCCAACTCATAGGGCAGATTGTCCAGACAATAGTTTCGTGACAACATTGAATTTTCTCTAAAAATTCTTTGATGCGTGACCGGCATGGGCATTTTGGGAGTGATCTTGGCCTTCGCTACGCCCACTTGCCAAACGCCTTCGGCACGTAGACCGCGACCGACGCACACGATTAATAGTAGCGTAGGGATCCAAGCGATTGAGCGCCGAAGCATCTTGCAGACCTTCCAAATCATTGGGTGAAAACTGTGAGAGTAGGCTGGCCATCAGCCATTCACATTCTACGCACGATGACGCGATTGCCTTCGATGCGCAAAACCTCTACTGGGCATCCGGCTTCGATATAATCGCCCTCGGTGATTACATCGACCAATCGCAAATCCATTCTAATCTTTCCAGACGGGCGTAAATCGGACTCGGCTACTCCTGTAGCGCCGATCGCCAACGAAGTCGCAGCGGATGATGACTGCTGTGTGAGCGAAGTGAATGGCACGTCAGACACCTCGATGCTGGTTTCTGGGGCGGTCAGGCGGAAGCGGTTTAGTCCAGGGATCGAATCGAGTAGCAAAATCTGACCGAAAAAGAGCACCATTACTCCCAGTACTGAACCGACAACCATCAGCAAATTACCTCGCAATTGGCCCCACTGAGCTTCACCCTCCGGAATCAGAAAACTCTGGCTGGCCATGACCAGCGAGAACACCAACAGCGCTAGCCCGCTGATACCGAACACGCCAAAACCTGGCAGTACGAATAGTTCTAAACCCAGACAGCAGACACCTAGGACAAACAGCAGGATTTCCAACCAGTCTGCAGTACCACCCAGGAAATGACTCCAAAAGAAAATGCCGAAGCAGAATAGCGAGGTCATACCGGCGACACTAATTCCCGGCGCGGCAAGTTCCAGGTACATCCCGACCAGACCCACGATCAAGAGCAAGGCGGTAAACCAAGGGCGGTTAAGAAAAAAGACCGTATTGTCCACCCAGTTCAACCGCGTGGGCTCGATGGTCGCGATAGTCATTTGTGCCAGCAGTTCCTGCTCCGACTTGAATAGACCTTCGCTCAGCCCCAGGTCGTTAGCCCGGGCGGCACCGACTGTCAGAAAGCGATCTTGGCCGGTTTCGGGAACGGGCTGACCAATATCGTAGTTGGCGGCCACTTGTTCGACCGCCAATTCCTTTTCGGAAAGATACGCCTTTTGTCCTGTCGCTTTATCGGTACACTCCAATACGACCAACGAACGATCAACCATGGCCTCTGCCAGCGCGGGCGACCGGTTCTGGCTGGAAGCGATCTCGCGTACCGCGTTGGCCGCATAGCTCAGGAACTTCTCCGGCACATGCTCGAATTGTCCGCCTGCGCCTAACTGAATAGGGCCAGCATCTCCGATCATCGAGCCCTCCTGCATGTAAATGCGATCGCAGCCCAGCGCGATAATTGCGGCGCCGCTGATCGCCTCTTCGGGAATGAAGACAACGGTCGTCGCCCAATCGATATCGCGGAGTTTCCGAGCTAACTGGAGCGAGTATTCCAGATCCCCGCCAGGACTGGTTAAACGGAGGACGATCAAGTCGGCCTGTTGGCGTTGGGCTAGGTCGATTCGATGGTTAAGGTACCAATGAAAACGCGCGAAAATGGGGCCTTCCAAGTCGATGAGCAGTGCTTTGGAATACTTCGCGGTGAGTACTTTGTCGACTTCAGGGCCTGGCAGCGGAGCGTTTTCTTGTCCGCTGGCCGAGCGCTGGACCAGTTCGCCGATCAGACTTGGCCCGCTGAGCAAAATTGCGAGCAGGCTCAGTCCCAATCGCCAGCGGCTAGGCATCGGGCTAGTCTGCAACAGTGAAACCATAGCGCATCCTCCTGGACAAAACGGGGCCAAACACGTTCTCGCTTCCGCCAGCACAGCATTGTACTTTAGCTCAGTCGAATTGGGTGGAACCGGTTGGCGCTAGTGCCCAAACCGTTGGTTTCTGTCCGGTGTCCCAGGCTGCGTTTACGGATCGATGCCAAATTCGTCTGGTTAACCGCGCAGCGTGTCAAGCCAATTTTTCGGCTATCGATGGGTCGTCCCACAACCAACGGTGCAAGCAATCGGCTCACAAATAATCCGGGTCAAACATTCGACCACCTCGACAAACATACCGCGCGGACAAATTTTCAATCTACGTTTTTGATTTCGGTAAATAATTGCCAGCAATCGATGCTTGCATTAGGATAGATGTTGAGTAACTAACTTTTTCGAGCGTGCAAACCGCGTTCGGCTGATGGAGTTTGTGTTGGCGATCGACGCATTGGTCATTTCCTGCAGGGAATCTAAGGCGTTTGAATGACAGCTTGCCGATAGAACGTTGTGCTCATTGTTTATGCACTTTTTCTGCTGCGCGGAGAGAGTGAATACTCCGGTCTCTGGCCAGCGGCTTGCGTTGGTTTAATTTATGCTTCGCGCCCGACAGCGTTTTGGAAAATACCTAATCGAGCGCCGCATTGCCGAGGGTGGCTTTGCTTCCGTTTATCAGGCTGCCGACACGATTGAAGGTGTGCGGGTCGCTTTGAAGATCCCGCATCCGCATTTGGTGAACGAAGCCGCTATGGCCAGTTTTCGCCAGGAAGCTCGGTTAGCCGCCAAGCTGGACCATCCCAACATACTGCCGCTGAAATACGCGGATTTCATCGACGGTAAGTTTGTGATTGTGACACCGCTGAGCGAGACTTCGCTAGAGGACCGACTGCAAAAGCGATTGGCAAAGCAGACGGCTATCGACTACTGCGGGCAAATGTTGCGGGCGGCCGCTTATGCGCACGAGCATAAGATCATTCACTGTGATATTAAACCCGACAACCTGCTGATCTTCCCTAATAACCAACTACTGTTGACTGATTTTGGAATCGCGAAGATCGCCCATCGCACCCTTCAAGGGTCTGGCGGTGGGACCTTGGGCTATGTAGCGCCCGAACAGGCGATGGGCAGACCGTCGTTTCGCTCGGATGTTTTTTCGCTCGGCATCGTCATGTATCGAATGCTAGCAGGCGTGCTGCCGCAGTGGCCCTACATCTGGCCGATGGATGGCTACAAGCAGTTGAGCGAGCGAGTTAGCGAGTCGCTTCTTAGTTTGCTAAAAAAGTCGACGGAGGTCGATGCTGGTAAACGTTTTGACAATGCCGAGCAGATGTTGGCAAGTTTTTGTCGCATCAAACATCCGCTGCGCGTAGAAGTAAAAGCCAAGGCCCGACGTCCATCCTCAGGACGTGGCAAGAGTTGGCAAGAACTGCGTCGCAAGGAGTTTCAAACCCAATTTGGCACGTCGCTGGGCACCACGTGCTCGTGCCGCAAGTGCGATGGCCCAGTTGCCGAACCCATGTTTGCCTGCCCGTGGTGTGGAGACGAGCGGCACAAGAATCCCTGCGCAACCAGCTATCCTGTATACTGCCCCCGCTGTTGCCGTGGGTTAAAATGCGATTGGCCCTATTGCCCCTGGTGCTACGGTGGTGGCTTTGAGGTGGAGACAACTCGGCAGTACCCCGACAAACGCTATTCGGCGCGATGTACCAACAAAAAGTGCTCGAGGAAGAAACTCATGCCATTCATGCGCTATTGCCCATGGTGCCACATCTCGATCAAGCGAAAGTGGAAGATCGAAGGCTCGCCGGATAGCTGCCGACAGTGTGGCTGGGGAGTACTTCCGCAGTACTGGAGCTATTGCCCATGGTGTACGACCCGCCTGGGAGATACACGGTGAGTGGCGCCGGCGGGATTTGTTTGGATGGCGGCGCACCACAACTGCTCATCAATGAACAGTTCGACGCGGTGCAGACTCGCGATTTTGCTGGTGGAACCGTCGTCTTTCTGACTCGCAAAGAACCTAACAAGCTGACGCCTAACGAAGATGCGATCGCGATCCTGCCGGTCAGTCCAACGGCGGGTGTGCTAGCCATCGCCGATGGCTGCGGAGGCCAAGCCAACGGGCAGCTCGCTTCAAAATTAGCAATGGAAGCTCTGGCAGAATCGGTGTGCAAGTGCGATAACCCCAGCGACTTGAGAGCTCCTATTCTCGATGGTTTTGAAACGGCCATTCGTCGCGTGCGCGAGCTGGGATCCGGCGCTGCGACCACGCTCATTGCCATCGAAATCAACGAAGGCATCCTGCGCACCTTTCATGTCGGCGACTCGCAGGCGCTGTTGGTAGGCAGCCGCGGGAAGATCAAATTGCAAACTCGTGCGCACTCGCCCGTTGGCTATGCTGTCGAGGCCGGCATGCTCAGCGAAAGAGCCGCATTGCAACATGCGGATCGGCATCTGGTGTCTAACGTAATCGGCTCCGACGACCTGCACATCGATATGGGTTCAGCCAAGAAGCTGGACAAGCAGGACACATTGGTCATTGGCTCCGACGGGCTGTTCGACAATTTGCGACTCGACGAGATTGTGCAACTCGTTCGCAAAGGACCGCTCCTGCAAGCCGCAGCCACGATCGAATCCCGCGTCGCCCAGCGGATGTCGACCGAGTCGGTAATGTTTCCCAGTAAGCCCGACGATTTGGCTATGCTGGTTTATCGCCAAGGCAGCCCAATGAACCCGAGACTTGGTTAACGATCCAAATGTTCGCATCGTCCAGCTAAGTTGTACGCCGGACACGCCGGACGCAAGCCAAGCTGGACGGGAGCAAACAATTTACTTAAGTTCGATGTTGTAGGTGCTCGGCTGCTCGGCCACGGTATGCTTCAGTCCCGACGTGACTTCGCTGGCATACTTCTTAGGAAGATGGTTCTTGGTCGCCGCTGCTGGGGCAGCGTCGGGATTGTAGTCGTCTTCTTGCTCTTCCAGAGATGTGTTGGGATCAAAATCGGGCGATGACTCTGAGGGAGGCGTCGGTGGCGCATCGAATTTGAAAACCTTGATCATGTAGTCGCCCGGACGCATGCCATCGCTGTTCACATAGGTGGTCATCGTATAGTTGCCTTCGGCATCGCTGGTTCCGGTCGCCCCCACTGCACCCTCGGACACAGGTGCAAAAATGATGGTTGCACCATCGACTGGAACGCCATTCAAGGTCACGGCCCCCGTGACCGCATAGGTCGTCGGATTGCTCGAGCCACCGCTACAGCCCAGGCTACAAACCAGCAAGCTCGTTGAGAGAAAAAAATACCGAAGTTCGCTTTGATACATATTCATTTGGAAAATCCACGTGAGAACAAATTGTGCAAAAGAAGAACCGGCAGTAGAGCTCTACCACCGGTTGAAGATTGTTTAGCACTTCTGCGTGTAGCACCCTACCCGAAATCAATCGGGTACGTTGCCGACTTCGCCGCCGGACATCGAGCCTAATGCTCCCCACACGCCGTAGGGGCTGAGGCCTTGAGTGTCTCTCCCCGTGGCGGCACCGACCGTCAGGTTGCCCGTGTCGATCGAGTTGCCAATGAATCTTACCGAGCCGTCGGCCAAGTTGACATTCACGCCGCCAGTGTGAGCACTGGCCGGAGGCAGCACCACGTCGTTCTGGTCACCCCAGGTGCCACGGTCAACGCACATCGGTCCGTTGGGAGCGATAATCGTCGAGATGCCGTTGTAAGTCGGCTGGCCATCGGTCCAGTTGATACCGCGACGTCCCCAGTATGTACGGCCTGCCACGAAATACTGACCGTCGGTCGCAGCCAAGCACAGGGCTGGCGACTGAGCCAAACCGGGCACGAGCACCATTCCTTGATTGTGCCTGAAACGTTTGGCCGCAGCGGCAACCCCAGGCTGAGCGCCATTAGGATTGGGGCGGCTGCACAGGAACTCGCTCATCGCGATGGTATTGCTGGTGCCGTCGGAGATGCTTCCGAAGCTGCGATAAACGCGGGTCGCAAATATACCGCGTACGTTGCCGCCACCCTGAACATTGTAGACCGAGTCACCCGTGGAGAAGCCGTAACTGTTGTCGCGATTGGTAGTCAGCGGACCTGGGTCCGACGGGCACTTCAGATAGCTGGGTGAGATGTTCCAAGGGGCCCAGCCGACCCACGCCGCTTTGCCTCCCGGAGCAACCGGAATCGCCGCGGTAGGCTCGCCAGCCTGGATATTGTTGTACATAGCCGTTTGCTCGATGTAGGGTAGCAACGCGACGTGACCGCTCAATCGATAACGATTGCCACTTTCATTCTGCGAGCCGTTCCAGAACGTACCGCCCTTGCGAGCTGGAAAATACTTATACGTCGATGCGTAGTTATGAAGCGCTAATCCCATCTGCTTCAAATTATTCGAACACTGCATGCGTCTGGCTGCCTCGCGGGCCGCCTGCACGGCTGGCAGCAAGAGACCTACCAGAATTCCGATGATCGCAATGACCACCAACAGCTCCACCAAGGTAAAACCAGAAAATTGCCTTTTCTTCATCGCAAACACTCCAGGGTATAAAGAAATCTTCCACAAACGACGTAAACTCAACATGCACGAGGCATAATACTAAGCACAAAGCAATAGGTTAAGAGAGCTCATCGTTACGTTAACGTAATAATCTCACGCAAGTCGATACATATAATTACGAAAGCTTAATGGCGAGACCTTTCGGGTGGAACTCTAAGGTCGCAAAAGATCGGTCGGTCGCCCTCAGGCGACTTACGAACAAAAGCAGCGAGCGGTTTAGTGGCGGCTTAAGTTGCTTTGAGTAGATGTCAAGGAGAGGCTGGGTTTCGCAAGCAGTTTTCGTTTCAGGCAGTAAATTTACAGATGAGATTGCCAGGCAACCTAGGCTGTAAACCACAGTGGCCGCCTGCAAGAAGCATCCCGCCGGGAGCGACATCGGCTCGTTTCCACGGCATGAAACAATTTGTTAAGGAAATGTAATCTTGCAGTATGTCTCTGTGCTAATAATCAGAAAATATATTGCTACTTTTCTTAATTATTTTGAAGTTCGCTGCACGAGAGTGTGTCCAATAGCCCTAATCGTCCGTTTTGGTATTTGCAATGCGCACTAGTCGTTTGCAAGCGGAGGCTGTTAGGGGGCAAAAAATGTGCCTCTGCAGTCCTCCGTCCAGAGTTGAGTTCGGGGACCAAATACTACTTGGACAACCAGCCTGAGCCTCTTAGCCACTCTGTGCAGCGAGCTGGCCAGGTCGTGGCGGCTTCCTCGGTGGCTCGCAAACCAAAGCCATGGCCGCCGGTAGGGTAGAGATGCAATTCGGCTTTTACGCCCGATTTGGTCAGTTGGGCACTGTAAGACAAAACGTTTTCCGGTCCAATGGGATCGTTCTGAGCCATAGCCATAAACGTGGGTGGTGTTTGCGAGCTGACCGGCAGATCGTCCATCAGGGCAGAGCTGCCTCCCTTTTCAACCAAGTAAGCGGGATAGATCAGCACGGCGAAATCGGGGCGGCAACTTACGGAATCGATCTCATCGAAGGCGCGATACTGTCGCTGCTCGTATTGGTTGCTGAGCCTGGCCGCCAGATTGCCTCCGGCAGAAAAACCCAGTACGCCAATGCGCTCGGGTTTGACATTCCACTGGGCGCTATTGTGGCGAATCATTGACAGGGCCCTCTGTGCGTCCTGTAGTGGCTCAAGCGGACGGGCCTCATTGGCGGGTCGAGGCACACGATACTTAAGCAGCACTGCGGTCACCCCGATGGAGTTGAGCCACTGGCAGACCTCCGTCCCCTCCAGATCATAGGCCAGAATGTTGTAGCCGCCGCCTGGGCAAACCAGCACGGCTGCACCGGTGTTGATTTCTGCGGGAGGCGCGTACACCGTAATCATCGGGCTGGACACGTTACCCAACCGAATCACGGGCTTGCCAGCCACATTTTTCTCGCCTGGCTTGGAAGTGTCGGCTTCTTCGCCTTGAGCGGCAATACGTCCGGGGGGAACTTGCGGCCAAAGCTTGATCGACGGCTCCTGGGACATCAAAGACGAAGGCGAAGTTGCTCCCGACAAAGTACAAGTCAATATCAACGCGCGTGTCAGCAATGTAAAGATGGATCGCATGGAGCTGCCTTTCGAGAGGAAGTGGAGAGACTACCGCAATGATAGCGAAAACAGCCAGGCGGCGTATCAAACTGGCCTTGCTGCATGTGCCCTTTTCGGACTACTCTCCGCAGGACTTGTGCCGTTTAGGCGACCGATCGATTCGTTTCATCTTTAGGACCATCTGCTAGCGTGAACTCGGCGACCAGCACTTCTGGACTGCACAGACCTCCGACGCGAGCTCTTAGGGCTTGCAGGCTGAGTCGCAGCGCGAGCTGGATGGTGTTGTTCCTGTGCCTGGGTTGCAATCGCAACCCCTACCTGCCCAATAGTTACGGACCCAATGGTTATGCACCCAGTGGTCAGCCGTGGAGTGGAGCAGCGCAGTATCCTCCCAGCAGCCTACAGGGTTACGCGCCGGCTGGCCAAGCACCGCTCGCTGGACCGCAATCCGTTTTTGCTCAACAGCAAACCGCGCCTCAGCTTCAGGAGGCACAGCGCCGCGCACAGCAGCTCGACGACAACAACCGACAGCTCACCACCCAGCTCGCTCAATCGCAACAACAACTGCAAGCTTTCCGCGAGCGGGGCGACCTACTGGCCAAACAGCTTCAGGACGCCACCACTCAAAACAAGCAGTTGCTGGCCACCACGCAACAGTATGCCAGCCAAGCCCAGGGCATGCAGGCCTCGATGAATCTTCGCGGCGGGGCTCGCTTAACGGCCAACAATTCCATCGCCAATTCTGCCTCGACATTGCAAATTGCCGGAGCCCGCGTGGTTCCCGACGGAGATCTAATCCGCATCCGCATCCCTGCGGATCAACTCTTTTCGCCGGGCACGGCCCAGCCCAATCCGGCCGGCGCAAGCGTGCTCGATCAAGTCGCAAACTCGCTGCTCAGACAATATCCCCGCCAGCGTGTTGCCATCGAAGGACACACCGATTCATCGCAACCTTATGGCGGTGCCGGCGGAACACCTTATCAGCTAGCGGGCAGCCAGGCGCAAGCCGTCATGGATCAACTGGTGCGCCGCAACGGAGTGCCGATGCAGCAATTGTTCGTTATTGCCCACGGCCCCAATCATCCCCTGGCCGATAACCAATCCCCTGCGGGCCGCTCCGAAAACCGACGCATCGAAATCGTCATCTATCCCGAGACGTTTTAAGTTCAGCTCTTCAGAAGAATTAGTGAGTAGTCAAACGATTCAAGATTCGAGTTTGATAGGTTTTCAAAGGCATGCCTCCGAAAACCTAGTACGCGGGGTTGTTACCCAGTAACTCTTCTGACGAGCCGAAAATCGGAAGAACTTGACCTGCTGCCCTACTGTGACGGGAGCGGTGACCTAAACTTCGAGCACTGTCTGCACGACAATGGCTCATTCTATGGGCGCGGGCCGATTGTAACCATCTTAGGGATCGTTCCAGTAGTAGGGCTGGAAACATGGAACTTGCCGCCACGCTTACTGAAATCTGCAAAGTCCTCTGGCACACAGTCAGGGAAGATTGCCGTGTCGCTGGCACGCTGTTCGGCATGTGCGTGCTGACGATCAGCCTGCTCCGAGGCGGCTGGTCGTGGTGGCCGGAGCAAGCGATTCACTCCTGCACCGCCAATTTGTCGTTGATGCTGTCGAACAACTATTTCGGACAGTCGGCCATCCTACTCATGATTTGGGCCCAGGCCACCTACGACCATTTTGGCTTCCCGCACCTCGATTCGAGTATTTGGTCCCACGTGCCGCGCTGGCTATTGGTCTTGCTGGCACTGCTGGCAATGGACTTTGCGGACTACTGGTGTCATCGAATCTTGCACACGCGTTGGTTTTGGCCGATCCACAGTATTCACCACAGCGATACGCATGTCACAGTCCTGACCACGGCCCGAGTGCATTTCTTGGAAACGGTCGCAATGAAGTTGACCTATATCATTTTGTTGGGCTGGATCGGCTTCCCGCCGGGTGCACTTAGCGGCGTGGCTGCGCTACTCTTGATTCACAATAT
The DNA here is from genome assembly GCA_041741955.1 of Pirellulaceae bacterium. Lineage (GTDB taxonomy): Bacteria > Planctomycetota > Planctomycetia > Pirellulales > Pirellulaceae > Aureliella. The sequence continues at coordinate 41,249 of JBGSJL010000188.1, read as the reverse complement.
GTATACGCACATCGATGTCGACTGGGGACATGGGCCCTTCAAGTATTTGATCGCGTCACCTCGCTTCCATCGCTGGCATCATGCTAACACACCCGAAGCATTCAACAAGAATCTAGCCAACGTATTTCCTTTCTACGACGTACTGTTTGGCACTTACTATGTGCCCGGCACATGCCATGCGGAGATGGGCGCAGAGGGCGTACCTACACACAACGTCATCAGCCTGCTGGCTTGGCCGGTGGTGGCTTGGCTCCGTTTACTGCCAAGCCTGGATTCCGGTAATCGGCTCGCAGACCACTTCGCTATTCGTCTTTGGTTTCGTCGTTAGATTCGTCTCTGGATTCACTGTCGGGATCATCTGGATCGGTGATGTTTTCTAAGGCGGGAGGGAGATCGGGGGCGTTCTTGCGCTCTTCGCGGCGAGTTCGTTTTTCGGCAGCTTTGAATTTCTTTTCCATCTCGCGTTGACGCTTGGCAAATGTATTTTGGTTTTTAGCGATGGTTAGTCTCCGGTTGTTGGTGTGACAGAAAAATATTGGAGTGCAGCACTAGCACTGTGCCCAGTGGCAAACTGCAACTGGGTCGCAGTTTTGTTGATTAGGGCAACTGGCGAACTTTGCGTTTTGGCTGGGCTTGCTTGGCAGCGCGCGGCGCTTCGCTCACGGCCTCCCACTGGAATTGCGAATGACTACGCGAGCCCGCCGAAGCGACTTTGGCCGGAGCCGATTTGCCTGCAACAGCTTTCTTTTTTGGAGCAGCACTTCGCTGGGAGTTGCTGTGAGAAAGATTGCCCGAGGCGGCAGTTCGAGAGGTGCGATTGCCTCGCGCGGGTCCCGTGGAGACTCGCTTGCGTGGTCCGCGCTCTTCACGAGTAGGTTTAGGAGCGATTTGACCAGCAGCGAGCGGAATTCTTAATCCAGTAAACTCTTCAATGGCTCGCAATTCGTCCAGCTCAGCCGAAGAGCAAAAGGACATGGCAATCCCATCGGCTCCAGCCCGCCCGGTACGTCCAATGCGGTGCACATAGCTCTCGGGCTCGACTGGCATGTCGTAGTTGATCACATGCGAAATTCCATCGATGTCGATACCGCGGGCTGCGATATCCGTCGCAACGAGTATCTGAACTTGGTTACTGCGAAATGCATCGAGTGCCCGTTGCCGGGCGGACTGCGATTTATTGCCGTGAATCACAGCCGCTTTGAGTCCGCCGCGCACCAGTCGTTCGGCCAGCATGTTGGCACCGCGTTTGGTCTTCGCGAACACGATCGCTCGGTCTACTTCATCGCTCCCTAGAATTTTTTGCAGCAAAGATAATTTGCTAGCCCGCTCGACATACAGCAGTTGCTGTGTGATGCGTTCGACACTCGATTTTTGAGGTGTGACGGTGACGTTGATTGGATTGGACAGTAGTTGCTGGGCCAGCTCCGTAATTTTGGGTGGCATCGTGGCTGAGAAAAACAGCGACTGCCGCTGTCGTGGCAAATGACTGATGATGCGTTTCAGGGCGGGCATAAAGCCCATATCCAGCATCCGGTCCGCTTCGTCCAAAACGAACACTTCTAATTCGGAAAGGTGGATATGCCCCTGGTCCATCAAGTCCAAAAGGCGTCCCGGTGTAGCGACTAGAATGTGCGCGCCACGGCTGAGCGCGCGGACTTGGTTGCCCTGGCTGACTCCACCGTAGACCAGCACTTGCCGCAGCCGCAGGTGTCTACCATAGACAGCGAAGCTTTCTTCAATCTGAATCGCTAGCTCACGAGTTGGAGCTAGCACTAGGACTAGGGGATGATTTGGGTTGGCTTTACGAGGCTTTTGGCCCAAACGGTTAAGGATGGGCAGCGCAAACGCAGCCGTCTTGCCAGTACCAGTTTGTGCGCAGCCGAGTACGTCGCGACCTTCCAGAGCCGCCGGGATCGTTTGCGATTGGATTGGCGTAGGTGTCGTGTATTGTTCTTCGGTCAGGGCGCGATGCAGAGCAGGGAGCAAATCGAGTTGTTCAAACGTTTTCAATTGGATGCTTTCAAATATCATGGACACATCCAGAGCAAGACCTATTCATGTTTCGAGCCACCCGACGGATCGCCCAAGTGCCAAACGCAGCTAGGACAACGGACACAGTCTTGACGCACTTTAACGCAAGACGGCCAGACCGAGGGGCCAACACCAACAGAACTATCCGACCATCGGATAGGTACTCCGGACAACCGCTTTTTTGAGAGGCTGGACAAACAAGAAAGTCACAGCATCCCTGTGCGTCCACCACGACGCTAGCGGCTTTCCAATGCGGTTCACAAAACCGATGGTTGGCAGCAGAATCTTGCGGCAATTACGCACGCAAAGGTCTTACGGGACATCAGAGAATCCAACTCTGGTCATACGCCCGTTCGGCTGAAAAACGCATTTTCGTCGCAATCGACGAGCGTTACTCGCTTATTTTCAGCACGATTGTCGGCAAATCTCCTAAAAGAACCTCGACCGACTCCTGTAGTATACGCCACGCTGCCCCACAAGCCAAGTGGCAAAATTTTTCCCTCCGGATTCGCGGTTACCCCTGTCAGCTTGGCAGCGCCAGCGTCCAGCTTCTCAGGATTCGGCCATACAATGGCCAGCAGCAACTAAGAATCGTGAGGAAAATAAGTGGGATAGGCTTCCAGCCTGTCTTGAAGCAGCGCGGCAGCTAGCGCCCAACGACCCTCGTCTGAACAATTAGGCATTCTCGATTATGGTTTGTTTTTTAAACGTCTCGCTGAACTCCACCTGCGGGTTCCCAGGCTCCTGGCTGGGGACTCAAGGCATTGCAGGCTCCGCCTGCCGTCGCATCATTGACGCCCTGCCGCTGCGGGAGGCAGGGCCTCCCAGGCAGTGCGTTCCTAGACAGGCGACTGGGAACGAGCTTATTTTTCTACTTGCTCTGATAATTTGTTTCTGTCTTTTGCATGCTATCTCCGCTGCGGACGGCGAGGGCAAAATGCAATTTACGGATGTGTCTAGCGATTGTGGAATCACATTTGTGCATACCGACGGCGGCAGTGGCCAGCGCTATATTGTGGAATCCGTCGTTGCTGGGCTGGCTTTGTTCGACTACGACAACGATGGCTGGATCGATGTTTACTTCCTCAACGGCGCACCGCTCGAGGGAACAGAGGTTGACCGACGACCCAGCAATGCACTCTATCGCAACAACGGGGACTTTACTTTTACGGACGTTACTGAAGTTGCCGGAGTTGGTGATACGGGGTACGGGCTAGGCGTGGTAGCCGCTGACTACGACCAGGATGGAGACGACGATCTATTCATCAATAACTTTGGACAGAACGCCTTTTACACCAACAACGGAGACGGAACATTTAGTGAGTCGACGCAAGAGATGGGGCTTGTCATGCCCGATCATTTTGGCGCTGGCTGTGCGTTCTTGGACATCGAGGGCGATGGAGACCTGGATCTGTACATTGGCAGCTACGTCGAATTTTCTTACGACAAACACGTCGTGCGGACGATCGGCCAGTATCGTTTCCATCCAGGCCCTACCGATTACCCACCCGGTCGCGATTGGTTATTTCGAAATGAGGGAGACGGGATGTTTTTGGATGTCAGCCAGTCCGCTGGCATCGCCCAGATTCAGACCAGCAGTATGGGCGTGTTGGCTGTTGATGTCGATGAAGATGGTGATTGCGATGTGGTTGTCGTCAACGATCAAATGGCAAACAGCTTGTTGCTGAACGACGGCCAAGGCGTTTTCACCGAACAAGGTGTTTCGGCTGGCTTAGGATTTGATCGGCGTGGCAAGGCCAATGGCAACATGGGTATTGAGTGTGGGGACGTGAATGGCGACGGGCTGCTCGATCTGTTCACGACGACTTATCAAGACGAAATGCCCGTGCTCTATACGAATTTTGGAAATGGTCTGTTCATGGACCAAACGAACATTGCCAAAATCGAAACTAGTCTTACGCCGCATGTGAGCTGGGGCTGCGGTTTGGTCGATTTTGACAACGATGCAGACCTCGATCTGTTCGTGGCCTGCGGGCACTTCATGGACAACATCCAGTTCATCGACGATCGAACTTCCGTCAAGCTTAGAAACTACTTGTTGGCCAACGATGGTAAGGGTCGGTTTGTGAGCGTGGGAGATTCGGCGGGCAGTGGCATGCAAATTGTTGAAAGCAGTCGTGGTGCCGCCTTTGATGATCTCGACAATGACGGTGATATCGATGTCGTCGTGTTGAACTCCAATGGAAAGCCTAGCGTGTTACGCAACGAACTAGTCCGACCGGCTAAGTTGTCCCGTAGAAACACAGCCGTTGATAACTCGCGGGGCGAATCTGACAAACCGCGCAATTGGCTTGATATTCGATTAGTTGGGACCGCGTCGAATCGATCGGCGATTGGCTCGCAGGTACGCTTGGAGACTGGAGATCGGCGGCAATTAGCAGTTGTCGTGGCGGGCCGCGGCTACCAAAGTCACTACGGTACTCGGCTGCATTTCGGTTTTGGAGAAGCTCGCCCCACCCAGTCTGTCGTGCAATGGACTAGCGGCAAGTCAGAACTGTTTACAGTGCCCGATACAAATTGCCAATTAATTTTCGTTGAGGGAAGTGGGCGAACTCCGTAGCACCCCCTGCAGTCGTTTCCGATGATTCCATGGGGGGCAATACCCACCGCGTTGCGGATCGCTGATAGGCCATCCCACGGACCGCTGGAGCGTGAATTGAGCAACTTTGTATTCCGAGACCGCGCGAATGAATTCCCGTTGAGCGGTCGCGAGTGCTTGAATAGATTGCAGTGCCTCGATCGGTAGACCTTGGCCGTTGCGAATTAGATATGACCTAGCCCGCGGATTGCGGCCAACCTTGATTGCGTCCTTCTCATCCAAATACTTAAGGAGCGCCGCATCTTTGTCGGTGCCGAAGTACCACTTGCAGCCCTTAATCGTTTTTGTCCACTGACCACTGCCATGAAGATAAAGTGGGAAGTCTTGCTGCGTTGCTCCCTTTAAAAGAGGTTTTGATAGCAAGAATAGTAGCAAACTGGGGTAGTCCTGGGGTAGTGGCTTCTGGAATTAGCACCCCTGGCAGGATTCGAACCTGCGACCTGCGGATTAGAAATCCGATGCTCTATCCAACTGAGCTACAGGGGCATAAAGGAAAATGCGGGGTACTCCGCAGCAATTGCTTGGGGCGTCAATCGTCAGATTCCCAGCTTGACCCAGGCGTTCGCGGATTGGCACTTTCAAGCCGTCAACAAAATGAAGCTTGCAAACCAGTGATTTGCGGGCGTCTGCAAATGCCCATAACCGTTCAGTAGAAGTCCCTGCGGTGCCTAATTCTATCGTGGCACCATAGACAAGCAAACCATACCTAGATTCCCCCCCCAGTAACCCTATGCTTCAATACTCGTGCTTCTGACGCTGAAAAAACTGCTGCCAAAGTCTAAATCTGCTGCGATATCGCGGTCGTGTCTTCAGGCGTGATCACGACACTCCACTTGCCAAGTGCATGCGACCTTTGTAACCGTCCGGCGCTTGGCCGCGAATTCTTCCTGGTTGAGCTTGACTCCTCGTTGACAAATACCGTTCAAGACTCGCACTGTCGGATGTAACTTTTTACAGGACATGCTGAACTGCAGTTTTGTAAGTCCGGGGTTCGGTGCCTGAATGCTCAGTTTGGTATCGGCGAAATCACCTTGGACCCCCAGTTGCCCCCACTGCGTTGCCATGGCACCATCGACACCCAGCAACCTTGGCTTGAGCTCGCTATCCCAGCGAAGGCTCGTGCATTGATTCTTCGCATGGACGATAACGGCCAGAACCTCATAGCCGAACGTAACCGGGATGGGAGGCGTGCCGAGTATGAAAAACGAAGCGCACCAAACTAAGGCGAAGTTTTACTGAGGGTTTTGCCGCGAAACAGTTTTGCGACAACCTGTTCCATATGCGGCCATGCGGTGCCCTGCCTATGACCGACGAGTCATCAACCGTTCCGAGCCCGATTCGTTTGTCGCGGAGTCAACTAACTTGGTAGGGTAAGGTGCTGGGCGTGCCGGTTGCGGTATACATCCTCCGCGTCATGATTCTCGATTCATCGATCCTGGAAACTACGAGCCCGCAGGTGTATTGCCTAATGTGAAGCTATGCTCCCCCCAAGCTAACTTAATTGTAACGAAATGCTCCTACGCGAAATCGTTGGCTGGAGTTAAGATACGGTTACGATTTATTAGAAATTTGTCGTTTCTATTCCTAGAATGTTGGAGAAGTTTGATATGAGAACACAACGGCACGGTTTCACGTTGGTGGAACTACTCGTAGTTATTGCGATTATTGGAATCTTGGTGGGTCTGCTGTTGCCTGCGGTCCAAGCGGCCCGCGAGGCGGCGCGACGCATGCAATGTTCGAACAACGTCAAGCAGCTCGTCTTGGCAGCCCACAATTACCACGACGTTTACAAGAAATTCGGTATCGGGCACCATTTTGTGGGTACTATGGCTGGCACTCTAAACCGTGGTTTGGGCTACGGCTGGGGTTTTGGCTTGCTGCCGTACATCGAACAAGGAAATATTTACAACCAGTTCAATTCGAGTTTAGCTGTTCACGTAGCGAACAACGGCGTCCTAGCCGCAACACCGCAGTCGGCCTTCAGTTGTCCGTCGGATATCAAGCCTCCAACCATCAATTTAGCTTCGGAAGCCATTCGTCCGACCGCTACCAGCAGCTACAAAGGAATTAACGGAGCCTATAACAACTATCACGTTCCGGGAAATGCAGGAGGACTCAACAATGGAGTTTTCGAGCGCGACTCGCGGGGTAACTATGGGATCCAAAATATTACCGATGGAACCAGTAACACGGCGATCATTGGTGAAACTCGCTGGGGCATGAATGGTGCCAACCCACGAATCACACGCACCTATATTTATGGCGCTGTCGATCCAAATACCACCGGATATGCTCAAGGAGCCACAGAAGGCATGCTGGTCAATGCTTTCAGAGCGATTAATTGGCCGCTGACGAACGCAGGCAATCGTACGGCCGGTAGCTTCCACACTGGCGGTGCACAATTCGGCTTTGGCGATGGATCCGTTCACTTCATCAGCGAGAACATCGACCACACCTCTTCAGGTTGGTTTGCTGCAGCACCCTACATGCAAGGGGCAGCCGCTCCGCTGAATACCCTACCGTTTGGGACTTACCAGCGTTTGTTTGCAGTCGGTGACGGGCACGTCCTCTCGGGTCTTGAGCTATAAACGTTGGAAAAAAGAAGATCATGAAAAGTGTTTCGGCAACAATTGTCTTGCTAGTTTTGCTCGTCGGACATTTCTCCGGCTGCGGCTCCGGCGGCCCAGACATCGCCAGCGTGCAGGGAACTGTAACGTTGGACGGCAAGCCTTTGCCTCGCGCGGATGTCGTCTTCATTCCTACGGGCGGTCGTCCAGCGGCCGCCGAAACGGATGCTAACGGAAAGTATGTTTTGGAATTTAGTGGCGGCAGGAAGGGCGCGATTCCAGGCAAGAGCCGAGTGGAGATTAATACCGCACGACCACCCGCAGCGAATATGGACGGAACCGTCACGCCCGGCGCTAAGGAGATGGTCCCTGCTAAATACAACAAAAACACCACTTTGGTGTTCGAAGTTGTCGATGGCCAGAAGAATATCGCTGACTTCAAACTTGAATCTGGCGGGAAGGTTTTCCAGGAAGCCGGAGCTTACTAGAGACTGCCGGTGCACCCAAACACTCACTCTTGCCTGACGAGCACCGTTACAAGTGCGACCAACAGTAGCAGCATGACGACAGAGAGCACGGCAATCATGAAAGTGTAGTTGCGACGGCGCTTGTGCTTGCGGTCATGGCGATTGCGTTCGCCGAGCGAGGTGGCTGTGCCGTCTTGGGGCTCCGCTGAGTTGTCTTGGGGCTCCGCTGTGCCGTCTTGGAGCTCCGCTGGCTTGTCTTGGCGCTTCGTTGTGGCGGAGGTTCGCGAAAAGGCAGCATCTGGTGCAAGCGAGTTGAATTGAGGAACTCTGGGTAACTCAAAGTAATCGGCGAATACATCGGTGGCGGGCAACCATTCGGGCCATCCTTCGCACCAGACTAGCGCGTCGTCGCCCACACGATTTTCATTCAACCACTGTAGCATCATATCGCCGCCCGCTGGACCATATTGTCCGCCCGAGGAAGGACGGACAAACCAGCGCGCTTGCGGTGCTTCAGAAATAGCCTGCGGTACGCTGGGCGCAGGCTTGGACAATTTCGATGCTGGCTGCAACAGTTCGGGTGACTGGGCTGGCCCAGCTTGAGCCGAGGAACCAGCTGCAGCCGACGGCTGGATTCCAGCCACAGGCCGTGCCGCTGGTGCAGATTGTGTGGGTGCACGAGCGCTAGAGCGCTGTGGGAGCGAATTGGCTCCCGCGGCAATCACGGAATCGGACGCGGTACTGTCTACCTCCACGTCGCTGAGGCTAGACATTTCAGATTCGGAGTCGAGCGAATGCTCGGCGTCGGCTAGCGGAATACGAAACTTGCCTTGGCAATCTGGGCAGCGGCCGCGCTTGCCCGCCTGGAAATCCTTGACGTGCAGTTCATGCTCGCAGTGATGACACTTGAAACGGATTCCCACCAGGGTTCCTCATCTGAAAATTGTGATTCGAACGAATTTACACTATTACCGAAAAGCGTCATGGCACTTGGTACACGCTTGGCCAATTTGTGCCGCCGCGCTGCGAGCCAGATCGGCATTGCCCGTTTTGAGTCCGATACCAACTTGCTCCGTCTGTGCGATCATCGCGTTTGCTAAGCTGGCATAGTCGTCGTCGCCCGCATCGGGCATCTCGTCGGCTAAGCTCAATTTACCCAAGACGGCAATCAATTCCGCATACCGCGCAATCGCATCCGCATTGTCTTTAAACTCGCTCTCACTGGCTACCAGCTTACTAAGATTTTCCTCATAAGCCCAATCGAGCAACTGCATGAGCGGCACTCGATCGATTAAATGCGACCAATCGACCTCCGTTTTGGCTCCTGACGCAAGCGGCGTGCCGCTAAGTAGGTCGTTTAGATCAAGCATCCGCGCCTTGGCTTCCTGAAAAACTTGGTCCGAGCCGACTTTAGTATTGGCCGCAACGCGGGTAAAGGATTCTCTCGCGGTTGCGGCGCTACTTTTCCAGCGCACTTCGCTGGGATAGCTCTCGATGATCGCAAACAGAAAAGCCTGCAGCGAAAATTCGGTGCGCGCTTCCACAAACCCACCGCCCTTAAACGCGGCGGGCGTGGTGACAATTTTATCCAACCGCAGCTTGCCACCTTTGATTAAGTCTTCCAGCGAAATTGGCGAAATCAGGGCTGGCCACGACTGTGAGTCGCTGGACGAGTTTTCCATACGCACAGTGCTGGCAGGCAGGTTTGAGATTCCGCCGGCGGTAGACGTTGCAATGTTCGTGGCCGCTTGAGGCGCGACATTTCGAGTCGGGAATTCACCGTTAAGCTGGCGGGTGGGCGCTTCAAAAAAAATTCCGTCGAACTGCCCTGGCTGGAAAGTTGGCGCTTCGGCTCGCGTTGGCTTGCTTGTCGTTTGCGCCAGCACCGGTTGGCACGCCCAACAACATAGGGCAAATACCCACGCCGTGCCGCGCAAAGTATGTCTCCACACATGGATGCGACGGGTTTGCGTTGGTAGATAGAAGTACTCAGAGCGAAGCACGCTAGTAACTTTAGAAAGAAATGTGGGCTTGGACCGACTAAATGTTTGAGTTTTTCGGACGCGTCATAATCGCAAAGCAGACCACCATGAGTATGGCGGCGGCGATCGATAGGTATTCGACTGCAGCGGATGTTAGGCCCAGCGAAATTGGCAAGTGGATTTCCTCGACAGCTGGCGCGCCAAATTTTTCTCGAAACCAATTCACCGAGCCGGTTAACCAAACAGCCGAGGCAGCCAGGCCAGCGATGCCGACAGCGGTAAGTGCTTCGCCCGCGATCACGCCGGACGAAAACAATACGCCGCGGTGCAGTACCGAGTGGTGCTGGGCCTCGGGAACACGGCGCGAGTACCAATACGCCAGCAAGCCGCCAACCAAAATCGGCGTAGCCAATCCGAAAGGCAAATACATGCCTACCGCGATGGGCATCAGATAGGCTCGATAGCCCGTCTTGTAAACTTTGAGCAAGGTGTCGATCAGCAAAATGACTCCACCCAATGCGAATCCGATGCCGATCATATTCCAAGGCAATGTCGCTTCGCCAGAAAATCCTCGGGCGAGACTCGCAAACAAACTCGCTTGGGGCGCGGGCAAGTTTTCGCCGCCGATACCGCCGGGTGTGTTGTTGTGCAACAAATTCAGGATCGGAGCCATCACAAAGGCGGCTACGCAAACTCCGGCAATCTGCATGATCTGTTGTCGAAAGGGGGCAGCACCCACGATGGACCCCGTTTTGAGGTCATTGCAGACGTCTCCGCTAGTGCAAGCCACACAACAAACAATGGCTGCAATGCCCAACGTGGCCACCATACCAGTTAAACCCGAATAATTGAACAGCCACAGCAGACCCCCAGCGACCAGCACGGCCGTAATGGTCATACCCGACACAGGACTGTTCGAATTGCCCACCAGTCCGACGATGTAGCTGGCAACCGCAGTGAAGAAGAAGCCCATGACCAACATGATCGCAGTGGCCAAAATGGTTATGCCGGTGTCGCCGGTAAAGCGATAGTTGACAAATGCCAGCAGCCCGACACAGAGCGTGCCCAGCAGCAGGATCGCTGCCGCAGGGATGTCTCGCTGCGTATCGACACTTGGTCCGCGGGCTCCTGAGACACCCTGCCATAATTCTGCGATGGCCGAGCGGAGCCCATGACGGACGGAAATTAGCGAACTGAAGCCGCCCACCACCATCGCGCCAACACCCACATAGCGGATCTGCTCTTTCCAGAGCGTGCCAGCGGCTTCGATCGGATTATCAAACGCATCGCCGCCGCCAAGCAATGGGATACCTATCAGCCAAGCGAGGCTGCCACCGATAAAAATCAGCACGGCCACATTCAAGCGGACGATAAAGCCGACCGCCACCAGCATTGGCGACAGATCCCCACCGAAGTAAAAAATGCGCGAGCTGATATTTGTGGCGTACTCAATACTGCTGCTAATCATGCTGAATAGGCCACCCGCGACTTTAAAAGCACAGCCCAGCAAGCCACCGATAATCAAGCTGACTCCCGCTCCAGCATTGTCGGGACTGTTCTCACCGGCACGCAACACGGCCGCGCAGGCGACGCCTTCAGGATAGGCGAGCTCGTCATTGTCGACCACGAAGACCCGTCGCATGGGAATCATGAACAGAATGCCCAGCAGTCCCCCAGTCAGTGCGATGATACTGACCGACCAGAAATCGAATTCTTTCCAGTAACCAATCAGGATCATAGCCGGCATGGTAAAGATAATTCCAGCCGCCAAGCTTTCACCTGCGGACGCAGCCGTTTGCACTTGATTGGCTTCGAGAATGCTGGACCGTTTGAAGAACAATTTGAACAGCAGCATGGCCATCACAGCCGCCGGAATGGACGCGGATACGGTCATGCCGGCCTTGAGCCCCACGTAGACATTGGCCGCTCCCATGACCACTGAGAGGATGAGTCCCAACACGATTGCACGAAGCGATAACTCAAGAGTTTTGCCAGCTTGTTCCATAGTTTTTTGCTTACGTTTCTGTAGTTCTGGTGGACTGAAGTCTGGCGACTCCAGCAACGAAGGGTAGTTCTAATCTTGAAACTGCGGGACGTTGAGTTTCAAGTCCACCAAATTCTGCTTGATGCCCTTGGGTGGACGCACCGCCTGGGCGATACGGCTTCGAAGTTTCTTCGCCAATTCATCGACGGTCGCCTTCGCGTCGCCGCGGTTGGCTAGGTTTATCATCTCGATGGGGTCTGTAGTATGGTCGTAAAGTTCGCTACCCTCGCTGCCTTCTGTGCCCCACTCAGTATAGCGATAACGCGCTGTGCGGATTGAGTAGCCATTTTCGTATTGAGTCAGCGCGCAATCGCGTAGGTTGCCTGCTCGATCGAGCAGGGGCTGGCTAACATCCCGCAGGGCTGGCACGAGGCTCAAGCCTGAGACAAACTCGGGAGCCTGCAAGCCGCAAAGTTCAGTGAGCGTGGAATGAAAGTCGACCATTTCTACCGGAGTAGGACATGACTTGCCGATTTCTGTCACGCCGGGACCAGCCATAATCAGTGGAACTCGGGCCGCGTTTTCGAAAAGTGTAGTTTTCTGCCAATGCCCATGTTCACCCATGTGGTAACCATGGTCCGAGGTGAACAGCACCACGGTGTTGTCGCTCAATCCATTGGATTCGAGCGCATCCAGTACACGGCCTATTTGAGCGTCTGCGAAAGTGATCGAAGCGTAGTAGGCTTGTATAGCCTGTTTGGCGACGTCCGTCGCCAGTTCGTGCTGCACCTTGCGCGTGATCGACTTGACCGCTGGAGCTGGCAGAGATTTCTGGTAATCGGCGGGCACGTGCGGCACTTCGATTTTGTCGAGCGGATACATCTCGAAATACTTCTTGGGCGCAACGTAGGGCGTGTGAGGACGATAGAGTCCTACGGCTAGGTAAAATGGTCGCGGCGACTTGGCGTATTTCTGTAGTAGCTCGACAGCTTCCGTGGCAGCGATGCCGTCGGTCTGCTCCTGATCAGTGCCTTCAGCGGCTAACCAACTGAGCGTGCCGCCAAAGCTGCCAGGCGTAAGACTGAAAATCTGCGACTCGTCATCTTTGTCGCGGCCACGTGGGTTGATGGTATAGTTCCACGAATACGGATCATCGTGTCCGCTGGTACCAATGTGCTTGGGAACGTTGTAGTGGTAAATCTTGCCGATTCGGGTGGCCAAGTATCCGGCCGATCGAAAAGTCTGCGAAATCGTTTCCACGTTGGGTACGCGTTCTCGAAGGTAGACTGCGTTCCGATGAATGAGCGTCTGGTCGGGATAAAGGCCAGTCATGAACGATGCGCGGCTGGGCCCACACAACGGATACTGGCAATAAGCCTGTTCGAAGCGGACTCCACGACGCGCCAATCGATCAATATTCGGCGACTTGACCAGCGGGTGTTGGTAGGTACCCAAATCGCAATTGAGATCATCGCAAATCAGAAACAATACGTTGAGCGGTTTTGATTCGGCGCTCTGAACAGCCTGGCTCGGCATGATACCGGCTAACACTATCGCAAACAGTAAGGGCAGCATTCGATTCATGGGACTCACTCAATGGTTGGGGAGGCTTGGAGAGGAAATTGGAGAGTAAATTCTGGTGGGCGGCTGTCTAGGGGCGGAAATCGCAGTCGGGTTTTAGCGGCGGCGGTAGTAGCCGAGTAGTTCTTTATCCAATGTGTCGAGATCTTCGCCAAAGTGCTTCTTGAATTGCTCGATGCGCACGCGTGACGTGGATTCACCCAAGGGAGGAAGCTCGGCTAACTCCTTCAGATAGGCCGCGAAGGGCTTGCTTTTTTGAGTCATCAGAAAGTAGGTCAGCGCCCAGCTTTCCGCATAGGCATGGCTGGCCGTCGACGCATCGCGCATGCGCGCATCATCGCTGATCAGTGTTAGTAAAGAGTCGGCGGGTCGCTTGGGAGCATATTGAGCGAACAGCGCCAAGTTGTGCGTGTTGACCTTTCCAATCGCACCCCAGCCCTTGGAGCTGCTCGCGTCGGGAGTTTCGAAGAACATGGCAATGCCTTCGCTGAGCCACAGTGGATTGTCGGCCAGACGCACTTGCAGACCACTGTTGTAGGCTAGCTGATGAACCGCCTCATGCACGATGGTCGCTACGGTTCTTTCGGCTTGGGGCTGACTTAAGATCTGTCGAATGACACGATCGTTGGCGATTCGCGTTCCGGTGGGGACCAATCCATCGACACCGGTCAGGTCGTAGGTCACCATGCGATTGGTCTTCATGTTGTAGTAACCAATCATCGCTTTGGCCGATTCGCCAATCTCGCGCTCCGCATAGGCCAAATAGGATGGTTTGTTGCTGAAAACCACCGCGACCAGCGGGAACCGCGGTTCTTCGAGCTTGAAACCCTTCGTCTTCCAGTAATTGTAGAAGTTGCGATACAGATGCTCGAAGAGCTCGGCGACCCACTTCACGTAGATATCGCTGGTGTTGTACACCAACACATAGTGTTTCGTTTTGTAGACACTGAAGGCTGTGGGCAACTCCTGTTTGAATTGCTCGTAGATTTGCTCCGATGACAGCGGCACGAGTAATTCGTCGGATTCCGCAGACGAAAGGATAGCATCCGCTTCCAGCGTCCACATTTGGCCATCGTTGGTCAACAGCAACAGGCTGCCATCGCTGTACTTCGACAAGACCTCGCCCAAGACAGCGCCCTGAGGGGCCTGTTGGCCGGACGAAAAGTTGAATTCGATTTGGACCGTTGGCGGGCTAGTTGTGGGGGGGGCTTGGGCGCGAATAGCGGCTGGGCCAGCCAGCGCAAACGCGCCAGCTAGGCAAGCCAATAGACGAAAAGGTGACATCAAATCCATGAGTAGTTTTCCCAACCTAGACGACCTCTCTCGCAGAGCTGTCCTAATTCTACTACATTGGCAGCGTCGGATCAGTATTCACCTGCGAACACCAGCGGATTAGGGCAAAGATGCAGGCTATCGAGCACGTTTTGATCGTAGGAGCGGGTTGGGTTGGACGTCAGGTTGCGGCCCGAATGGCCCAGTTCGGCGTGGACGTTTGGCTAGCGGATCGGCATATCGGAGTCTGCGAGGACGCTTGGGAGTGGATGAAAAATCTTGACCCGTCGCACGCATCGGACGAGTGGATAGAGCGTATCCACTTGACCAGCTCGCCCTCGGAACTCGCCGACTCGTCCACCCGCATCGATTTGGCCATAGAATCGGTTCCCGAACAACTCTCGCTGAAAAAACGCGTGTTGCAGGAGCTCAGTCGCGTATTTTCGTCAGCGATCATCGCCTCGAATAGCTCCTATTTTGTTCCCTCCGTGCTGAGTGCATTTGTCGCGCATCCACAGCGATTTGCGCACATGCATTTTCATGTGCCGGTACTGGCAGACTCCGTCGTAGATATAGTGGGCTGTGCAGCAACGAAGCCAGAAGTGATTGACAGCTTGCGACAATTGGCCGTGCGGATTGCGCAGGAGCCCTTGTTACTCCGACGCGAACATCCCGGTTATATATTCAATTGGTTGCTCCAGTCCGTGCTCCGATCGGCCCTCGAGTTGGCCGCCTTGGATGTGGCGGATGCTAGCGACATCGATAAATCGTGGCGGGCAGTCACGGGTATGCCGCTGGGTCCCTTCGGCATTATGGACCGGATCGGCCTGGATGTCATCGAACAGGTTCTAAGCAACTCGCGCTGGGCCGAGCCGCCCAAAGTTCCCGTCGAGCAGTTACTGGCACTACTAAGTCAACACACCAATCGCGGTGAGCTCGGGGTAAAAACCGGTCGCGGCTTCTATCCGTATTCAAGCGATGGAAACGGAGCGGAGCAAACCGTTTCGACAAAGCACCCGAATCCGAATTCATAAGCGAGGGACCGAGTTGGCTAGATCGCTCGCTCACGCTGCGGGTTACGAAAACTGACGTTGCGGGCGAGTTGGCGCTGTCCAGTTGGGTACCAGTTAGGTAATGGAACAGAAATAGAAATTGAAAGTTGAGCACAGAAACGTGAAAGAACCAGAGCATCGCTCGCAAGATCTGTCGGTCTCAATGGCACCGCCGGGAATCCCAGGCAAGCGGGTGACGCTGGTCGTCCTGCTAGGCTTGGCGCTTTTGGGAGTGGGAATCAGTTATACCCTGTGGACCTACAATCGAGTCGACACCGCTCGCGCGGCCACGGCGACGGCATGGCGTAACTTGACCGAGCACTTGTCCAGTCGCTATCGCGCGGCCGAGAAAACCATCGCTGAGGGAGTCGATAGCCGCGCCATCAAAATGGAGTTTGGAGAACGGTTTCGATTGGCCGTCGACGGATTTCGTACCACTTCGCTGCCGTTGGAACAATACGCGGCGGCCCAGCGGGTGGAGTCGCTCTTGGGCAGCGAAGACCTTGGCATCAGCCCGCAAGCACTGCCGAGCGTGCCGCCTGACCTGCGCGCCTCGTTGGAATCGTTTCGCGATCAACTTGAACAAGAACGCCAGTTGTTAGAGGGGCTTGGCGGCAGAATGCTAGATATCTTCATGAAGTTTGAGACTACAGCCCCCTTGAGCTTGGCGAACTGACATTTGTTCCACAAACGCGGTGCCGAGCCCTGTTTGAAGATGGGGATGAAGTTAGAGAATCTCGTCGCGCGGCAAAGTTTTTCCAGGCCGCAGTTTCTGCATGGGTCGACCTAGCGAATCGCCAAATTCGGTCCGCAAGTTGTGGTTACCTCTGTCATTCTGAAAGAGATCGGCTAAGTTCATGCCTCGCGCACCGGAGTGCCGGCTGCACGCTTGAAATTGTCGAGACACCGCTGGGAGTGAACCTTTGGATAATACGTCGGATCGTGTGCCAAATGCGTTGGATAGTCTTGTCGATCAAGTCGACCAAGAGGCCAATTTTGAATTGCAATTGGACGACCCTAAGAGCCTAGAATTGTCCCAGGAGTTTGTCGGGCGCTGGTCTGCTTTGATTAGCACGACCAATTGGGAGAAGGGCCAGATCATCGCCCAGTGGCGCGATGCGCTGATGGGTTCCCAGTCGCCGAGCGCTGCCTACAGCGATGAAGCTTGGAGCCGTCGTGTGGGAGGGGTCTCGTCTCAGCATGTAGGCCGCCTGCGACGTGTGTACGAGCGATTCGGTGCAACTTGCTCGAGCTACGCTGGCATTTATTGGAGTCACTTTTTGGCTGCGCTGGATTGGGATGACGCCGAACTGTGGCTCGAAGGTGCCCTCCAGAGCCAGTGGAGTGTTTCGCAGATGCGTCGCACCCGCTGGGAGTCGATGGGCAGCGATCCGCAGCTCGAGCCCCAGCAGGAAACGGTTTCTAGCAGCGCGATGGTCGATTTTGATGAAGACTACACACCACTTGCCGAAGCCGATTCGGACACCGGTGCCCAGGATGGTCCGCGGTCTGTCGCTGAGGGGCCACGACCCGACGGTCCCGATTTCGGGGACGAGAGCGATCTGGGTGGGCCCTACAGCATGTTGGCCGACGAGAAAGATGCTGACGATGATGGCCTGCCTTGGGACACCGAGAATGTTGCAGTCCCCGAGTCGCCGTTTGTTAAGTTGCCGAGTCTGCCTGTCGATATGGCCGAAGCACTCGAGCAATTCAAACTAGCGATCATTCGCCATCGCGCGAGCAACTGGGCTGACGTCTCCCAGGCCGATGTGCAACTTGCCCTGGACGCCCTGAAGACGTTTGCAAATCACTAAAGAAGCTCTTCGGAGCAATCAGACGGTAAAACCCAGGCAAAGAGAGCTGTTCGGACTCACAATGGTCAGTGGTCTGATGACAAGCCGTAGGCGCCCGATTGTTTGACGACAAGCCGTAGGCGCCCGAATACGATAAAACCTACGCCTTCGGCTAAACGTCAAACGACCTACGCCTTCGGCTAAACGTCAAACGATTGCAACTAATTGTTTAACGAAACCGCGCCGCTTTGGCTACCGAGGATGGCAGCGTGATTGGCCTGCACCTGCTGTGCTAATTGCTGGATGAGAGCCCTAAAGGCCGCATATTCCTGCGTTGCCTCGGCGACCGCCGTGTTGAGCACAACGACCTCTCGCTGGAAGTTGGCCAAATCGGATTGCAGTCCTTGGTTTTCAACTTGGCGGAAACTGATCATTTCTTGCCCAAGTTGGTTGGCTTTTCTGATCTCTTCGGTGTCGCGTTTTGTCAGGGCGATATTCTCGGTGACTTCATGGTCGCGGACGACATGGCTAATGAAGGCCTCTTCATAATCGTTGAGCGGCCGCAGGTAGACGCGTTGAACGAGTTCGACGGTGCCACTGGCGATTAACTCAGCGGCCTTCTCCTGGTTTAAGACAATGAGCTTACCACGCATTTCGGGCGTCAGTTTCACGGTTCCGCTTTCGCCTACTTTTAATCGAGAATCGATGCTACGACCGAGCGCATCGAAGTAGCCGCGTTCGGTGGCGTTGGCATTTTCCTTACTGTCGACATCGATTTCGAATTCTTTGAGCACATTGACTTGGACCCAGACCGTTTCAGGCGGATCGCTATCCGAAGCCCGCTTGCCATCTCGCAGATAGGAATCGATTAACTTCTCGCGTCGACCGTCTTCGTCGGGAACGTTGGCAAACAGCGCGCGGATTGTCTCTTCGTCCATGCGACCCTCTGTTTCCTCCTCGGTCGACTGCGATCCCGGAGCCGCGAATGTCTTGTGACTGTCCAGTGGTAACAGTTCATAAAGCGTCCATGAGGCGGCAGCGCCGGAGCTGATTCGCTGCTGCTGATCGGTATACAATTCAGACGTTGGCTGGAGCGTGACTTGGCCAGCCTGGCTTTGCTTGACCGAAAATTCGCCGAGATAGTATTCGGGAATCGGACGACCGTTTGCGTCCATTTGCTCGCTAAACCCATAGACGACTGTGTTCACCGGCAAGCTCTCGCTGGTCGGCTGCTTGGCCGCCGCCACACCGGCTGCCGGTTCTTCAGCGAGCACATCGGGGTCTGCGCTGGGCCGCCTATCATTAACGGACATCTCCAATTGATAAGCCCCAGGACTGGATTGGAGTAGATTCAGACCACGCCAAACTCTCCCTCGATCAGCCGTCAGCCTGCGCAGCCTTCCCTGAACCGGGATGACAGCGTCCAGTGCGTCGGGCGAAACGCCGTAGTCACCGTAAAGCAGCGTCTGCGTCTGAGCCATAGCCTGCTCTGCGGCGATCCGGTTCTTGTGCGCCAGCTCGGTAGCGCGGACGCGGCGATAATGGACACCTGCCGAAAAAACGATGAATACCCAGCACTCGACAAATAAGAAGCTCAGCAAGATAGTGTGCAGAACGCCCCAACCACGGGCCGTAACGACCAGGGTGTAAATGAAGACAATCAGCGACACCAACAGCAGCAACAGAATAAGGATTCCACCCAAACCCATGGCAGTTTCATTTCCAGAACAGGAGGTGCTGAGGAGCTTGAACGAGACATTCCACACTTATGGGTGGTGTTGACTTCGCTCGGTAATTGGAGCGCTACCCGACAGAGCGCGGCCCAAGCCTTTCATAATACTTGCAACGACCGTCGATTGTTACCGTTTTTCCACTGGTTTTCTGCGGAAGGTCGGCAAAAAGGCAGCCTGATTCGGTGGATCCTGTCCGGCCAGCCCAAGCTAGAATCAGTCAAGATGGGACAAACAGAACAAATGGATTAAATGGTAGGGACGGATAATTACGAATCAAGCCTACTATCGACTCAATCCGAACACAAGATAGACACCGCCATGTTCCCGGCAGACGGTGCCTTCCATGCCACCCCAACGTAGTCCAGCAAGGATGCTGCACAATGCAAAGACCCAAGCCAGAGCCCTCGTTTCGCCGGTCCATAGCAACTCGATTTCGCAGAGCCATTCGTGGACTAACCGCGATGACGGCTGTCTCCGGCATCTTGTTGGCTGGTGCGTGTACACGTCAGCAGTACCGTTGCAAAGTGGATACGGAAGCCTATTACTTGTTGGACGAAAAGGTTGCCGAAAGTTGCGAAGCCACGGCGGCTCCCTACCGCATCGAAGTGGATCCACGAGCGAGATTTTTTGATCCCTTCAATCCGGATCGTCCCCCGATGCCCGAGGATGATCCGCAGGCCGCTCGCTATATGCGGATGGTGGATGGGAAAAAGGGGTATCCATTGTGGGAAGCCAACGGTCGCACCAACGCTGCCGAAAATCCTGACTGGTGGAATACGCTGCCTTTGGATGAACGGGGCGTGCTGGTTTTGGATTTGAATAATTCAGTGCGCATGGCGTTGTTGCATTCACCGGTCTACCAGCAGAACTTGGAAGAGCTCTATCTATCTGCCTTGGACGTGAGCAGTGAACGATTCTTGCTCGACTCTCAATTTTTCGCTGGTTGGCAGAGTAGCGCCGAACGGCGTGGTACGCGGCTCAATCCACCCGACGGCAGTACGCTCATATCGACTGGCCCGCGCGGTGTGCAGATGCGCAAAATGTACGCCACCGGTGCCGACTTGGTAGTCGGATTCGCCAACTCGTTGACTTGGCAACTTGCTGGACCCGACAATTACGCATCCACATCGCTGTTGAACTTCTCCCTGATCCAGCCGCTGTTGCGTCAAGGTGGCCGCGACGTGGTGCTTGAGAGACTCACGCTGGCGGAGCGTACGCTACTTTCCAACGTGCGGGCTTTCGAACGCTATCGACGCGGCTTCTATGTCGACATAGCCACAGGACGGGGTGCAGACACAGCGCCGCGTCGCCGTGGTGGTGTGTTTGGTGGTTCTGGCTTCGGCGGTTTCACAGGTTTGGGTGGTGGATTCGGAACACTGGGCGGCGGCGGGGGTGGCGGCGGAGGTCTGAATGCGGGCACGCCCGGCGCGAACGGTTTTCTGGGCTTGCTGCAGGACCAATTGAACATCCTCAACGCTCAGGAGAATATCGCCCAATTGACCGACGTGTATCTCGAATTGCGCGACAGTTATCGCGAGCTGCTGATGACCATTCCGAACAGCCAAACGGAAATTCCGACCCAGCAGATTCAGGTCACAACATCGCTGAACAACGTTTACAATGCTCAAACAGCCCTGTTGCAACTTCAAGTTGGCTATCAATCGACACTTGACGACTTCAAAAGCGATCTGGGTTTACCACCCTACCTGTGCGTCGAAATTCGCGATCCACTCTTGGATCGCTACAAGCTAATTTCGCAAGGCATGCGCGATCGACGAGTCGACTTGAGTAAGATTCGCGTGAATTTGGGCATCGAAAATACCGCGATTTTGGATATGAGCGAAACCAATCGCGATCCCGATACTGGTGAAACATTTCGATCGATCAAGAATGGTGCCGAGTTGGCAACTTTGCTCGACCAAGTCAAATTGGACTTGAAGCCAGCCGAAGAAATCCAACTGGCGATCATCAACATGGACATCGCCGAAATCCGCGACGACATAGAAATTCTCCGCAAAGCCATTCCGACTCGGCGACAGCAGTTGAATCGAATGCTCGACATCGTCAATCGCGAAAGCGACATGGTGTGCGCGTTGCTGCCAACGGGTACGCTGAACACTTCATTCCTCGATGGCGAAGGGTTAGAGGAACTGCCAAATGTGCTCTCAAGCGAGCTTGACAAATTCGAAACAAAACTGAAAGAGCAATTAGAGGCGTTGCGTAAGCTCAACGACGAAACGGAGCGCGTCAAGCAGAATCTGGCCAATTCCACATCGGACCGCGCGCGATTTGCAGAAATCTCGCAAGCTGTGGTCTTGGATTCGCAAGATCTAATTTCATCAATCAACGAGAACGTACTTGGATTACAAATTGTTCAAGCCAAAGCCCGAACAGAAGCCGCTCTGTTGCCGGAAATCGATCTGGAACCGTTGGAGGCCGTTCAAATCGCCAGGGCCAACCGCCGCGACTGGCTCAACAATCGGGCTGGGCTGGTCAATAGTTGGCGAGCGATCGAAGTTGTCGCTGACAATCTCGAAAGCGTGCTTGACCTAACTCTAAGCGGAGATGTGCGAACCGTCGGTGACAATCCACTGGCCTTCCACAGTTCGTCCGGCAGTGTGAGAGCCGGTTTGGCTTGGGACGCCCCCATCACACGCTTGCAGGAGCGAAACAACTACCGACAAGTGCTGATCGAATACCAGCGGGCCAAGCGGACGTATTATCAGTACGAAGACGGTGTCTGGCGGGCGATGCGGACTGCACTGCGCACGGTGCGTCAAAGTCAACTGTCGTTTGAGATTCAACGCTTCGCGGTACAAAACGCGGCGCAAACCATTGGCATCAACCAGGACCGAGCCCGCATCAACGAGGTTCTCGGCACCGTGGGTGGCCCTACGGCTGCAGCCGACTACGCCAACGCGATCAATTCGCTGCTGAATGCTCAGACCAATTTGATTGGCACCTATGTCCAGTACGAGGCGCTCCGCCGCAGCTTGGATCTCGATCTGGGCACCATGCAGCTCGACGCCGAAGGGCTGTGGATTGATCCAGGTCCAATCCGTAACGATACGCTCGGCGGCACGTTGGGATCAGCGATCATGGAATACGGTGTCGAACCGCGCGACATGCCCATGCTAAATCAAATGCAGAACATCGACAACCAACCGATCGAGGTCGCTCCATCGGATCGTTTGCCACGAACTGTGGAACTGGGTGACGATCGCCCAGCGGTTCAAGCCGTAGTGCCATTGCCAAATACGTTTAGCATGCAGCCCGTGATTGGCACGGCCAACCGCGCGACGCATGCAACATTTCCAACCAATGCGACGACGCCGATTCAGCAACAGCCCATTGGCCAAGTCAGCTACACCAACCCAGTGGGTTACCCGACAACTGCTGTATTGCCAACGGCCGTATTGCCAACGGCTAAGCAGAAACCAACGAGCGGAACCACGCTACGTCGCTAAGGATCGTGCGGAAAATTACTGTCTAATACTGAACGTGGGATAGGCTTCCAGACTGTCGATTCCCGCATGACAGGCTAGAAGCCTATCCCACTTATTTTCCGCTTGATCCAAATTGGGACTCAGCTATGCAGCAATACGTAGCTGGCCATTGCGGGCTGCGCTAATCCACTGGACTACTTCGCTTAGGCTGGGTGGTACACTACCACGCAGTACACCGGCGGCAGCCTTCGTTCGACAGAACTCGGCGATTCGCTTATGCAAATCGTCAGCGGAACCGTCTGCCAAGCTCGCTGCATTGCGGCAATCGACAGCGACCAGCAATTGCGATTGGTAGCCGTTTAGGTCCGGCACTTCGCAGACGAGTCGGGCTTGGTCCTGCCACTCGCTCAGCAGTTGAGCGGTGATCCAGCGCGTCGCCAGTCGCTCAACGAGGTTCTCAGGGCTAGAAGCCAAAAATTGGCCAACGGTGAAAACGCCAATGTCTTGAAATCGTTTCGCCGTCTTGGGACCGATCGACGGTGCATCGACCAAATTGGATTCCAAAGCGACACGTGCCTGTCGCGAGTCCTTCCAGCCTTGGGACATAGTCTTGATCGAGAGCCGCTGTGGCTGGCGTGCAATAGGCATCGACTCGCTATGGTCGTTCGCATTTACGCTTGGCAGGACCAATTTCTTAAAGACTGGGTACTGGAATGCATGGACTCGAACCGCATCGGCCTGCACTGTATCTCTAACGACTGTATCTCTAACGACTGCATCTCTAACGACGGGATCTCTAACGACAGGATTTTCGCTGATGGGGTCATGAGCTGGCAGCATTTTCAATACTTCCGGCGTACTGATTGCCGAAACGGACTCTACCGGCGAATCCACCATCGGTACTGCTGCACTTAGAGCTGTGGGTTCGGTAAGCTGCAAGTGCTTGGCATGTGCTTCGCGGACGACGCGAAGCTCCGACGGCAAATTTTTCACGAGTGTACCGGTCGCTTGATACTCTTTGAAAATGGCTAGGACTTCCCGCTGTTCGGAGGCATCGGAAATCTTACGGGCTACCCAGGCCAGCGGAATGTCAATTGCGGCCAACAATGTTGTCAGGCTCAGCGAGAAGCTGGGAATATCAACTGTGGTTTGATCGGCCAAACGCGTAAGCACGGCCGCCCAACCCGAGATGGCAACGCCAAACATTTCGCTAAGAATCTGCCGCGCCTCGGAATTTAATCCTTGCTGCGGATGCTTGCTTCCCTGTTCGATATCATAAATTTCAACCAGTCTTGAGTAATGCGTATTTGCGATTCGGGCCGCCGTCACGACAGCCTGACTGATCCAATCGCTACTGCTGGCCAAACGAAATTTGACATCGATTTGGTCGGTAGTACATTGAGCATAAAGTGCGTCGTAGGACTTGCAAACGCTCCATTCCAGAGGTCGGTGCACGATCGATTCCCGATCGGATTGGGCCGTGTGCAGCGGCATGATCGGGTCGGTGAAGTAGTGACTTAGCACGCCACACGCATATGCGGCTTGCCTCCAGCGTTGGTTATCCAGATGCTCGACGGTGGTTGCCAACCACTTCTCGCAGGCTTGGGGAGCTCCGCCCCAATTGTGGCTGCCGACATGCAGCACATGATTTTGGAAGTCCTTGAAGGACGTGTCTGGAGCTTTGGCGCCCGCCAGATATTCGCTGTAATATTTGAGCAGCAGGTCTGCCAGTCGCCCGCCCTGCGCAGTCCTGATTCGGCTAAGCGCGTCGATCGCAAAATAGTGATGCGTACTTCGACAATGCGCGGCCCGCAGAATACTCAAAATCCGATCCATGGGATCCCTCTTCCATCGGTGATTGCTCGAAATAGCCCTCTCTGGAGAATAGCGAAACTTGAGCCAGCCGACCACATGGATTTTGATTGCTAGCGAGAGCCGAAAGCAATACCAGCTACGAACGAAAAATAAAATAAACTGCGCCTAGAATGCACAGCATGGCCCATAAGAAATCGAGCTTCAATGGCTATTGATTCAGCTTTCAAATGGGCAGCGGGACAATGCCGCTCAGGCTACGACTCAAGCGCTTCCAAGCGCGCATACGCCTGCTGCAATTCGTCGACCAGTTTCGCAAGCTGCGATTGCTGAGTCGCCAGCGTTTCGCTGCTTTGTTTGTAGAACTCTGGCTCGGCCATTCGCTCGTGCTGCTGGCCGATGGCGGCTTCGAGCTCCGCGATTCGTTGGGGCAGTTTGTCGAGTTCTTGCTGCTGCTTAAACGAAAGCTTTTTCTGAGTGAGTATGGCTGCAGCACTAGATTCGGCTTTGGCCGAAAAGTTCCCTTTTTTTCCCGCTGCGGCAGCCTGCTCGGCTATCTCTTGAGCTCGCTTCTGCCGCAGCCAATCATCGTAGCCACCGACATATTCTTCGACGATTCGCGAGCCATCCTCACGGACTTCAAACGCAATCGTGCTGCTAACTACATTGTTAAGAAATTGCCGATCGTGGCTGACGACCAGTAGCGTGCCTGTGTACTCGACCAATCGCTCCTCGAGCATTTCGAGTGTCTCTGCGTCTAAGTCATTGGTCGGTTCGTCCAACACAATGACGTTGGCGGGCTTTGCAAACAGTTTGGCTAACAGCACTCGATTGCGTTCGCCACCGCTCAGCCGACTGATCAACGTTCTGGCTCGCTCTGGTGTAAACAGAAAATCCTGAAGATAGCCCAGCACATGCCGACTTTTGCCACCCTCCATGGCGATCGTCTTGTAACCATCGCCGACTTCATCTTCGATTGTTTTTGAGCCATCGAGCTGATCGCGGAGCTGATCAAAATAGGCGATCTGCAAATTCGAGCCCAAGCGTACCTTGCCGGCGTGTGGCTTGAGTTGTCCCAGCAAGATTCTCAGCAGTGTTGTCTTGCCACAACCGTTGGTGCCCATCACACCTACTTTGTCGCCGCGCATGATGCTGGTCGAAAAGTTGTCCAGGACGTGAACACTGCGACCCTCGGCAACGTGGGAAAAACTGACCTCGGTAAGCTCCGCGACCAGGTTGCCGCTGCGCTGCGATTGTTGGATTTGCAAATTGGAAGTACCCACTTTGGCACGTCGCTCGCCGCGTTCCAATCGCAATGCCTTGAGCGCGCGCACCCGACCTTCATTTCGAGTGCGACGAGCCTTGATGCCCTGTCGAATCCAGACTTCCTCTTCGGCTAGCTTTTTGTCAAAAAGAGCATTTTGTTTTTCTTCGGCAGCCAGCGCCTCCTCTTTGCGGCTCAGGAAAGTGTCGTAGTCGCAGGACCAGTCAAACAAGCGACCACCTTCGATCTCCAAAATACGAGTTGCCAAACTTCGCAGGAACTGCCGATCGTGGGTCACAAACATTAGGGTCGTATTCCAGCGACCTAGGAAATCTTCGAGCCACTTGATCGCATCGATGTCCAAGTGGTTGGTCGGTTCATCTAGCAGCAGAAAATCGGGTTGATCGACTAGTGTTTGTGCTAGCAGGACACGCCGCTTCATTCCCGAGGACATCGTGGCCACGGGCGAAGTTGGGTCGAGTTCCATCCGCGAAAGGACTTGATCAACTTTGTGATCCACTTTCCATGCCGACTGATCGTCATGGGCTTCTACAGCCGACAATTTAACACCGAGCCGAACGACCTCCGCCACACTGCCACTCAACCCCTTTGGCACCTCCTGCGGAAGAAAGGCAGCTCGAGTGCCAGGATGAAACTGAATGCTGCCGTTGTCGGGTTCTACTTGACGCATCAACAATCGCATCAGCGTCGATTTACCGGCACCATTGCGGCCCAGCAAGCCAATCTTCTGGCCCGGCTCAATGATACAGTTCACGGCATCTAGCAACGCGGGACCACGGAAGCGAATCGTCAAATCGGTTAATGTAACCAGTGGCACAAAGCTTCCTCCAAAACTCACATGTCAAAACGAATTTACGGCAGCCTCAACAATTTCAAGGCATGCCGCTGCCTGCGGATGGCGGGTTAGGACTTGCCAACGACCACGTCGCCATGGGCATGAACTTCGTCGCAGATTTGCTTGAGCACTTGCTCCAGATTTCCTCCGGATCGTTGGAATCGATCGGGATTGATCGCCAACGGGGCACCGATGACTACCAGTGGAGCGCCGTATTTGGGTGTTTGAATCGCTTGCTCGATCGACAGACCGCCAACGGCTTGTACCGGAATATCGACAGCCGCCACGACTTCGCGAAGTTGATCCAGTGGAGTTGGAGCACGTTTACCACTGGCGGCTATACCACGCCGCTCGTCAAAACCGATGTGATGGATCACCATGTCGCAGCCCAAGTCCTGCAGGTAGCGGGCTCCGGCCACCATATCGGGGCATCCTAAATTGTCGCCCATCACGCCGATGCCATGATCTTTGCCAGCCTTGCATACGATACGTATCGTTTCTTCGTGGGCCCGAGCCATGACCACCACGTAGTTCGCTCCAGCCTTGGCCATCATCTCGGCCTCAAGATAGCCACCATCCATGGTTTTTAGATCCGCCACGATGGGCGTATCCGGAAATCTTGCCCGCAATTCGCGGACCGAGCGCAGGCCCTCGGCTAGGATGAGCGGCGTGCCCGCTTCCAGCCAATCCACACCGGCACGGAGTGCCATTTCGGCGGTTTCGATAGCTTCTTCGATCGTCGTGACATCGAGCGAAATTTGAACGATGGGCAGCATAGGTGAGGCACTAAAGATAGGTGCTGGAAATGGCGTGCGACTTCGAGCCGGTAGCTTAGCTTAGTTGTTGCAATTCGTGTAGGCGTCTAGGCCAGCACGGCTGTAACGACTTCGCCATGGACGTCCGTCAGCCGATACCGTCGCCCCTGATATTTGAATGTTAGACGTTCGTGATTCACTCCGAGCAGATGTAGGATCGTGGCATTTAGATCGTGAACATGGACGGGGTCCTGCACGATGTTGTAACTGTATTCGTCGGTCGCTCCATAGCTGAATCCGGGTTTGACGCCACCGCCGGCCAGCCACATGGTAAAACAGCGGGGGTGATGGTCGCGTCCATAATTGGTGGCCGTCCATTTGCCTTGGCAATACGCCGTCCGCCCGAACTCGCCGCCCCACACTACCAACGTATCATCCAGCAGGCCACGCTCGCCGAGATCCGTCACCAAAGCCGCGCAGGCCTGATCGACTTCTTCGCACTGTTTCTTGATTCCACCCGGAAGTCCGCCGTGCTGATCCCAACCTTTGTGAAAGAGCTGCACGCAGCGGACATCGCGTTCCAGCAGGCGCCGCGCCAGGAGGCAATTGGCCGCAAACGTGCCTGGGTTCCTCGCGTCTGCGCCATACAGCTCAAAGATGCGCTCCGATTCGTCAGCAAAATTCGCGACCTCTGGCACACTGGCCTGCATGCGAAACGCCATTTCGCTTTGCTCGATGCGCGCTTCGATCGCGGGGTCAAGCCGCTGCGCGAATTCCAGTTCATGCAGCTCATTGATGCGATCGAGCATCATCCGCCTGCTATTGCGAGAAATTCCATCGGGATTATTCAGGTAGAGCACAGGATCTTTGCCGGCGCGGAACTGCACGCCTTGATGATTGGCTGGCAGGAAACCGCTGCCCCACAAGCGCGAATACAACGGCTGTCCGCCTTTGTTCTTGGTGACCAACACACAAAACGAAGGTAGGTTCTCATTGGTTGTGCCCAGTCCATAGTCCAACCAGGCACCCAGCGACGGACGACCCGCTATTTGCGAACCGGTCTGGATGAACGTGATGGCGGGATCGTGATTGATCGCCTCTGTATAAACAGATTTAATGAAGCACAGTTGGTCCGCCACTTTGGCCGTATGCGGTAGCAGTTCGCTGACCCATGCTCCGCTCTGTCCGTGCTGGTCGAACTTAAAAACCGAGCCAGCGATGGGAAGTGTGGCTTGGTTGCCGGACATGCCGGTCAGCCGCTGTCCCATACGAACCGATGCAGGCAGCTCTTTACCGTTGTCGGCATTCAACTGGGGCTTGTAATCAAACATTTCCATTTGCGAAGGGCCACCGCTCATGAAGAGGTAGACGATTCGTTTCGCGCGCGGCGCGTGATGAAACGCAGGCAGCGCACCCCCAACCAACGGCTGCGGGTCGGCGATGTTGGGCGCTGTATCCGTGGCCCTTAGCTCGCTGGCAAATATGTAGGCCAGTGCAGCGGTTCCCACGCCAAGACTCGACCGGCCAAAAAAATGTCGGCGAGTCAAGCGGTCGTGTAGCTTTTCCATGTCTCTACCTCTTCATCACGGTTTCGTCAAAGTTCATAAGTCCACTGGCGACCACACTCCATGCGGCTAGTTCCAGTGGATCGATGCCCAAGTCGGCGCGATGATCGCCGATCGCCAGCCACGCTTCAACTTCTTCCTCCTGCTGCTCAAACAGTTTTCGCTGCTCGGCATACATCGCCAATAAGACATCCAGCTCGGGCTGCGACGGTCGGCGACTTGTCAGAGCACGGAAAATGTAGCTGGCTATGAGCTTAGGCTCAGAGTCGCTTTTAAGCGCCCGCTCCGCCAATCCGCGCGCCGCTTCCACGTACTGCGGGTCGTTGAGGAGCACGAGCGCCTGGAGCGGAGTCATCGTTACCTGCCTACGCACGACACAGACCTCGCGATTGCTCGAGTCGAGTGTCATCATGGCTGGTGGAGGCGACGTGCGTTTCCAGTAGGTATACAAGCTTCTGCGGTGACTACCGTCTGCTTCGTCGCGTTCATAGGCCAGTCCGGACTTCTCTTCCCACAGACCTTCGGGCTGATAGGGTTTTACCGGCGGACCTCCAAGTTTTTCGACCAGCAACGCACCGCTGGACAAGGCCGAGTCGCGAATGACCTCTGCAGGAAGGCGACCACTGGGGCCGCGGGCCAGCAGACGATTCTCCGGATCGCGTTCGAGTAGTTTAGGTGTAGGATTCGAATTCTGACGATAGGCCGCTGACATCACCATCAATTTCATCAATCGTTTCACATCCCAACCGGACTCAACAAACTCCACACACAGCCAATTCAGCAACTCTGGACTCGACGGAGCAACTCCCTGCAGACCAAAGTCCTCTGAGGTGCTCACTAAGCCCAAGCCAAACAGCGATTGCCAAAAACGATTGATGGCCACTCGAGCTGTTAAGGGATGCGCCGGATCGACCAACCAGCTCGCCAGGTCGGCGCGGGTCGCATCGGCGGGCAAATCCCTCGGGAAGATGCTGGCAGGCAATCCACGCTGGACCAACTCACCAGGCGCATCGTAAGCACCGCGCGCGAGAATATGAGTCGGTCGTGGCTGGGGCGACTCGCGCATGACCATGATCTCCGAGATCGGATCGCACAATTCCGTACGCTTCGCACGTAGCTTGCGCAGAGCGGCAACATGTTCCTGTCGGGTCGGCGCCTGCCGAGCAAAATAATCTTCCAGCAAAGGTTCGCTGATGTTGTGCAGAACTTCTGCAATGTTGTCGGGTGCCGCATCTTTCAGGACCAAGTATCTTAGTTCGAGGTCGCTCAGGTCGCGCGTGAACACTTTCAATTCGTCGATGTGTCCATCCTTAAAGCCAACATCGCGAAAACGCTGGCCAAAAACTAATTCAGTCGCGTCGCCGCCTGCGAAGCCTTCGCTGCCATGGATGTGCTTGGTCAAGTTATCGCGAACCACATCCACATCGGCAGGCTCGCCATTGACAAACACATTCAGCCCACTGGCATGACTCGATCCATCGTAGCGCACTGCGACATGGTTCCAGCGGTCCAGCTTCAGGGACTCCCGCGTAATAACCCGCATGGCGTTACCGGGCCAGAAGTGAACCAGAGCCGCGCTCAGATGCCCGTTCTCTAGCAGAAGCTCATAGCCTCGGCTGGCCGAATCGGTCCAAGCTCGCGAACGATGCAATACGACCGCGCGCGGGACTGGCTGCGGTGCCTTGAGCCACAATGAAATCGTGAAGGGTTGGTCGCGTGTGAAGTCGCCGCCAGCCTTCAACTCGACATTGTTTTCTCCACTCAGCTGTAGGCCCTTGGCGACTTGGCCAGCCACCAGCAACGGATCCTCAGAAGTCTTTCCCGACCAAGCCATATCGACGCGGTTCTGTAGTCGTCCGTCTTGCATCGAGTCCAGTGGATAGTCGGCGATCAGGTCTTTGCGCAACGATTTCTCCAGCTGCTCGCGGAGGCTGCCACGAAGTTGAGTGCCCGTTTGCTTGACTTGCTTGACGTCCGTTAGCGATTCGCGCCAGGTCTGAAAGGCGTTGGTATCCGGCCGCCAGGACGCAAGCAACGCTTCCTGTGCCGCAATCGCGCGGTGTGCATCAGCAGACTCCTCTCGCTCTGCCTCAGTGGATAGTAGCAATGTGGGCGTAGGGGTCGCTTGGGTAAAGTGCGAATACAATCCGGCCTCATCGATACTGTTGAAAAAGGCGGACAACTGATAGTACTCGCGCTGCGTCAGCGGATCGTATTTGTGATCGTGGCATCGGCAACACTCTAGCGTCAGTCCGAGGAAGGCTGCACCGAATGTGTTGACTCGATCGGCCACATACTCGGCTCGGAATTCTTCCTCGACACTGCCACCTTCGTTGGTTTGGCGGTGGTTACGGTTGAAGGCCGTCGCAAGTATTTGATCGCGGGTCGCGCCCGGCAAAAGATCGCCAGCGATTTGCCATGTAATAAACTGGTCGTAGGGCAAGTTCTGATTGAATGCTTTGACCACCCAATCTCGCCAGGCCCACATGGGTCGATAACGATCATTCTGATAGCCATAGGTGTCGGCGTAGCGAGCAACGTCGAGCCAGTCCACGGCCATGCGTTCTCCGAAGCGCTCGCTGGCCAACAAGCGATCGACCAACGCTTCATAGGCAATATCGGGTTGCTTCTCATAGTCGCGCAGAAATGCGTCGATTTCTACTGGAGCCGGCGGCAGGCCCGTCAAGTCAAGCGACACACGCCGTATCAGCGTCTCGGGATCGGCGATGTCAGAGGGCGTCAGGCCTGCGCCCTCCAACATGGCCAGCACAAAGCGATCCAGTTCTCCGCGCGGCCACTGAGCTTGCTTCACGACGGGCACCTGCGGACGTGTTGGCGCAACAAAGGCCCAGTGGGCGGAGTATTGTGCTCCCTGGGTGACCCACTGTTGGAGCAACTCTTTCTCCACATCCGTCAGCCGAAGATTCGAATCCGGCGGCGGCATCAGTTCGTCAACATCTTCACTAAGGATGCGACGAATCAATTCACTTTTGTCTGCGTGACCCGGTACAATCGCCAGCTCATGCGCCGAAGTCTGCTGGTCTAGTCGCAAGTCGGAGGCTCGCTGCGCCGCATCCGGACCATGGCAGGTAAAACATCGATCGGATAACAACGGTTGAATGTCCCGGGCAAAATCTACGGTCCGCGTGGCTGCCGCAGCGGTACTGTCGGGCTCTCCCGCTAAGGCTTGATCGACCTGAGCTCTGCCGAGCGAAGTAGCCAAAGCGAGAAGAAGGAGTGCAAATTGAAACTTCATATTGCGGTGTCAGATACGGTTTCTCTGTTTCGACGAAGCTGGCCACAGGCCGCGTCGATGCCGTCGCCTTTGCGTTGGCGGAACATGACATTGATTCCGCCTTCGAGCAAAAAATTGCGGAATGCATGAATCGTTTCGGTGCTGGGTGTCTGGTAGGGTAACCCAGCGACAGCGTTGTAAGGAATCACATTCAACATGCTGATCCGCCCGCGAAGCAGCCGTACCAGCTCCAGCGCACACTCGGCGGTATCGTTGATGCCGGCCAGCAGTACGTATTCAAATGTCAGCCTGCGACCCGTGGATTCAAAATAGCGGTCCGCTGAATTTAGGATTTCTTCGATGCCGATCCTGCGATTCACCGGCACCAATCGATCTCGCAATTTATTGTTGGGAGCATGCAAACTGATGGCTAAGTTGAACGGAGTCGAGTACTCGGCGAGTCGATCGATCGCGGCGGGCAAGCCCACGGTGCTGATCGTAATGCGTCGCGGGCTGATTCCCAGTCCATCTGCGTCGCGGGCTACTTCCAATGCCGACAGTACCGCATCCAGATTGGCCAGCGGTTCGCCCATGCCCATCATGACGATGTGGCTCAAGCGTTCGTCATCGGGCAACAGCCGCTGGAGGCGCAACATCTGCTCCAGGATTTCTCCGCGCGACATATTTCGGTCTACGCCGTCCAATCCACTGGCGCAGAACACACAGCCCATCGCACAGCCCACTTGGCTGCTGACACAAATCGACCGTCGGAGTTCTTCACGCAACAAGACACATTCGATGCGTCCGCCATCGGCCAATTGGAAAAGTAGCTTCTCGGTGCCATCTTCGGAAGTTTGATGCGCTGCGACCGAAGCGGTCCACAACCGAAAACTCGTCTCCAACTCGTTACGCAGCTTTTTAGGTAGATCGCTCATCGCGTCGAACGACTCGGCGCGACGCTGCAGCAACCAACTTGTGATCTGCTGGGTGCGAAACTTTGGATAGCCCCGCTCAGCGATCCACCGCGCAAGCTCGCTGGTTTGCAAATCGAGGAGGTGTGGACGGGTATCGTCGCCGGCAAATGGTGTCTTCATCCCACCATCTTCACTGCTGCGGTCGCTCCTGGGAAGAGTCCGCTTGGAAAAAGTAGGGACAGTTGCTGACGGGTTGAGGCGGATATTTGGGCCATTGGTCGCTGCTTAGCCCACGCTGGCACATTAAAAACACCGATCCGGTGCCACTCACAACAATCCTACGCTCCTTGCATGTCGCGCACAGACTTGACTGTAGTACTTGCGGAAGTTGTATGGGAAATGCACTGTCCAATTTAGCGGTCGCCTGCCAACGAAATGACTCGCAGGCGGTCAATAATGTCGTCGGTCAGATCCTCAGCAGAAAATCTCCAACGCCAATTTCCGTCCGCCGTTCCAGGAATATTCATGCGGGCGGAGTCGTCCAAACCCAGTATGTCTTGTAGCGGTACAATGGCCAAATCCGATCGCGCGCGTAGCACCATCGAAATTAGTTGCCAATGCACCGGGATACCACTGGTCTCGGGATCCTGAAGATAGCGCTCGAGAATATCTGTGTCTCTGTTTTTTTTTCGACCCGCATACCAGCCCAACAGTGTGCTGTTGTCGTGCGTGCCCGTATAGGCGGCACTATGCAGAGGAAAACTTTCCGGCCGATGGAACGTATCGTTATCATCGTCAAAACCGAACTGCAACACGCGCATACCCGGATAATCGAGTTCGTCTCGCAATTCGTGAACCGCTGCGGTAATCAAGCCCAAATCTTCAGCGACGATCGGCAGGTCGCCTAGCTCTTTCTGCGCAGCCAGGAACGGTGCAGCTCCTGGTCCAGGAGCCCAACGACCCGTAATGGCTGTCTTGGCCGTAGCGGGGACTTCCCAGTACGCTTCAAACGCGCGGAAGTGATCGATACGCAACAAGTCGTAGAGCTCGAAGGCATTGCGAAATCGCTGTGTCCACCAACGGTAATTGCTGGCGGCCAACGCATCCCAGTTGTAGAGCGGATTGCCCCACAATTGACCCGTCAGGCTGAAGTAGTCCGGCGGCACACCGGCCACAAACTTGGCCGCACCGCTGGGCTGGAGCCAAAAGAGCTGCTGATGGGACCAAACATCCGCACTACCATGCGCCACAAAAATCGGCATGTCACCGAATAGCTTGAGCCCCTGCTTGCGGGCATAATTCTTCAGTGCATACCACTGCTGATGGAAAACATATTGAACGAATTGCTCGTATTCAATTTGCTTGGCCAACTTCTCACGCCATAGGGCCATTGCATCGGGAGTTCGTCGGACCAGCCCTGTTTCCCAACTCGACCAATCTGCCGTGTTGAAGTGCTTCATTAGAGCGCTAAACAAGGCAAAGTCGTTGAGCCACCATCGCTGCTGAGTGCAAAACGATTCGAATGCGTCGAACTGTTCACAAGCGGAACGCTGCAGGAAATTCGCGAAGGCTGCGTCCAGCAATTGCGTTTTGCACAATCGCACCGCCGCATAGTCGGCTTGCCGAGGATCGAGCACTCGATCCAGGAACGGTTCAAGATCGTGGTCGCTTAACAAACCGTCCCGTACCAATAACCGCGGGCAAACCAGCAACGGGTTACCTGCGAAAACCGAGTAGCAACTGTAGGGTGAGTCGCCCAGTGTGGTTGGCCCAAGTGGAAGAATCTGCCAAATGCGCTGCCCCGACGCAGCCAAAAAATCCACGAAGCGGTACGCGTTACTTCCCAAGTCTCCCAAGCCGAACTCGCTGGGCAAGCTCGTAATGTGCAACAGCACACCAGACGCACGATCAAATCGACTCAACGCAAGCTTCCTTCAATGGTGCCTGTGGGATTAAGCTTGGCGAACCGAACTGACATTCCAAATCTCTTTGGCGTACTGACCGATGGTTCGATCGCTCGAAAACCAACCGCTCGTTGCCGAGTTGACAATGCTCATGCGATTCCAGTTTTTCTGGTCCTTGTAGGCTTCGTTGACCGCTTGCTGTGCGTCGATATAACTGCGGAAGTCAGCCATGGTTAGCCACTGGTCGTGCGAATTCCGCAAACCGGCAATCAATACGTCGAAAATTCCAGGTTCGGCAGCATTGAACCTAGCACCTTCGAACAATTCCATCACCCGGCGAATGTCTTTGTCGTCGGCAATGATCTGGTTCGGATCGTAGCCAGCACGCATCTCTTGGACTTCCTCTGCGTTCAATCCAAACAGGAAGAAGTTCTCAGCACCGGCCTTTTCGCGGATCTCTATATTGGCACCGTCCAGAGTACCGATCGTCAATGCACCATTCATCATGAACTTCATATTGCCGGTACCCGATGCTTCCTTACCAGCCGTCGAAATTTGCTCGGATAGATCGGTACCCGGACAAATCATCTCCATGGCAGAGACTCGGTAGTTGGGTAGGAAGGCCAATCGCAACAATCCTTTGGTCCGCGCGTCGCTGTTGACCGTGACGGCGACGTTGTTGACGAGCTTGACAATCAGCTTGGCTATGTGATATCCGGGTGCTGCTTTGCCGCCAATTAAAACGCAACGGGGCACCATGCCTTGGGAGTCTCCGCGGCAGATGCGGTCATAAAGGTGCATGACGTGCAGCACGTTCAGCAATTGCCGCTTGTACTCGTGAATACGCTTGACTTGGACATCGAAAATCGCGTCGACGCCAAACTCGACGCCCGTATACTTGAGTACATATTCGGACAGCCGGCGTTTGTTCTCTAACTTGACCGCTTGCCACTTTCCGCGAAACGCAGCATCGTTTGCCAGCGGCAGCAGTTTGTCAATGTTGCTCAAATCGGCTTGCCAGGAATCGCCAATGGATTCGTCGATCAGGGTGCGCAAACCAGGATTGCAGTGAGCCAGCCAGCGGCGCTGCGTCACACCGTTGGTTTTGTTGTTGAATTTCTTAGGCCACAGCGTGTAAAAGTCCGAGAACAAACCGCTCTTCAACAGATCGGTGTGAAGCTGCGCCACACCGTTGACAGAGAAACTACCGACGATGGCCAAGTAGGCCATTCGGAAGTGTGGGTTATCGCTCTCTTCCACAATGGACAGGCGGCGACGCATCTCGTTGTCACCGGGCCATTGGGCCTCGACCTGCTTCAAGAAACGCCGATTGATTTCAAATATAATTTCTGTCAATCGCGGCAGGAGACGACTAAACAATGACACGCTCCAGCGCTCTAGCGCTTCGGGCAGGAGTGTGTGGTTGGTGTAAGCCATGCACTGCGAGGTGATCTTCCAAGCTTGATCCCAACTCAGCCCGTGCTCGTCCATCAGCACGCGCATCAACTCGGGCACCGCACAAGCAGGATGCGTGTCATTGAGCTGGAAACAATTCGATTCACCGAACTTGCTGAAGTCCTCTCCGTATTGCTTGATCCAGTCGGCGAGCACATCCTGCAAACTGGCAGAAACCAAGAAGTACTGCTGCTTCAATCGTAGCTCTTTGCCGTTCTCGCTCGAGTCGTTGGGGTAGAGCACCATGGTGATCTGCTCCGCCATGTTCTTGGCAGCCACCGACTCCGAGTAGCCACCGGCGTTGAATTCGTCCAAATCAAATGCATCCGTAGCCGTAGCTTTCCACAATCGCAGCGTGTTGACCGTCTCGTTCTGAAAGCCTGGAATGGGCATGTCGTACGGTACAGCCAACACGTCGTGCGTGTCCACCCAGCGGCAATGATGAACGCCCTTTTCGTCATAGTAGAGCTCCGAACGCCCATAGAAACGGACGCGTCGCGCATCTTCGGAGCGCTCGATTTCCCATGGGTTGCCATTGAGTAGCCAGTGATCGGGTTCCTCGACTTGGCGACCGTTCTCGATCCGCTGGTGGAACATGCCATATTCGTAGCGAATGCCATAGCCGACAACGGGCAAGCCTAGATTGGCGCAACTGTCCAAGAAGCAGGCTGCCAAGCGACCTAGGCCACCGTTACCGAGCCCCGCGTCGAGCTCTTGTTCGGCAATCTCTTCTAAACAAACACCGTACTCATGCAGTGCCTCTTTGGCTGAGTCCAACAAGTCGAGGTTAAAGACAGCATTAGATAGGGAGCGACCGATCAGGAACTCGAGCGAAAGGTAGCACACCTTTTTGGAAGCATTCTGCTTGACGCGGACTTCTGTCGTCCGCCACTGGTCGACCAAGCGATCGCGCACCGCAATGGCCAACGCGCGATAAAGGTAGCGCGGTGTAGCACCCTGGTCGTAGTGGGCGAGCGTAAAGTTTAGATGTCGGCGGATTTCACAATCCAACGACTGGAGACAAGAGGCGGCTTGGTACTGGCGTTCAGCAATTGAAGAATTCATGGCTTCCTTCGGGTAAAGGTCTGATCACGCGTGCATTCAACTGATATTGGTCTGGAACCCTTCATCAATCGAAAACAAAAGAAAATCGACGCTAAAGTGCCCCCGCCGACCAGAAATACTAAGGCTTTTAAGTTTTTCCACAAGATCGGCTCAATGGAAGTATTTGCAAATCACATGACCGCACAAAAGTCTTTAGAATCTCTGTGGTTCAGAATCAGGCTGTGTCTAGATTTACAGGCAACCAGTCTGCCAAGCTTAATTTTCTATCGAATTGGAGATTCTTATGGATGCGATCGGCGCGATTAAGGGAAGTTTAGCCACAGCCGAGATGGTCAGCATGGCCTACTTGGGCGATCTAACCGATCAAGAGCTGTTGCAGCGGCCTCACGCTCAATGCGATCACTTGAATTGGCAGATCGGCCATTTGATTTGCTCGGAGAATAAAATGATGTCTTCCATTGCGGCCGATATTATGCCCGCATTGCCTGACGGCTTCGCTAGCCAGTACACGCGCGAGACGGCGAGTTCCACCGAACCGTCTAGTTTTGCCACCAAGGACGAATTGATGGCAACCTACCAAGCCCAGCGAGCAGGCACACTGGCCATTCTCGCGACCATGAACCCACAGCAACTCGACGAAGAAACCGGAGTCGACTATGCGCCGACCAAGGGTGACATGCTCCGCATGACCGGAGAGCACTGGCTGATGCACTGCGGACAATGGGTCGTCGTCCGTCGAATTTGCGGAAAGCCCGTCGTTATCTAAATCTAAAGGCGATCACGCAGAGCGTTGTGGTCTATCATGGCAGTGGGACAAATAGCGAATGTCTTAACCTACGGCATCCATACGGGCATACGGGAGTGCGAACACATGCATTGGTCACCAAGAATTTTTCTGCCAAGCGTTGTAGTGCTAGCCGCATCTACGCTATGTCTGTGCACATCGATATCGGTCTATGCCCAGCAAGATCGCATGAAGCGTCTGGATCACAATGGCGATGGAAAAGTGACTGAGGACGAGATGCCGGAGCGATTCCGTCCTCAATTCAAATCGATGGACACGGACCACGATGGTGCGCTAAGTCAGGCTGAGTTGGAGGTCGGCAAGCTAAACACAGCCGCCTCGCGAACGCCAGCCCAGGGCCGCACGAAACCCAACGGAGAGTATTACGCGCCACCCGCGATGCAGGAGCTAGTCCCCGCGAAGTTGAAAGTCGGCGATGCAGCGCCCGATTTTTCGCTGCGCACCGCAGATGGAGCTCAAACAATTTCGCTCTCACAATTCAAATCGCAGAAGCCCGTGGTCCTTGTTTTCGGTAGTATTACCTGCAGTCCCTTTCGCGAGAAATTGAGTCAAGTCATCGAGATTTCGCAGCGATTCTCGAACCAGGCCGAGTTTCTGATGATCTACATTCGCGAAGCCCATCCCGAATCGACGATTCTCGTTCCCGAAAGCGACCAAGGCCTAGAGGACTCATCCAGCAAAAAAATGGTGCTGAAAAAGTTTGAGCAAACCAGCACGCCGGAGCAGCGAAGAGCAAACGCTCAGAACTGTGATTCGCTATTGAAGGTACCGTTTCCGATGCTGATCGACGACACGCAGAATACCACGTTGGACCAATACGGAGGCTGGCCCAACCGCTTGGTAGTCATCGACCAAAACGGAGCTGTGGCTTGGGACAGCGGTCAAGGCCCACGCGGCTTCGAGCCCGAGAAACTCGCAGCTTGGCTGCGAGATCACAAGCCTACTGCAAAAGTCGTCGCACCCTAGCTCGGTGGCACAAGTAATCTTGCAAGCGTTTCGGCGAGACCGCGCAGGGCTTGGTCGTCCGCTAGATGGATGCGTAATTCGGGTCTCCCAGAAGCGTCTCGCTCGACACACTGCGATAAACTTTCTGTCAGTTGGCTGACCACCTCAGCCGCAGGGGCTGGACCCGAACCGGCCACCAATTCGCCGACCAATTTAAGCGCTGCACCCAGCAATTCGCCACCCGCTGAGGAAACACGATCGCGTCGCGCGATCAGGTTCTGCGTCTCCGCTTCGACCCGTGGGCGCTGACTCTCGTCGACCGGTGCAGGAACCTCGGGTTGCAATAGGCACGGCTTAGGGTCGCGTCGGGAAAACGCTTGGTGACTTTCGCCGACGTATGCAAAATATGCTTTCAGGTGCCCAGCCGATTGGTGCGAAAGTCGGGGCAAGAGCAATAGGATTGCTCCAGTTCCGTGCCGCGTAGCGAAACGCGATAGCTCTTGCCGGAATTGCCGCTGGTGAAAAACATTCTGCCGCTGGCCTATTGGTGTAGTCTTGGTTTCAACAGCCATCGCCCTATCTCTCCTTTGGGGGTCTATGAAATTGCGATGCCCACGCGGTTAATCGAGCATCCTATCCTCTTTCAACTTAAGTGAGGCACTAACCGTAGCTTCCATGTTTGTGAGGTTCTTGAGTTCTTGGTAGCTCGGAAAAGCGATTCCAAAAGGCCAGCAGCGCTAGCAACATTAGGGGCATGAGCGGGATGCCTAGGGTCTGCTGCACCACGGGACTGGCCATCATCCCCAGCCATAAACTGCACAAACCTACCACCGCCAGCTGGCGTTGCGAATTCCAAAGCGCCCACAGAGGCAGGAGCAAAACGACCAAGTCATAGCTGTAAAAATGTGGACTGAGCAGGCTTGTCGCCAGCAGTGCCGATCCCAGGTGCAATGCATTGTTCAGGTTGAACTTGGAGATGCCAAACGTCTTTAAAAGGACGTAACCGACGAGCGTTGCTAGAATGAGCCAAGTAACGACCGGCGGCAGCCGGTGCTGGACGACGCTCACATAAGACGCAAGATTGCTGGACCAATGGAGTTGGTAACCGGCATGTTGATGGTAATCGCCGGCCCCGCGCGCGACTTGCAGAAATTCGCTCCACACATGGCTTGGTAACAACAGCGCCGCTGCCAGCCAGATACCTGCGAACGAAATGCTCGCTCCACTCAAGAATTTCCACTGGCCATTCCATAACATGATCAGGGGCAGCAGGAAGAACAGCGTGGGCTTGATCGACAGTATTCCA
Organism: Pirellulaceae bacterium; assembly: GCA_041741955.1. Lineage (GTDB taxonomy): Bacteria > Planctomycetota > Planctomycetia > Pirellulales > Pirellulaceae > Aureliella. Next base: position 840 of record JBGSJL010000188.1, on the reverse strand, counting down.
AAGATCAATCCCGCGACAAATGGTTTTCCCTGGTGATGCCAATACCAAGTACCCGCCCACAGTAGCAGCCACAGCGTTCCCTTTTGTCCCATGCTGAAGCAAAGTAGCGATGCCGGAAACAACAGCATGGCCGGCCAAAACCAGTTCATGCCTGTCGGCTGGTGCGGGTCCAGCGGTGTCTTGCGAGTTTCGTAGTGGGCGAGTCCCAATTCGCATATTGTCCCGGCCGCAAAGTAGGCTGCGCACATCAGTGCCAACCACAGGACAGCGGCCCAGCGATAGTAGAGCCATGCCATGGGGCTGACGAGTAGGTAGTAGGGCGGAGGGTAGACGCTGGGATAGTAGGAATTCGGATTCCAGGTGAACCCGATCTGTTGGGGATCGTGCTGCCAGCGGTCGAACTGCGGCGCATTGTAAAGTTCGGCGGCCTGTCCGGCCAAGATCATTCTGCCCGCAGTCCAGTCCTGCAGAAAATCCGAGCCGTAGGGACTCTCGCCTTTATCGGCAGCCCAGCGATAGTTGGGACTGAATATCAGCAATCCCAGGCCGACGACCAGGGTGGACAGCGCGAGCGCCAGCCGCGACGTCAATTTGCTGGGCGCGGGCCTGCCGGGATTTTCTTCGATTGCGTTCAGCATGGCAACGATTGGCCATTTACGGGAATTGATTCAAATGTACTCGGAGAAATGGTAACCGTTCACGGTGTTTTCGTATTACACAGGTTTTTGCCAGTGGGATTTCGCAGGATCAATATGCAATCAATTGTTTGTCAGCCTATTTTTCGGTTGCCCAGAAACCCGGTTGCTATTTGCATTTCCTGTCCGCTTTGGGGCTTGTCCC
>JBGSJL010000187.1:0-59690 GCA_041741955.1 Pirellulaceae bacterium | reverse complement strand
CACGGTCATGCTTCTCCGCGAGATACGATTCTCTTGGGAGCATTTACGACCTGCATAGCTGTGCCAGAATCCGTTGCAACCAGCTCCCAGCAGCGTCAACTCTAATTGTTAAAGCGGACGGTACGATAGATACTAGGGAGTGCCGGAGAAGAAGGGAGCAAGAATTCTAGGGTTCTGGGGTGCGGAGATTGCGTCATCGCCGCGAAAAAGAAGAGCGATGTTAGGCAACTTTTTGCATCGGGATCGCTATCGTTGTGGGTGCGATACTGCTTGAGACCACGCTACGGATAGCGAAGGGACGTCGCTCGTGCATGCGATAATAGACGCGAGTGTGGGCTTCACCGAGCAGCCCCACACTAAATAGTTGCACGCTGACGATGCACAGCAGGGCACCTAGGATTAAAAGTGGATTGCCGGTCATGTCTGCGGCGAACAGAAGTTTCATGGCGACGGTCCCGAGGAGCATCGACGCGCCGGCGGCGAAGAACGCCAAACCGATGCGACCAAACAATTTCATGGGGCTGGTGTAGTAGTCGAGCATGTACTTGACGGTCAGCAGATCCAAGATGACGCGTAGAGTGCGGCCCAGTCCGTACTTGGTCTTGCCAAACTGACGCGCATGATGTGTGGTGACCATCTCTAGGCAGCGAGCGCCTCGCCAGTGCGCGAGGATCGGAATGAAACGGTGCATCTCACCATACAGTTCGAGCTCTTCGGCGATTTCGCGACGCATGACCTTCAGCGTGCATCCCAAATCGTGAATCGGAAATCGTGTGACTTTGGAGATCAACCAGTTGGCCATGCGGCTGGGTAACTTGCGAGTGAAGAGCGCATCCTGCCGATTCTTGCGCCAACCGTGGACTAGGTCGTAACCGGCGTCGAGCTGCTGGAGCATGTTGGGAATGTCATTGGGTTCATTTTGTAAGTCGCCGTCGAGCATGACCAGCAACTCGCCCTGGGCCTGCTCGATACCGGCTTGCATGGCCGCAGTTTGACCGTAGTTTCTACGAAAGTGGACAACAACTAGGCGATCATCGGTCGCGGCCAATAGATCCAGAAGTTGACTGGTGCCATCCTGCGAACCATCGTCGACCAGCACAAGCTCGCTGGAGCCCTCGAGTGTATCCATGACAGCAGACACGCGCTCGATCAACGGTTTTACGTTTTCAACTTCGTTGTAGATCGGAACGATTATACTGGTCCGCATGTTGCGTCTTTCCTAGTAATTTCTGCTAATCCCTTGGCCGGTCTGACAATAGCCGAGCTGGGCGAATGGATTCAATGGGAAATCGACGATTGCTATCTAAACATCGGCTGCAATGAGTCGCTGATCGCCCAACCCGCGGCGATGAAGAAACCAACGTGAAAGGCGACCCAGTGAAAAGCGACCCAGTGAACGAACCCTCTCAGACGCGCTATTCTCGGCAGGAGCGATTTGCAGCCATCGGCGTCGAAGGGCAACAGCGGCTGGGCGCATCGACGGTATTGATCTGTGGATGCGGAGCGTTGGGATCGATGATTGCCGAGCGGTTGGCACGAGCCGGTGTGGGTAGGTTGCGTCTGCTGGACCGCGACTGGGTCGAGTTCAGCAACCTCCAGCGTCAGGCATTGTTTACCGAAGAAGATGCGCGGCAATCCAGGCCCAAGGCCGTGGCGGCGGCGACGGCCCTGTCGCAAATCAACAGCCAAATCGATTTGGAGGTAGTCGTTGAGGATCTGTCCTATGAAAATATGGAACGGGTTGCCGACGGCTGCGATTTGGTGATGGACGGAACCGACAACTTCGAGACGCGTTTCTTGATCAACGACTTCTGCGTGAAGCGCGGCGTCCCGTGGGTGCATGGAGGCTGCTTGGGATCGAGCGGACAAGTGTTGAGTATTCTCCCGGGAGAAACAGCTTGTTTTCGCTGCTTGGTACCCGATCTGCCTCCGCGCGAAGCCCTGGAAACCTGCGACTCGGCGGGAGTCTTGGGACCTGCGGTGGGCCTGATCGCTTGCTGGCAGGCTGCAGAGGCGCTCAAGATCCTTAGTGGTAACCGCGCGGCTGTTAATCGCAAATTGCTTGTCATCGATAGCTGGCATAGCGATTGCCGCTTGATCGCGCTGGGCAAGAGCCCAGCCTGCGAGGCTTGTGGAGCGGGCAACTTTCCGTTCTTGTCTGGCCAAATACGGACCGAAACATCGATCTTGTGCGGTAAAAACGCTGTGCAGATCATGCCGCCTGGACTTCAAACGGCGACGCTCGAGCACATCGCTCAAAAGCTGAGCCTGTTGGGATCCGTTCAGCTCAATGCGTTTTTCGTGCGAGCGGCTCTGGGCGACTATACGCTCACCATCTTCCGTGGCGGACGCACGATTGTGGAGGGAACGACGGTTGCTTCGGAGGCAAAAACTGTACTGGCGCGAACGCTGGGGGCTTAGTAGCACCTCTGAGGACGCCAAAGCGTGCTTGGGGGGAGACAAGCTCCCCGCCAAGCAATCGAGTTTTCTAAATCGTTGGCTTTAGTGGGCCGCGTTCCACGGAGCGTGCCTGCTTCGGTGCGGACTGAAGTCTGGCGACTCCAGCTACGAAGAGTAGAAATCCAATCGGCGGTTCGCTCACGAGTCACACGTTTTTTCTAGAATGTTGAGCGCGCAGTACTAGCTTTCACAAGCAAGGGTGCCTATTCTAACATTAACGCGGATAGCCAGATGTTTGCCATTTGGTGAAAAGTGCTTGAGTTTCCTTACCGAGGATAAAGACGCATCCAATGCGATACGAATTTAGATTAGCTGAACTATTGGGACACACACCTGATCGCCGCAAGCGTCCGGGTACGATCAAGGCCATTGTCGAATACACGGGGCTGGACCGGCATCAAGTCGCTTCGCTGCTAAAAAACGAAGCGAAGTATATCCCGCTCGAAGCCCTTTCGCGGCTGTGCGATTACTTGGTCGAGCATGGACATGCTTCGGCGGACGAGTTGCCTGGAGCGCTTTTTGCGGTGAAGCCGGAGCATTTTTGGGAGGTGGTTGCGCGTCGTCGCAAGCTCGAAATTTGCATCGGTGTGCGCCGACCGGATGCGGACGTGGCTGCTGAAACGGCCTGGGTGGTCGCTTCGGACGCAGTGCTGATGGGAGAGGTGCTCAATGGAGTGACCACCCTAGGTGGAACCGACAAACTGGCTCAGTCGGAAACGCGAGAGATACCTACCCACCCAGAACTACTAAGACAGACGTTGGTGTGGAGTCCCGGCAATGTGGACGCCGAGGAGGCCATAGGGCGATCGACCAAAGTTTACGAAGCATTCTCTTCGAACGCAGGCGACAAGGCGTTGATTTGTTTGGGTAGCGTCAAGAGCAATCCCGTCGTCGAGATGGTCGTGGCCGAAACTTTCCAAGCTACGCCTTTCGAATCTCAGGACGATGTCGAGGACGCTTCGCAGAGATCCTGTCCGTTTTTCTTGCGCTACCGCGACCATGATCCCCAAATACCCAGCGCTTCGGCGGGTATGCGTTTGAGCAAGAAACAAGAGGCCAAAGAGCCGGGTATCTATTACGAGCAGGCCGATGGCACGTGGGCCTACGCGGGCGGCCAGGATACGGCCTTGGTGTTCTACGTTTATCGAGAGTCGTTGGGACGATTGGAGATGGTTTTAAGCGGATTCAGCGGTCGCGCTACTCGCCTGCTTGCCAGAACCTTGGCCAATCGCAGCGAAGAATTTTGGCCCCCGGTTTATCAAGAGAACTACTTGCAGGTCGGCGCCTACATTGTGCAGTACGAAGCCAATTCGGATGTCGGACGTTCGGACGATATCCTTCGTACGGACATAATCGGCACGCCGACGGTAACGCCACTGTCATTCGAAGCCATCGCGAAGCGCTTCCAAACCGTGACGCAGATGACATCTTCGCTGGAAGCTAAGAAAGTAGAGTAGCGATGCCAGGGGCCCAGTTTGAAAGCGCGAGGCTGGGTTATGTGAGGCTGGGTTATGTGAGCCTGGGTTATGCGAGGCTGGGTTATTTTCGTTTGCTGATTTCGTCCAGCCGCGTTTGCGCCTCGACAACCATGGGTGCCACTTCTTGGTTGCCCGCGTAAAGTTCAATGATCGACTCCCAGATGAGCTTGGCTTCCGTAATTCGAGCACGGTCATAGGCGGTGGCTGCCTGGGACATTTTCTGTCGCAGGAGCATTTGCAACTGGTTAGGCCCCAAGCCTTTTTGTTTGATGCGCGCCACACCTTCCAGAGCCAGGTAAACGATTGGGCGGTTGGCAGGATTATTGCGAAACAGACTAGCGATAGCGCGGAATTTATCCAAAGCGGTCGCCAAGTCTCCGAAGCGTTCGTATTCTCGCGCTTCGGAGTATTGAATCTGAGCGGGTGTCCAATTGTCTCTGCGTCCCAGACGCTCATCGCGTTCTAAACGCCTTTCGGCTTCGCGCGCTTGGACCCAGTTGACTTGCTCGCCGGCCCATTCGGCGTGTTTGCCTTCGGGAAATCGCTCGAGAAGACTCAACAAATAGCTGTCTCTGGCCTGGTTCCAGTCCATCCACTCCAGGCTGTTGGGCGGCAGTAGGGCGGCCGCGCGGCGCTGTAGCGTGCTTTCGCTCAGCGGCAGCATGAACCAGACGGCTAAACTCACTGCAGCCACCAGGGCTGACACGAGCACCCAGGGCCTTTCAAAAAAAGCGATGTCCTCGGACTTACGCTTTTTCTTGCGCTTAATACCCAGTACTTTTTCGGCTTCCTCGCGGTCGCCTTTGAGCTGTAGCGGACTGAAACCTGACGTGACGTGTTGCAGCACGCCGACGCCTTCATTCTGGCGGCGCTGAGCTTCTTTGAAGGCCAATTGCAAAGCAGTCGCGCTGTACGGACGCTGCTTTGGATCCTTGGCGAGCAACTGCTCGATGACCGCATTGAGCCAAACCGGGCAATCGAGCACCTGCGAGCTTACCGGCGTGAGCGGCTCGTGCATAATCTTCTCGATGAGCTGATCCGAAGAGGCTGCTTCGAAGGGGGGTTTGCCCGTCAATAGCGCGACAGTCACGGCCCCGAGCGAATAGAGGTCCGATTTTTCATCGGGTTTGCCACCTGCCAGGATCTCCGGTGCAGTGAATTGCAATTGGGACTGCGTAGGTGGGCCGTCACCGATCATCGAGGTTATAGCGGAGCGCCGCCAATCGCCAATTTTGGCCGCACCATCGCTGGCCAGCAAAATCTTGCTGGGCCTGAGGCGGCCATGGATCCAGCCCATTTGATGGGCATACTGAAGGGCTTCAGCCAATTGCTGGCTGATCTCGGCAGCGGTCTCCCAAGGCAGACGATCTCTGCGAACCAACACGCTGCTGAGCGATTCGCCATCGATCAGTTCGTGGGCCAAGTAGGCCCTGCGCGTATCGAAGCCCCCTCCATAACAACGCACGATGCCGCGATGCCGGAGCTGCTTCAATTGCTCAAGCTGGCTGGCAAACGCTTTGCGACTCTCCGGTGTCATCCCCAGCGGGATGGGGAAGACGCGCAGCGCGGCCAATTTGCGCTGCTCCTTGTGAAGCCCCCGAAAGACCTGACCCGTGCTCTTCTGCTTGGACAGAGGTGCGTCGAGCGAGAACGGTCCGATGCTTGACTTGTCCATAGCGTGGATTGCGAGAGCCAGAGATGGCCCGAAAGGACGGGCTGCGATAGGAAAGTGTACGAAGTGCACGCACTCCAAGTTTAACAAGGACTATCGCCGTGGATGCCCAGGCCGGTGTAAATTCCCAGAGTTAGTTCCTGGCCTTCACAGCCGCTGGGGGCGGGGCGGCCCCTGCGCCACTGGATATCAACTTGGCTGGGGTGCTTAGCGGCGGGCTGGCAGGCCGCACAGGTCCAGCCGGTTTTTGTCCATCGAGCTGTACGATCCGCTGAGCGGCAGAATACTCGCTACGTACTTGCTCGAGGTGATCTTGCAAGATGCGGCGGACCTCCAGAATGGCTTTGGGATTGCGGTGAATCGTTTGATGCTCCGAGGCAACGATGACTTCGCTTATCGCATCGTCCGCGTGCGCACTTTCGTATTCAACGATTCCGTCGTCTCGAGCTTGGGCCTCACCGCCAAACCATTTTTTGGTGGGGACCAGTCCAACGATATTGTGGTAGGTGATCCAGGATGCGCGAGGCGCGCGGAGCATGGCTGGGAAAACGGGCGATTCGGGACTGAGCGAATCGATGCTCGTATTGTTAATCAGCAAATCTGCGTTACGAAATACTCCAGGATTTTTGTTCACCAAGTTCTGCCCTGTCGCCACCATCATCGTCGGCAGTGTGATCAGCTTGCTGCCGAGCCAGCGAGTCGTATTGTTCGCGTAACTGCTGCCGTGATGTGGCGTGCCGATGGTCACGACACGCCGAATGTCTTTGTTGGCGGTGAAGAAAGCTGCCTTGCGAAGCTTGGTGAGATCTTCGGGTTCACCCTGCAATTCTTCAAAGGGCTCGTCGCTAAGTATTTGCCAAAACTGATCGCGGCTGTCAATCGTCTGCATGCGACTCACCAGGCCACCCATGCTGTGTCCCACCAGTACGGTCTGGTCTAGCGCTTGGAATCGATGTTCGGGGTCCAGTTTGCGACGCATCTCGTCGAGGTCTTCTCGCATTTGCGTCGCGCTTAACCAAAACGGCTGACCGGTTGGATACTGATAAAACCAAAATTGATAGTTCTTCCGCAGCTCCGGAAAACTCCGCAGATCGTTGAACATTGGCATCCATGTCACCGGACTTGACCACAGCCCATGCACCATGACGACCGGTATGCGGGTTGGGTCGAAGGGCTCAAGCATGTAGATGCCGCGATGCTGTTCGGTTTTTTGAGGATTGAGCAGTCCCTGCGTGGCGGAATCTTTCTGCCGAAATTGCGGACTGTCGAGGAAGTAGGCCAGCGATGTGCTCAAGTCCGTTTGCAGTGGTACGACTCTACCGGCCAGGGTCAGATCGCAAGCGGCCAATGGATCGTGCAGTTCCAGCACGCAATGGTGCCTGTGCATCGCACCCGCCCCGGGCATACTTCCCGGCTTGACGACGCGCAGCAGTGCCGTCACGGGGAAGCTCAGTCCATCGGGGTAAAACTTCTCCCGCGGATCGCTCGGATCGCCCTTCTTCCGGACAGCGATCAGCGGCACACCTAGGCCATAGGTGAGACCCGATGAAGGTAAGCCGTCGAGCTTAAAATCACTGACAAATTCAAATCGCTCGAAATCTTCGTTGTTCCAATTGCCGCGTGTCACGGTGGCGACTTCATAAGTCTGTTTGCCCGTCGTCACCTTGTAGCTTCGGCCCGGATGCAGTTGGCCGCGTGCACTGACCAGCCGCAGTGTCGACTCGAGCGACTCGTTGTATAAATCGCAGGCACCGCGAAACTGCGGATCATAGGGATTGCGGACCAGATCAAACTCGACGGAGAACAGATACATGTAAGCATTGCTCACCGACACCCCGTACATGTCCAAAGCCAGCGATTGGTCGCCTTTATTTTCGGCACGTTTTCCGAGGATGTAAGCCAGCTCCGCAATACTGTACACCAGCTCGCCGTCGACCTCGGATTCAAGCAGCGTCTGCAGTTGTACCAAGCATTCCGCTGGGTCGCGAGCGTACACTTCCGAAAGCGCGAAACGACGCAGGACGTTCGTCGTTCGCTGACTGATCTGCGGTCCCTTGTTGCTGGTGATCTGGAGGGATAACGCCAGCGGATTTGCCGGCGTGTCGCGGCGTATCAAGAAGCGCTGGGACGAGCAACCGTTGCTCAATCCAACTGCAATCGTCAATGCAACCAAGATCAATCCCTGTCGAACGTGACTCGCCCAGTTCCTGCCCGCCACGCAGGGCGGGGACGGTGAGTCGTTGGAAGCTCGGTTGGCGCCTCGCGCGGCCTCCCGCAGGTCGGCTGCGGACAGTCGACCATCGCCGCAAACGGCGATCGTGCGATGGATTGGCTGTGAGTGGGTGGTCATGGATTCAAGTCAATTACTGCACATGGCAAATCGCCAGCGCCGACAAGGAGCTGCTGGAGTGCATTCAAAAATTGCTGGCCGAAAAAGTGTTCTTGCGCCCGCGAACGAACCGACTTCGACACCGGTAGCCTAGAAGCACTGCCGGCCGGCGAAGAGTAGGAAGTACGGGGAACAGGGGTCAATGCCTGTTGCATAGCTAGCGGCAGCAATTCGCCAGAAAATACTCACGGCAGGGGGTGCGACAGGACTTGCCACGCATGCAATAATGATGGGCCCGAGTTACAATAGCGGTTCGAGATTGCTGGTATTCGATTGAAGGGAACTTTCATGCGCGACGCTTACGACGTAGTGGTTATCGGCGGTGGTCCGGCGGGTTGCACAGCGGCTGCCCTGGTAGCCGAAGCGGGTCAGAAAACCCTGTTGCTGGAGCGAGAGAGCATCCCGCGCTTCCATGTGGGTGAATCGCTTATGCCCGAGTGCTATTGGCCACTACAGCGGTTGGGCTTGATCGACCGCATGAAGGCCAGCAAATTCACCCCAAAAAAGAGCGTGCAGTTCGTGACCGCTTCGGGCAAAGAATCCGATCCGTTCTACTTTTCCGATCACGATCCCCGCGAATCGAGCACGACTTGGCAGGTGGAGCGCGCCGATTTTGACAAGATGCTTTTCGATCGAGCTGGCGAACTGGGTGCCGACTGTTACGACCAGACTCGCGTTTTGGACATTCTGCTGAACGAAGATGGCAGCATGCGGGGCGTTAAATTGCGGACTCAGGAGGGGGAAACTCGGGAAATTTCTGCGCGAGTTGTCATGGACGGTTCGGGCCAATCGTCGCTGATCGCCAACAAGTTCGGCCTGCGTGAAGACATTCCCGACTTGAAAAAAGCTGCCATCTGGGGTTATTTTAAGAACGCCGCTCGCGACTCAGGGGACAACGCGGGCGCGACCATCATCATGCACACCGACGAGAAAGATAGCTGGTTTTGGGTCATCCCGCTGAGCAATGACATCACCAGCATCGGCTGCGTGGGCGACAACCAGTACATGCTGAAAACCGGTCTGGATACCGAAGCGCGATACCAGCTCGAACTGGATCGCTGCCCCGGACTCCAAAGTCGCTTGACTGGGGCCGAGCGTGTGGGCAAGCTACATGTGGCGAAAGAATATTCCTATTGGACCAAGCAGCATACCGGTGAAGGCTGGGTGCTGATCGGTGATGCGTTTGGCTTTATCGATCCCATCTATTCTTCGGGCGTGTACTTCGCGCTCGTAATGGGCGAGCGGGCCGCTGATGCGGTGATCGAAGGCTTCCAGCGCAACGATCTTTCGGCAGCCCAGCTAGGTAAGTGGTGCGAGGATTTTAAAGGCGGTTCTAAGTGGATTCGCAAGTTGGTAGACGCCTTCTACACGAAGGATTTCAGCTTTGGAGGCTTCATGCGCGACAATCCTCAGTTCCGGGGTAACTTGACCGACCTGTTGATCGGCCGCGTCTTCTACGATGGAGCCGGAGAGATCTTCGACGAAATGGATCCTGCCATGCAAAAGAATGCCAGCGATTCAAAAAATACCAGCGTGATGGCTTAGCGACTTGGGTAGAGCTATGGATTCACTGGCGGGTGCTTCGAGCTGGTACTGAAACTCTTGGTTCAAGTTGTTGCCGACTTGCTCTGCCTCACCATCTAGCAGACAATTGCGAAGTGGGGCGTTTAGAACCAGCAAAGTAGCAGGAAGGCAGCATGTCTCGGTCCGCTAAAGAAGTTCTCTCTCAAGAGTTTCTGCAGACGCGCGCAAAGATTCTCGAGATCGCAGCCTTTTACGATCGCTTGGATCAAGCAGGCGCTGGCGAACTCGATCAGCGACAAATGTCGTTGTTGAAGAAGGGTTGCCAAATTCTGGACGACGACGAACCGGAAAAAGCAGCGCGGGTCCAGCTACTTTTCAGTCGCGAATTCGATGAAAAGTGGCGTCAGCAGTTTGGCATCTAAGTTCAGCATCTAAACTGTTGGCTACCGCGCCCAGGTGCCAATCTCGTTTACCGCCAGTTTGGAATTACAGAATGTATTACGTCGATCCACATATCCACATGGTTTCCCGTACGACGGACGATTATGAAACCCTGGCAAAAATGGGCTGCGTCGCACTCAGCGAGCCAGCGTTTTGGGCGGGCTTCGATCGGGGAAGTGTCGATAGTTTCCGCGACTACTTCAGGCAGTTGACCGAGATGGAGCCCAAGCGGGCCGCACAATACGGTATCCAGCACTTCACTTGGCTCTGCATCAACGCCAAAGAGGCTGAGAACGTGTCGCTGTCGCGGGAAGTGATTGCCATGATCCCCGAGTTCCTCGACAAACCCAACGTCCTGGGCATCGGCGAAATCGGACTCAACAAGAATACCAAAAACGAATCGACCATTTTCCTCGAGCACTTGGAATTGGCCGTCAAGTATCAACAGCAGATCTTGATCCATACGCCGCACTTGGAGGACAAATACCAAGGCACGCGGATGATCCTGGACATGCTGTGCCATGATGCCCGCATCGAGCGCAGCCGAGTGCTGGTGGACCACGTGGAAGAACACACCATCGGCCCCGTGTTGGAAGCGGGCTTCTGGGCAGGCATGACACTGTATCCCGTCACCAAATGCACGCCGCAGCGAGCCGCTGACATGATCGAAAAGTACGGTCCTGAGCGGCTAATGGCCAACTCGGCTGGCGACTGGGGGCCCAGCAAACCCACCGCAATTCCCGATTTAATCATGGAACTTAGGCGGCGCGGACACAGCGAAGCGTCCATTCGCCGCGTCGTTTATGAGAATCCAATTCAGTTCTTCTCGCAGAGCGGCAAGTTCAATTTCACTCCACCTGAAACTCGCCACAAATTGGTGGTAGGCTAGTGCTTCAACCACACTAAAACTTTGAGTTGGTAATCGTAGCGGGACTCGCCAGAGTTCAGTTTTTCCGCGACGCACTGAAGCCTGGCGACTCCAGCTATCCCAACAAAATCAAAAGTCGACAACGCACTAACCACCCAGTCGCTTGGGACGGCCGATACCGTGCAACTTTCCGTCGTCGCCCTCTGCCAGTGTTCGGCCGAGCACGATATCAAAGTTTGCGGCCAGCTCGCCTAGTTTGGAATCTGGCAGAGCCTTGAAGTCGACCAGGATTGTATCGCGAGCGGCTTGATCTTTGATTTCGCGAAACAGCCCATCGCTCTCGTTCTTCGTCTCGCCTTTGACCAACATTTGCGTCGTGAAAACGCGGCGGCCATTTTGGCTAATCCCAAAGTGAATATGCGGCGTGCGGCCCGGATAGGCCACTGGCTTAATCGTTCGGAAATAGTAGCGTCCCTTCGAGTCGGTCAGGAAGCGACCGTAGCCCTGGAAGTTCACATCGCGTTTCGCGGCATTGCTGGTGCCCGAGTGAATATAAGCGCCGTTGCTATCACATTGCCAAATCTCAATAAACGCGTTGCGAATGGGCTCGCCAGCGGGACTCAGCAAACGGCCCGACAGATGGGTGATCTCTCCGACGCCAGGCGTGATCGAGTCGTTGAGGATCAGAAGGTCGTTGTCCGTATCCAGAGGCAACTTGTCCGGATAAAACGGGCCTTCGCCAACGGCCGCAGTGGCCAACAGTTCTTCGGCAAATAAACCGCGAGTACTAAACATCGCTGCCGCACCAGTGGCGGCTTGCAGCAAGTGACGACGCGAGAGCGAAAATGGATGCATGGCTAACTCCAGTGCTGAGAGGAGGAGGTGGCAGACTCGACCCAATTGTAACCGCTGTGGACTACGAAAGTTTCGCTGGCCAGTTTTTTGATTCGACTTGCTAGCAGACGAAAACCAATCCGTGCCAGCTTGCTTGGGCCCGAACCAGTACCGGCGCGGATAATTGGGATTAGAATAAGGCCAGTCCAGCAGCCAACCCACCTGCACCCTTGGCTGCCAGCGAACCTGCCTGCCGCTAAATCGGCAAAGTCACAGCACATCTAGTCACAGCTACCTTAGTCGTCGAGTGCCCTACCGTGCCGCGTGTCCGCCATCCAAGTTGCCGCTATCTGGCTCGCGCTTCCGTGCTCAGCCTCCTGGTCCAATTGGCCCACGCTACCGCAGGCTACGCTCAGGCACAGAAGCACGAGCTACCTCAATTGCCTGCCGAACTGCGAAAGGTGACCAATCTCGAACTTGCAGCTCCGCGCATGAGGGCCATGGTCTTTCGTCGGGAGTTGGTCGTCGGCGCCGCGCCGGTCAATCCAGCCAGAGGCGGCGTCGTTGTCTCCCTTTCCGTACGCATGGGTTCCCGGGTGCCGCGTTTTGTGTTGGCCAGCAGACGCACCGACGACGGGACGCCAGGCGAAACAAACGAAACAGACTCCTACCAAGTCCCCCCCCAGATCACCGACTATTTCAACGCGCAGGCAGCCAGGCAGATCGAGACTCTTGATCGAGCTTGCACACTTAGCGAGGGTCAAAAGGCCAAGCTATCGTTGGCTGCCAAGGGCGACTTGAATCGCATCGCGCGCGAGGCGCGGCTGTGGCACGAGAAATTTGGCGGCAAGTCTGCTCTCAATGCGGAAGGTGGTCGCGAAGCGGCTGAGATGCTAGACAACTTGAACGTTGCGTTGGCCGAAGGCATTTCTCGCGACAAGTCGTTCTTCGGCATGGTTCTACAAAATTCGTTGAGCAAAGCCCAAGCCGAGATCTATGCACTCGAGCAATTCCGAGCCCAGATCGCGCTTTGGAAACTGAAGCCCATGAGTTCCGAACAAGCAGACAAACTGGTCGGGCTGATGCTTGAAAAGCACCAGGCAAATGCGCACGCACCTCTGATCTGCGCGCCCGATTACTGCGCATCGCTAGTCAACAGTCTGCGTATCGAGCAACTTGACAAAGAGCTCGACAAACAAATCTTGGAAAGCATCGGTAGGCTCCGCTAGAACCAATTACGCCGCCGAAAGAAATAGAGCATGCCCAGCGCGGATGCCAGCATCAGCCCTAGCGCGAACGGGTAGCCCATCGTCCAATTGAGCTCTGGCATGTTCCAGCGCGAATCGGTGTTGAAGTTCATACCGTACAGGCCAGCGATAAAGCTCAACGGCATAAAGAGTGTCGACAGCACGGTCAGAACTTTCATGATCTCATTCATGCGATTTCCCACCAGCGACATCTGAAACTCGCGCAGGTCGGCGGCCAGCTCGCGATAGGATTCAACCATGTCCAACAACTGAATGACGTGATCGTAGCAGTCGCGCAAAAACACCCGTGTGCCTGGGCTAATGAACTGGCAATCGTCGCGGACCAATTCGTTGACCATGTCGCGATGCGGTCGAATGGCTCGTCGCAAAGATAAGAGCTGATGGCGAATTTCATGCAACTGCTGAAAGTTCTGACTCAGGTCGTTTTTAGCCAGTAGTTCATCGTATTCGTCTAGTTGGTCCCCGATGGCTTCGATGGTCGGAAAATAGCTGTCGACTATGGCGTCCAGCAGCAGGTAGGCCAAGTAGTCGGTGCCTTGACTGCGCAGCGGGCCACGCGCTGAACGAAGTCGTTCGCGTATACTTCCCCAGCTATCACCCAGACGCTCTTGAAAGGTGACGAGCATCCCCGTGCGCAAAAACATGCTGCATTGTTCGGTCACATGCTTTTCGCCCAAATTGGACATGCGGGCGACGACAAATAGATGATCGCCAAAGTCGTCCACCTTGGCGCGCTGATGCACATGTACGGAGTCCTCGACCGCCAGCGGATGCAGATTGAGCAAATGGCCCAAGTCGGAAATTACGTTGCTTGAACCCAGCCCGGCCACGTCGACCCAAATGTTCGGCCAGCGCTGTGCCAGACCGACAATTTGATTAGGCCGGAGTTCGTCGTATTCTTCGATCGCGTCGGGGCTGTAACAAACCGCGCGAATCTTGGTGGCTTCCGCTTGGGGATCGGTAGAAATCGTACCTGGCGGCAAACCCACACTGCTGCTGCGGCGCGGCTTTTGAGCTCGCCCGTGCCGTCGTCCATGACCAGCCATCGAAGAATCCTTGAAGGTACAATCTAGTCATTCAAAGTTCGAATTCTAGCGATATCCTGGTCCGCCGAACAATGCGCTTTGCCCGCCCGCTGCAAGTTGCTCGAAAAACCAGTTGCTAGCAAATTCCCAGTGGGCTTACCGTCTGTGTTTCCATTCTTTTTCCTTCTCGAAATCACTTAGCTGCTAAATAAAGTTCCGCTTGAATTTTTCGTGGTTTTGAATGTTGCTGTGGAGGTCAACTGCATCCCAGATTTGCAGCTCCCAAGGGAAGTAGAAATTGCTCTTGTTTTTGAAGTAAACATGCAGGCCGCGATAGCCGTCTTTGTCTCGTAGGTACCAGTTTTTCAGACTAAGTTCCGCTTGCCAATCATCAAGCAAATCCATCACTCTTACAATTTCCTCCGCCGTGAGGATAATTCGGGCACCAAAAATGTCATTGAGCCAGTTGTTGACTGGATATTGATCTTCGCGGATAGAGAATCGCTGGAACTTGTCATCGATACTTTCGCGGGTTTTGACACGATAAAAAAACTTGATATCGATCGTTGCGGTCATCAGATAATCGTTGACGCTCTCGTGCAGGGTCAAACGGTACTTGTAGATATGGGGCACCGGCACATGCTGAATGGTCTTGGACAAGTTGATTTTGTCGATGGACCCAGTCTCAAAATAATCGCTGGAGAACTGCAAGTGCAAACGATTGATTTCGCTAATCAGTTGTTTAACTTGGCTGATTTTATCCATTTGGTTTCTCCAAATATTCGCCTGGTGTTTCCGCCGTGTGAATGTGGAGCAAAGCGAAGAGCAATGGGACACTCAAGTTTTTGGGGAAGAGCAAAGCGACCTTCAAGTTTAACAGTGGCTCGCGCACACCCACAGTAGGAGGTATCTTACTGGAGACCTGAAACGCAAGGGCATTCAACAGTCGGTAACCAGAAAGTCGCAACATGAACGCAACATTGAGCGAATTCGCAACGCAATTTCAAAGCGACGGCGCGACGCGGAGCGCGGCAGACAGAGAATCTACACAAGTCGAATTAAAGTAGGGACTCAGCAGAGCTAACAGGTTAGGAAGAAAATGGAACGTGCCATTCAGATCTATGCAATCGTCAATCTCACAGTCATTGGCATCTCTCACGTGGCCAGGCCACGTGAGTGGGTGGACTTGTTCGTTTTAATTCGAGAGCACACCGGTCAATTGCTCTTCGATGATTCGATAAAGTTCCAGCCGTTCTGTATCGCTCTGAATGGCGCGCGTCTGGGTCAGCCGGTCGGCGACCAGCTCCGAACTGACTCCCATTCGGCGCAGCAGCTCGCGGGCATCCTGCCAATCGGGAAGCCAACACATCCGTCGCTTCAATTCATCCAAGGTCTCTGAACGCCGCAGAAAATGTTTCAAATCTAAGATATAGAAGACACGTTCCTGAAACGGAGACGCACACTGGATCAGCGCACTCTGATCTAAAACGTATTGACCGCACTTGGGAGTCCACTCCAGACCAAAAGCCTTAAACAACTGCGCGAGCTCAATTTCTTCACTGCAGAACTTTATCGAAGGAAGCTCGCTAACCTGGGTGTCGCTAAGGAACAACGTGATACCTCACTGGGTTCGGCATTTTGACATACCGCCGTCGACGCCAAGCACTTGACCCGTAATCCAATCCGACTGAGTCGACAGCAGGAATTCGGCGGCGGCGGCCACGTCGTCGACTTGTCCAATACGCGCTAGCGGATAACGTGCATCCATGGCTTTCCGCTTTTCTGGAGTCGTCAAAAATCGCTCGGCCAATGGAGTATCCGTCAGCGCCGGCGCGATGCAGTTGACGCGGATATGAGGTGACAATTCGGCGGCCCAAGTTCGTACCAGGGCCTCCAAGGCTCCTTTGGCAGCGGCCACCGACGAGTGCATTGGCAAACCTTGTGCGACCGCAACTGTGCTGAAGAACACCGCGCTCGCTTTACCGGCAGCCTTCATGGCGGGTAGGGCTGCCTGGAAACAGCGTACAGCGCCGAGCACATTCAGTTCGAAGTCATCGCGCATTACTTGCGGGGTCACGGAGCGAAGTGTGGCCAAGTTAATCGAACCCGGACAGTACACGAAGCCATCGATCGTTTCCGGAAGATATTGCCCAATCGCCGTTTCAGTGATTACATCGCAGGGGCAATGCGATACCTGGGCTGACTGCGCCAGCTCGCCAACGGTTCGTGACAGCACAGTTACTTTCGCGCCAAGGCTGGCACAGCGACCGACGATACCGAGCCCTATTCCGCGGCTGCCTCCGATGATCACTATATTTTTGGCGTGCATAGATCTCGTGTAACCGCGGCTGATTTTTTGTGATTGAAGGGACTTATTGTAGACTCGGCGGCAAGGGGGGCTACGACTGATTTTCGAGGGATAGAGCTATGACGAGTCATCGCACTCCAGATTTGCCAGTGCGTGGGACACATCGCCGCTTTTTACCGCTCGGGGATACTGGGCAGGATCGGGGAATCCAGCGGAGCGCCCGAGGGACGAATGCCGATCACGCGCAAGCCGATTTGCGTCACGCGCACTTTGATTTCAGGCCGTGTGGCATACAGGTAGATCACAGCAAAAATGCGCCCGATGGCTGATAGTGCGAACAGCGTATAGTAGGCTTCGACAGTCGTGCCTAAGTAAGAAAGCAAGATGGCGCCAACGGTTGCCCCAACGCACCAAGCGGACGTGTTGGCCAAGTTATAGTAGGTCAGCATCTGCACGCGTCGCCCAAGCGGTAGCGTCTCGAAAAACATCAGGAACAAACCCAATTCGTAGGCCGCCCAAGCCACGCCGTTTATGGTTTGAATAAACAGCAGCCAATAGTAGTTTTGCGAAACGATCCACAGCGATGAGAGCGGCACGATGGCGGTACCACCCACCGTCAGCAACCATCCGGCACCTCGCTCGCGCGCTAGCCGTCCCCAAGCAGACAACGAGATCACTTTGGCGATAAACGCGACGGCGATCAAACCCGTGAATGCCAGGTAAGACAACTGGAGATGCTTCAGTAGGTAGGGCGTGAAGTAGGGGCCCGATAGCTGGACCATTCCCTGCACCAAGACTAAGTAAATAATCAGATGCTTGCCGGAGTAGCGACCTGCGGTCGAAGACTCAGACTCAGTCGTGGCAGCGGCAGCGAGCAGCTTGTTGGCGGGTTCTGGAATGCGATGCAAGGCCAATAAAATGGCAGATGTCAGTCGAGAAACAAATGCCGTAGTGAAGAGCGCCGCAAAGGCCAGTAAGACCCAGCCGCTTTGTCGCCCATACTGCAAGAGTAGTCCGCCGCTGACAAAGCCGACGAGCGTCGCCAATTGCGATGCGCGCGTCCGCCTAGCGAAGTAGTTTGCCCGAAGCCCCTTGGGGATGATCTTTTCGATCCAGCTATTCCACGCGGGCCCAGAGGCAAGTCCCGCCGCCCAATAGAACGAGGCGATTAGCAGTAGGACTGGACCGCTAACGGTCCCCAGGTAGGCCGCCACAATAAGCGGAATGAAAGCTAAAGACTGCAAGCCCGCCGAGAGCACGACCCACCACTTCTCGGAAAATCCGCGTGACAGCGCCCACAAGGAAACCAACTGAAGCAGACCACCGGCCATGAGCGGTACGCTCGCCACGATGCCTGCGGTCACCTCGCCAAGTCCAACAGCTAGGGCAAACGCAGGCAGAAATGTTTCGCCCACGCCCACCATCACGCCATAGGCAGCGGCATCCGAAGTGCTGGCAGCCATATTGCGACGAAGTTGAACGGAGGGCAGTAACATGCTGGCGAATTCAGGTGGATTGTCTGGCAGAGTCGCCTGCCGGTAGAATTTGTGCGGTTGGCTGTGGCAGGATGGGGACAGGACGCCCGCCGGACAGGTTCGGTGAATATTCAATGTGTGGATGTTCGAATCACAGGATTATGTCCACAAAAGCCAGCCAGCGTCAGGGCAATATTACGTGAATTCTTCGAGCGATTTGTGGTGCCAAGCATCCCGGCAGATGCTGGCAAAACAGGCGGAAGGTGACTTGCTTTTCAAGGGCTCGGTTGACCACAATAGGTGGATAGCTAAGTCCCACCCTACGCCACTACTTCCCACCTTCAATAGACTGGCGCAACCATGCTAACGCTATTTGGTAGAGCGGATCGATTTTGTGATGGTCTTTCGCGCAGAAGTTTTTTAACAATCGGCGGATTAACGTTCGGCGGTCTGTCCTTTGGCGGCGGCCGCGGTCTCGGACTAGCCGATTTGCTGCGGGCCGAGGCAGTTCAGACCATCGGCTCAGCGCAGGACGGTAGTCGTTCGGGATTAGGCCACAAAGCGGTTATTAACGTCTTTCTCGCGGGTGGGCCTCCCCACCAAGACATGTGGGAAATCAAGACGGAAGCCCCAGCGGAAATTCGTGGTGAGTTCCGACCCATTGCGACCAATGTGCCTGGCATCCAGATCTGCGAAGTTTTTCCAAAGCTGGCGGGCATGATGGACAAGTCGGCGATCATTCGATCCGTGGTCGGCTGCAAGGATCGGCACGAGGCGTCGCAATGTTTGAGCGGTTGGGTTTCGACGGAAATGCGGAATCTGGGAGGACGTCCTTCGCTCGGTTCGGCCATCGCCAAGCTACGCGGTCCTGTCGACCCGTCGGTTCCCGCGCATGTGGGCTTGGCGGCCAAAACACAGCACGTTCCCTGGTGCGACGCTGGCGGTCCAGGTTTCCTGGGGACCAGCTTCTCCGCGTTCAAACCCGATGGCCCCGGCATGGAGAACATGAAGCTCAATGACATTTCGCTCGAACGACTTCAGGATCGGCGGCAATTGCTGACCAGCCTCGACAACCTGCGCCGCGATATCGATACCTCGGGTACCATGGCGGGCATGGATGCGTTTGGCCAGCGCGCCCTGGACGTATTGACCAGTAGCAGACTACTCGATGCGCTCGACCTTTCTAAAGAGGATCCCAAGACCGTCCAGCGATATGGCGACGGAAAGCCCTACCAATATCAGTACGATGGTGCACCGACGTGCAACGAGCATCTGCTGATTGCTAGACGGTTGGTCGAGGCCGGCGCCCGTTGCGTCAGTCTCAGCTTTGGTCGCTGGGACAGCCACGGACAGAACTTCAACCTGGTGCGCGACCATGGTGCGAAGCTGGACCAATGTCTCAGTGCGCTAGTCGAGGACTTGGAACAACGCGGCCTGCTGGACGACGTCACTGTCGTCGTATGGGGTGAGTTCGGACGCACTCCCAAAATCAATGATCAAGCCGGCCGCGACCACTGGTCCCAAGTCAGTTGTGCTTGGCTGGCTGGTGGAGGAATTCGCGCCGGTCAAGCTATTGGTGCCACCAATCGATTGGGTGAATACGCCACCGAGCGCCCCGTCGATGTCCAAGAAATTGTAGCCACCCTGTATCACAACTTGGGCATCGATACCGCCACAACCACGCTGGTCGATCCCACCGGACGACCCCAATTCTTAGTCGACAAGAACCCCATTAGCGAGCTGATCTAGCAGACTAAGCATGAAACACGCGATGCATAAAATGAAGGTTCTGGCGTTGGCTTTGATGCTGCTCAGTTGCTGCAGTGTTCGTGGTCGCGGAGCCGATGCTTCGATAACTTTCGAGACGCCGGCTGCGGATTCGCAGAGTAGTAGTACGATCGTACTCAACGGCCAAGATTCGAGCTGGCAGTTGCAAGTGACTGCCCGCGACCACCGTCAGACAACTCGGGATGTAACTCGCCAGGTTCGCTATCAAGTCGACCCGGCCCATATCGCGACGGTCGATGAATCCGGTTTTCTGAGACCGCTGGCCACGGGATCGGCTTCGGTGGTTGCGGTCTTCGAAGAAGGAGTCTCGGCTCAAGTTAACATCGTTGTTCGCGGGTTGGACGCTATCCAACCTGTGAACTTCGCCCATCAAATTATTCCGATTTTCACCAAGCTGGGTTGCAACAGTGGCGGTTGTCACGGCAAAGCGGCCGGTCAAGCCGGCTTCAAACTGTCGCTGCTCGGCTTTGAACCTCAGGAAGACTACGAACATTTGCTCAACGAATCGCGCGGGCGACGACTCTTTCCCGCTCTTCCCGACAAAAGTTTGCTACTTCAGAAAGCAACCAATATGTCGCCTCACGGTGGCGGCAAACGTATGGATGTCGATTCGCACGAATACCGCTTGCTGCGACGTTGGGTTGCCAGCGGTATGCCCTTCGGCGAGGATCATGATCCGCAATTGACCAATATTCGTGTCATTCCAGCTCAAGCGCTACTGGAGCGCGAGCAGTGGCAACAGTTATCCGTGGTGGCTACGTATTCGGATGGTTCGACCGAGGACGTGACGCGCACTGCGCAATACGAATCCAACAATACCGATATGGCCGAGGTCACCGAAAGTGGTCTCGTTAAGCTCGGGATCGCCTCGGGAAACTCGGCCATCATGACCCGCTATCAGGGCCAAGTTGCTGTATTTCGCATCGGCGTGCCGCTGGGTGTAAACGTCGCCCAGTGGCCCGCATCAAATAATCTGGTCGATGAACTCGTGTTCGCGAAACTCAAGGCATTGGGAATCCCGCCGTCGACCCCATGCGACGATGCCACTTGGATTCGTCGAGTCACGCTCGACCTGTGTGGACGGTTGCCGACAGCCCAAGAAGCTCAAGCTTTCCTAAGTGATTCGAGTCCCAAAAAGTTTGAAACGACCGTCGACCATCTGTTGGCCAGTAGCGATCACGCTGAGTTTTTTGCCAAGAAATGGAGCAGCATACTCCGCAATCGTCGCAACTCGACGGGACATCAATTCGGATCATTTTCATTCTACGCTTGGTTGCGAGATAGTTTTTATCGCAACCAGCCCTACGATCAACTTGTGCGCGAACTGTTAACGGCTACCGGTTCCATCGAAAGCAATCCGCCGGTTGCCTGGTTTCGCGAGGTGAGCTCCACCGAAGCGCGCATCGAAGATGTCTCGCAACTCTTTCTAGGGCAGCGATTGCAGTGCGCTCGCTGCCATCACCATCCCTACGAAAAATGGAGTCAAACGGACTACTATCACATGTCCGCCTTTTTCTCGAAGGTATCGCGCAAGGACGGCGACACACCCGAAGAACCGCACTTCGTATCGCGAGCCGGCGCGGCCAGTGCCAAACATCCCAAATCAGGGCAGGACCTGCCACCGGCCAGCTTAGACAGCCAGCCAAGCCTACTTGGGCCCATCGACGATCCACGCACGCACCTGGTCGATTGGATGGTATCGCCCGACAATCCCTACTTCGCGCGGTCGCTGTCCAATCGCTACTGGAAACATTTCTTTGCCGTGGGACTGGTAGAGCCAGAGGACGACATGCGAGTCACGAATCCGCCGTCGCATTCCGAGCTGCTCGATGGATTGTCAGACTATTTCGTTGACACGGGTTTCGATCAACGCGCGCTGATGCGTTTGATATGTACGTCGACCACTTATCGTCTCAGCTCGAACGCCAATGCACACAATTTGGCCGACAAGAGCTACTCACGTTTTTATCCAAAACGTCTGCAAGCCGAAGTGCTCCTGGACGCGGTCGACCAAGTTCTGTTGACGGAAACTGCCTTCGATGGCTTGCCACTGGGCACTCGAGCCGTAAGCCTTCCAGACACTCAGTTTTCGTCGTATTTTTTGGATGTGTTTGGCAAACCCGAATCGACGACGGCCTGCGAATGCGAGCGTTCGCAAGAGGCAACGCTGGCGCAGAGTCTACACCTGCTGAATTCGAAAGAAGTGCAGGCCAAACTTTCCAGCGATAGCAGCCTACCAGCCAGTTTAGCGGCGAGTTCCGAATCGACGGAAAAGCGCATCGAGCAGTTGTACCTTTCCGCGTTGAGTCGCTTCCCGACCGCCAGCGAAGTGCAAACCGCTTCGGATTATCTCCTCAGCAAATCGGCACAACCACGGCTGGCCTTCGAGGATCTGGTATGGGCCGTGCTCAACAGTAAAGAATTTATTTTCAATCACTAATTGGGCAGTTGACTCCGTGGCTCGATCGTTTGCTGTCAGTGTTTTACTTTTCTGTTCTCTGTCGGCGCGCGGGCAGATTCCCTCGATCGAGCTCAAGTCACTCTCGCAGCCGGTGGCACAAATTGGCAGCGAAATTGAACGTTTTACACTCACGGGAAAACACACTGGCGAACTCGATCGGCTGCTCTTTTCGAAGCCCGGTATTGTAGCTATTCCACTGGCAGAACCGGCTGGGTTTATCCAGGACAACTCTCAGCCCAGTGGCCAATTCAAGCTTGTTGTCGAAGCCAGCGCGACGCCGGGACTTTGCGAAGTTCGCGGAGTAGGGCGGTGGGGGCTGAGCAATCCGCGGCGACTATTGATCACCGCAAAACCCTCGCTGGTCGTCGCCGGAAATTGCACGGATCCAAGTACGGCCTATGCGCTAGGTCCTGCCCTAACACCAGATCAGGCTTCCACGATTTTGCTAGGCCGCTGCGAGCCCCAAAAGCGCCAATACTTTTCTATTCAACTCAAGGCTGGCGAACACTTTCGCGGGGTTGTTTACGCTAAATCGCTCGATTCGTTGGCTGTGCCTTTGGTGACGCTCCACGGTCCAGGCAAGCATCGGCCAGAATTGATGCGCAGCCGAGCCGCTGGGTACTGGCCCGCCGAACTCCAGTTCACCGTTACCCAGACGGGCGAATACATTTTGGCGCTCCATGATTTCCTTTTTCAAGGCGGCCCGGACTATGCCTACGCACTTCAGTACTCGATCGGAAATTCAGCCTCCACCGCACGAAGTTTGGAACTCGATCGCCTGCTGCGTCCAAGCGCCGACATCCGTTCGCCAGCCTCAGAGCTCGGCCGCTTCGTTGTGGATGAGCCGACGCCTACAAACAAAGAGTCCGTAAAACTTCTTCCTGCAACCGACGCGGTGACGGTCAACGAAATCCCTTTCGAAGTTGCAGGTCGGTTCACGCAGCCCAGCCAGCAGAGCTTCGATTTTTTTGCGCGCCGCGACCAGCAGCTTTGGATCTCAGTTCAATCGCATGCACTCGGTCAGCTTACCGATCCACGAGTAGTCATTCGCAAGCTCAACGAGACAGAGCCTGCCGGAAAGCCCCATCATTTGCTCGAGCATGATGACCAGCCCGCGCTCGGAGACGCGGCGATCCGCATTCACTTGCGCGACCCCCAATTTAGTTGGAAGGTTCCCGAAGATAGCAGATACCGCTTGGAAGTAATTGACAGCCAAGCGGGAGCTCGGCCCGACGACGCAACTGGGTACGTCCTCAGCGTGAGCGAGCGATTACCGCAATTCAAAGTTCTTGCTTACTGGGCTTACCCAACCCAGAACCCAGCAACTTCAATCCCATCGAGTTCTCAATTGCTTCGCGGCGGCGCGGATTCTATTCGCGTGGTCGCCTTTCGAATGGCTGGGTTTCAAGATGCGATCGAAGTGTTCGTCGAGAACCAGCCTATGGGCATCTCTGCCGCACCGTGCATCATACCGCCATCAGCCAGTGAAGCTTCGATCACGCTGGTCTGCGACGAAGATGCTCAAATCCAACCAGCTCCAATCCTAGTTATGGCCCGAGCCCTACCCGACGGTAATAAGCAAGCTGCAATGCTCGCGACCACTTTGTGGCCCGCCAATCCATTTCACAATGCCGTAACAGCGCGTCTGTGCGATGAACTCTACGTGGGTGTCCGACCGCACGACATCGCGCCGGTGTTGGTCAAACTGGGCGATGGAGCCACCTTGGATGTCAAGCAGGGCGACAAGCTAACCGTGCCGATCCAGTTAGTGCGACGGACCGGTGGTGGCTCAGCTTGCGTGTTGCGACCGCAACAGTTGCCAACCAAGTCTTCGATGCCCGAAGTCACGGTTCCGGCCGACAAATCTGAAGCCGTAACGGAAATAGTAATTGCCGGCGACACACCCCTGGGAGAGTATTCGTTTTGGCTACAGTGTGAGACTAAGATAAAGTGGCGCGACAATCCACAATCGCTCACACGGGCCGAAGCAAATTTGCAAAGTCTTCAGGACAAGTTAAGCAACCTGGCAGATCCTGATGAAAAACCTCGTTTGGAGTCTGCGATCCAAACAGCCAAGCAGGGGTTAGAAAGTGCCAAACTATCGACCGCTGAAAAAGAACTCACCGTATGGCTGCCCAGTACTATCCAGCGGATTCGCGTTATAGGGCCAGCGGCGGCAACAACATTACCTTAGCCGCAGTCGCCAGACTTCGGTCTTTGTTGCAGACGCAATCGCCAGACTTCGGTTCTGTAAACTGAAGTCTAGCGACTCCAGCTACGAAGGTTTCTTAAAGTCCAACTCCGCTCGGCTATCCACTTACCCACCAAGTTACGATCATGCCACGAAGCTCCTTTTTAGTTGCCGCCTGCGCTCTGCTGATATGGCTACCGGTCATCAGTTGGCAAAAACTACTCGGCCAAGAATTGCCAGCGGTGTCCGCCGATGAGGTTGTTGGCTACCAGCAGATCGAAAGCATCTTCGCTCAGAACTGCATCGCCTGTCACAATGCCAAAAAAGCAGAAGGCGGGCTGAGTCTCCAGTCGCCGACTGCGATGATAGCTGGTGGCGAGAGCGGACCAGCAGTTGTGGCGCATAACATGGCTGAGAGTCTGCTGCTCGTCCGCGTGCTGGACCGCGAGAACCCGATGCCACCGGTCGATAACGCCGTGGACGCACAGCCGTTATCTGAGTCAGAAGTTGCCGAACTTCGGCGCTGGATCGAGCAGGGGGCCACGGATAATCGTCCGGCCGCTCAAGGACAGCCACTGGCTTGGCAACGCTTGCCCGCTCATGTGCAACCGATCTATACGATGGAGTCCTCTGAAGACGGAACCTATTTGGCTGTCGGACGCGGCAATACCGTCGAAGTTGGCAATCAACCACCCGCTGCATGCTTTCAAGCCTTTCGATTGATCGACAAGAGTCTGCAACTCGACGGAGGTAGCCCGCTGGATGCGACCGATCTGGATATTGTCCAGTCTTTGGCTTTCAGCCCCGACAGTCAATTATTGGCGACCGGTGGCTATCGCACGGTCAAACTTTGGAAACGGCAGACTGCAGCCCGCACTGTCCTCGCGGATTTATCCAGCGGCTCGAAGGTGGCGAAAATTTCGCCCAACGGCCAGCGGCTCGTGCGGGCTGTGGGTCAGCATGGCTTCGAATTGGTAGATATTAATTCTGGACAGGCCCATCGCTTTCTAAAGTCGCATGTGAGTGCTGTTCAATGTGCGGTATGGCTCACCGATGATATCGTCCTGACTGTGGATCAAGGCGGCACGCTGCTTACAACGCGAGCTGACACTTTTCGCAGCGAGCCTATCGAGCTTGTCGAGCCTGCTCGACAAATTCAGCAACTTGTCCGTCTCAACCAGCGCATCTTTGCCGTCTGCCAAAATGGAATCGTGTGCGAACTCATCGATGATAGTGGCCAGGCACTTCATGAGCTTGAGCACATTCAGAAACTCATCGCGAAAGAGTTGCCGTTACCTGGCCAGGCCACGCACATGGCTGCCAGCCAACTTCCGGTGCCAACGCTCTGGGTTGCTTTGGCAGATCAGAATATTGTGGGGATCGAGCCGAGTACAGGACAGGTCCTTAAGCAGTGGCAGGTCAATTGCGAAGTGTCCGAACTTGTCATATCCCCGCATACCGGTGCGCTAGCAGTGGTTCCTGCTTATGGACCCACGAAACTATGGGATCGAGAAAGTGGGCAGGTCATGGGTTCGCTGGATCAAGACTACTTCCAGCTTGCCTCCTTCCGCAATGGCCAGAAACGTGTCGCCCGGCAAAAGGCAAACGTCGATCAATTGGCTGCCCGGATTCCCGAACTACAGAAGGCTACGTCGGCCGAAGTCGCTGCGAAAACGAAAGTGCAAGAGGCGCGAGACAAAGCCGCTGAAGCGCTGGCCGCCAAGCAAGCCGAGCTCATCACTGCGCGCACCAACGCGGAGGCTGACGCGCTGGCACTAGCAGAAGCTCAAACGGCTCTGGCCGCTGCCACCGCGCGAGTCGAAGAACTGAACACGGCTCTCGGAGCCAAAAAGCAAGCCGTCTCAGAGGCGGAGACCAAAGCCAACGAGGCTGAAACCGAACTGGCTATACGCGACCAAGCTCTGGCTACGGCCAACGACGGAGTGGAGCGTGCGACCGCCCAAGTCCCGCAAGCCGAAGCCCGACTGTCGACTGAACAAGCTCGCTTGAACGAGTTTGAATTGCAGCTAAGTCAGCTCGCCACCCAGTCGCCCCGCGTCGACGCGGCGCTCTGCGTATTCTCGGATGACGGCATGCTGTCGGTTGTTGCGGGCAAAGATGACACACTGCGACTGTATGCCTCAACCTCTGGCAAACCAATCGCCAACTTGGAAAAAATCGGCGGTGAACTGGTGGCGCTGCACAGTTTGCCAGATCGCAAGTTGTTAGGGTTGACGCTCGATGGGCGAATATTGGCATGGGATCTGTCATTGCCTTGGACGCTACAGCGGACGATAGGTTCGCCCGATTCGTCTCCCTTCAGCGATCGCATCACTGCACTCGACTTTAGCCCTGACGGAATACTGCTGGCCGTGGGCAGCGGCCCACCGAGTCGCTTTGGGGACATACAATTTATCGATATCGCCAGCGGGCAGGTGGCTAGGGATCTGGGGCAAGTTCACAGCGATACAGTTTTGAGCTTGCGATTCTCGCCCGATGGTCGGTGGCTCGCCAGCGGTGGCGCCGACAAGCTTTGTCGACTCTTTGAAATCGAATCTGGCAACATGATCCGAGTGTTCGAGGGTCATACCCATCACGTGCTGGCCGTGGCTTGGGAAGATACCGGCAGACAGCTTGCCTCCGCCAGCGCGGACAACACGGTCAAGCTATGGAACGTCGATACGGGCGAACCCATGCGAACCATCGCTGGTTTTACAAAGGAAGTCACTGCACTAGACTATATCGGGCAAACCAAGCAGCTTGCTGTTGTCGCTGCGGATGGAAGCGTACGATTGTATGAAGCGACCGATGGCAAGCAGCTTCGCGCTTTTAATGGCGCGGACAAGGCGCTCTTCTCCGTGGCCCTGTCGGCAGACGACACGACGATCTCGGCGGGTGGCCAAACCGGCAAAGTTTGGACTTGGCAGCTCGATAATGCAGAACCTGTAGCATCTCCGTAGCATTTCACAGCGGCTCTATAGCTGTCTCTCATGCTTGTGCTTCGCTGGGTGGTTTAACCGTTTTAGGCAACCTACCCGCGATCAACTTGCGAACCAGTTCGCCTCCCAGCGCCGCCCGCATCCCATTGCCGAACGACTGATCGCGCTGCATCAAATCCGTCACGTAACCTTCTGGCCAGGTAGCAACTAAGAGCGTCGTTTCAGCGACGACTTCTGCTGTTGTATTACCACCGGTCAGAAAGCTCATTTCGCCAGCGAAATTACCTTCACCGATGCGCGCGATAGCTTGCCCCTTGGTTCGTACAATGGCTTGCCCCGAAAGTATTAGAATCAGGTCCTTCAGACGCGTATCCTCGGCGATCAACTGCTGGCCAGGCGCCACCGACGACCACTCGGCTCGGTCGGTAAAACGTTGCAATTGGCGGGGAGTCAACGCCTGGAGTGGCCCGCGATGCAGTTTCTGCTGCTGCTCGGTTAGGCGAACGGGCCTGCGTTCAAAAATCAACAAACCGATTTGAAACAAGTTGATTGCCAGGAACACGCCTTGCCACCCTAGGGGTGTATACTCCTGGCAAGTCCAATAGCACCAGCCTAAACATAGCATGGCGCAGACGGTCAGCACCCGCAGCCATAGAATGTCGCGTACGGAGTAGGACGCCAAGTAGAGTATATTCGCGATATGTAAAAAAGGTCCGTCCATTGTGCTCGGGTTGAAAAAGGTAAAGCTGAGGCCGAAAGGTGGCTGCGTTAGAATCGCCAACAAATGGCTACCATTCTACTGGTCTGAATGCTTTCCCGTGCGAGTACCAACATGACTTTTCCCACGCGACTTTTGTCCCGCAGAGACCGCAAATGAGAGTTTCAACTGTGCCTGCCGTGTGTGTGCTGTCCCTCCTGGCTACGCTGTCTGCGGCGGGGAGGTGTGCTGAGCCGCCGCAGTCCATTACGAGCGATGAGGCGGCGAAAACATCTGAGACCCATAGTGATACAACACCCCGACAGGATTACGGGCAAGCCGCCAACCTGCCTCGTCCGAGTCAGATGACCGTTAATGAGTTCGAACAGATTCTCTATGACTTCGTGAATTCGCGACGCTATCTGGAACTCGGCTGGTGCGAGGACAAGTCCGTGCGCGACACCGGGCCCTATCTTAGGGGCAATTACTACGGGACACATCCAGCGGTACGGATTTACTACTCACCCGAGATGATCCAGTGGCTGGTGGGTGGACGCGAGGCGGCGATTCCCGATGGCGCGATGATGATCAAGGAACAATTCAAGCCACCGGCTGCGCGCTACGCGGGCTTCAACAACGATCAACTTTGGGAATCGCTCGAATCGTGGACGATCATGGTCAAAGATTCGCAGGGCTCGCATGATGGCTGGTTCTGGAGCAATCCGGCCAAAAATCAAAAGGTGGTCAACTACCATGAGTACCCGTTTGAAGAGCCCTATTCTGGATTTGGACTGTATTGCGTGCGGTGTCACGGCGCTACTAAGTCACCGGGCCTAGTCAACGAATTCACGTTTGCTGCGCTGCGAAATGTAAAAGGCTTTCCCGGCAAGCCATTGCTATTTCGCGTCGATAATTCTTGGCGAACACCTAGTGCACCTAAGGATCTGTCCAACGAAAAATTATTGGAGGCGGCACTGGCCGCCAAGACGGATGCGGCAACTGGCAACGGCACGATGGCCGAAATCAAGGCCTCCGATGCGCATCCTAGATGTGCCGAAGGAGAAAGTCCGACGCCTTGTATTCCTGAACTTAACACGGCATTCGCACGTCTGTTTCCAAACATGCGACAGTGCGATCGCGCTGAGATCTTGCACTTCCCGCCGGTGACTTACGATTCGGTTCCGCGTCAATCGCAGGCCACTCGCCTTTTGACCAACGGCGGCGACTCGCAACAATTCCTGACTTCCAACCAGTGCATGAGCTGTCACGCGGGCATCACAGAACCGTTTGGCCCCACGATGTTCATTCCTACCGGTGAGTCGGCGGGCTACGGCGAACCGGGGCTGCACGTTTCACCCTATGGCGAATGGCGCTGGACACCGATGGGACTGGCCGGTCGCGACCCCGTGTTTTACGCGCAGCTAGATAGCGAACTAGCGCTGTTGGCAAAAGAGTTCGAACCGCAGCGCTGCGAAGAATTGAGCAAGAATTTAGTACAGACATGTTTGGGGTGCCACGGCGTGATGGGCAAGCGCCAGCACGATTTCGATCTCGCCGAGAAACCAAGCGATACATTTGCAATCGCTGACGTTTACCGCCAGGAGATCAACCCGCACGACGACGCATTCAACGATGCCAAGTATGGCGCGCTGGCACGCGACGGGGTAAGCTGTGCCGTCTGCCATCGTATGCAACCGCGTCCTCAACCCGCCGATGACACGCGCTCGTACCTCGAGCACTTCCTGGATACGTCGATCACCGGCAATATCTTTCTGGGCCCGCCAGGCGAAATATATGGACCCTACAAGGACAATGAAATTGCGCCGTACATCATGGAGCATTCTGTCGGGCTCAAACCCAAACATAGCCCCTACATCCAACAGTCGCAAATGTGCGGTTCGTGCCATACTGTAAACTTGCCCGCTGTCGATTTTCACAAGCATGCCGACGAACAGCCTAACGATTTGATGCTCGCCGAACGCAACCCTGCCTTTCAAGATTTTCACCATCATGTAGAGCAGGCGACTTACCTGGAATGGCTCAACAGCGAGTTCGAAAACGAATTCAATCCAGAGAATCCTAAAGCCAAATCGTGCCAGGATTGCCATATGTCTCAGAGTCTTGAGCACGAAGGTCACGGCATCGACCTGACAACCATCGCTACGCGGATTGCCGCCGTGCAAGATGAAACCTATCCCGACGCTGAGAATTTGGCGGAGCATCACGAGATTGGTGTGCGGCACCGCGAGCAAGAATACAATCGCCACAATTTTCGCGGACTGAACGTATTTTTGATCGAGATGTTCAACCAGTTCGACGACGTGCTGGGCGTGCGCAAGCACGATTACATGACCGGTTCCAAGCTGGACATCCAGCATGCGGTCGATGATTTTGTGCGACAGGCCAACCACGACACGATGCTAATCGAACTGAGTACTTCTTGGTCGGCGGATGGCGAACTGCTGGCCAACGTCGATTTACATAGCCTGGTTGGACATCGATTCCCGTCAGGAGTTGGCTTTCGTCGCGCATTCTTAGAAGTGCTGGTGATCGACGACTCGAAGCCGCAGGCCGAGGCCATCGTGTGGTCGTCGGGCCGCACCGATGAGGCGGGAGTCATTGTCGATCACGCGGGTCAACCGCTGGCCAGTGAGTTCTTCGCCGATACCGCCGACGGCCAGCAACAATATCAGCCGCACCATGCCGAGATAACCAGCTCGCAACAAGTGCAGATTTACGAAACGCTGCTCCAAAATCAAAGCCAGCGTTTCACGACGAGTTTCGTGCATGGCTGTACGATTATCAAAGACAATCGATTCCTGCCCAGAGGCTGGAGCCGGCAGGGCCCAGGCGCCGCGCTCAACGGCAATTTCCTATCGGCCACCTACCCCGGCCCGATCGCCTCCAAAGATCCGCGCTACCAAGACGGCAGTGGTAGCGATCAAATTGGCTACCGCATGAAACTTTCCGAATCCGTTGCCCGCGATCGTATTCGCGTCACAGCCACACTCTACTATCAAGCCATTCCGCCCTATTTTCTAAAAAACATCTTCGACACGGTTCCCGACTCGCCCGCCGCGATTCGCTTGCACGCGATTTGTAGCAACTTGAAACTTCAAGGCACGGCTATCGAAAACTGGAAGCTCAAGATAGTTGCCGCTGAGTCGCAACCTCTTCCAAAGCTTGAACTACGGAACGCTCCATAGTTACCCGCAGCAGCCGAAAACCGCGATGCCGCAGCGAAGTGCAAATGGCAGCCATCATCGCCATGGCAACGATGACGATCCCGAAGAGTATGGTTGCGAAATACTGGTAGCGCCAAACCAAGCCGATGAATTGGAACGCTCCAAAAACAGCCCCAATCATTAGGACTGCCAATAACAGTGGCCGGCCAGGGCGGGGTATGTCTGGCGTCAAACAGGCGACCAGCGTGAACATAGTGGCGATCGTCAGACTCAGCACCATTGGTAGCCCCAAGGTCAAATCTAAGGCTTGCGGACGGAAACTGGGGAGCCACTTCAAGAGTGCTGCCACGCAAGCAACGGCAAAGCTAGCCAGCATCATATCGCGAATACTAAAGCGTTGTCGCTGTAGGACAGCCAACTTTTCCGATAGGCTCAGGCGCTTTACATCTACATAGCAGCTGGAGCCATCGTCTTGCTGCTTAATTGCCCGCCGCCCCACCGATTTTTCAAATGCCTCTGTAATTTTCTTTTGCCAATATTCGTCGATTCCTTCCTCCCGTAGCAGCCTACGAATCGACGCATGTTGTAGGGAGCTACCGTTGGCACCCTTTAACATCATCAGCCATTCGTCCAGCGAGCGTCCCGTCGCAATATCAAGCGATTGTCGATCTACGCCCTCGATCAAGCGAACCATACGAAAGTCGAGCCACCGTAGACTGCTCAACATTAGGGCGATGGCTGTAGCGCCAAGCAGAACCCTAGCAATCCACGCAGATTCAAAATGCAGGGAGGCTAAATGCGGAATTAAATTGAGTAGAATAACCGCAAGTCCAACTACCGCGAGTGCTGTTCGCGACGCCCAATGCGTCAATACGCAACTTGCACCCAGCATCATTAGCCCCAAGAGCGTGGCCACTACTAGATCGAGGTGACGTGTGGCAACGACCGCAACCAAGAAGCCGAGCACGATCGTTCCGCACAGGAAGGCTGGCATGAGGATGAAGAGTGATCGCGGGCTCAAGGCGAGCCAAGTGGACAGCAAGCACAAGCATACTAGGAAGCTTGCGCAAGTGCCAACTAGAATTACAACTGTGATGAGGGGTAACATGCCTCCTACACTAGCGGAAATGTTGAGGTTTCGCAAATATGCCTGAGTTGCTTCACGGCCAGACGCTAAACTGGGCCAGCTACGACCCAGGCGGAGTCGTGACGGCGGCCTTACAGACGATGCTAACGGATCACTTGACTGGGCAACCCGTTCGCCTTCATTTGCAGCGAGTGCCTTCGGCTCACCAGATGCAACAAACACTTGCCTCCCATGCGATTGGTCTAGCGTTTTGGAACTTAGCGGATAGCACAGAATTGCCTGCGGTCTGCAAGTCCATCGCCACGGCTCGAAGCAGGCCGAACTGTCCTGTTGTCGTATGTTTCGTTGAATCGAGCCAACGGGACTGGCTGTCTTTGTTGGTTGAGGCGGGTGCACAGGTTGTTGTCAGCCAGTTACCATCATTGCAACGGGCCTTGCCCCGCATCGTGGCACGTGTCGACTTGTCGCCGCATGGCTTTCATCCGCTGACTTCTGGTCTTGTGGAACGCTTGCCCTGGGCAGATGACTGAGTGTGTCTGCTACATTAATTTCAATTAAAAAAGCTAGCAATTAAGAACCCGATATGAGTGCTCAGGAAACTTTCGAAACGACGATTCACGCCGGCCTCTCGAAGCTTCGCGATCCGGAAACCGGGCGCGAGATTGGTAAGACCCAACAGATCGAATCCGTGGAACTAACGGGCAGCGATGTGCGCTGCACAATCCGCTTGACGACGCATAGCTGGCCCATCAAAGACGAATTCTCGCAGCGGGTCGAAGAAACAGTCCGCTCGGCTTATCCAGCGGCGGGGCAGGTCAACGTGGTGATCGAGCCGTTGGATCGACCACCGCCCACGCTGGGACAGATCGGCTTGCAGGCGCGCAACGTGATCGCGGTGGGCTCCGGTAAAGGCGGCGTGGGTAAGAGTACCATTGCTGCGTCGATAGCACTCTGTCTGGCCAAGGCGGGAGCCAAGGTGGGCTTGATGGATGCAGACGTGTATGGGCCGAGCATACCGCATTTGTTGGGCCTGTCTGGTAGGCCGGAGGTCATGAATGGCAAAATTCGCCCGATCTACTTCCAACAAATTCCCGTGATGTCGATGGGTTTTTTGATTGAACCGGACCAAGCCGTCATCTGGCGCGGTCCGATGTTGCATGGATCGATCTCCCAATTCCTGCGCGACACCTATTGGGGACCCCTGGATTACCTGATCATCGACATGCCCCCGGGAACGGGCGATATCGCGCTGACCCTTTCGCAAATGGTACCGCTCACCGGAGCTGTGGTCGTGTGTACGCCTCAACAAGTCGCGTTGCTCGATGCGGTCAAAGCTATCGCCATGTTCCGTAAAGTCAAAATTCCTATTTTGGGAATGGTCGAAAACATGAGCGGCTTCGTCTGCCCAGACTGCCACAAACGCTACGACATTTTTGGTCATGGGGGTGCACGCGAAAAGGCCGAAGAACTGGGCGTTCCGTTTTTAGGCGAAGTGCCACTCAACATCCAACTCAGGCAACAATCCGACACGGGCAACTTAAGCGATGCACTGGAGGACCCAATCTGTGCTCAAGCACTCGATAAGATCGTGCGTTCGATGATACGACGCGTGGGTCAGCTGGCCGCTCAAGCACCCATGGGAGCAGCGCTGCCCGTACTGTAACGGCAGCGGGATAAGGTAAGGATCGTGCGGAAATTTACTGTCTGATTCTGAACGTGGGATAGGCTTCCAGCCAATCCCGTTCGGCACGACAGGCTGGAAGCCTATCCCACTTATTCTCGGCTTTATCCAAAGAGAGTCGTTGAGGGTCCCAAAATACTGTGACTCATTTCCTGGCCTCGGAAATTATCGACGGATTGGAGCGGCTAGGGTGGATCGATACGACCGCCACTGCCGCGCGTGCGCGATTACCGATCGCCTTGGAGGACGAGCCGTGTCTGTTGCGGACGTGGCTTTACAACTCGCGCCGCGAGGGAGTCCGTCTCAATTCTCGTGGTGAAAGGACCGTCTCGGCGTTGCTAGCCGCTGGCCTGTCCATGCGCACCCGCTGGCCGCGAGCTTGGTCGGCTAGTAGCCAGCAGTGGCTTGGCCCACGTGTTTTCATTTCGCACGCCAGTAACTTTGCCGCCAATACGAAACTGGTGAGTCTAGTAAGCTCGCAGCTTGGCTCGTACGGCAGAAATTTCCCGCAATGGCCTAGGTGGATCGACTCGGCACTGCAGAATGTTTTTCAAAGCGATAGTCGGCTGCTGATCGTCCCGGGCACCACCCCTGCCGAACCAGCGGAGCAGCTAGCCAAATCCGCTGGCATTCCCACTCTGCGTGTCCTATCGATCCCCAAGGGCGATGTTGCGAGTTGGCTTTCGGAGACGCTCACGGAGCTCACCAACTGCGGCGAACTGG
Organism: Pirellulaceae bacterium; assembly: GCA_041741955.1. Classification (GTDB taxonomy): domain Bacteria; phylum Planctomycetota; class Planctomycetia; order Pirellulales; family Pirellulaceae; genus Aureliella. Next base: position 25,196 of record JBGSJL010000187.1, on the reverse strand, counting down.
CTGCTAATGCTCGCATGCATTTGCATGTTTCACCGCCGCTTTGTCAACGTAAACGAGATGCAAAATCGTGTGAGCCCAATGACTTTCCATTGCAAGACCGATTGTCGATCGCGCTCGCCGACGGGATCTTTGCCCTGAAGATTCGACCCAGTGGCACCGTCGATCGATTGTTGACTCGTCGACTTGAAGATCGCAATTTCCCTACCGGTAGTGTTTTTATCGCGATGCACGATCCGGCCGCAGCCACATCGGCTGTAGCTGACATGGGTCCAGCCACATGGCTTGATCGGGGTGGTGTTGGTTGGTGGATTGGTCGCGACCTGCAGCACAAACAAGCGACGGCATTCGGTTGTCGCACGGCGGGTAAGCCTGCGCTGGCCACTGGACAGATATGCTGCCGCGTCCCAGACCAATGGAGAGAACTCGGTGAAGCCGCCCAGTGGCCCTACCTGTGCCACTGCACGCGGGGCGTGGTAGGTCCAATTGCAGACGAAAGCTCAGAGCACTTTCGCAATCGCGTATGGATTCAAGCGGAGCCTGTCGAATTGCAACCCTTGGAGGTACTAGCGCGAATTTGTTTCGAACAACGCTTGCGTGCTTCGAGTTCAATAACGCGAACATCGTCGCGATGCGTGAGTTTTTCGGCTGTGCCGTTGCTACCGCTTTTGAGTCGCCGTATCTTCCGATCTCATTTGGGTCGATGGGATTGGAAGCCCTACGGCCTGCTGATCCAAGCCAAGTTGCTTGAGACACTTGGGACACGGCCGGTAATTTACGGTGACGAAGGCGACTACAACCGTTTGAAGTCCGACGACCGCCCGTTTTTTCAGCCGGAGCGCGGAAGAAGCGGGAACTCGGATACGCATTGGTCGCTGGAGCGCGAGTGGCGCTGGCTCGGAGATCTAAATCTTCGTCAATTGCCCGTTACCGGCATACTCGCTTTCGTGCGCACGCGCGCCGAGGCTCATGTGCTGTCCAGAGTTTCACCTTGGCCGGTGCTGTGGGTCGAGTAATTACTGACTTATCTCGCCGCGCAGTTTTTGCATTCCGCGAAAGACCAGGCCTGCCACAGCTTCGGTCGACTTGCCGAGTTGTTCACCAATTTCCGCCAAGGTTGCGCCGTGCCAATACTTGAGCATGATGGCCTGCCGCTGCTCGGTGGTGAGCTTCAACAGGGCTTTGGCCAGTTCGTTGGCGCGATCTTGGCGATGCAGCGCCGCGCTGGGCGATGAGGTGTTGGCAGTCAGAAGATTGGCCAGTTTCAGCGACGACTGTTCGACCGCCTGAATGGATTGCTCGCGGGTCACGTCGCGTCGCTGCCGCGAAAAATCGCGAGCCGCGCCGCAAAGTACATTGCCGAGAATAGTTCGCAACCAAGCGGCCCGCTCGGCATCGGTGGTTCCACGAAACTGTTCGCGGGCCTGATGGGCTTGCATCAGCGTTTGTTGCACGATATCAGCGGCGTCGATTTTACTCTTCAGTCGAGCGTGCAACTGAGTTTCGGCCAGTACCTGTAGGTAAGATCGAAACGGCTCGAACTCATCTTCCGCGTTGCTAGCAAGCTCAGTCATATGGGCCTTTTCTTAGGGAGGAGTTCGAGTTAGTTTAATGTATGCGGGAGGCAGGCGGGTTGAGAGTCTGCTTCTGGCTGCTTGAAATGCGTTATTCTCGTGCCCAACAATTGCGCCGCTAGTGGCTAAGGCGCTGTGGATGAAAACCAATAAACTTCGGCGGCAGATCTGTTTCGAAGCCGCGCGGGCGATGTACTTTCGACAGGAATCGGAATACTACCGCGCCAAACAAAAGGCGGCCCAGCGAATTTGTAAGGGCTGGCTAAAGCCCAGCGATCTGCCCAGCAACGCGGAAATTCGCGACGAGATCCAGGCCTTTGCCCGCTTGCACGAAGGCGATGCGCGGACGGATAACTTGAGGCAGATGCGTTTGGTTGCTCTGCGGATCATGCATATGCTCGAGCAATTTAGTCCAAAGTTGATTGGTAGTACTTTGACCGGCCACGTCCGCCAGGGCTCCGATATCGACTTGCATGTCTTCTCGGATAGTATCGAAGCGATTCTAGCGGCTCTGGATGAACGTATGTTGTTCTACGATGTCCAGCGAAAACATGTCCGTAAGAACGGCGAGGATCGTGTGTACACGCACATTCATTTGAAAGACTCTTTTCCCGTCGAGCTGACCGTCTATGCCTCGAATTTGGTCAATCAGGTTTTCAAAAGTTCCATCACAGGTAAACCTATCGAGCGGGCTTCTATCCCGCAACTGGAGCAGCTCTTGACGAAGGAATATCCGGATTTGTCGATCGAACAGACACTCAGCGACATGGAGGCACAGCCCGATCGATTCCAAGTTTACTATTCGCTGCTACTGCCGCTGGAAAATGTGAAACAGCGCCCGAAGTACCATCCTGAAGGCGACGCGCTTTACCATAGTTTGCAGGTCTTCGATTTGGCGTGCGATGAGCTACCTTACGACGAAGAATTCTTACTGGCGGCCCTGCTGCATGATGTCGGCAAAGGCATCGATAAACACGATCACGTAGCTGCGGGACTGGAGGCTCTGGAAGGATTTATCGGCGCGCGGACGGCTTGGCTGATCGAGCACCATATGGAGGCTCATCGCATCGCAGACGGTACGATCGGGTCCAGAGCCCACCGGCGTCTGCGCGAGAATGAAAGCTACGAAGAACTACTGCTGCTTGGCCGGTGCGATCGCGGAGGTCGCGTTCCAGGCGTACAAACCATCGAGCTGGAGGCTGCCATCGAAAGCATACGCGATTTAGGTTACAGTCTTGGTTGAACACCGCGCGGCCAATTCAATTTTTTGCCCGTAAATGTTTTGCTCATAGTGTGACCCTGTCTTTTGATGTTCAATTCCATGAGCGCCATACCGCTTCGCAATTCGACCGCATTGGACTCGCTGAGCTTCAGCGAGCTGCGTTCATTGCTTGCCGACTCGTGGGCGGATAGCGAATTGTTGTCTGACAGGCACAATCGACGCGACGATTTCAGTCCGTCACTCTCGTACGGCAGGCACTTTGGTCCGCCAGCCCCTACGGCCAGACAAGCCGCCGTGTTGGTTATGCTCGAGCGGCGTCAAGGGAACTGGTCAATCCCGCTGACGGTTCGCCCCGAGCATTTGCCCGATCATCCGGGTCAAGTCTCATTGCCCGGTGGGCGCCTGGAAGCTGGCGAATCGCACCAACAGGCAGCCGAGCGCGAATTCGTCGAGGAGTTAGGCTGCTCAACGTTTCCCGGCAAGGTAATAGGAGAACTCCTGCCGCTGTATGTGTACCATAGCGACTATTTCGTGCGACCCTTTGTAGCGATCTGCGAATTGGAGCTGGAGTATGCTCCGTGCCCTCGCGAAGTGGAATGTGTTTTGCACTTACCAGTCAGCTTGCTCTTGGAGGGGATTTTTACTGAGCGTGAGTATGGCCGAGGCCGAGCCACGTGGACCGCCACGACAATTGATTGCCACGGCACGCCCGTCTGGGGTGCAACCGCGATGATGCTGGCCGAGCTGCTAGTGCTACTGGGGTAGGCAGCGGTACAGATCCAGCCGTTGGGACAAGCCCCAGAACGGCTGATGGCTCCACACAACTCGAGCAAGCACCACCCCCTGAGAAAATTGCGCGCTATTGCTACAATCTTGCCGAGAAGGCAATCCGATTTTTTGGTGGAAACAGCATGATTAAAGTTGGCATAGTAGGTTGTTCAGGCTACACGGCCTTCGAAGCCATTCGATTGCTTTCCAGCCATCCTGGGGCTGAAATCGTGGCCGCCACCAGTCGACAGGCGGACGGTTCAACTTTGAGCGACATGCACCCGCGATTCACGGGCGAGCTAAACCTAACGGTCGAAGATCTTTCGCCAGAACAGATCGCAGAGCGCTGCGACGTTGCGTTTTGTTGCCTACCCCATGCTGCGTCGGCGCCGATTGTCTCGCGCATCTTGGATGGCGGCTGCAAGGTCATCGACTTGAGCGCCGACTATCGGCTTAGCACGTCAGATTTGTACGAAAAATGGTATGGCGAGAAGCATTCTGATCCAGGGCGATTGGGACAGACTCCGTATGGACTGCCGGAGTTGTTTCTGGAGGAAATCCGCGATGCCCAACTGATCGCCAATCCCGGCTGCTACCCAACCAGCGCGATATTGCCGCTCGCTCCACTAATTCGCGAAGGCCTGATCGAACCTAGCGGAATTATCGTCGACTCAAAGAGTGGGGCCAGCGGGGCTGGTCGGACTCCCAAACTGGGCAATCTTTATTTCGAAGTCAACGAATCTTTCACAGCCTATGCGGTGGGGACTCATCGTCATCAACCCGAAATCATCGACATCGTCGGACGATACAGCGGCACAGAACCAGAACTGATCTTTACACCGCATCTCGTTCCCATGGATCGTGGCATTCTTTCGACGATTTATGTGAGACCCAAGAGCGGCGTGAGCGCCAATCAAATCCGCGAATGTTTAAGTACTTTCTATAATGGGACCAAGGGTTTTGTGCGCGTCGTTTCGCATCTTCCGGCTACCAAACATGTTTCCATGACCAATTACTGCGATATTACCGTCCGCGAGAGCGGCGGCTGGATCGTGTTGATATCCGTGCTCGACAACCTCATCAAGGGTGCCTCGGGTGCGGCCGTGCAGTGCATGAATGCGATGTTCGACATCGATGAGCACACCGGCCTACGCTAGACGTGCCCGTGAGTGCCACAGACACACCTAATGACAGATCTGCGGATGACACCGACGCGCTGATCGACTCCATCGAATCTCACAAGGCAGAGGCCCAGCCATATCGTGACCCATTATTTACCCAAAGGCTTTCGATTCGCGGGTGTTAGCTGCGCCATCAAGAAGAAGCTAGCCACCAAGGACATCGCGCTGATTGTCTCGGACGTACCTGCTGTGGCTGCAGGCGTGTATACGCAGAATCAAGTGGTCGCGGCGCCCGTGGTCCTATGTCGATCACGAACGCCGTTGGACCAGGCCCGCGCTGTGGTCGTCAATAGCGGGAATGCCAACGCTTGCACTGGAGCTCGCGGCGCAGCCGATGCACAGCGCATGTGCGAGCTGCTGGCCTCCGCGATAGGCGCGGAGCCATCTCAAATGTTAGTGATGAGCACCGGAGTGATCGGTCATTTCTTGCCGATGGAAAAAGTCGAGGCAGGCATCCAACAGGCCGCGCGCGAATTGGCGGGTAGCGAAGAGGCTTACTTGAACGCTGCCGATGCAATTATGACGACCGACGTGGCACGCAAAATAACCACCCGCCGCGCAGAGCTCGGCGGAAAAACGATTCACATTGCCGGTATGGCCAAGGGTGCAGGCATGATCGGGCCTAATATGGCGACCATGTTGTGCTGCGTGATGACCGACGCGGCTTTGACTGCCGCACAGGCCCAGTCGCTACTGGTCAGCGCGGCCAACAAATCTTTTAATAATATCAGCGTCGAAGGCCATACTAGCACCAATGACACGATGCTCTTGCTGGCCAATGGCCAAGCCGGAGGGCCACCGCTGACGGGTGACGAAGAATCGCAATTCGCGCAACACTTGGAAGCCATGTGTATCGAACTGGCCAAACAGATACCAGCCGACGGCGAGGGCTCGTTGCACTTGGTCGAAGTGTGCGTGTCCGGAGCGCAATCCGACGCGGACGCACGCAAGATCTCGCACGCAGTCGCCAGCAGCAACTTGGTTAAAACGGCCGTGCATGGTGGCGATCCTAACTGGGGACGCATCGTTTCCGCTGCTGGCTACGCCGGAGTTCCCATCGAGACCTCCAAACTGTCGCTCGAAATCAATGGTATCGCTCTGTTCGAGCGCGGCGAACCCGTTGCCTTCGACGCGCGCACGGCCAGCCAATCCATCAAAGATAACCACACCACACGGATTGAATTGACAGTGGGCTCCGGTGCAGGGCAGTGTACGCACTGGACCAGCGATTTGGGCGTTGACTACGTGCGGTTCAACTCCGAGTACACCACATGAGCGAACCCAGCAGCAGCCTAGCACGCCCGCTGGCGACCAGCGTGCTGGGCATCGGTACCGACATCATCGAATGCGCGCGTATTGGTCAAATGATCGAAAAACACGGCGAAGTGTTTCTTACGCGAGTTTACACGCCCGGTGAAATCGCGTATTGCAGTCAGCGCAAAGCCTCGGAGCAGCACTACGCTGGACGTTGGGCGGCCAAGGAGGCGGTGCTCAAAACCTTGGGGACCGGCTGGGCGCATGGAATTCAGTGGACGAACGTGGAAGTGGTCAACCAACTGGGTGGCAAACCGAACATCGTACTGACGGGCAAAGCGCTGGAAATTAGTTCCCAGCAAGGCATTCAAACTATCATGATTTCTATTTCCCATTGTCGCTATTATGCGGTGGCCTATGCCACGGCCATCGCTGAGGTCTAACCAATATGCCACGCAAAATGGTGCTGCTTACTTGGGGCCATTCCAACCCGCGCACTGCCAAAACGGCGACCGGATTGCTCCGCTACTGCCCCCACGAGTGTTTGGCGGTTCTGGATCCCGATTGTGCCGGACGCAGGACGCAAGATCTGCTGGAGGTTGGCGGAGATACGCCGATCATTGCGCTGCTCGAAGAGGCACCTGGGGCCGACACGCTCGTACTGGGTATCGCCCCTCCAGGCGGCAAAGTACCCGAGGCTTGGCGAGCCGTGATCCTACAGGCCATCGATCGCGGCATGAATATCCTCAGTGGGCTGCATGACTTCCTGTCGGACGACCCTCAATTCTTGTCAGCGGCCAGTGCAAAAGGGGTGACGATCACGGATGTGCGCAAGAACGACTTCAAAGAGATCGCCCGACGTCGAGGTCTGAATAGTTCCTGCTTGCGGATCCACACGGTCGGACACGACTGTAGCGTTGGCAAGATGGTTGTCAGCCTCGAACTTGAACGCGGACTTATTGGTCGCAACCGCGACGCGCACTTTGTCGCAACTGGGCAGACGGGCATCATGATCGCCGGTTCGGGACTGCCCATCGACTGCATCGTAGCTGACTTCGTCAATGGTGCTGCCGAAAAGTTGGTACTCGATGCGCAGCATCACGATATCATCGTCATCGAGGGGCAAGGCAGCTTGGTACATCCGTCCTATTCGGCTGTGACTCTGGGTTTGCTCCACGGTTGCGCTCCGCATGGACTTATTTTCGTGTTCGAAGCGGGGCGGGAAACCGTCGGTGGGCTGGAAGAAGTACGCTTGCCCAGCTTGAAAACGCAGCGCGAGCTGTTCGAGACGATGGCCCGTATCCACCAGCCCTGTGAAACTATCGCGCTGGCTATGAACGGTAGGCGACTATCCCCTGAGCAGGCCAAGGTGCTTGCCCTTCAAATTGAAGCGGACATGGGATTGCCCGTAGTCGATGTGATTCGCGATGGCCCAGATCGATTAGTCGATGCCGTAGAAAGTTTCTACAATGAGGGGCGATGGCGGATTCCCTAGTCCTATTTCATTCGGGTTAAGTGACGCACGCAGCATCCGCCTGCCTTCGACGAGAACAAGTTTTTCGGCGATAGCATCGGATATGCAAGGATCAATAACAAGCATTTACGAAGAGAATATGCAATGCTCAAAACACTCAACTGTGCAGTACTAAGTTTGGTTTGTTTGGCCGGCTGTGGTGGCATGCAAACGGCCAGCTCCGGTGTTTACCGCGAGGGCGTCACAGCGCCTTCTGGCGAGCCGGCGTACATTACCGTTCAGCATTGTCTGATTGGATTCCAGGGCTCGGTGCAGGGCAGGCCGGTGATGCGATCTAAGGCCGAAGCAGAAAAGCTCGCCCAAGAGCTGCTCGCTCGCGCTCAAAGCGGCGAAGACTTTGCTAAAATCATCGTAGAAAATACCGACGATTCGCCGCCCGGAATTTATCGCATGGCCAATGAAGGTTTTCCCGGAGATATGACCAGCAGCATTCCACAAAACCAAGTTTACTCGCGTAAACAAATGGTCGCCGCGTTTGGTGACACCGGTTTTCCGCTCAAAGTCGGCGAATTTGGACTGGCACCCTACGATGAGGCCAAGAGCCCATTTGGATGGCATATCGTCAAGCGGATCAGGTAGACCGCCTTGACGCTGCTTCATCAGCGGCTATCACTTAGCATCGAGCGGAAAATAAGTGGGATAGGCTTCCAGCCTGTCAACGTGGTGGGATAGGCTTCCAGCCTGTCATAGCGGAATCGACAGGCTAGAAGCCTATCCCACGTTGAGAATTCGACTCTAATTATCCGTTCGATGCTTAGCATCGATTCGGCAATTTCCTACTCTTACCGAGAAAAATGGAGGTGTCCCAATGAGCGATAGTGAACTGGAAAATCGTTCCGCGACGATTCGCGGCCGGCTAACGCAACTTCGGGACAGTCTTTGACTTCGATCAAAAGTCCGCAAAAATCGCGGCCATCGATGTTCAAATGGCTGCATCTGACTTCTGGAACAGTCAAGAGAAGGCCCAAGCGGTTGTTGGAGAGCTCAAAGGCCTGCGGGCGGTTGTGCTACCGCTGAAAGAGTCGCTCGACGCAGCAAGTGATTTGCAGGGACTGCTGGAGATACTGGCCGAAGATGAATCAGCCCGAGACGAGGTGCTGGCCGAAGTCGAGCGACTCGAAAAACAGGTCGAAGAGCTGGAGCTCAAGGCGCTTCTCAACGGCCCTCACGATACCTCCGGCGCACTGCTCAGCGTTCATGCGCGCGATGGCGGAGTGGATGCCAACGATTGGGCCGCCATGCTCCTACAGATGTATATCGCTTGGGCAGAGCAGCATGACTACACTGTTGAATTGATCGATCGGCAGGACAACGAAGAGGCCGGTATCACGCAGGCGACGATTGCTGTACGCGGTCCGATGGCGTATGGGTATTTGAAGGGCGAAGAAGGTATGCATCGACTGGTGCGTATAAGTCCTTTTAATGCCGAAGGCAAACGCCAAACGAGTTTTGCGGCTGTGGACGTTGCACCAGAAATCAACGACACGGTTGAGATTGATATCGAGGAGAAAGATGTCCGCGAAGATACCTACCGCGCAAGTGGCGCCGGTGGACAGCACATCAATAAGACTGACAGCGCGGTGCGGCTAACGCACTTACCAACCGGAGTAGTCGCCCAGTGCCAGGCCGAGCGCAGTCAGCACAAGAATCGAGCCAATGCCTGGAAGATGCTCCGCGCTCGGCTCGCCCGAATCGAAGAGGAACGCAAAGAAGAAGAACAACTGGCGAAATACAAAAACAAGGTCCGTCAGAAAGCCTTCGGCTCGCAGATCCGCAATTACTTTCTCCATCCCGACCAACGCGTCAAAGATAGCCGTACGGAGCATTTGCAAAATAGTTTCCATGCGGTCATGGCCGGTGATATTCAGGAATTTCTCGATAGTTTCCTACGCTGGCGCATGGCTCAAAACGCTTCTTAGAAAACAAAGGTGTCAGGAGTCATTGTTTCGTAGGATGGCTTGATTGCCTCTACCACGCGATGAACCGTGGCAGTGCGCGGTGTGCAAGTTTTAAAAAGGATGCTGATTGCCACGCCTTTTAGCGAATCCTGGCGGAAGGATTAGAGCGCTATTCGTATCGCGCATCCACAGCTTTCAATTGACGCCCAACCACTGCATAGTAGAGCCAACCGAACATGGTGGCGTGAGCAACTGCTAGCGCTGTGCACGCCCAAGAGTCCATCCACTAAAAAATATTGAGCCCTGTGTCTCAAACAATGACTCCTGACACCTTTGTCTCGCTTTAGCCTCTCGGAAACTGCCTAGAGTATTCGTAAACGGCCATCGTGGTGGCGGTCACAACGTTGAAGCTTGCAGGCTGGCCGAATACAGGAATTTCGATCACATCGTCTAGTTTGTCGAGTACCTCTTGGCTAAGTCCCTCGCGTTCGGAACCAATGATCAAGGCCGTGCGACGTGTGTACTGGTAAGTGTACAACGACTGAGAGTTGGTCGTTTGCTCGAGACCAACGCAGCGATAGCCTTGCCCATGAAGCTTGTCCAACACAGGCGCCAAACTGCGTGGCGAAGAAACTTTGACTACGTCCGCAGCATCACGGGCGATTTCCCGGTCTACTTTTCCAGCACCACAATGAATCACTTCGGAGATGCCGCTGCAACCTGCCAAGCGGACCATGCGACTCAAATTGACATTGCTGCGTAGCGGGGCTGATACCAGAATCAATTCACGGGGCTGATCCAGTGGTGATGCAGGCTGATGACGGATGTGTTCGAAGCGCGGCATGATAAGTTGGCAGCGGGACTATCTCGAGTGAGGCAGGGGTAAGATGACATCCATAATTTTTTCCGGTGACACGCAGCCTTGTTGCCGAAACTCGGCTTCCGCTTGGGCACATAGGTCACGCTGGGCTGCGCCCGAAGCGTAAATGCCCTGCTGCCAATTGAGGGCTGTGGCCATCAGGCAATGGCCGTGGGAACGCAAGCGATCGGCGACTTCATCCCATGCGGCGGGGGCAGCAACATTGCCTGCGGCGGCATCCAATGTTAACGAAAACGCGTGCGAATATTCTATGAAAGCTTTCTCCTCTAACTTCCGCATCTTCCGCACACAGTCCCGAGCATCGCGCAGATACCTGTCGGCTTGGGGTAACCGGTTGCGCATGGCTTGCATATCACACGAGATTCTAAGACTCAAGGCCAGCCACCGAAAGTGGTTTGTTTGTAGCACAAGCGATCGATCCAACTGCTTCCAATCCCCCAGTAGGATGCTCTGGGCTGAAGCTGCATCGTTTGCATAGAGCGCCTGGTGCACTCGAGTAAGCCATAGAAAAAAGCGCGGCGACTGAAATGATTGATTGGCAATGGCTTCCTCTGCGATTGCCAAAGAGGCTTGGGCCTGCATCGTCTGGTCTACGGTGAGGTCGGCTAAAGCGGCTGAATAAACATGCATCCAGAACAACGACATCGGATCGGAGCGCTGGTGCGCACTGGCGCGGAGAGTCGTGGTTGAATGCACCAATTCGTCCTGCCGATGGATGAACCAGTAGTCTCCGAGCAGCGCCCACTGAATAAATTGCTGCTCCCACTGAGTACTCGCAACGCACTGTTTGAACTTTTTTAAAGCCTCGTTCGCGAAGCCAATCGCCCGTAGCGGCCGACCACGCTGAGCATGCCAAACATACATACAAAAGTCTCCAGCGGCGCGGGCCTCCTGCGAACGACTGTTGCGCGCCAACTGGCGGCCCAGGCGTAAGCGCTGGATGGCCGCCCGTTGAAATCTTCGACCTCCAAAAGACAGTAAGATCCCAGCCTTAAGTGTCGCGAGTGCCCTATCAAAATTGGAACCGCGATTTTCTGCGAGCTTGTCCATGCGGAGAATCAAGTCTGGTCCGAGCTGATTGTCCAGAAACGTCAATGGCGTGGTCACACGATTCAAGCAACGTTCCATTTCGCTGAATTCTTCGAACTCAGCACTTGCCGCCGACCTTCGAGATCTGAATGGATTTTTAAAACCCATTCGAAGAGCCCTGCACGCTAGGCAAATTTGTCCGAACAGCGATTTCTTGGAACTTGCAATCCCTAAGTCATCTAAAGCAGACGCCAGGCGAGACAAGCCTTCTTCCAGTTGCCCTGCGCGAATCCATTGCTCGCCTGCCAGGCACCGCAAGATCAGCGCCTGCTCGGCATCGGTCGATTCTATAAGCAACGAATCGTAGAGCTCGGCCGCTCTGCGCGAACTACCAACGCGTGCACGGCAATCTGCCTCCATGCGTGTTACGGCTAATTTTTCAATCTTGGAGCGATCTGCGTCTGGGTGGCAGGCGCGCTGCAGAAAAGCGATGGCCTCCTCGGGACTTGCCGCCGCGATCGCGCTGCGAGCTGCTTCGAGGTAGCATGTGGCTGCCTCGCGGAAGTGCTCCGCCGACCAGTAGTGCTCCGCGATCCTCGACCAAGAGGGCGGTGTTTCGATGCTCAGGATTCTTGCCATACGATAATGCCGCCGATGCAACCGCTCTGCCGGAATTGACATGAGCACGGCATTACGAAAGTTCTCGTGGGCTATCTCGATCGCTGAGTCATTGTTGCTGCTCCAGGAGCGGATCCAACCTTGAGAAACCAGCAAACTCAGCGCCCGCTGTAGTTCGTGAGGAAGTATCCGTGAGACCATCTGCAACTGATGAAAGCTAAGCGATTGGTCCGAGATCGCGACATATTGTAGGGCATTTTCGGCCTGTTGCGGTAACATGCCGAATCGACGACGCACATTGGTTTGCGAATCTGCTTTCAGCCAATGTGCGGCATGGGTGTCGCCAACCTGCAAGTAGTGCAGATAAGCGCGAAAGGTTTCCTGTAAGAGGAACGGATTGCCTTGGGATCGCTCACAGATGTCCGTGGAGACACTTGCGGGCAGCTCCACTTGAGTGTCCCGAGACCACTGTTCCAGTGCAGCCAAACATGCCAGCGGTGGCAGACCACCGACGCGAATCTGTGTTAGTCGGTAGGGTGCAGATTCTATACCGGGCGCACTTTCGGCTGGCCGAAACAGGTCCGTAAGCCGCTGTTCTTCGCTTTCATCGACCAACATTAGCGAGCCCTGAAACTTCCTCGAATGCGAGACGAGCCGAACCAAGCCGCGTAGGCTCTCGGTATCTGCCCACTGAGCGTCATCGACGCTAATGACCAGCCGCTGCGCGTGGCTCAGCTCGAGCAGCCACTCGATCAGGGCCGCCAAACTTGCCTCGCGGGCACTATCCGTCGGCTCCGTTCGCTTGCCCCGCAGACTGGATTCCATTGACTCCGCGACCAATTGTTGGACTTGCGGAAACAGCAGGCTTATTTCGTCGAGCTTAGATTCCAATTTTGGCTCCCAGCACGTTGCATCGAGCCGCGCACACACGGAAGCGAGCTCCTGTACAATCGCATTGAGCAGACGCACTGGAGTATGATCCTGCTGATAACAACGCACCGGGAGCAGGAGGAAGCCCTGTGGTGCCAACTGCTTTTCCCAACTGCGCAGTAGCGATGATTTGCCGATCCCGGACTGGCCTCGGAGGAGACATACTTGAGCCTGATGTGGGGTGCCTGTACCGACAGCCGCATTCATTTGTGCAAGCTCTGTTGTCCGGCCGATACATTCGGTGGCATGACCAAAACTATGCTGGCTAAGATTGCGTCCACTGAGACGACCTACGACGTCTGCTCCCAGCGGCCTATGTTGCGGGTCTGCCTGCACAAGTTCCAAACAAAGTTTGGCTAAGTCTTCAGGGCACTCGCCTAGCCTGTCTAGTAGACTATCGGGGCAAGAGGGTGAACGATCATTGTGCTGCGAATCGTGTGCGGAGATAACTTGAGGACCAGGCAGGCTAGGACTGGGTAGGCTGTCCGTTATGACCTCGCAGATCATAGCTCCAAAGCTATACCAATCGCTCGCGTACGTGGCCGGGTGTCCTTGGCTTATTTCGGGCGCCATGTATTGCAGCGTTCCAACCAGTCGGCTGTCTTGGCCAACGCGAATGGCCAAACCCAGGTCGAGCAACACCGCTCGACCACCACTGGCAATCATCATGTTAGATGACTTGACATCGCAGTGGATCACACCGTGTTCGTGTAGATAGTGAATGGCTGACGCCAATTGCGCCAGTACTCGCTGGAGTTCTGTCCAACGATTTCCAGGCTTGGTAGATTGCCGTTTAAACCATTCGCGAATGGTCCTACCCTCCACTAGCTCCATCGAGAAATACCGCAATTGACCTTCGCAATAGGCATCGTAGAGTTTGATCAAGTTCGGATGACTTAATTGCGACAGCCAACGAAATTCTTCATTGAAACGGTAGACGCTCCAGGCATCCGTCCGACGCATAATTTTTACGGCGACCTGAGCCGTGCTCCGCAGATCAACGGCCGAATGAACGAACCCCATCCCACCTCTGCCAAGCATGCGCAGCAGCAGGAAGCAACCCAAACTCAGCGGCAAGGGGTCGATCCGAATCGACTCCGATATCTGACAGTCTTTGATGGTGGAGTCCGTGTGGCCAACGGCTCGTGCATCCACCGCCGACACCGAGGAGCATGAGAGCTTTCTTTCAGTCAACTCCAGCAAGCCCGCCAGCCGCTCCTGCGAAAACTCAGCGGAATTGTCGCACAAGGGCAGATAGGATGCCGGATTGGGATGGCTCGAATCGTAGCGCAGCCGCAGCGCGTATTCCAGAACTATCAAACGAATTAATAGCTCGGGTGTCGACTTAAGCTCTGGAAACCGCAATAGGAATAACTGAATGCAGGGCTTGATGCGCTGGTCGTCGTCATTGTCCTGTAGAGCCCTGGCCATGGCTTGCCCAGAGGGTGGCATGAATGCGAACTCCAGCTCTACGCTTAGTAGTCTTGCCAGCAGTTCGACGCGTTGTGCTTCACTGACTTCCTTTAAGTACGCAGCATATCCGTGGGGAGCGTACTCCCGCCAGCTACTGCGGAACGCTCGCTCATGTTTGGCCAGATCTACTTTCAATATTATGTCTCAATGTACAGTCCAAACACCGACACCCGCTGGCTTTCAAATTGGCCTGCGATTACCGATGAATACTTGTAATTTTCCCAGAATCTGTCGATACCTCCGGCTTATCAGATTTTTCCGGGCTGGTGCTGTCCGGTGCCACGGGAGCAGCTTCCTTTTTGCCCATCTCAGTCTCCTCAGTTGCCTCTGCGGCGGGGCGAAACTCGTCCATACCTGGTATCACCAGCGGGTTGGGCGAGACCAGATCCCACTGTTCTTTAAGCCGCTGCAAATACTCGTATGTCTCCGGCTGGCGCGAGGCTTCGATCACGCGCACCGTGCTCTGCCGCCCACCTTCGGGTGGTAATTCGCCCAGCTTGATCAGCAAATTTTGCACCTCGTCCATCTCGATCTTGTTGGCCCACAGCAAGATCTGATTGTCTTGCACGTTGGCCCCCACTCGCATTTTGTCGCTTTTTTCCGTGCTGCGACTGCTGCTCCGTCCGTAGTCGTAGTAATCGTAGTACGATCGGCGGTTGTTCTTGCTGGCATCTTCTTCTTCGGCGCCCATTAAAAACTTAATACTCCCCGCTACGGATTCGGCTTCCAGCCGCCGCAATTGGACAACTTCGAACGAGCGGCCCGATCCGTCCAGTCGATCGATGACCGACTGAATCAGGTACTGATCGGCGACCGAAGCATAGGCAATAATGGCGTGGTTGGTATCGTCCACCTGCAACTGTGTGAGTGGTTCGAGCACATCCATGGCCGACAGCGAGGCAACCAACTCAGCAGGACTCAACGAAGCCAGTCGATAAACTTTCATACGAGTCTGCATCCGCTGGTAGTCTGCCGCATTGGCGTTGCGAATGTCGACGCGGGCGATAAAGGCTGCGATGATCGCCATCTTGTCCGGAGGCGAATGGACGATGATGCTGTTGTTTCGATCATTGGCAACTAGATACACATCTTCGGATCGCTTCTGCGTGGCGGATGCAGCCTTGCTGGTGGGGCTGCTGCGTTGCTGAGCCTGTTGCATTTGCTGCTGCATCTGTTGCATCTGCTGCTGCATCTGTTGTTGCATCTGCTGCATCATGTCGCGACTGCCGGAGGAGCTGCCACCCTTGGCACCATTGAGCCCGAGGAATACTTCCAACTGTTGTTTGACGACCGAAGCTCGAGCCTCTTTCAATACAAACTCTCGCGCCAAATTTTCAAGCGCGGTCTGCGATTGCTCCTGCTGAAGTATTTCGTGGATGTCGCGAAGATTGGCCACTGCATCCATGGCCTCTAAGCGATTCGTAGCCGCCAGCGCAACCAGCTTGCCATTCTTGCTGATCATCGACGCAAACTCTTCATTCACTTGCTCGGCGATCAACCAGTCCAGAGTGAACGAGGTACGGACAAATTTGTTAGGGGGCAGATTGGACAGTTGCTCTGCAGGAAATCGAGGGACCATCGATGGGTTGACTCCCTCGACTTTAACAACAGTTAACACCCCGTCATTTTCCAGCATCGTAAAACCTCGGATTAACAGAGCTCGATTGACCATGTCGGTAGTCTCTTCGAGCGTATGAGGTCGCTGCGTGGCCAGATTGATGTAATCGCCCGGCAGCTCCTGCCAATCCAGAGATAGATTCGATACGCTTGCCAGCCAACGCATGAGGTCCGGCCATGGCTGATTGCGAAATTGGAATTGCAACAGTCCGTTTTTATCTGGTGTGGCCTTAAGCTCGTCCGGATCGGGCTTTTCGGGAGGCGCATTGCCGCGTTTTACGTGACTTGAATCGGCGGCCGAATCGCCGGGTTCGCCAGGTTTCTTGACAGCGGGCGGCTGTCCATTCGGCGGCTCGCCAGGCTTGACAGGAGCCCCGTCGGGACCCTTACGCGTTTCGGGTTTCGCGCCGGGTGACCCTGCCACCGGTGCAACCGCGTCGGCTGCTTGCGGTATGCCCGCCGGAACAACAACCGTGTCTCCATTTTCCGTCGCAATGACTTGCTGCTGAGCCTGCGCCAGCGGAGCCAATGCCACCGAAGCACAAATCAGGCAAACGATACGTCGGAGGCACAATCGTGACATGGTTTGGACTCAGAGGAGGGATTTCTGTAGGACGCGACGAATGGGAAATTCGACGCATGAGGGATGAGCTCTCTCGATGACTCGAAGCGTCCCCCGCTGCGCAAACAATAAACATCACTACAATACTCATCATCAGATAGATGAATGTTAATTATTGACAGAAGGGGCAGCCAAAGCCAGCGATAAGCTCCTCTAAACTGGAGTTTCCGTGTCAACCAAGTACTTTTTGGGCGTCGACGAAGCTGGCTATGGTCCCAATCTGGGGCCCCTAGTTGTAGCCGCATCGCTTTGGAAGGCTCCACTGGATTTCTCCGAACAGCAGTTTTTGGAAGCAATCAAGCCCGTATTTTCGGTACGGCCATGGTCGCCAGCCTGCTCGCATGTCCCCCTAGGTGATTCGAAACAACTCTACAAAACCAGCCACGGTTTGGCAACGCTCGAAGCCGGATTGCTAGCCATGCTGGGGTTGCTCGGCGAACCTCCCCAACCGTTTGGCGACCTGCTGAGGCCCCTAGTCTGCCCTCGGTCTCTCGACCGGCTCCATGATACGCCCTGGTACGCAGGCTTCGAAAACCTGCCGGTCCCGAGCGCGTTACCCTGCATGGGCGAAGCCATGCGGCTAACTAGCCTAGCCGGCCAAGTGCTCGATAGCCACCACCTACAGTTGGTTAGTCTGAGAGCAGCCATCATCTGCGAACCACAATTTAACACAGAAATTAATAAGTTCGGCTCAAAAGGTAGCCTGCTCTCGCACACAAGCTTGGAATTGGTTGCCACGCTGACAGAACAACTCACTGCACCGGTTGAAGTTTTTTGCGATCGCCAGGGCGGCCGCAAAAATTATTTGCCGAATTTGATGGAGGCATTTCCCGACGATTGGTTCCACGTAATCGCGGTCAGTCCAGCGCGCTCGAGCTATCGCAATCAGGACGCACAGCGCAGTCTCAACATTCATTTTTCCGTGGGCGGAGACAGCTTTCCACCCACCGCCCTGGCCTCGATGCTGGCCAAATACCTGCGCGAGCGACTCATGCAGCCGCTCAATGCTTTTTGGCAGCAGACGGTTCACGACTTGGAGCCGACCGCTGGCTATCCGCTCGACGCCAAACGCTTCCGTGCTAAGATCGAAACGACTGCCGTAAAAATGGGATTGGCTGCCAGCCTGTGGTGGCGCTGTAAATAGTCATATCCGTCGCCAGAATGCGGGCAAAAACAGAACTAGGATACTGAACATCTCTAGCCGCCCCAGCATCATTAGAAAAACGAACAACAACTTGCTCCAGGGTGCGAAGCCAGCATAGTTGGCTGTGGGTCCGACGACTCCCAAGCCCGGTCCGACATTGTGTAGCGTGGCTGCGATGGCACTAGCACAGTCCAACAACTTGTGGTCTAGCAAATTGCCTTCGCCGAGTTCCGCTGCCGATTGCAGCCATTGTCGATCGGGTTCTGTCGTAATCAGCACTAACCAACTGCAGGCAAAAACAGCCGCAACCAGGGCGAAGAATACCAGAATGTGTTTTCGTAAATCGATATCGTCCAGCGCCTGATCGCCGAGCATCAGTGGGCGCACCACGCGGGGCCGATACGATAGCTCCAATTCGAGTCGCAAGATTTTCGCAAGCAACACATGTCGAATGACTTTCATGCCGCCGCCAGTACTCCCAGCGCAACCGCCGACAAACATGAGCAGTAGCAGCACGCCGCGGCCAAAATTATTCCAGCGATCGTAGTCGTGCGTTGCATAGCCGGTAGTCGTCATAATCGACGCGACCTGAAACGACGAGTAGCGTACTGCCGATAGACTCGTTTCGAAATTGCCACTCCATAAACCGAATATCATGACGGCCACGGTCACGGCGCACAGGATTCCGATATACACCTGCCATTCCACATCCTTGAACATGCGTTCGAACCGCCCCATCGCGACCAGTAGTAGGAGTGCGAAATTCATTCCAGCGAGCACCATGAACACCACGGTGATGGCTTCGATCCATACGCTGTTGAAATGGCCTAAACTGAGGTTGTAAGTACTGAATCCGCCGGTGGCCATCGTACCGAACGCGTGGCACAACGCATCAAACATCGACATACCGCATAGCCAATAGAGGATGGCGAGAACCAAATTCATCACGACGTAGATGGTGGCGAAGACTGTGGCCGTCTGCTGCATGCGACTGTAAGTGGAGTTTTTATTTGGACCGGTAATTTCGGCCCTCATCATGGCTTTGCCACTGGCACCTTGGCCCAAGATGGCCACCAGCAGCACGACGATTCCCAAACCGCCTAAGAAGTGCGTACTGCTCCGCCAGAACAGAATGCAGTGTGGTACCAATTCCGGATCTTCGAGATTGGTCAGCACCGTTGCGCCGGTGGTACTGAAGCCGGACTGCGATTCGAACAGAGCGTCCGCGACGGTCATGGGAACATCCGCAGCCGACATCGTACCACTCAACAGGTAGGGCAGCGCACCGAGCACGGTTGCCAGAATCCAGGAAAGGCCCACCGTGGCCATCGCCTCCTTGCGAAACAGCCTTTGAGCGGTTCCGCCTCGGCCCAACCACATCAGTGTCCCGCCAAAAGCTGCCGATAGGATAGAACTGGCCAGCAGCCCCGCCGCGCCGCGCCACTCGAATGTCGTCGGCTGCGGAAGATTCGGATCCAATCGATAGCCCAGGCTAGGATGTGCCCACGGTAACGAAAAAAGCATGGTTGCTGCAAACAGCGAGCAGATAATGCCCAGCATACGACTCAGCAAACGATAGTTCATTTCGCCTGCCTGCGCGGGGAGCTAAACGCCTTGCGAACGCTGGCAATTTGTGGCTCGGGAGCCAGCACCAGCGCCGTGTTGCCCGCCTGCAAACAATCGCTGGCTGCAGGCACACGCACATAGTCTTCCTGGAGCACGGCTGCGACCAGCACGCCTTCGGGCAACTTGGCCTCCGACAACGAGGAGTGGGTCACTGGCGAATTCTTGGCGATCTCCAGCTCGAGCACAAACACATCGCTATTTGGCAGTTGCAATTGACTTAGGAGCGGACCTTCCGTCAGTAATCCAAGAATCTGTCGCGCCATGGCATCTCGCTCACTGACCGCCACATCGATCCCCAAGCGACCCACAATTTCCGCATAGTCGGGGCGACCCACCACGGCCATGATTTTCTTCGCGCCCAGGTCTTTGGCTTCGATGCTGGCCATGATGTTGTTTTCGTCTTGGCCCGTGCAAGCCACAAAATAGTCGCAGCCGCCGACGCGCTCCTCTTCGAGCGTTACCTTGCGCATCGCATCGGCGCAAACGACTGTGGCTCGCGTCAGGTGCGATGCTAAGTAGTCGCAGCGCTGTGGATCGTGCTCCAGCAGCAGCACGCGATGCCGCTCGCCATCGAGCGCCTTGGCCAAGTGATAACCCGTCTCTCCGCCACCGGCAATAACGATGAATTGATGCTTGGTGTCGGCCTTGGCAAACGTCTTCTTGATGTCCTCGACTTCATCCGTCCGCCCAATCAGGCTCACCCAATCTCCCAAGCGAATTTCGTCTCCGGCGCGCGCGATCCAAGTTGCACCATCGCGCTTCAATGTGCCCAAGCGCACGTGCTGCGGCAGCGCCAATTGCTTCAGCGGCTTGTTCAAGGAATCGCTAGTGCGTGTCACTTCAAACTCAGCCACTTCCAACTGACCGCGAGCGAAGTGCTCCAGCGTAATACTTTCGGGGTTGCGAATCGCCCGCGCCAGTTCCATAGCCGTCAAGTGCTCGAGGCTCAGCAAGCGATCGATATTGAAGTGCCGTTGATAGTCAAATGTGCTCGAGTCGCGAAAGACAGGCGCGTAGACGCGTGCGACGGAACGCTTGACTCCCATGGATTTGGCCATACTAGCCGCCACCATGTTGATTTCATCGCACCCTGTGACGGCCAGGCAAATGTCGCACGTCATCACGCCCGCTTGGAACAGCACGCTCGACTGCGAGGCTGATCCCTGGATCGCGCGGACATCCAAATCGTTGTTGATACGCCGCACATTTTCGGGATCGATGTCGACGACAGTCACATCATGTCGAAATCGACACAGCAAGTCGGCGATCCATGTACCAACTGTACCTGCACCGAGCGTAAGAATTCTCATACGTGAAACGACTCACTCGCTTGCGTTATTGGTATCCGCTAGATCATCCACGACACAAGCTGCAGGACGACAAAAATCCCCAGCATGAACGATGTGATCCAAATCGCTGTCCTAACAGCTTGATCCAAAATCAAAGGTGTCTTTTCGTGCCGCGAGGCACCGATCACCAATGAGACCGCCGCCAGCAACGGCAAGTACATAAATAAATATCCCAGCGACATACTAATGACCATGTCGATCCTCCGCACTCGAAGTAGAACTATCGTCGTCGCCCTCTTTAGACTTCTTCTTGTGAACCGGCGGCGGCAAGGGGCCCGCATACGCATCGAAGGCCACCAGAATATTGAGCAGCCCCGCGATCATGGTATACAATGTCCCCATGTCGAAACCCGAGGCCGTATCCTTATTCCAGTCATCCAGATCGCGCGTCGACCGTGGTGCCGTCATGAACGCGCTGCTCAACAGCGGCGGTTCTCCGTTTCGAGCCCGCCAAGCTTGCAAGGCTGCGGGCATCGCTGGCAGTCCAATTCCCGCTTGCAACACATACTGCCAGCGCTTTTCCGTTCCGTTCCAGGACGCATACACGCAACGACCGCCCGCCATAAACATACCCAGCACAAAACTGCTGAAGATACAGATCGAGAACACGGCTGATTTGAAGTAGCGACGCTGGTAGAAATGCCCCGCGCCGGGCACCAACCAAGCTAGAAATGCAGCCAAATAGCGATTTCGCAATTCGAGAGGTTCACCGTCGGCGATCACCACGTTATCCGCTGTCTTCGCCTTAGCCCCTGTTTTCGCCATAATTCGTTCCCAAAGTAACTCTTTGACTGGTCTCCAAGGTTGTAATTGTAACCTGCACCCCTGCGCAGCCTAGCTGGACAGCGCCCAGATCGATCAAGCGGGCCGCTTTACAGCTCGATATCACCCAATTGCTGCCTCAGCCGACGCAATACGCGACTTCGCACCTGCCGAACCGCTGCCGGTGATAGCTGAAACTCCCGCGCTACCTGCGCCGTCTGGATCAAGTCGATCACCGAGCGCTCGAAGATCTCCCAAGTACGCGTCTCAAATTCGCCACGGACCTGTTCCACCGCCCGCGCGAATAATTGGTCCAATTGCGCAGGATTTGTCGGCTCCGTGTCAGGCACCAAGCTTGGATCGGGCAGTTGCTCGAGCGAGCGCAGGGCCGTACTGCCGCCAACAGGATCCGCATCTCGGCGCACGCGGCGTTGATGGTCGCGAATCTTGTTGGCCGTGATCGTCCACAACCAAGCTCGAAAGGCTCCCGTTTCGCGCTGCCCTCGAAAACTGACCAACGATTTGACCACCGACGCAAATGTGTCCTGTACGCAATCCGCCGCCGCATGGGTGTCCAGTCCACAACGATAACACCAATGCGCTACCAACGGACCATACAGATCGACCAGCTCGCTCCAGGCGCTCGACTCGCGCTCCCGAGCTCGCGACAATAGGCTTGCTCGCGTTCGATGGGTATCTGATGGTGAGGGCATAATAGTACACCAAAGCGGCGTCCGTCGGAGACAAGCTCCGAACGGACAAATTGGCTTGGTGGGGGTGTCTCCGAAATCTGCTGTCACACACCGTTCGTTCTAGTAATTACCATTACTTTAGAAGACACAGTTTACCAAGGTGACGCCATGAATGCGACCGATTGCTGGACACGCGAATCTTTGAAAGCCTACCTGTCGGGTTGGTCCGACCCAGAACTGTCGAGTGTTATCGAAGCCCACTTGGCCCAGTGCGCCACCTGCGAACAGACCGTCGTGGCGCTCGAAGCGGACCCCGACACCCTGATCGACGGAGTTCGACGCGCCAAACTTGACTCGGACCTCGAACCGCTCTCTCCCAATGAATCGCCCAGCGATAACTCGATCATGGATTCTGCTCTGTCGCATGTCAGGCACATGATCGAAGGCTCCTTGGCAGCCGACGAACAACCACCCGCACCATTTCCCATGGGACATTTCGGTGCATATGATCTGCTCCGTCCGCTGGCCTCTGGCGGCATGGGCACCGTCTACTTGGCCAAGCATCGGCAGTTGGGCAAGCAGGTTGCCGTCAAGCTGTTACCGGCCCGCGCATTTCGCAGCGAACACTACACCGCCCGCTTTCAACGGGAAGTCCGCGCCTCCGGGGGCCTAGAACATCCAGCCATCGTCAACGCAACCGACGCAGGCCAGCATGAGGGCACGCACTACTTGGTGATGGAGTATATCGATGGCCTGGACCTCAGCCGCATTGCGCGCGTCGCCGGAAAGTTTTCTATCGCTGATGCGTGCTCGATCCTACGCACCGCCGCGCTGGGACTGTCGCACGCCCACGCAGCGGGTATCGTGCATCGCGATATCAAGCCATCGAATCTAATGCTCAGCACGCAGGGTCAAACCAAAATTCTGGATTTCGGATTGGCTCGACATGATCTGTGGGATGAAGCCTCGGCGGAGCTGACGACCGTGGGTCAACTCATGGGCACACTCGATTACATGGCACCCGAACAAGCCGAGCGAGCCGACGCGGTCGACTACCGCGCCGATTTGTATTCGCTGGGTGCCACACTCTTCCGACTGTTGTGTGGCCACGCTCCACTAGCCGCTGCGCCCAATCTCTCGCCACTGGCCAAACTACGCTTGCTGGCGACGCACGAATCGCCGAGCCTCGCCTCGTTTCGTCCAGACGCGCCGCCGGAACTGGTGAGTCTCGTCAAATCGCTGTTGGCCCGCGACCCTGCCGAGCGACCCGCCAGCGCCGCCCATGTGGCCGAAAGTCTCCAGCCCTTCGCCACCGGCGCGGACCTGACGACATTGGTCGCAACGGCCCAAGCCCAAGTGGCCCTACAACCGCTCGAGGAAGCAGCACGCACAGTCGCCTCAGCGGCCATTCCCCTTTCACGCGACACGAACGCGTCCCAGGTCAGCAGTAGCTGGCTGCGCAATTGGCTGACCGCCGCAGCCCTGCTGCCGTTGTTTGCGCTTGCCGCGGTGCTGATCACACTCGAATTGCAAAAGGGCCAGTTGGTAATCGAGTCCGATACGGCCCACGTCTCGGTGAGTCTCCTCAAGGATGGCGAATTCTATCAACAACTAAAGATCGAGCCCGGTGTGAATACCACACGGCTGTACGCCGGCAGCTACCGAGTCGACATCGACGCGGGCAGCGATTCACTCAGAGTGGACGGTGCCGAGGTTACTATTCAAAAGGGCGAAACCTCGATCGCCCGCGTACGCACCATTCCGTCCAAGCTACAGACGGAACCCAAGCTTGAAACGTTTCCCCCCAGTCCAACTCCGCCTGATGCGGCGATTGTCCTCGATCCATTATCGCCCGTTTCACGCGCACGCGAGATCATCGAAGAATTATCCCTGCGCGAGCAAGAACTGCTGGCCACCGTGGGATCGGGACACCCGTCGCTACAAGCCATTCAACGACAGCTCAAATTCAGGCGAGACGCAGTCGAGGCACAGCGCGAGCCGCTCTATGACGGCAAGCCACTATCGGAATGGCTCGACCTGCTAACCCGTGAAAAGAGTCCAGAAAAACTCAAGGTCGCCTTCGATGCAATCGCTGCCATGAGCAATGAAACCACCGGCGCTATCATTACCCCCATCCTAATTCGATACCTGCGGGAAACTCCGAAGCTGAGCTCAGCACGCGGCTTCTCGGCCAATGATATTCAAGGATTTTCTATCCTGTCCAAAGCCAATCCAGGCGATAATTATCCCAAGCTATTGGTCCAGGAATTGAATCGAGGCGACCTGGGCTGGAGTTTCAGGATTCTAAATTCGAGTAGTGCTGGGCTGAGTGCCGACCAATTGCCGGAGCTGGTGGCTTGGATCGACGAACACCTCTTGCAGGCCGCGCAGCCAAGCGAGCTCTTAACGCTTGCATCCAAGTTGTTGATCGACTGGATCCAGAGAGGGGTGCCATCGGAGGCGCAAGCCGATGCGTACCTGGAGCTGCTGCTGAAATGTCCGCAGCTAGGTGTTTCCACTTGGCTAAGCCACTTACCCAGTGCGGATGGGTCGACTTTGAATCCTAAGTATTTGGCGGTCGTCGTCCAGCGGGCTCAAGCGGCAATCATCGACACAGGCACTCCACCTCAGTATGTGGCTCAAGCCGCCATGATTCTGACGACTCCCAATCAAAAAAATGCGAGCAGCCTGGTGGGAGATACTTCCTCCAAACAATTCGAAGAGGCTCTCCGTCGACGTCTTGCCGAAAGCACTCTTTCGAGCCAGAGCTTGGACCTGACTCACGTGGACAGTGATTTCACGCTGGCCACTATGCCAAAAAATCCAAGCCTCACCGCCGCAGGAATCCGTATCACAGGAGACAGTAGAAATGGCTCGCAGGCTAGTGTGAAGCTTGAACTCTTGAAATTAGTGAGTCCACTTAATTCCAAAACGTTTGAGCCTGAACTCAAGGCCGTGCACCAAGCAACGCAGCTCGGTTTTGAGATCGTTAGTTTTTTCATGAAGAAGAACAGGGACAGGGTCGT
>JBGSJL010000186.1:0-3981 GCA_041741955.1 Pirellulaceae bacterium | reverse complement strand
ATCTATATCGAATCGGACTTACCGCAGCTGATGATCCGCAAAGCAAAAATGGTGAGGAATTCACTCATGGCGAATGCATCCGATAATCGCGGTGTACTGCATTATTGTGCGGCCGACGTCTTGGACCTTGACAGTATGCTCGAGGCGTTGAATTCGATCGATACGCATATGCCGTTCACAATCGTAACCGAAGGCTTGCTGCTGTACTTCACCAATGACGAACTGAGACAGTTTCTCGAAAACATGGTCACGCTGCTATCCCGTGGCCGCAACGCGACTTGGATAACCGATCTCGTTACGCAAGAAAATCTTGGCGAACTGTTTACAAGCCATCCGGGAGTAGCTCGGAGTGTCCGCAAAGTATTTGAACTGACCGGGCGAATGATCATCGCCAACAATCCATTCCAATCCGAAGCGTGCGTCGAGCGCTATTTCCATGAATTTGGACTTCGTGTCGATCGGACAGTTTCCTTGCGAGACGTTGCACCGCGGTTGAATTTAAGAATTCCGATCCACTCGCTGTTACGGGAGAACCTGTTAGGGAAGGACATCGTAGGCTCGAGAAAGATATGGTCTATCTCAGTTAACAAGTAGGTTTGCTTCGAGCCAACTCGTGTGGCAAGCACGGATACTGTCCAACCTGGGCTAGATATGGGCCTCGCAGTTTTCATGCAGCTACTGACGGTTAAGCTTTTCCATGAAAATTCCCTAAATCGCGCGCTTTGCCCGCCAGTTCATGGAGTCCTTGCAGGAAGCGCACAGGAACTTCCCGTGGCGATTCGAGTCATCCCCTATATGGAGAGAAAAAAATGAATGCGAAGCGAATAATACACCTGTGGCTGACGGCTGCGTTTGTAGCTTGTTCAGCGAACAGCGCCACTTGCCAGGTCGCTGCCGAAAACCCGCCAGTTGCCGAGTCGCCCAAACCGGTAGTCGGCGATACTCTGCCAGCTTTTGAAACTGTCGACGACGCCGGACGAGTTTGGAAATCAACGGACCATGTCGGCAAGTCCGTCGTGGTGATTTACTTCTATCCGGGAGATTTTACCGGCGGATGCATGAAGCAAGCCGAAGCCTATCGCGATGGGCTAGCCAAAATCGAATCAATTTGCGCGTTGGTCGTCGGCGTCAGCGGTGACGAAGTAGCCACGCATAAGCTTTTCCGCGAGACTTTTGGCCTCAAGCATGCTCTACTAGCTGATACCAAGGGCGAGTTGGCAAACCAGCTGGGCATCCCGATAAGGAAAGGCGGACGCGTTTCCGCAGTCACTCCCGATCGCAAGTTGCTGCTGGACTCGGAAGGTAAACGCATTGTGCTCGAACGTCCGCTGACACTCGCACGCTGGACGATCGTCATTGATCGCGATGGAAAGCTGGCCTCGATGCGCGAAGTCAAGAACCCCGCCACGGATATCGAAGAAGTTGTGAAGATTGTTGAAGGATTGCCGAAGTAATTGTGGCTCGGTCGCAATCCGAAACTAGGCAAAGATTCCATGCCCTAGCTTTTAAGGACTCAAAATCATGCGACAAATTCCAATCGTGCTGGCGCTGTGTTTGCAGTCATACCTGTCAGGCATACAGTCCGCAGGTGTTATTGCACAGGACGAAGCTACGTTGACTGCGGTTTCCACCGGTGCAGACTGGACGCAGTGGGGTGGCATCAATGCGCGGATGAATACTCCGGTTGGTAAAAGCATCCCTACCCACTGGAATGTCGGTGAGAAGGTCCCGTGGAAAAACAGCGACCTCAGAAAGGGTTACCAGCCCATGGGTTCCCTGAATATCAAATGGGCAGTACAGCTTGGATCCGAAACCTATGGAAATCCAGTGGTCGCTGGCGGCAAGGTATTCGTGGGCACCAACAATGGAGCTGGATACCTGGATCGCTATCCTCCGGAAATTGATCTCGGTGTCCTGCTCTGCTTTGAAGAAGCGACTGGCAATTTCCTTTGGCAACACTCCAATCCAAAACTCAAATCGGGCCGCGTTCACGATTGGCCCAATCAAGGTGTCTGCTCAACGCCTGTCGTCGATGGCAATCGCCTGTGGTACGTCTCCAATCGCGGAGAAATCGTATGTTTGGATACGGAGGGCCATTACGATAGCGAAGATGATGGACCGGAGCAGGATTTTGTGCAACTACTGGAGCTGGATGCATTCGTGCACGGGCAGGTCAAAACCTGGACGAGCGATTACAGCATGCCTAAATCGATTCGGGCGGAATTTACCAGACTGGGTCTCCCCTTGCCGAGATCGCACGGACTGACAACTGTTGAAGACAATCGAAGCTGGACCGTTGTCGAGCACATTCGCGACGAGAGAAATCGAATCGTAGAACGCAAGCCAATGTATCGAGTCTTGTGGGAAGAAGAGTTTGTGCGAGTCGAGCGGATCACTTTCGCTAATGGTCAGGCTGTGTACGAGGAGCAATTTCGCGTGGCCGATCAACTAATCGCTGGACTGGGGACGCCGCAAGTTGTCGCGGGCATTAAGGCTGGACTCGAAGGTCAACGTATTGCGGTGGACGAGAATTATCAGCCGCAAACGCTCATCGAAGGAAAACTATGGTCGTTTCGGGGTGTCAAGGAAGGCAAAAACCGCCAGTTTCGAGTCCGACTCCAGGGAACGTCGTTGCGCCTTGAAATGCTGCAAGTTCCCGATAAGGAAGTTGCCGATGTAGTGTGGCGATTTGACATGATGAAGGAGCTGGGAGTATCCCAACATAACATGGCGACTTGTTCCATGCTGCCGGTCGACGGCGTGCTATTTGTGTGCACTTCGAACGGCGTAGATGAAAGTCATGTTAATATACCCGCTCCTCAAGCGCCTCCCAATCCTGACTCGGCTGTCGTTTGGCACTATGCCGGTAGAGACCTGAATGAGTTCGAGGGAACCTTTCATCGCTCGCTAAGTACTCCGGTTATCCAAGATGACATTCTCTATGCCGCAGATTTTAGTGGGTTGTTGCATTGCCTGCACGCCAAGACGGGTAAAGTCTTTTGGACTTACGACTGCTACGCGGCGTGCTGGAGTTCCCCGATGCTGGTGGATGGCAAGGTATACATGGCCGATGAAGATGGAGAGGTGGCGATTTTTCGACACACTGCTAAACCACAGGTAGCTCATTACCCAGCTGTAAACAACGCAAGTGATTACGAAAAGTTGCATCAGAAGTTGATTCAAGATGGCGTGATGATTAACGAGTGCCAGTGTCAAACTGCGATTTACACGACCCCCATCGTCGCCAACAACGTCTTGTACATCGCCACGCGAAATGCACTTTATGCGCTCGATGAGTCTGGTAAACAGGGGGAAGTAAGCGAGTCGCGATAACCAATCGCATCAAGTTGAGAATTGATTGCCCAATCAAGCGACGTGGAAGTGGAAATCCTTGCGTTGCTGTTGAGCATTCCCTAAACCGGGAGGAGTGAACCGATGGTTGTGATCGTCGTACTTCGAGGAATAAATGCCAGCATAACTGCGATTCTGTTTGGAGTATGCTTCGGCCTCAGTGCTACTGCCGACGACTGGCCAATGCTGGGTCGTAACGGAGCGCGCAACAGCGTGAGTTCCGAGACCGGCGCTCCGACGAACTGGATTGTCCAACAACACGATCGAGCACATGCGGCTAGCGAATCGCGAGGCGTGCTCTGGTCCGCGCCCTTGGGTTCAGCGACATTTTCCACGCCAGTCGTTTCAGGCGGATTGGTGTGGATCGGGACGGATCAAGAAGCGGGGGACGGTAGCATACTAAAATGTTTCCGGGTCTCGGATGGTGCGGAGGTCTACAATTATGAATCGCCGTATCTGGGCAAACGCGAATACGACACGCCATGGGGGGGACTGGGTAGCTCGCCGCTCATTGAAGGCGAGCGGCTTTGGATAGCGACCAATCGTAGCGAGGTGCTATGTCTGGACATCGGACCGCTAGTCCTAGGTCAGGGAAAGCCGCGCGAACTTTGGAAACTCGATTTCGTCAAG
>JBGSJL010000185.1:0-9914 GCA_041741955.1 Pirellulaceae bacterium | reverse complement strand
TTCCGTCGCATAAGCCAGGTTCCTTCCTGATGGACTCGTGTCCAGATGGGTGAGGGGGAGCCTGGCTTTTTTTCACTTTCTACGGACCAAAGATATACCAATTCCAAGGAATCCTTGGGGAAAATCCTTCACGGCGTTGGGCTGGCCCCCATCAGAGAAAAGCGACTTCAGACCACTTCATTACTAAACTAAACGCTAACGCCGTTTTCACAACTTACGCTGAACCAAGACACTACGACCTTCTCCATCCCTTTCGCGTCGCCGCTTTCACATGCTCCACCAAGCTCGATCATCCCGAAGTGTAAATGCACCTCACGATCAAAAAACAGCGTCACTACGACTGCTCGAAAACATCATCGATGGACACGTGGAACTCTTTCAACAAAATCGAATGAGCTATTTGTCCAGCGGCGAAGTAGCCAGCTTCGCGATACTCATCGGCACCGGGCATGAGAGACAAGACCCGAATCGTGCGGTCGCGAGGATCGACAATCCAGTATTCGCCAATTTCAGACCGAGCATACTCGGCGCGCTTGGTGACCAAATCGCGATTGGAATCGTCGTCGCTGACCACCTCTACTACCAAATCTGCTCCGTCCCAAAATTGATTGTGGCGGCGATCACGATTTTTATTGAGCATGAACATCACGTCGGGCTGACGAAACTTGCCCGACTTCAAACGCACTCGGAACGGAGCAATCAGCGCTACTCCCAGCGAATCCCCACCCTCCAGACCAAACATCGCGCGGTATACGAACTGAACAATCAGTTGGTGGTACTCGGTGGGCATCGGCAGAACCTCCAAAGCTCCCTGGCTGAATTCTACGAGCCGATTTGTGTCTAGCGTTAGATATTCTTCCTCCGACCACTCGCCCTGTAGCGGGAAAAGTGTGGCGATTTCCCACGCTGGATCACCCAGTTGGCTTTTCGGTGGAACGTTGAGTGGCATCGAGAATGATTCCGAAACGAGCTTTGTGAAGACTCCAGTGGCAGCCTTTTACAAGTGTTGGTAGCGACTCGGCATTATACCATGGAAGTGGGCGATCCTGCTCGAAAGTGACACAACAAAGAACTACTATGCTGAACCGGCATTAACGCTTACTACCAGGCTTCTAGCGATTCCAAAGCGGCGACAAGTCGCACGCACTTTAAATTTGCGACTGTCGCTCACGAAGAAATAGGGACGAACTGAGCTCAATCATTTTGTTGCTAGCCCCTACCGACCCGAAAGGGATGCAAGTCGATTGGGTTGGGTAGGCCTTGCATGGTATTGGCCATGACGACGGCGGTTGCACAAGATAGATGCAGGCCGCTACGAAAGTGTCCGGCGGCCAAAAACAAATTCTCGAAACCTGGGACGCGGCCCACGTAGGGCCAGCCGTCAAACGAACCTGGCCGCAGACCGGCCCACGACTTTTCGATGGGACAATTTTTTATTGCGGGCAAGACACGCTCGGCCCAACCGCGGATGTGTGCCAGGCCCGCTTCGGTAGTCTGGATCGCATAGCCAACTTCTTCTTCGATGCTGCCGGCGAGCAGCCGTCCGTCGCGTCGAGGTACAAGGTAGCGATGGCCTTCGTTGACAATGTGCGAGATCACTGGCCGATCGCAGTTGTAGAGGACCATTTGGCCGCGAACGGGCATAATGCCGCTGCGGATACCGAGTTGCTCGAGCGTTTCGCGGGCCCAAGCGCCGGAACAAATGCAGACTTGTTGAGCCGAGAGGGTCGCGCGCCGCGTGTGGATGGCTATGCGTTGGTTGGCAAGTGGTTCGATGCGCTCGACGCGAGTCGACTCGATCAAATCGACACCCAGCTTTCGACAGACGAGCGCGAGTGCTTGGAGGTGACGTGGATTGCGGATTTGGCATTCGTCGGGGAGGAACCAGGCGGCTTGTATTTCCGTGGGTTGGATGGCGACCAAAGCGGGTTCTTGCCGCGCCAGTTCGGCATGGTCCCAGGCGTGATGTTCGATTCCGTGTTCGCGCCACCAAAGCCGATTGGCTGCCAGGGTGGCGGCTTCGCCGGGGCTGGTAGCAAGGTAGATTCCGCCGCAGCGGGCGTAGCCGGTGTCGAGCCCCGTTTCGCGGCACAAGCGTTCAGCCCAAATCGGGTGCAGGTTGTGGCTGAGGGCCCGCAGCTGCTCGTAGGGATCGGTTGTCGCCTGTTTTTCAACAGCGGGCAGGATGCCTGCTCCAGCCCAGGAGGCCCCCTTACCAATTTTTTCCGACTCTAAAACGGCGACTTTTCTGCCGCGTTGGGCAAGCTCCCATGCGATCGATAAACCGACAACGCCGCCACCGACAATGATCGTTGTGTCCTCAGCGGTTGGCTGGCTAGGCATGTCGGGCTCGCATGTTCGGCAGCAATTCTGCGGTGGAAGCTGATTTTTGGGGGGTTCGTGTGGCGGGAGTTGATTGCTCTTGAACTACAATATAGATGTCCGAAGCGAGTCGAGAAGCGTGGCCTGCATCGCCAATGGCATGGCGCGAAGGCCAAGCTGGAAGACCGCCGACAGGCATAGTTTGCTCTGCAAATTGATAGACTTTAGTTAGAGTTGGCAAAATTTTCGCTATTTCGTTTACATCGTCCACGTACCTGTTATTCTCTTCCATTTCCACAGACGAATTTTGTTAAGCTGCCCTGGTCGAACAATGATCGAGACAAGTCAAGGGCCACTATGGCGACAGTCACAGCAGAGAAGCTAGTTGAGCTGGTCAAAAAAAGCCAGCTTGCACAGCCAGAGGCGCTAGATAAAGCACTGGACACGATCCGCTCGGAGCATGAGGGGACACTCCCTACCGATCCCGTCGAACTGGCAAAGGCTTTGCAGCAGCAAAAAATTGTTACGCGCTGGCACTGCGAAAAGTTGTTACAGGGAAAGTACAAAGGCTTCTTCCTCGGCAAGCACAAGCTGCTCGGTCACATCGGCAGCGGGGGGATGAGCAGTGTCTACTTAGCCGAGCATATGATGATGCACGATCTCAGGGCGATCAAAGTGCTACCGCAAAGTCGACTGGGCAAGTCGTCGTATCTGGCACGGTTCCAACAAGAAGCCAAGGCGATTGCTTCGCTGAATCATCCCAACGTCGTGCGGGCTCACGATATCGACAATCAGGGTGACACCCACTACATCGTCATGGAATATGTGGATGGGGACGACTTACAGACAATGGTCAAGAAGAAGGGACCGATGCCCTTCGAAAAAGTCGCCAATTATATGGCCCAGGCAGCGCATGGATTGCAACACGCGCACGATGTGGGCCTGATTCATCGCGATATCAAACCGGCCAACATTCTGATCAACTCGGCTGGAAAAGTGAAAATTTTGGATTTGGGGCTGGCCCTGTTTGCCGATGATTCGCAGGCCTCGTTGACCATCGACTTCAATGACAAAGTACTTGGTACTGCCGACTATTTGGCACCCGAGCAGGCGCTCAACAGTCACAAAGTAGACCATCGCGCCGACTTGTATGGCCTAGGTTGTACGATGTATTTCTTGCTGACCGGGCAAGCACCGTTTCCGGAGGGTACGATCGCGCAGCGGATTGCCAAGCACCAGCGGGAAATGCCTAAGGAAATCCGCAAGATTCGGCCGCAGTGTCCAGGTGAGCTCGAGGGAATCTGTTGGAAGCTCATGCAGAAAGACCCCAAGTTTCGCTACGCCTCGGCGGCACAAACGGCAGAGGTGCTCGAAGCCTGGCTGGCTAAATACCGAGTGATGCCGGGCGGGGGCGGCAGTAGTCTCAACCTGGGAGACGAACACGATCCGCAAGGCAGTAGCTTGCGAGGTGGCTCCACCTACAGCGGTATGATCGATACCGTCACTAATCGAAGTAGCGAAACTCTGAACGGTAAATCGGCTAGCTCGATCACAAATCTTTCCACTTCGGATAGCGGAGTTTTAGTGCGAATCGCAAAACGAGCGAGCGCTTCGGATACCAGCAGTCAGATCGATTTGGAGTCAGAGATTGCACGTCGAAGTCAACTCCGCTCGGGACTCAGTTCTGCCCATGGCGGACAACCTATACCGCGATCCGCGCCAGTGGCCACGCCCGCCGCGACGCCTGCGCTGCCGGCCGCACCAGGCACGAGAGTACTGTGGTTTGCTGGTTTAGCGATCATGTTCATTTTGGCCGTGCTGTTGGGGGTCGTTATCGGCATGAGCCAATTGACGAGCTAGAATCCTGAGTACAGTCAGGGCGGCAACTTCGCTAACTGAACATGCCCAAGCTGTCGAGTTTTGGCAACTGCTATCCACCGAGGTTCATACGGCCAGATGCGTTTTTCAATCTCGTTCTTGCTGGGCATATCACTCGCTAGCTTGCTAACGATTCTGGCAGCCAGCGGACTGGCCATTACCACCGAGCAGGAGCGCGTAAAGATCGCCGAGCTGACCGGTGTGCTTCAAACGGCGGGCCAACTGTATAACGAAGGCAAGTTTGCAGAATCTGCCAAGAGTATCACTCAGGCCCAGCTGGCTCTGGTGAGCCTCTTAAAATCTGGCGATGATGGTGTAATGCGGTTGGCCAAACCCATTTACACGCGGCTCGTTCGAGCGCACGGTCTACTTGAATTGGAGGGTGCTGAGCTGGAATTGCTCCCATCCTGGGAAGAACTCACCCAACGGGTGCAAATGCCCGCTGCGGAAACGACGGCGACGGTGAGCTTCAAAGCCGATATTGCACCATGGTTGATCGAAAAATGTGGCAATTGTCATATCAACAATCAGCGCGGCCAATTTTCGTTAGCCAGCTTCCAGGATCTGTTGCGGGGGGCCAAGGGAGCACAGGTTCTCTTTGCTAGGAGCGCTACCAGCAGCCGTATCGTTGACGTGATCGAAAGCGGTGATATGCCGCGCGGCGGGGGAAAGGTGGCTCCCGAGCAGTTGACATCTTTGAAGAAGTGGATCGATGAGGGCGCCAAGTTCGACGGACCCAATCCTGCCGCCCAATTGTCGTCGTTTGTCGAGGCAAAGCCCAAGCCGGCGAATGGGCCGGCGGGCGCTCAATTTTCCATGCCAACAGGTGCTGAATCGGTGAGCTTTTCGCGCGACGTCGCGCCCCTGCTGACGAAGAATTGCCAAGGTTGTCACATCGCTGGGCAACAAGCCTCCGGTGGCTTGCGGATGGACAATTTCGCCCAGTTTTTTCGTGGCGGTGACAGCGGTTCTGCCTTCGCAGCGAACGATGCGAACGATAGTCTGTTGGTAAAGAAATTAAAGGGGCAATCGGGTGACCGTATGCCTGCAGGAGGCAGACCGCCACTAACCGACGAGGAGATCGGTCTGATTTCGACCTGGGTTCGCGAAGGCGCGAAGTTTGATGGTCCCAGCCCAGATACAAACATCGGCACCGTAGTCAATCAAGCTTGGGCCTCCGCAGCCACACACATCGAGCTCTTCCAACGACGGCAGCAAAGATCTCAGGAGCGTTGGTCGCGGGTACAGCCCAATGAAGCGCCATCGATCGCCAAGAGCGAAGACGTGTTTGTCATAGGAAACGTACCGCCCGCTAGCACCGAAAAGATTTTGCAGCAGCTCACCAAGGCTAGCGAGGATGTTAAGAAGCAACTCAAAGCAGCGGCCCAAGAACCGCTGCTGAAGGGTGGACTGATCGTATTCGTACTCAAAAGTCGCTATGACTATAGCGAATTTGGACGTATGAGCGAGAGTCGCGAATTGCCCAAAGATTGGTATGGACACTGGCATGCCGATCCACTCGACGTGTACGGTGTACTGGCTGCCGACGCGGAGGCTGATGAGAAGCAAGCGGAGGCTGTTGCTTTGCAAGTGGTCGCCGGTGCGTATCTGGGTTCGTTCCGTCAAGTGCCGATGTGGTTTGCAGAAGGCGTTGCGCGGAACTTGGTCAAAACCACCTATCGTCGCGGAGACGCACGCATTGCGACTTGGCAGTCGGCATATCCGGCGGCTTTACTCAAAGTCGAAAACTCAACAACTCTGCTCGAAGGACGCTTGGATGAAGAGTCGGCTGGTTTGGTGGGCATGGGGCTAACAGGCTTTATGATGGACCGTGCCAACCGAAGACGGTATGAGAAGCTAATTGATTTGCTTCGCGCAGGACAAACTTTCGACGCCGCCTGCACGGCTACCTTTGCGGCGCCAGACGTTCTGGTCAAATCGTGGTTGGGAAAGTGAGAGCTGCCTTACGCACGACCTCGACGCATCAGGAACAACCCGGCAATGGTTAATAGTCCCCCAAATATCTGGGCCATCATGGGCGATTCTCCCAGCACGATCCAGCCACCGATGACGGCCACGAGCGTGACTACGTTCTGATAAACCGAAGCGTGCGATCCGCCCACGGCTCGTACGCCGTAATGCCAAGTCGCATAGGCGACACCCGTGGAGAACACGCCTGAATAGATGATCGCGGCCAAGGTTGCCGGCTGTAACGCCTGGGGCATGGCCGCCGGAATTTGTGGTGCCGCGATGAGAATGTGCAGAGGTGTGGTGATGACCGACGCGATGAACGCCAATCGCAGCGGTGTAATTTTTTCTAGGATCGGGCGACTCATCACTGTGCCCGTAGCCCAGGCCATCGAGGCTGCCAGCATCAGTAGATTGCCAACGAAGTAGCGGCTGGACAAGCTGACTGGCCCGCTGCCTTGAGTCGTTACGATGGCTGTGCCGATGAAGGTGACGAGCAACCCGAGCCAGGTGACTTGTGGCAGTCGTTCCTTGAGAAAGAAATACGACAAGATGGCAGTCCACATGGGCATCGAGGCTAAGATGAGGGCTGTGTTGCCGGCAGTGGTGAGTTCGATTCCCTTGACGAAGATGACCAGATAAAAGAAACCGCTTAGCAGCGAAAAACCCAATACTCGCCACTTATTCAGCGGTACGCCAGTGCCGTACTTCGGCCAGAACAGGGACTCGGCTAAGGCCAACACTCCCAGCGTCAGCGTAGCGAAAATCAAGCGGAGTGCGTTGAAGACCCACGGGTTGAAGTCGCCGATCGCTCCCTTGAAAACTAGAATATTTGTGCCCCACATGAGCGCGGTCGCAAGCAAGATGGCGTCAGCAGCCCAATTCGGCTTCGGCACAGAAGGTGACGGGCTCAGTTTTTTGCGCTCTCTCAAAGTGAAGCTAGCAGCGGTCAGGTGCGAAAGGCAGACACACAGTTACTGCCGCTGGTTCTGCGGAGAACAAGTCTATCGGAATTTTTAGAGCTTACGAGCGGACGGTTTGTAGAGCTTGCGGCCCATGACAGGATGGAAGGCCGTCCACAGGCTATCCGTGTTGCGATCGGACTCAATTAGGTCCGTGGCCGCGTTGACTTTTGCATCCATATCGTCGATGTAATGTAGCACAATGGCTTCGATAGTCATTGGAATCTTTGGGCTGCCGTGATCGAGGTGGCCGTGGTGGCTGACGATCATATGCTGCAGTCGCCACAGGATTTCTTGGGGAATGGGTTGTCCCGTTTCACGGGTAAGTTGAAGGGACCTTCGTTCGAGCTCGATCGCACCCTGCACCAAGTGTCCGAGCATCTGTCCAGGGTCGCTGTAGGACAAGTCACCGTCGTAAGTGAGCTCTTCGAGTTTTCCCAGGTCGTGAAGGAAAACTCCGACCAAGAGCAACTCGGTATCGAGTTGCGGATAGTTTGGAGCGACAGCCTCAGCGATGCGCAATAAATCGACGACATGCCGCAGCAGACCACCTTCGTAAGCATGATGCGTCTTGATTCCAGCGGGCGCGCGCCGCAGTTTGTCCAGCAGCGGTTCGTCGGCCATATAGGCGGCGACAAGGCGCTTTAGGTGTGGGTTCTTCACGCTCGCGAGTTTGCTCTGGAGTTCCGAAAGCAGTTGCTCGATCTCGCTGGCGTCCGACTTGGAGAAGTCTTCTAGGTTGACTTTGGAGGCATGAACTGCCTCAAAGTCCTGCACGATGATCTGGAAAACACCGTTGTGAAGCTGCGTGGTCCCGAGTACTCGCAGGAAGTCGCCTTTCTGAAAACTTTCGTACAGGCTTTGTCCAGCATTCCAGCGCAGTCCGCTGACCTGACCGGTGCGATCCATAAACTGGATCAGCAAATAGTCATTGCCTTGGCGATTCGAACGCACTTGTTTGTCAGCGACGCGGTAAACCTCGTCGACCGTATCTCGAGCTTGCAAATCCGCGATAAACTGACGAGACATGGCATTCCCCAAAATCAAAGGGGTCAGGCCTCTTTGATGCCGCTTATGGTTGAGAGAGGCCTGACCTCTTCGTTTTTTCGAGCGCCCGAGCGAGAAACACCAAGCTCTGTCCTGTCGTGAACCTCAGGCGCTAGCCGTGGGCACCACCTGCGGCGAGGCCCACGGCTAGCGCCTGTTCACAACTCGCCTTATTTTGCGCTCGGCATTGTAAGTCAAATGGTAGCTAAGGGCGATGCGTCTAGGCACGGAGAATTGGACAACCAGCAGTAGATTGCAGGCGGAGATTTCTCACGCTAAGCTATTTACTTCTTTCGGTTCACTACGTGCTCGATCCGAGTGGGCGCAGTGCTTTCGCCGAGATTTTCCACTTAAACATTCAGTTTTTGGAGATCTCCAGTTATGCGAATGACCCAAAGTAGTCCGCTTGCCGACGATTTGTTTGACCGCAGCTCGATGTCGTTTCGAGAGCATCTGGAGGAGCTGCGAAAAACACTCTTGAAGGCCTCGATCTGGTTGGGCTTGGGCACGTTGGTGGGCCTAAGTTTCGCTAACTCTGTAGTCCGACAAGTAAAGACACCCATCGAAGGTGCGATCCGCGAGTCCTTAATTGCGCGGGCTGAAGCTCGATTCGAGGCTTTGAACGGTAGCAAGCCAGCCGCCGAATTGTCGCAACTCATGCGCGAGTTTGAGGTGATTCCCGAAGTATTGCTGATCGATCCGTTCGAACGGATTGGAAGCAAAAGTGGGCGAAACTATCGCGGTACGAGCGATGCGATCCGCATCGATGAAATGCTCTCCATGGATCCTTGGCAGCACATTACAACCGACTCGCTCAAGCGACTTCGCCCGCAGGTGAGTTGGCGAAAAATGAAAACCCAACTGCAAGCCTTATCGGCTACCGAACCCTTCACGATCTGGCTGAAGGCGGGCGTACTAACTGGGATCGTGATGGGTAGTCCAGGGATCTTTTGGCACTTCTGGCAGTTTTTGGCAGCAGGCCTTTATCCACACGAACGAAGGCAAGTCTATTGGTATTTGCCTCTCAGTCTGACTCTGTTTTTGGCTGGCACATTCTTTGCGTTCTTTGTACTCTTACAGCTCATTCTGCAATTTTTGATTTCCTACAGCGACAGTTTGGACGTTGACTTTATTCCGCGATTGAACGAGTACATGAGCTTCGCGATGTACTTGCCGCTGGGGTTTGGGATTGCATTCCAGCTACCCATCGTGATGCTGGCGGTCAATCGGTTTGGGTTGATTCCAACGACGGCCTATGTAGAGCACTGGAGGATGGCGGTGCTGACGATCGCATTTCTTTCGATGATTCTGACGCCGCAAGAAATCTATTCGATGCTAGGGATGTTTGTTCCGTTGACCGGTCTGTACTTTCTCGGAATCGGACTTTGCAAATATATGCCTAATTCTAGCCAGCTGGGGAGCAGGGGCTATGATCCGAAGTAGGCTCCGTCACGGCACGAAGGCTCGTTACCAATAACAGGTGTTGGAGTTCGGCGAGGAGTTTAAGTTTAATTGGACTGTCCTAGATTCTAATGCGATCTAAGTTCTTTGGAGGTAGTCGCTTGTGCTTTTTCCAATGATAGAGTCTTGCTTGCCGGTTTCGCAGTAGCCGACGTTCGGTGCGGCCTTTGACGACGCGGGGTGTATCGCATTGCAATTGCATACGAAGAATGGCCGCGATCGAAAGACGAACTTGATTGAAGGTCATGGCGGGAACCTTTTTTTTCCGCCCGTCGG
>JBGSJL010000184.1:0-1585 GCA_041741955.1 Pirellulaceae bacterium | reverse complement strand
ATTGCCATCAGGCCGTAGCGAAGAGCAATCCATTTTACCGATTCCGGTAAAAAGTTGAGAGGTATGTTGAGTCCAGATAATCCCAGATTTACTCCGTACTTAGCGTATGCCAGGGATTTACCTGCGGAGTCACTGAGCGTTTTTGCCAGACGCGCATTACCCGTACAGACCTGAGTGTAAGTAATGACATCATCGGGTGTTATAATATGCGCTAACTCGTTTAGAATCTCGCACGCTTGCTCCTGCTTTTCAACTCTATATTTAGTTCGATTAAGTAGACGCAGGACGGGTACAGGAATGAAATGAAAGGCGAACATGTTGTATTGAATCGCCGCTAACTGTAGGAGGCGGGGCTTCGAGCGAGTCTCGCCGAGAGCAGTTAAGGCTGCATCAAAGTGTTGTTGCCGAATTTGGTGGTTATGGGTTTCGAGTCGTCCCAGTAGGGCTAGGGTAATTCCCTTTTCTTCTGGTGTGGCAGCATAGGTTAAGGCTTGAGTGCCCGCTTCTTTTGCCTCCTCAGTATGGCCTGAAGTAAGCTTGCCGTGAGCGAGCATAAATCCCATCCGAAATTTGGCCGATTCAGATGCATTGCTCGGTTCGTGCGCTTTGGCGAGATCTAGATAGCCCAGCGAATCCTCAAAGGCATAGGCTCTCTGCGCATGCTCCGCCGCATCCAATAGCGTCTGATAGGCCTGCGCTGTCATTTCGCCGGCCAGATAGTGATTGGCCAAGACAGCCAGCGAAACCGACTTGCCCCGTTCCTGCTGTTTCTCGAGCACAAGGGCAATTTTTCGATGCAACGATCGTCGCCGGTTTGCGGTCAAGTCGGCTTGAACCGTTTCACGCAATAAATCGTGGGCAAACGCCACGCGACTGGCGGTGGCCGTCTCCACAAACACGCGTTTGGCAAGCAATTCATCGACCGCGTCCAACAGTTGGCTCTCGTCTAAGTCGGTGACGACCTCTCCCAATAGATCCAAGTCGGCGATGCGGCCGATCGCCGCCGCTGCGGGAAGCAGGTG
Source organism: Pirellulaceae bacterium (assembly GCA_041741955.1). Lineage (GTDB taxonomy): Bacteria > Planctomycetota > Planctomycetia > Pirellulales > Pirellulaceae > Aureliella. The sequence continues at coordinate 563 of JBGSJL010000184.1, read as the reverse complement.
TTGCGCTGCGTCCGAGAGATCTCCAATCCGCGTGCGCAGAGCGCTCCGCACGCTACTTGGCAAAGAAGATTCCTCGTCCAAGGTGGCATGGACCCGTTGCCAACCTTCGGTGGTGCGGACTACCATGCCGCGGGTATGCCATTCACGAATTGTTTCCGAAATGAAGAAGGGATTTCCCTGGCACAGCGAATCGATGGCAGTCGTTAGCTCTTCACCTACGGAACTAGCCAAGCAACCGAGTCGTAAGGCAATCAACTCGCGTGTCTCATGGGTCGTGAGTGGCGAAAGTACCAGTTCCGCAATAAAGGCCTGCGCCTCCATTTTGGACCGAAAGGCATTCAGCTGTTCATAGCCACTTCGGCCTGTAGATAAGATTGTGATCGGTAATGGTTGGCCTGGTTTACGCTGATGGGCTTGCTGCACAATAGCACTGGCCAGGTGTCGGACGAAGGCCAGGGTCGAATTGTCGGCCCACTGGATATCGTCGAAGCACAAGCAGAGCGGCCGGATCTGACTGAGCTCCACAAACATGGCCGCCAACGCGCGAAATAGATACAGATCGG
>JBGSJL010000183.1:0-27565 GCA_041741955.1 Pirellulaceae bacterium | reverse complement strand
ACCGACGGCACGAGTAACACGATCGCCATCGGCGAGAATTCAAACTTCATGGTTGATATTCGCAACGGAGCCAAGCAGGATTCCCGTCAAGGCCATGGTGATGGTGGCCTGTTTAGTGCGGGCCGTTCGCATTGGAACACTATCAATTCGTTCAATGGCGGTGGAGGCTACACGCGAAACGTGACGGTTTGCCGCGCCCCGATCAACTTTGCTCGGTGGAACGACAACGGTACGTTCTACAATTCGACCGCTCTTCACGCCGGATATCACTCGGCACACACCGGTGGTGCTCAGTTCGTCTTTGGCGATGGCTCAGTCCGATTCATCTCCGATAACATCGATTTCGGTAAAACGTTCAACGCTCTGTGCGGCAGAGATGACGGAACCGTGATTGGCGAATTCTGAGTCGCTAGCTCAGGTCTAACACTTGACTCGCAGTTGAGAGCGCAAGAAGATCCCGGATGGCGTCTTCTTGCCCCATTGCCTTAAACAAGTTCTAAATTGCTGGCTTCGCGCTTCGCAGGCTACAAGAGTGGTCTTCGCAGAAATGTTCAGCTACCCCAATAGAAAAACAACGTAAACGAAAGCGTCTTCAAACAATGAAATTCGCGCACACCGGTATTCTGACCTGCCTGACTCTTTGCCTGCTGTCCGGGTGCGGCAGCGACCTGCCTCCAATTGCGCCTTTGACAGGCACTGTTACGATGGACGGGAAGCCATACGCGAATGGCTCGCTCATGTTTACCCCAACCAACGGGGGTAGACCGTCGCTTGCCGCGACCGACGAGAACGGGAAATTCAAAGCGATGTACAATCTTAAAACGTCAGGCGCGTTGATAGGCCCGCATACCGTCACCTTCGAACCCGGCGGCAAAGCGGAAGAAGATGAATTTAAGCCATACGCCCCCCCTGCGCAGAATTTCCGTGTAACGCCAAGCGAGATCACAGTCGAAGCAGGGGGTACCGAGGTCGCTTTTACGCTCAAACAAAGCTAGCCACCATGCTTCTAGTTTGTTCACGTACGACGCAGCAACTTTCACTCTGGTTGAACTCTTGATGATCCTCTCCATCATCGTAGCAATCGGCGTGGTGTCGGCGGAATATGGAATGCGGGTCGCTGCGTATTCCATATGTTTTCCGGATATTAAGCAGGACAGGAAAGAATGAATTATCTTCGCAGTCTTATTTGCTTGAGCTTGGTGGTAATCGCAGGTTGTGGAAGTGACCGTCCCCCACTAGCATCTCTCACCGGTACTGTGACCCTCGACGGAGTACCGGTACAGTATGGCGGTCTGATGTTCTCGCCGATTGACGGCGGGCGTCCTTCGGTGAGTGGAACCAACGAAAAGGGTGAATTCAAGGCGATTTACGTCTACCGGGTACCAGGGGCGATTATTGGCAAGCACCGAGTGATGTTCGAAGAAGGTAGCGCTGAAAATATTGAGCAAGACGAATTTAAGCCGTATGCCCCGCCAGCCGACAACTACACTATCAGCCCCAACGAAATTGAGGTTGAGTCGGGAGGGACGGTGATTAGCTTCACCTTGCAAAGAAAAACGAAAAAGAGGCAGTAGTCGCCGGTTGCGGAACTCATGGCGAATACTTCCCCGAAAGCTGCCCAGACCGGTAACGATTATACTTACAAGATCCGGTGGATAGCGTCGTAATTTTCGATTCAGCAGACATCATAGGAGGGAGCGCCGCTGCGAGTTTTGTTAGAACTTCGAGTTGGCGAATGGAACTTCTGTTTGGAAAATGCGATTCGCCGATGGGCAATGAGTCGGAAGGTGGAATATGATTCGTCGGCAGGTTATGTCAACGCGGTGAGTATTCCGTCAACGCCTCTGCAGGTCTCCGGAGTCGTCACATTTGCTACGTTGCAATTATGTGTGCTGATTGCAGATTCGATTGTATGGTAGCGTCTTAGCAAGTCGACGATAGTTGCACCGAAAAAGGCGAAAGCCACGGTCAGATAGTGAAGCGCGGTGATGCCAGAAAACAAGCAACCGCGCTTCCTTTTTTTGTTTCCAGATGGCGCGCATCACCCGGGAAGAAAAGCGGGGTTCTGAGGATTGTGCGCTACGCTCGGGGTTTAGGCTTGGGTAAAAGCCAAATTCTCTTGGCCTCTCAAAGCGAGAGAAACGCTCTGCCAAAAAGCCATTCAAAGCGGGAGCTATCGCAAATTAAGTAGCAGTCAACACCATAGGCGTGATCACCACACTCCACTTGCCAAGTGATTGGGACCCTTGTAACCGTTTAGCGCTTGGACGCGAATTCTTCTTTGGTGTGCTTGATTCCTCGTCGATAAATACCGTTCAATACGCGCTCTACCGGATATAACTTCTTTCCGGTTATGCTGTCATTTCATTATGCATTTATTTTTTCCCGCTGCCTTAAAGCCGTTTAAACAGGCTAAAGGCTGCCCCAAGTTCAGTCGCAGTCTTCAACGAACTAGGCACGAATATGAGTCCAAGTGAAGCCACCTTAACTGCGTTAGCGGCGATACTCGTTGTCGGCATCGGCAGCCAATGGCTAGCCAGCAGCCTGCGACTGCCGTCGATCCTGCTGCTTCTCGTCGCGGGGATTGTAGTGGGTCCGGTGACCGGGTTCATCGATCCCGATCATTTGCTCGGCGACCTGCTGTTACCGTTGGTGTCATTGTCTGTGGCTGTCATCCTCTTTGAAGGCAGTACCGGTCTGCGTGTTTCGCAACTGTCTGAGATTGGGCGTCCACTCGTCATGTTGTTGACGGTAGGCGTCGCTTTGACTGCGGCAGTTTGCTCACTCGCGGCGTACTGGATACTTGAATTTGACATGGAGCGTTCGCTATTACTGGGGGCGATCCTGACCGTTACGGGGCCGACTGTAGTTGGGCCGCTATTGCAACACATTCGTCCTATTGGCCACATTGGTTCGCTTGCGAGATGGGAGGGAATCGTTGTCGATCCTATTGGGGCGGTCTTGGCTGTCTTGGTATTCGCTGGAGCTCGGGCTATGCGGGTTTCAGAAATTGAGTACGCTGCGATGATTGGCGTCGTCGGATTCTTACAAACACTCTTGATCGGCGTCGTCATCGGTTGCGTCATGGCACTTGTGCTAAGAGAGGTCTTGCGAAGGCATTGGGTTCTCGACCATTTGCAGAGCCCCGTGGCGCTGGCGATAGTCATCTTCACTTTTACCATTTCGAATTTAGTCCAGCACGAGTCCGGTCTGGTCGCTGTAACTGCCATGGGGTTCGTATTGGCCAACCAAAGAAGGGTAGCGATCGGCAATATCCTACACTTTAAGGAAAATTTGACTGTTCTACTTATCTCAAGCCTATTCATAGTTTTGACGGCGCGTCTGAGTCTGTCGAATATTGCTGAATTCGGCTGGCGAGGTTTTGCGTTTGTGGCTGTGGTGATTTTGATTGCTCGTCCGCTCAGCGTGATGGTCTCAACGCTGGGTTGTAGTATGCCGATGAACGAGCGATTATTTCTTTCGTGGCTGGCACCACGTGGAATTGTTGCCGCCGCAGTTTCCTCGGTGTTCGCTCTCGAACTGGGCGGGGCACCGGAGTTTGTTTCTGCCGTATTTCTTGTCATCATCGGCACGGTATTGGTCTACGGCTTCACGGCTGGTTGGGTTGCACGTCGTCTAGGTCTAAGCGTTCGCGATCCTCAGGGAGTTCTGATCGTCAGCGCCCATCCGGCTGCTCGGGCGATTGGTCATGCGTTAATGAAGGTTGGATTGCGCGTACGAATGGTAGATACAAACCTTGAGCACATTAAGGCGGCTCGGATGGAGGGCCTTCCGACGTACTACGCAAACATCCTCTCGCAATTGATTCAAGAAACCGATCTCGGCGGCCTTGGACGGATGATCGCGATGACCAGCAACGAAGAAGTTAATCTTTTAGCCGCCACTCGCGGTGTTGAACTCTTTGGACGCAAGGAAACTTATCGCCTAAGTGTTGCTTCGGTTGCCAACTCGCGTCAGGTGCCGTCGCACGAAGTTCTCGCTGGTCGAGTTCTATTCGCGGACGATGCCACTTACGCTGAACTGGATCGCCGTTTCGCCGCAGGTGAGATTGTGAAAGTGACAAAACTGACTAAAGAGTTCAGCTTCGAGGATTTTGTTAAGCAGTACCCGGGAGCACTTGTCATGTTTGTCCTAAATGCCTTTGGCGTCCTCCGCATCTTGACCACGGACACCGAGATAGCCTACCCTCCAGGACAAAGAGTGATCGCGATTGTAGCGCCGAAGAATGACTCTTAATCGCGGTCCGTTTGCAGTCGACTCGAAAGTACCAATCGTTAGTTCGTTTGACAAAGTCCATGGAAACCATAGTTAAAAGTGCTTACGACGAACTAATGGCCGTGTTGACACTGTTGACGTCCAGAAGGTGATCGCCGCTCGGTTGTTCGTTTGACCGATCCCCATGGATGAAATCTAAGGGGTCATGATGAAATCTAAGGGGTCAGGCTTATTTGATTTACTTTTGTCACGGGAACGACATTAAAGAGGCCTGACCCCTTTGTTCCACATCGTAACGACAGGATTATAGATTCGATCGCGAAAGGAGTGTCCGAGATCGTGACACACTTGATTGATTTCAGCCGCTGGCAGAAACCGCTCAAAGAGCAGCGACTGCTCTGGTTCGGCTTGCAGACTGGCTGCCACTTGGGCCAATGATCGGTTAGACTTTAGGGGCACGACTGGACTCCTGTTTTGGTGAATTGAGTTTTGAAGTTCATTCCATCAGAACAGAGTTCGGTCGTGTTTATAAGATTCGTTGGCGTGAAAAGTGCGTGCCTCTTTTGCTAGCACTACCCATAGTGCCAGCAAATCCCATAGGCGAACACATGTAGTACTTTATGGCTTAACCACGCGGCATTCAGGCCTGACCCGAATGGCACGAGGTTAAGACGTAACTCATTTAGGCGGCTCGCTTTCGGGCGACGGTACGCGGCTCATTGAGATACGTATAGGACTTCGGTCTTCGTTTTATTTTTCTGGGCTCGATGCGGTTTGGACGTTCGCCAATTTCGTTTTCCGAGATGCTTAGTAACAAACATTGGTAGTGCTGCTCAATGTTCGGCCCTCGGGCTGTCATGGCGCTCATAAATGCGTTGAGAGCTTGAGCAGCACCTTTGAAACTCAATTGTCTAAGTAACCTGCTGAAGACCAGCGCTGATGCGACAATCGCGCGGCGAACCAAATTGTAGGCTAACATGTGGCAATAGATTTCCTTGCGTACCATCTCTGGTGACTGGCAACGTAGGTGTTCCATTTGCAAATGTGTCTTCAGGCTGCGGATATCAATTTCAACTTGCCATCTTTGGCGGAATAGGTCTGCAATATCTTCCACGGTATAGGCCTCCGAATTTAGCAAGGTCGTCGCGATGACGATTGTGCGAGTACGAAATCCAGACTGAGTCACCTGATATCGTAAATGACGAACAAAGATATATTCCGGGATTGTTTTGTACTCTTCGGCTGTCATCCAATAAGGCCGTTGTTTGGGTTTGGCATAGCCGACGATTTGATCGAGTGGCCCCAACTTCACTCCTCTACGAAAATCGACCTTGCGTTTGTGATGTGATTTACAAACCACATCAAAGTCATTTTGCCAAGCAGTTGCCAGTAGCCAATAGGTCGCATAGTAACAGTCGGCGAGTACGACTTCTCCAGGTAAAATCGTGTTTAACAACGTTCGCAATAAACTCGTTTCGCCTACTTGCTTACCGCTATATTTGCCGATCGCGATTTCGCGGACAGCCCCTACTGCCAATGAGAAGATCATCACTACGCGCATGATGGGAAAACCAACCCCAGGTTTTTGCGATTTCGATTGCGGATACTCTTTCTGGTTTTCCACCGTATCCGGCATCGTCAACATGGTGCCATCTACGGTCTTAACGACTCGATCTTTCCATAGCCAATTTGCCTTTGCTTGGTTTGCACACTCTTCTCCACTGGATCGCGCCAATTCGAGCAGCAGTTGCTCTGGCAGCCGCTGTCGTGCCTCGACGTAGCTGGAGGAATCTGGGGAAGCAGGGCTCATGCCACGAGCCACACGCCAAACATTCAACCGCGCGATGGCATCGCGACACGACTGATCGCTTGAGAGAACCTGACCAATAAACATCCACACCGTAATCGCCGGTGAATAGACTCGCTCTCGAAACTTGTGCCCTAACGAGACACAGGCTGTGTGTATCGCCTCCTTGGAAAGTTGACTGTCAAAGAAAAGCGAATCCGAACTGTGAAACTGGTTTGCCAACGAACCGAAGATGCTGGTAGACTGGATTGTCATGGCGGGCCTCCTGAAATGAAAGTTGTTGTTAACCATCAATTTCAGCGAGGCTTCGCCATTTATCAACTCGAAATGTGACAAACCAATCGGCACCTAATTTGCTCTCCCCGATGCTGCTACCATACCTCGATCGTCAATTCGTTTGCTTGCACAACCTATCGTGCGCTCGCCCTTAACCACGCGGCATTCAGGCCTGACCCCTTTGTTCCTTCCGACCGAACCTCGTCGTTGCAGTAGACGATTCTTAGCGCTTTAGGAAAACATTGGTCAAGAGAACTTGTTCGTCAAATCTCCCAGGGACATCGCCAAAATCAGAATTGTTTGTATCCAACCAATGTTGGCAAATAAAATTTTTATCAAATGTTCGCATTTGCCATAGGCCTACTCCAGCTTCAATTCTTCAATGCTAGGAGTTCAATTAGCAACAGTAACACTTAGCGGTATGTCCTCGCTACGCGAAAACCTGCACTAAAAACCGGGGTGGCGGCAGTGGAACTGGAACGGTTCGACGAGCGAACATTGACCGCGCCAGCGGTAAACGACCCACCACGCATCACGCGTCTACTAGAATTGCTTATTTTCTCGGGCAGTTCTTTATCCAACACGATTTCCGTATTAGTTCCGTACGAATTATGTCGCTCCTGACACCATTCCATCAAATTGCCATACATATCGAATAAACCGAAGGCATTCGGCCTGAGACTACCAACCGTTAAAAGTCGCTCGTTTCCTGATTGCTTAGTGTACCAAGCGTAGTCACTAAGCAGCCTTTCTGTCTGGCCAAAGTAACGTGACGTGGTGGTTCCGGCCCGGCACGCATATTCCCATTCTGCTTCACTTGGCAAGCGGTAGCCTATACGCTGTAAGTAATCGGGGAGCAGGAGCATTCCCTCTGCGAACCCCTGCTCTTGAATGTAACACCATTGGTCTCGCGGAATACCTTCTTGCTCGCTAAGCCAATTGCAAAATCCTGCAGCGTCATACCAGCGGATAAGGTTGGCTGGGGTACTGTTGGTACGAGAGGTGGAGTTATCAAAAGAATGCTGTGATCGAAATTCACTATATTGGGCGACAGTGACTTCATGCTGTCCGATTGCAAAAGATCGGCCAATCCTGCGACGATGTTGGATCTCGCTGATTCCTGTCGGTCCTCCCAATCGCTCAAGTTCGTGGACCGGCGAGCTCATGATGAATTCATCAGAAGGATGGATGATTGTGAGGGCGAGGCTTGTATTCTTGTTTACTCCCGTTTGGGTGAGGTACCATCTGCGATCACCGACTGGACTTCCAGTAGAGAACGCGCCTTTTATTTTTATTATTTCGTCCACTGCTCCTAGTTGGCGCAGCGTCCATTCCGCTGCACCGTGAATGCCTGAATCGGGATCATTGGCGTACAGTTGCCCGAGATCACTGATGAGGCTAGCCCGTTGTACGTCAGAAAGTTGCTGGGAACGTGCGAATTCTCCTAGGCCAAGGATTAGAGAACGCCGCCGTGATATGTCAGTCTCGGTATTGAATTGTTTTAACAGCGACTGCGGGTCGACTCCATAATTGGCTAATCGATGTAATATGTAACTGCGTACGCGAGGATCCGGCTGATCCTGCAGAAGCGGCCATACACGTTCGGCCGCATCTAACCGAATAAGTGTTGTTGCCGCTGCAGACTGACGAATGGCTAGCGTTTCTTTTTCTTCGTCTGGGATGACTGGTAAGTGGAAGAGAAGGGTAAAGTTGGAACTGGGAGCTTCGGACTTAGTGTCAGCAGCGATCGCTTGGGGGCGGTAGCCTTGGTTGATTAATTGTGAGCTGGAGTCAGGCGGTTGTTTGGTTGTGTCGACAACAACTAGCTTGGATTCAAAGTGAATGTCAGCCTGCCAGACGGCTGCGAAACGCGGTGACGGTTCGATTTGAGATAGTAATTGCGTGAAACGTGGATCGTCGTGTAAAGCTAAGAAGTCAACATCTGATTTGAAGGTCGACTTGCGGTAACCCTGATTAATCAACTGCTCAAGCAACTCAATAGTTCTATCCGCGAATTTATTGGATTGTTCAGCGTCTATGGGACGTATCGCCTGCGAACAGAGGGCACTAGCACAAGCGATGTTGTACAAATCAAGTTCGGTGAGATCCGAAGAGGACGCAGCCGCCTGTAATTCAGTCCACGCCTTGGTGACGTCTCCCAGCCATGCGGGCAGCTGAATCTGCAGATAAGACTTTAGACTGGCCTGTGGGTTTGTCGAAAGGTACTTTTCTAGCGACTGGTAGGCCTGTTCGCGCTTGCCAAGGCGAGCCAGGGTCAAAATGTGGTATGTCGAAATAGTTGGTGTGACTGCGTTGTTCTCGATAATTGCATCAAATTCTGCCAATGCGTTTTCGAGCTGATCGGTTTTGAAATACGCAATGGCGCGCAACTCCCGCAACTTGGGATCTTCGAATCTCTCGGCGGGAAGATTGGCAAGTGTCGCAAGTTGCTTCCGGTAGGCATCCCGGGGATCTGACAAGCGTCCCGCAGGTGCAACCGCCACGTCCCACTGAGGTTGATGTATTAGCTCAAAACCAGCATAAGCTGGTCGCAACTCTGATTCTGCCCCATCGGTCGACCAAATGGCGGAATAGAGACGATCGCCGTCGGAGGTTGTTCGAACCGCAATCGTTTGTTGCGATCGGATTTCCTTTGCGGCGAACTGAGTGATTGACTCAGTTAACTCCTGCTCTGAGACGTCGATAACAACTCGCCGCTGCTCGTTTTTTACCATTGGCTCTGACCACAGAACAATGCACGTTGGATCAGTTGCATCGTCTGTGGTGGGGATGACGGAGACGTCATTGATGAGCAATCCTCCCTTTTCTGCATTCATATCGGGGGTTGGCAAGGCTGATTTAGGGACGCTTGCCTCCAATAGCCAGCGTTTGGAGTCACGGGTCCAGATGGCCGCAACCATTACTACCGCATTCCCAGGATCATCTCCAGATGTAATTGAATTGAGAGGTCTCAAAAACGGGCGTACTCTTGTCGGGCGAAATCCACTAGCCCGCAGTTTTTCCACTGTTTCCAGAAACCTATCAAGCGGGATATCGACAACATAAGCAAAATGGTCGTGGATCAAGCCGTGTGCAGATTCAATCGAAGCTTGAATTGCCGCATCTGGTTCAACCCAGCTCTTGTCTATAGGGGCATCGTGCCAGTTTGGCTTGAGGCTACGATCTAAGATCGATTCAAATCGCTTGATAGCCACTTCCAGGTGGTTTTTTTGCAGAATGGGAAACAGGACTTTGTCTGACGACGGATCTGCCGCGATTACCAGCTCGACCAGAGTTTCTGGATCTTGAGCGGCATAGTCCGCTAAAAGCGCTGTGGACAAAGCACGAGCTATTTCACCTCGGGCCGGATCTTTAAATATCAAAGCCAGTGAGGGTACTAGTTTCGCGGAAACCGGGCGAAGCAATTCTTGGTATTGGCTGATGTTGCTAGGGCTAACAGCCACCAATTGCTCGGAGATAAACGCGGCAAAATTCGATTCATCCCATTCAGTATTGGATGGATCAAACGCGGCCAAGGCGGTTGCGGCATAAAATCGTCGCATTGCAGGCAGTTTGTCATCCAAGGCAATTTGCCAATACTCGGGGACAAGGGGCGATTTATGCGATTCCATCAGCGTCCGAACCGGATTCAATTGATGTGGCGCCGCTGCAAGAAGTCGTTCTTTCAAGTAGTTCAATAAATCGCTGTCGGAAGCGACATTTAGCGATAGTAGGGCTAGCCCGGCATACAGTTTGGCGTTGGAGTCATCCGTAGAATTCTTGAAAGCGTTTGTCAGATCATCCTGAGCCCACTCGCGATATTCCCTGAGGCTATCGACGGCGGAAACCAGATTTGAACTGTCTACTTTCAACAGGCCGTCAACGCGACTGCTGGCTTCAGCCTCTAACGTGTCAGTGCGGTTCTTCGCGACTAACGCATCTTGTTGTTGATCAACGTAGGCCTTAGTGGCCAGTCCCATACCGGTAATTGCCACAATCAACATGGCAGCCAAGCCAACACGTGCCGTGTGCACACGCGTGGCGGAACGCATCATCGAACGCTGCGATTCGGTCCAACTCTTGCGATCGGTAAGTCGACCAATGCTAAACCACTCTACGAGTGTCGGAAGCTGCTTTATTTCACGTTTTGCATTCCAAGCCGAGGCCCGCTCTTCAAGTTTGAGTTCCGCACGACCTCGCTTCGTTTCACGCTGCTTGCGAGTCAGCCATTCGCGAAGCGACGGAACAAGGTAATCGTGCGTTAGTTGGTATTTGATGGTCGATGCCGATTTCTGCTGATCTAACGATCCGCCTGGGAGGTTACTTGCTCCAGCGTCAACGAACGGTAGCTGGTCCATCTCACCGGTGTCGTCCACCGGAGTGATTAATCGCAGTTCACTATCGAGGATCCGCATTAAATCCACGAAATCTCTCTGTTTAAATTCATAACCGGAAGCTACCAACAACTCCGCTCGAGAGCGACAATGCCCTTTAATCTCTGTTCCAGCGTTAGGTAACAACAATCGCAACACGGCGCGAGCGGCCACTTGATGGTAGCGGTGCGCCGGTGGAGCGATCGCGGCTGAAAAAGTCTCCTCCAAAAAGGTCACACCAACACCCGCCGTGCCACCAACTTCATGCAACGACTCAGGTGTCCAAGGGCGGGCTTTCATCATCTCCGCAAACAGCGAAAGACGAACCGAGATGACCTTGTTTTCCTCTGCTAATCCGCGCACCGACGCGCTGATGAACTGCTTGCGATCCGCTTTTTCGTCCTTGTCCTCAGCTTCAAGCTTGCCAAACGCGCGACCAAACGCCTTGAGAACTCGTTCGGCATGGTCGATATCGAATAGATCGACCGCTGCCGAATTCTGCCGTTCGACCAGTGGTATGTCGAGATCGCGGAAGAACCGGGTAGCGGCCATCCAAAAGTCGTCGCGCACCATGATGATGGACTGCAAGCGAGCTCCGTCGCACTGGAGCAATGTATCGAGCAACTGTGTGCCAGCAGCCTGAGTATGCGAGTAAAGCCATTGCTCAAATTGATCGATGACCAACAACACTTTTCTACTGGCCGGTAGTAAGCGCCCCCGTCGAATCGCACTGGCGAGTTCGGTTAGGTTCAGAGATTTGTCGTAACGAAGTTGTTCGGCATCGAACCGCTTGTGGAGCATGGCCAGCAATGTCGATTCAGTTTGATCGGGTGTCGCCTCAAGATATAGCGTGCACACGTCTGATGACAGTCGTGGCAGCAATCCGGCTTTCATCATCGATGATTTGCCACAACCGGAGGGACCATAGACCAAACCGACATTAAACGTCTTATCCGAATCGCGTTCCTCAATGCGTGACTTCCAAAAGCCAATCGTGTCCGGTAGACCATGTCGATCGCGCGGACCTGGCAGCAGTTCCAGGAAGAAATCGGCGTCATGCTGGTCAAACGAACGGAGCCCCTTCGGTACGATGCGTAGAGTTTGCGAACCAGATGTTGGAGTTATCGCCAGCGGTGTCTGATCTACTACGGTGGGAGCCAGCGCCTGATTGCTACTTCTTACGGTCGCCGGTAACGAGTCTGCGCGAGTATCTGCGGGAGTGCTTGAAGCACGAGAGGAAACGAGATAGGCATCGAGATCCTCGATGAGGTCGGTGGCGCTGGAGTATCGTTCCGACTTGCGTTTGGCTAACATCTTCAAGCAGATTCGTTCCAGCTCGCGATCAATGTCCTCATTCCACTGCCGGATCGGTTTGGGATCGAGTTCGTTGATTTGTTCGAACAGTTCCAAATGCGACGCCCCAGAAAACGGACGACGTCCAGTGAGCAGCTCATACGACAGGACCCCAAGGCTAAAAATATCGCTACGACCGTCTACCCGGTGCCCCTCGCCTCTTACCTGTTCTGGGCTCATATAAGCTGGCGTTCCACCAGTGGGTAAACGCTTGCCGACATCCTCATCTCGAAGGGCCAATCCGAAATCGACCAGGAAGGCGATATCATTTCCATCGATGAGTACGTTTTGAGGTTTTACATCGCGGTGGACAACGCCCAGTTTGTGCGCTGCACGCAAGGCGTCGGCCAAGTCGACAATCCATCGAGAAGCCAGCTCGGTGCTGAGTCGAGACGACTTCATCTTGAAGGCTAAGTCGTGTCCGTCGATATATTTGGAGACGACAAAGATGGGAAATTCCGGAGTACTCCCCACTTCTAACACGGGAACAATATTGGGGTGTTCGAGGCCAGCCACGGTCCGAGCTTCCTTGAGGTACAGCTCGGTATCTTCAGGGCGGGCAACTAATTCCGGATGAGGAACTTTCAACGCAACCCTGCGTTGCAGCTGCTCATCGAGCGCCAAATAAACCACGCCAAAACCACCTTGGCCAAGAATGGATTGAACGAGGAAACGTCCTATCCTTGAGGGAATCGGCTTCTCAGCAACAGTGGTCGATCGGTCTCGAAGCGGTTGCGTTAAGGCATCAGAATTGTCAGGCATAGTATGTTAGCTGGCTATCAACAGGGGTCGGGCGTCCGCATTTCACCTTCTGTCTTAACGGCCTAGTTTGGGTCAGCACTGAGGCTTTACGATTTCAGAAGCGGATCCGCTTTAGCGTAATATACCACCTTTGGTATTGTAAGCGGTGTGAGCTTGATTGATGTCAGGCCAAGCGGGTTGGTTCGGCTGAGCGGCACGAATGATGACGTTCGTGTCGAGCAAAATTCTCATTCACCGCGTCCAGCGTAAATGGACTCATGTATTGGTTCAGCGTAAGTTGTGAAAACGGCATTAGCGTTTAGTTTAGTAATGAAGTGGTCTGAAGACGAGTTTCTCTGATGGGGGCCAGCCCACAAACCCTCGGGATTTTGCGCTTGGGGCCATTAACAAATTGGCTATGGTCTGTACGTGGTAGCGGCTGAGTTTGACGTGATCTCATTCAGCACACTACCGACATTTGTCAACCGCAATGGTGCGGCGCTCGAGGTGCTTCCCAGCAGAGCTCTATCCTCCGCAACATCACTGTCAGTATAGCTTGTGTCCGGTGGCGGTGACGAATTGGAGTTAGCTTTGTTTCTGGCAGCCGCTCGTGTTTCTGCACGTCGTTGGCGAGCTTCGGCAAGTTTGCGATCGCGCTCATCGAAAATCGCTTGCTGACGACCTTCGAGCATCGCTTGTGGAGTCACATAGCCGATCGCGCTGTGGAGTATCACCGTGTCATATTCGATCACGAATTTTCCTACCCCTCGCTTTGCATCATTTAAGCTCAATGGAGTCATGGGCCGGATGCACTGGGATTTGATCGTGCGATGATACCGCTCAATTTTTCCGTTGCTCTGGGGATAGTAAAGACTAGTGCGCACATGCTTCATGCCGCACAGGCGAACGAAGTGCTTGAAGTCTTTCGCAATGAACTGGGGGCCGTTGTCCGAGATGATCCGTGGCTTGGCATCTGGGAACTTCTCCCGAGCTGCCTGCGAGATGATCTCGATGTCGATCACCGCTCAGAAATGCATCAGCAATTTTCTGAAAACTGCGACTGTCACATCGCGGAGAATTTGGTACTGAAGTAGCCATGAAAAAACCCTCCTTGGCTTTTTCACTGGCGAGTGAACCAAGGAGGGCTTCCATTTTAATACCAAGGCTGGCTAAATCTTAAAAGTTCACCTTGGCTGGAGCGGAGATTACAAAAATCCCCGCCTCAGTCCTTGCCCAACTTGCGCGCCGATATAATCAATCAATAATCACGACAGTGCCATTCAGGCCTGACACCTTCGTTCCTTCTCGAGCTATGCGGCCTGCCGTTGGCGCTCCGCTTGAGCGAGGGGTTAGGCATCACTCGGGCCGGGAGAGCGCTGTCTTTGACGGCACATTGCTGCGCAGGAGCTTTCGGGAGCCGAACCAAGAGAGCGCGCCAACCGGTAGAAGCAGTAGCCATTGCGGTAGAACAAGAAGAGTTGACAAGGTACCACCGAAAACGAGTGCGATTGCTATGAAAACCGAACCGAACAAGAACCAAGCGACGCCGATTGCGCTGGCCATGACAGCCTGAGATTCAACGGTGCGCGGCTCCAGAGGTCGTAGCAGAGCCCAGGCAGAGAGACAAAGTGTGACTGTGACAAGATGCCAACACGCGTAGAGAAGTAAGGCCAATGGCTTGGGTAGTGTGGAGTTGAGAAGTGGTACGTGTACTTCGTAAGTGCCTGCGAATGTATGTACAACCGCAGTGAGTGCAGCGAGAAGACCGGCGATAAGGAGGAGTCGATTGCTACGCATAGGGAAGGGTGGGCTGTGAGGCCGAACGAATAACAATCTATCCCAACTGCAACGGCGGGATAGATTGTCCGTTGAACTGAGACGCTTCGCTCCGCATGCGGTATGCAGATAGTAATGAACTGGCGTCTGCTTTGAACCAGTCTAACGTAGTGCGAGAGAGCTTAGCAAGCGTTTTGCTGGACACGACCGTTGCTCTTGAGAGAATTTCGCAGCGAACTGGAAGCTCGAGTGGCCGTTTTGGCGAGTGGTTGGTAGCGGCCTACGGTCACGGCAGTCGTAATGAGTAAGTCTTCTTGGTGAGTGGGAAGCGCCAGAGTCACGGTCTTAGCTCTCGAGCCAAGCGTGGTGGTCGGGGCCGTAGAATTAGGTCACGCCAACTCGGGCGGCGTGCCTCAGAGATGAGCTGCATTGGTTGTTGGCACTTTGCACACGGGCGCGCTGCTCGTATCTGCAGTTCCTCGCTGGGGGCTTGGCTGACTTGCGTCTCCGCTTGGTCCACGATAGGGGAGGATGGAGTCGCTGGCACAGCTGGGTGACGTGGACCCGACCCGCGCCGAAACCGCCAACAAAATCTTCGACTGGGCGCTAACGCCTCGGAAATCTGAAAACAAACCGCGGAAAGCACGGCCACGAAGCTGCTGCGAAAGCTGCCGAGCAGTGCGAACTCGTCCTACGAAGGGGAATGCCGGCAAACCGTGTCAGTACGTATTCGAGAAGATCACGACTCGTGGCCCGCTGCCGGTGTCGCCGAGGTCCTTTCCGGAGTCACTCAAGCGACCGGACCGAACGATTTCGCTCGTCTTTGGATCGTAGATCCGCCACACATCGGGGATGTCATCTCGTAGCACGAGGAGGCCGCCGCCGTTTTCCAAGTAAAGGATCAGCAGCTGATTCGGTTTGAAGAGAGATGGCCTGCCATACGTGCAAGAGTTGTCTGGCTGAGCACCATCGAGCGGGAGTCCGTCGAGAATCTTGCCTAGCATTCCAGCGTAATTGGAGCCCTCGAAATCGAGAGCGTCACGCCAGCTAGACTTAGGTGCACGTGCCCAACCATCATTTTGCTCGGGCTCGCCTGGATGAACCCAGTTCCAAAGGCTGCCTGCTCCGTAAACGATTCCCATCGTTCCGCCTGCGCAGAGATTACGCCAGGCTTCATGGCCTTGCCACCATCCCGCTGCTCGTCCCGTCATTCCGATGTTTTCGTAAGTCGGCTCACCGTTCGCAATCGCCTTGACGGGTGTACTGCCGTTCGGGCCACCGGTCTGAAATGTCCCCGACCGGTCATTTAGACCGTGGTCAGCCACATTGGAAGAACTTATCCAACTCCAGTTGCCCTCGCCCAAAGGAGAAGCAAAGCGAACCTTGAACGAACGTCCGCCATCCCAGAAACCTGGCCGCCGCAGCTGCATCCCATTTGCATGTTTGAAGTCCACCCAAAACTCGACGTTGGTGTAGGCGTTCTCGTAGTCCTTGTCGGAGGTGAATTCAAGTTCAACCACCTGCCACTGGGGAACTCGCGTGGCGGCCAGCGTGGCTGCAGGTGCCACTATACAAACAGCCCCGAAAATGGCCACGATAAAGGCCACGTCAAAGGCTTGGAACCAAACTCGGTTGTTTAGGAACATACTTTCGACTCACTTTAGGAAACGTGGCATAATAAGACCCGCACGAATGCTGGATTGGCTAATCATGGGTCACTCGGATTTTGCGCCGCGTCAGACGCTCGACAAAGTGAGCGCGACCGGTATCGACTAAAACTGCCAGAAAAATGATGGAGCTCAGGATCAGCGGATACAGGTACGGATCGGCGTTGATGATCACGAGGCCATTTTCGACTGTCTGAAACAGTACGGCTCCCAAAAGCGTTCCCGGCAGCACCCTGCCGCGACCGCCGAACAGGCTGGTGCCGCCCAACACCGCGGCGGCAATGGCGGCGAATTCTTTCTGTTGTCCAAAGCTCGGCGAAACGGCTCCTGTTTGCGTCAGTGCGATTAAGCCGCTCACGGCTGCACAGACTCCACACAACACGTAAACGGAAAACAGAATGGTGTCGACTCGCAGTCCCGCCTTTCTGGCGGCTTGGATGTCGCTGCCGATCGCGTAAATCTGTCTACCCCACGGTGTATTGGTCAGGGCCCAGTGCATCGCAACTGCGATGGTTAGCATCACGATCACTGGTAACGGGATTCCGAACAATCGAGCTGCACCGAGTTGCGTGACTTCTTCGGGCATATTCATGGCACGGGTGTTGGTAAGCCATAACCCCCAGCCGCGAATGACGAATAACGTGCCGAGCGTGGCGATGAAAGCGATGATGCGCAGACGCGTGACGAGAATCGCGTTGATCGCACCGCAGAGCAGCCCCACCGCGACTCCACTTGCAAAAGCCATCCACAGGGGTTGGCCATCGACGATCGACTTACCAGAGACCGCAACGACGAGAAACATCACACTGCCAACGCTTAGATCAACGCCGCCGGTCAACAACACAACCGTCATGCCGATCGCGGCCACAGATGTCGCGCTGGATTGAATGAGGATGTTGACGAGATTCTGGGTTTCCAGGAACTTGCCTGATAAAGATCCGAAGGCTGCGAATACAAGTACGAACAGAATAAGCGGTGCATAGCTAAGCAGCCACATTGCAATGGAACGACGATTCACGCGTCACCTCCCGTATCGGCTTGCAATGCAGCTCGCATGATGCGATTGCGATCGAACTCCGGCCGGGTCAATTCATCCTGAATTTCGCCATCGCGGATCACCAGGATGCGGTCGCAAATGCCCAGCAGTTCTTCCAGTTCCGAGGAGATCACAATCACGGCAGCACCACCGGCAGCAAGTTCATTGATCAGGCCGTAAATCTCGAACTTCGCTCCGACGTCGATTCCACGTGTTGGTTCGTCGAGGATCAGTAGCTTCGGCTCGTTCAGCAGCCACTTTGCCAGCACAACTTTCTGCTGGTTTCCACCACTGAGTGTTTGAACGGGGGCATCGCTGTTGGCAGCCGCCGTCAGCCGCACACGTGAGCGAATTTTGTCCGTAGCTGATCGCAATGCTTGTTGGTGCAATAATCCGCCATGGCGCCGAGCAAGCTTGCCTGCTGCTACCAGGCTCATGTTGTCCGCAATGGATGCCAGCATGCACAGGCCATCGTCGCGGCGGCTCTCGGTCAGCATCGCCATGCCGCGTCCGATCCGCTGGCGGGTGGAAAGATGCTCGATGGGTTGGCCAGACAACATAATTCGACCTTGCGACATCGGATCAAGTCCAAACAGAATACGGGCCAGCTCTGTTCTGCCGCTGCCCATCAATCCCGACAGTCCGAGTACTTCGCCCTTGCGGACTCTGAGCGAAATGTCGTGAACCACCCCGGGCTGCGAGACATGTTCCATACTTAACGCGACTTCATCGGTTGGTTCATGCGACTTGTTAGGAAACAGCTGATCCGTTTGACGTCCGACCATCAGTGACACAACGCGATTGTTGTCGTATTCAGAAATCGGACCACTGCCAACGACTTGCCCATCGCGCAACACGACGATCTGCTCGCACAGTTCTTGGACATCTGCCAACGCATGTGAAATGTAAATCATGGCAATCCCACGGTCACGCAATGACTTGAGCAGAGTAAAGAGCCGTTCGGTTTCACGTGCGGAAAGTGAAGTGGTGGGTTCGTCGAGAATGATTAATCGAGCGTCGACGTTCAGGGCCTTCGCCATCTCCACGAGCTGTCGTTCACCCGGCGACAGACGTTCGACCAGCATGGCGGGCGGCAGATGGAGACCCACCCGATCGGACAGCTCTCGCGTTCGGCTGCGAATCAACTTATGATCGATCCACCATGCCTTTCGCGGAAAGTTTGTCAGGAACAGATTCTGAGCGATGCTGAGGTTTGGAAACAGGTTCAGCTCTTGATGAATGAATGCGACTCCAGCGGCAGTGGCATCGCGTGGTGTTCTGGGTTGGTAGGACTCGCCGTCAAAATTCATTTGGCCAGCTTCAGGTTGCAGCACGCCACCTAGAACATTCATCAACGTCGACTTCCCGGCTCCGTTCTCTCCGACCAATCCCAGCGTCTGTCCGGCATCGAGCTGCAAACTGACGCGTTTCAGAACTGGGATTCCGAAGAAGGACTTTTCAATCGCCTGGAGTTCTAAGAGTGGTTTGTTCATTGCGTCCCAACTCGATGACGTAACGTGTCCAGCAAGGCCGCCACCAGGATCACCCCGCCTTTGGCGATCATGATGACGAAGTACGATAAGCCCATCAGGTTCAAGCTGTTGTCGATCAACGTTAGTAGTAGCACACCGCTGGCGGTCCACAGGACGCTGCCGCGACCGCCGTAGAGACTTGTCCCACCAATCACCGTGGCCCCGATGATGTCCAACAGATTGTTTTCCCACTGAACGGGCGAGCCCGTTTCAAGCTGGGCAGTGATGAGAATGGATGCGATCGCGGCACAGACACCACTCAACACATACGCAATCACGGTGACTCGCGCAACATGCACGCCGGAGACTTCCGCTGTCCGTGAATTTCCACCGACCGCTCGAAGCGACTGGCCCAGAAGTGAGCGGCTGAGCACCACTTGAACACAGATGGCAACCACGGCGGTGATCGCCGTAGCCGCCCAAACATTTTGTCCCAAAAACAAAAAATCCGCAGGCAAGTTGTAGATGGATTCGCTTTGAGTGCACCACACGGCCAAGCCACTGAAGAACATCATCGTGGTCAGAGTGACGATGAACGGCGGCATTTTGAGCTTCGCCGTACACCATCCGTTCAGCCAACCCACAGCCGCCCCGACAACCAGCATTGCGGAAATCGCCACGGGGATCGCGAACAGGCTCCCTGAAAGAGGACCACCATCACCCGTGATCAGAGCCGCGCCAGCGATGCTGGACAGGGCGATGATGGAGGTGACGGACAAGTCGATACCGCCAGTGATCAAGACGATAGTCTGCCCGGTCGCAACCACAAGCAACGGCAGCATCGAGACCCAGACGTTGGCGGCGTTCTCGCCGGTTGCAAAACCGGGAACCAACGGAGCCATCACGGCGCAGTAGACCACGCAGAGCAACAGCGTTAGCAATCCCGAACGAAGAAACCGGCTAAGCATGGATCCTATAGACTCTCTGGAGAAATAATTGATGGTCGTAGGCAAACTATTTCGCTTCAGCGGCGACTTGCGCGCCCCAAGTTCTGCTGGCCATCTCTTCCATGTTGCCGCGATGGATGACAAAGCCTGGATCTTGAATCAACGGCTCGACTTCTTTGCCGTCGATAAGGTCCATCAATGCCTGCACCGTTGCCTCGGCTTCGAAGTAAACATCCTGTACGCCGGTCGCATCGAGGTATCCCGCTTGCAGCATTTCATAGGCGGTCGCGTCACCGTCGAAACCACCGAGGATCACGTGCCCAGGTTCCCCGACCTTTTTGTATTTATCAACCGACTTGAGCGCCGAAACGATTGACGGGAATAGAAAGTCAGACGAAGTGAACAGGAAGCTAATGTCAGGATTCGCCTGCAGCCCATTCACAACACCCGCCTGTGCTTTCTCCTGATTCCATTCAGATGGGATTCGCGAGACAACTTCGATGACGTCTTCGTTACCCTTGATCGCGGCGTCAAAACCGTCGCGCCGACCGATAGCATTCATGTCGCCAAGATCTCCCATCACGACCATCGCCTTGTGCTTTTCGCCCGTCTTGCGTGCTTGTTCGACCATGAACGCTACTGTCTCCTTGGCAATTTGGAAATTGTCCGCTTGCACGGCGACCGATTTGGCATCCGTCTCGCCGGCTGGACGATTGAAAAGCACGATCGGAATTTTCGCATTGTTGGCCACACGGATGGCCGGAATACAGGACTTGGCGTCCTTCGGAACCAACACGATGCCGTCAACGCGACGTGTGACGAAGTTTTTGACCTGCTGCAGTTGACGATTCGGGTCGCCGTCAGCGATCGCTTCGAGCACTTCAATATCACGTTCGGCTAACTCCGCCTTAATCGCCTCAAATCCGGCGACCCAGTACTCCGTCTGCAGCGTCTCAAAAGCGACGCCGACCGTCATCTTCTTTGAACCTTCCGTCAGAGAGGTTGACGAGTTGTTTGTGCAACCGGACACCAAACTGAATGTCACCAGTGTGGCAGCGATACCGCGAACGAATCGTTTCATTGCTGAACCTTTTTTAGAGTGGGATAGGCTTCAATGCTTTCTTATCGAATCTGCTGAGCCGTGCCTTTCACGATCATCTGCGTTTGCTCTTTGACGCTCTCAGGCTCGAACAACTTCAACCAGTCCGGCTGGAAGATTCGCTGCTGACCATAGGCAGAGATCAGTTTTGCACCGTCGCTAAATGGGAACGGTGCCAGGCCGAAGGCGATTCCCAGCTCGACTTTGATGTGCCCGTACATGAAATCCTCTGCAGCGGCACGCGGCACGCCACGACGGACCGTTTCTTCCAGCACTTCACTCAGTGCGCGAATGAGTGCAATGCCGCATGTCTCGGCCATTGTCGGTTCCAGGATTGCCATCTGCTCCACGGTGACGCGATGGCTGCGAGTGACCGGACCGTAGAACTGTTTCGCGAGTGATTCACCGAGCTCGTAGTGTTTCTCAGGACCCTGCATCAACGCACATACGATGGCTTGCCGGGCGTGAACGCCACCAAAGAAGTCGTCTTGTTCCTCCGTCGTAGCGAAGTGATCGAAGACGTTGGGGTGACACGGGTGCGTCACAAAGTAAGTGATGTCCTCTCGTTGCGGTAAATCGCCCGCGTGGGCGGCGGCCGGATCCAGTGTCATGACAATCGTGCCAGCATTCAACTTGGGAATCACCTCGCCGGCAACCTTTCCCAGTAGCCGGTCAGGCAATGCGAGTATCAGAACTTCTGCATTGGCGAGCGCATCGGCCTCGTCGGTCGTTGTAAGACCACGCTCGACGATGTTAGCTCGTCCGGCTTCGCTCACTTCAACGAGAAGCAGTTCGTGTTGATCGCTTTTAAGTAAGTTGTCGGTCAGGCGGCAGCCCATTTTGCCGCCAGCACCCAGAATCGCGATTTTGGTCATTTGATAACGCCGAATTGGAAGGTTGTGTGAGTGTGTTGTGTTACTGCGTTCCCGTGAGCATCGTGCCCCAAACGTCGTCTTTCCCAACTTGCCCGCCCTTGAAAAAGAACTCGACGCCATCCATCAAATTGTTCGCGTGAGCGCGGCATAGCGGCGATCCGGGCGCGACCGGAGCGATGGCTTCCAAGGCAGTGATCCCGAGTTCGCGTGCTACATAGCCCGACGTATCACCGCCCGCGATACCCACTCGGGGGAGCCGATACGCGTCAAGGATGCCTCGCAGGATACGGCCCAACGGTGGACCGAGCGTTCGACCGCTCTTCAGTTTGATGTCCTGATCGCTAAAACCAAGTGATCTGAAAGCGTCCAGAGTTTCAATGATACGACGATCATTCGGACCGCGGCTTGAATGCAGAATGACGTTTTTGCCATCTCGCAGTCGATCAAGCGACTGTTGGACCACTTCGGCAATTTCCCGTCTGCATGAATCGGGGGAGAGCAACTTGGCCGGATGAATGGCAATCGTCTCATAGCCGTGCGCTTCAGCCCAATCAATCTGTCGTGCATTTACGGGCGAGCAGCTTCCAGTGATCACGACCAACTGCTCCGTGCTACCAAACTTCGGCTGGCCCGGTGGGTGCGATAACAAAGATTCGAGGTGGCCGCTTTGTGCCCAGTGCTGTGTCAACGCATATTCGACGCCTGACGAACCGACCAGAAATTGTGGTTTATCTGGTTCGGCAAGTTGCTCGATGGCACCGCCAATCCTTGGCAGGTGTTCCGGGTAAAGCACGTCGAACAGCAGTGCATCGCAATCAAGATGTGGCTGGTCAAGTACGAGGGTTTCCGATGACGAATGCAAATGGAGCACGTCGAACAGTCCAATCCTCAGATTTGTTTGCTCGCTCAGGTGGACCCTCAAGTCGGCCTCCGCCATCGGTGTAATTGGATGTCGCTTCATTGTCGGATGTCGATCAAGTCGAAATGGCTCAGTATCCAGTCCTGATCGGGCGAAGAGATTTCCAAACACCTGAAACCGGCTTAGGTTCGGCGCGGCGATGACCATCGGCACAAGACGATTGCCGAAAACGCCGCGCCCGATTTCCAGGGCTTTGCCGACGCTGCCGATTTCCGCCGACGAATCAAACGTTGAGCAGGTCTTGTAGTGAACGATGGGCGCATGGCTATCCCGCAACCCCGCGAGTGCCACCGTCAACTCGGCTTCCATCTCGGCGCACGACATTGTTCGCGAGCAACCAGCGACACCGAAGGCGCGCAGGTCAGAAAATTGCTTTAGCTGCTCATTGGTAGGTGGGTCCAGAAACAGGACCGTGCGAAGTCCCGCCCATTGCATCACCTCCATCACATCCGCGGAACCGGTGAAGTCGTCGCCGTAGTAGGCCAGCAAAAGGTCCGTCATCGAAGGCCTCCGAACTTTTCGATCGCCCTTCGCAACTCTTCGTGCTCCACTGCATATTGATTCAGCGACACGCCCAGCACCGCCGCTTCCCATGCCTGTTTGATGCCCCTCAATCCTGCGGCCGGCCCCATTGGGTGAGCCATGATTCCACCACCGGCCACGTACATGACATCTTGAGTCCCGGTTAGACGCAGAGTTTCCGGTGCCTGACCGCCCCATTGCCCCGATGAGATTACGGGCATCGCGTGATAACCGCCCCACAGAGGTTCCCTCATGGCGTTGATGGAACGCACCACAGATTCATCCGGTTCCCAGAACTTATTTTGCAATCCGTTGACATGCAAATGGTCTACGCCAACAGCACGCCAAAGTTTTTGATAGGCAGCGAATTCGATTCCCAGCATGGGATGCCGTGTGAACATTCCCCAGCCGTTCCGGTGACCGTGGATTGGCAACTGGCTGTGCGATCGTAGTGCCGAAACGCCCGCGAAACCAACGTGGTTCAAGCTGACCATGACACAGGTTCCAGCGGCTTCGTGCACGACGTCGTGATGTCGCCGCATTGCATCGACTTCGTCGGAGATGTTGACTGCGTACATGATCTTTCGACCCGTGGCGTCCGCCAGTCGGTTGATTTCTCGCATCACGCACTCGACACGTTTCTTGAGTGGCGAGTGTGGAGGATCTGCCATCAATTCGTCGTCTTTGACAAAGTCAATGCCGGCTTCACCGAGTTCGCGAACGAGTTCGGCGGTCTGCTCGGGCGAGAGACCGACACTGGGTTTGACGATGGTCCCGATGATGGGCCTGTCGTAAATGCTGGTTAGTCGGCGAGTTCCTTCGACACCGAACTGGGGACCGGGATAACGCTCAGCGAAGACAGGTGGCAATTCAAGATCCAAGAGCTTGCAGCCGGAGTGATCAGCTAATTCGTACATGTTTCCACAAACAGTGGCCAACAGCGTGGGAAGATTGCAGCCGACGTTATCAAACGGAAATGCAATCTTGATCTCGGCACGCTGATACTTCGCTGTCCTTCGGTCAGCCGCGTTGATGCGTGATCCCGGCAGCGATGGTTGATCGACCGATTCAAGCAACTTGATGTCGACGACTTTGGCTCGCGCCCGCGCTTTGAGTTCCTCGGTCTCGCCCGGTACGGCCAAAAACGTTCCCGAGCTCTGTTCGCCCGCGATTGTTTCCGCCGCGTCTTCAACTGACCGCGCGGTCTCAATACGGTAAGTCGCAAATATTGGTTGTGTATTCATGAGTTACGGTGGGCTGAATCTAAACGATCTTCACCACCGCTCCCTCCCGATTGCTTTGATAGGCTGCAAATACAAGTTCCAAACTTTTCAAGTTGTCCTCACCGGTTGTTTCCCCGGCACGCACGCCACGAAGATGATCCAGCAGATTTTGCTGGCAGGCGACGATGCTGGAGTGGACTAGTTCGTACGCAGGATCGGCCCAGACATAGGTGGGGATCGACACTCGTTCGCTGCTAGAATCATCACGATCGAAGGTCTGTAGTTCGTAGTCGGGACCCAGCGAGACGCCGCCTTCGGTTCCCTCAATCGCCACCATCGTTTGAGGAAAACGATCAAACTGCCAACGACTGGCGTAGCTCATGTTGCAAGTCACCGTGACCCCTTCGCCCATCCGCATCATGACGGTGGCTACGTCCTCACCTGCGATGTCCGCTCGCATCTGGCGTGTTTGACAGTACAACTCGGTCGCTTCGCCAAACAGAAACCTGGCGGCGTCCAGAATATGTGTTCCGATGTCTGTCAGGATGAACTGCTTCAATTCTTTTAGGAAAGGCTGGTTATCGAAGACGGGAAAGCTGTTGGCGTAGTCGATTCGAGCGCGCACAATCTTTCCAAGTCGGCCCGAATTAAGAATCTCTTTCAACCGACGCAACGGAGCTTGCCAACGCCAGTTCTCATGAATCAACAACTCCACACCCGCTTGTCGCGTTTGCCGGACCATTTCTTGTGACACTTCGAGCGACGGCGCCATCGGCTTTTGGCAAATCACATGCACCCGGTGCTGGGCTGCCAGAGCAACGAGTTCCGCGTGGGAAGCGACGTCGGTGACCACGTCAATAAAATCGAGCGTCTCGCTTTTGAACATCTCCTCGGCATCATCATAGACAGACATAATGCCAAACATGACGGCCAACTCGTTGGCTTTGTCGCGGGAAAGATCGCAGACTGCGACACATTTCGCACCGGGCAGTTGCTGCCAGCCGGCCAGTTGAAATCGAGACCAAAAGCCAGCACCGATAAGTCCAAAATGTAAGTCGCTCATGGATGCGACTCCAACTGAGCGACACGAATGGTTTCCCCTTCCAACTGAAATCTGAAACGCCGTCCACGTTTATTCGTAGCGCAAACGGTCTTTGGCCGCTTGCTCAAGTTCGCCAGCAGCAATTCGCCTGCTCCGCTTGATCGTCGAATGCCGATCGCCGCAACTTCCATTGGCGACGTACTCGTCGTTTGAAAAACTGTGCTGACACCGCCGATCGCCTCGAAGACGGCCGCGACGGGGTACGCTTCCCCAGTCGCCGTCATGATTCCGCGAGGCCCAAACGTCTCATAGAACGTCAGGCTTGCGACATTCCGATGCGATGCCAGTTGAGCCAGCACGCCTACGGTCCATGCAGCGACGAAACCAGTCGCCTGCCGGGCGTCCGTTTCTGGCTCTGCAAACTTTTCCAGTCTGCCGACGGAAGTAGCATTGGGATTGAAACGCGGACGCAGTGTGATCGGAGAAACTATGACCGGAACACCGAACAATTCATTCGCCGAATCCACCGCCCACCGCTGTGCTTCCAACGTCTCACACACCGATAAGTTATCGAAAACATGAACCTGCGGATTGATCGAAAAACTCACCGAGCAGCCATCCGGCACGGACGGTCGATTGCGATTCAGTTCGGCAAAGTAAGCGTCGGTGCCAACGACGACGGGGAACTTGGGAGACAGCTTTTTCAGCGACGCCTCAGCCGTCTTCGCCAGCGAGTCGGGAGTCGATTTGGCTGTCGAGTGAAACACGAGCCAACGTGCGATTAAGTGCGGAATCTCCGTAAATTCACTTAAACACTGCTCCCACGATTCGCTGTCAATGTCGTCGAGAAACGATGCGACCTCCAGCTTGGTATCAAGTCGGGAAGCCAGATCAATCGCGCGGCGCAGGTCGTCCTCCCAGTCGCTTCGGTCCAACCGAACGTCAACTCGCAGGTGCGAGGGGCGAACCCTTCGCAACCTCTGGATCAGAGCGTCTGTCGGTCGCTGACCGCACGTCGCCATCGACAAGCCTACCTGAGCCATGGGACGAGGATCGCCCCAATCGACGACAACGTTGACTTCGGTTCCCGATTTGCCGGTCACGGACCGGGCGCCGGGCGTCGACGGCGGACCTCCGAGCAATTCAATGGTGACGGACTGATTGACGTGTGAACCCTTCTCGATCTCAACTGGAAACGGCAACTCCAAAGGCGTACCGTAGGTCTTGTACGAAGCGTCCGTCCAGTTGCGTTGGTCTTCCGTCTCAAATACTTCACCCTCAAACGTCACCTTGACGCAGAGCCCGTTGGCAACTTCGTGCGTCATCGATCGAACATCCTTGAACGGTTGATGAGGCGAGATCCATTTAGGAAAAACGGAATTCGTCGTCGAACTATCTTGGTGTTCGATCGTGCAGGCCCGTCCAACGCATTCTTTGATGGGATGCAACACGCACAAGCCGATTCGATTCCTCAAGAAAGTCGACTTGGCTTCACCTCCAAACTTGAATCGGACAACGCCGGCGGCACTACCGGTCACCGTCCCGCGCCAATCAAACTCGATTCCCGATTGAGAACATTTTGCGACAAAAGAAAGCTCGAAACGATCTGGCGACCGATTTATTTGAAGTTCATCAACTGAGAGGGGAAGCGTATTCCAGTCTCGATCGCGCACGGCGGCAAAGACTCCGCGAACCAGTTCCACTTTCCCCATGCTCACGTATCGCAACATCGCGCTCGCTGGGTCGAAGGTCATGACCAACGGCCCAGCCATAAGCTGCACTACCTCGTGAGAAACGGTGTTCGTCATGGCCGCCTCCGATTCGTCCTATGCCCAATCCGGTGACAGCAAAAACTGCTTGCCGAACTCCAGATGCTGTTCGACCAGCTTAACGGCCACAGCAGCTTTACCCCGTTGAATGGCATCAAAGATCGCCACGTGCTCTTCGACGGCAACATCGAAGCGTCCGGGAGCTTGCGACAGGACTTGAGAAATCACGCGATGCATTTTGGATCTGTGCTGAGCCAAACAGTCCAGCATGGCTTGATTGCCGAACACTTCGCAAAGCAAATGGTGGAACTCCGCGTCCAATTCTACGAACCGTGGCACAGCACGTTTGCCTGCCGCTGTCTGTTGCTGTCGAAGATTGCGTTCGATCGACGCAACTTGCTTGTCTGAAAGCTTGCCGGCAATCGCCTTTGC
>JBGSJL010000182.1:0-1770 GCA_041741955.1 Pirellulaceae bacterium | reverse complement strand
AGCACACGAATGATCGCTGCCTATCATTATTACTCACTCACTTTTCTGACAGGTCCGGGCACGATCCAGATATTGCGGAACAGTACTGGGTTGTCGTGGTTTTGCAAAAACACAGGACCTTTGGAATCGTCCAGGGGCTTGGAGATCGGGGCGGAGGTGGTGAAATCTTTGGCGAGTTCCAGATCCTCGTGTACGAGCACTCCATTGAGCCAGACCGTGATGCGGGGCCAAGCAGCACGTTTTCCGGAAGCGTCGAATTTTGCGGCGGTGTACTCGATGTCATATGTCTGCCAAGCCAGCGGCGGCAGGCACATGTTCAGTCGAGGTTTAGAAATCGAGTAGATGCCACCGCACTCGTTGTCATTTCCGTCGCGTCCAAACGAGTCGAGGATCTGGGCTTCCCAGCGCCCACTGCAGTAGATGCCGCTGTTGCCGCGCTGTTGGCCGCTGGCAGTGGGTTTGTACGGCGTTCGGAACTCCAGGTGCAGCCTGAAGTCGCCAAAATGTCGCTTGCTGGAGCATCCGGTGGCGAGGAGGTTACCGTTCTCTAACCTGCCGTTTTCCCAGTGCTCCACCGATGTGCCATCGAAGAGAACCACCGCAGCGTCGGGTGGCTTGGCGCCCAGCGTGGGACTGTGGCGTTCGATGCGCGCGAGTTTGTGCTGCGCGCCGTCAGCGGCGGTTAGAGAAAGCAGGCCAGCGGCGATCGTGGCGGTGATTTTACCCGAGTCATCGGCGCAATCGACCAGACCGTCCTTGAGCTCACCATTCAACTTGATGCGCGACTTGCCGGGTTCCCATCCCTCGCCGGGCTGTCCTCCGTCGAGGATGTAAACATCGAAACGCCCGCCGCCCAGAGCGACCACTTGAGCTCCTATCGCCCTCAAGGCTGCGCCGCTTCGATATTCGCCCTGGACCAGAAAATCTGGGTCTCCGTGAAGCGCGGATTCGGGATCGATCCACGTCTTGTATTCGGCTTGGGGTGCAGCGTTCGACGGACAAACCGCCATTAGGACGTACGCACAGCATGGGAACAAAGAAATTTTCATGGGTGTACTACTTTCGAAATCATGCGACTTTCCAAAAATCTTCGCCGTAGTTCCTGCGTTCACTAGCGGGCTCCCTTATGCAGCCGCTCGGCTCTGGTTGGTTCGTTACGCGACCATCCCTGGTGATACGGCTGTTGCGCAATTCAACCGCCGGAGCCGATCTAGGCGATGTTGAGCTTACCATTAGCGGACTTGCCCGGCTTCCTAATGGCCAACTGTGGAAACGCCGCGCTGGCGGCAATTCCAGTAGTGGCGTTGAGAAAAGTTCTACGTTTCTTAGAAGCCCTCGTTCATAGAAGCCCTCGTGCTCGGTTAGGGGATTGTGCACGCTTGAGTCGCCCTGCCGATGTGTTGCGTCGCGCGTGACCTCGATCTGTCCCACCCTCACGATCGTATTCATTGCTTGCGTTTAGGACCCTCGAAGGTCAGCTTATGGTGGACATTTGCCGGTTCCAAGGAAAGCACAGCGACTATCGAGATCACCAGCTAGCAGGAATATTTCTGCTGTTCAAGGAATAATTGATTGTAAACAAACGGTTTTGTGCACAGGCATGAAATAGTTCATGCTAGAGGGTGTACTCTGCACAAAACGCTTAACTTAGCATTTCGCAGGCCCCATAATGAACACCTCAAATAACCATGATGAACGAATTGCAAAAATGACCTTTGCTTCGGTGTATCCCCACTATCTTGCGAAAGTGGAGAAGAAGGGCCGAACCAA
>JBGSJL010000181.1:0-6342 GCA_041741955.1 Pirellulaceae bacterium | reverse complement strand
TCTTCAAATTTCCAATCCCCGATCGGAGCCAGCGTGGTGGCGGCGTTGAAAAGGATCATGGCGTTCGGTCGTTCGTCGCTGCCAAAACCAGTGATCGTGCCAGTGCAGGCTGCGAGGTGACCACCGGCGGAGCCTCCGGATGCGGCAATCTTGTTCGGATCAATGCCGAGACGCTGGGCATTTTCCCGAACCCAGGCAATGGCGGCCTTGGCGTCTTTCACGCATTCCACCGCTAAAACGCCATTGCGGGATTTCACACGATACTCAGCGGGAATGGCGATCATGCCACGCTTTGCAAAATATCGTGCATGAGCCAGGAATTGCTCCGGTGTTCCTGCATTCCAACCACCACCATGGAAGAACACAATCGCAGGCTTCGGCACCTTGGGATCCGAATCCCCAAAGATCCACAGCTTCAGTTCCGTAGAGCCGACCTTTCGGTAGGTCTCGACGCGTGCGTCCTTTACGGGTGGATAGGATGACTGAGCGAACAGCGGGGTGGTAAGAAGGCAAAGAAACAGAAACACACGGGTCATGAATTGCATGGGGGCTGGTGGATTGATCATAGAGGGGTCCCTTGTTGCCGAACAATTTATTGTTCTTATCAGTCATAGTCCTAAAACTATTAGCACTACTTGTCGTCATGATAGACGGCAGATTCATGTTAGCCCATTTCGCAGGTCAATCGGGCTGTGAGATGCATTAAATTTCGCCTCATCCTCTTAAATGTAAAGCTGAGTCATTTCTAGGGAATTGTGCCCAGGTCCCAACAAATCATCGTGTTCGGAAACAACCTCAAACGGACAAAATAACAACCTTCGACAGGCTGTGCCCAACTATTTTAAAAGTTTTTTTACGAATCGGGTCATGAAATAGGCAATAAGCATCTGGACAAGCAATTTGGCTTGTCGCGAGGGAATTGAGCCAAACCAAGGAGATGAACTGATGGCAATTGGACTGACTTTCGAGGAGTACGTTGAACTGAAGTTGATGCCGCCCAAGCATGCGGATCGGGCGTTTGTAACGGCTGCCGAGTATATGCGGGACGAAGCTTTCCCAATGTCGCTTCCCCAGGCGGCTTGGCATGTTCGAACGCGTGGCTACGACTGCCGACCGGAAAGCCTCGAACTGCTGGTCAAGCAGCAAACGGTTGAACCAGTGGATGTGGACGAATGGACGCGAGCCGATGTCGATGCCGTTAGTATATACTTCGAACAGCATGGCTTCTACTAGCCCACGCCGAGGCGTATCGCCTTCTGGGATGCAGCTACGCATCTTTCCTACGAGCGTTGAAGGACGCCGCAGGACTGCGAGCAGCTGGTGCGTTTCAGCGCTGCCATGTTCAACTGGGAAGCCGCGGTCTTCATGGAAGCAAGTTTGCGTTAAGGGAAGGCTAAAAATGGGCGAACGGTCTTTAATACACCTGTAGGAGAATCCCACCCCATAAATCTCGTAACCGCGATCCAAGAAGATCTTACGAAGCAATTACTCGGTTAAGTCTGCGTTTGGGTTGAAGTGAGGAGATCGATAAGCTCCTCAATTCTCTTCTGTTTCGTCTTGCTCAGTTTCGCGGAATTCACTAGGTGACAATGGCCGCGTTGCTTTCCAGGCGTAAGTAAGTTCCAGGCTTTACGAGCTGCATCATTAGCCCACAATGCTCTTTCCAATTCAGCGGGAATGGCAACCGCATCCGCTGAATCGATTTCAAACTCAGTAAAAACTGCATCCCCAACTTTGAGTGTACAAATGCGCTGAAGGTTCTTCGAGACCATGATGTAATGCCCGTTTTTTGACGGGTTGATGGCGCCTGAAATCATCGTCCCGTTCAGTGTCCCGCATATTCGAAGTCTTTGGCCTTTGTCGAACGTAAGTCGTGACACCAGTTCTGCGGGCAGATAGATAACACGGTACTCCATTCTCCCATAGTCGATAACATCCAAACGACTTTCAAAGCTGTAAGCTTCTCCTGCACTCATGCAGCACTCTCGCTTCAGTTTTCGAGATAAATATCAACTAGCAACTCAACGTTAGCCACTAAATGCGTATGGGTTCGCGGCCGTGGGGACGCGACCTACTATTCGTCCATCAGCATCCAAATGCGGCGGTTCACTAAATGCTTTAAGGCTGGCCAAGTCCTTAAGCTGCATTGATCGCGTCCACTTCGACAGCCCGGCGAATCGCCACAAAGCATTGAACGGCCTCGGAAGCAAGTTGACGAAATGAAGGCGAACAAGGCACTTATCAGGACCGATCGCATCGATGTAAAAAGTCAACGTGGGCGTGTGAGGCGGGCCCTTACTGTCAAGCTTGAATCGAACAAGATGGTCCGTTTCAAGTTCTACAATCTCCTGATAACCGAATTGCTTTCCCTTCGAAAAAAATACTGTTTTGGTGCCTAGTTCACCGTCGTGTGCATCAACTCGATCTGCTACCTCGACGGCACACTTTGATCCTGTTTCCTTGGGCCAAGCGGACCAACGCATGAGGCGGTCCTGTACGCTGATGTTTTCGAACACTTCGCTGGCTGGTGCATTAATTTCAACCCTCTCGCCGTCCGTAATGACCGATCAGAGCGCTCAACCAGCTCGCGCCCGACACACGACACGAATCAAGTCGCTAAGGATCTGGTGCATGGACAGTGTGGAGATGTTCCGTCTCCATGAAAACGGAAATCAGTTCACCGTGGCAATGTCCCAGCGTCTCGCGCCAACATTTTGGCTGAAGCGTGTGTTTCCTGACGGGCATGGCGAAGTGAATGCCGAATGCGATGGTGCAACGTACCATCTGCCGTGGATTGGCAGCGTGATTTGTCAACACACAAAGATAACGGACTGTGCAGTTGAGCTCAAACAAACCACTTCCTGGTTTGCCGGCAGTGTATTGCTCGTGCGCACAAATTCGACAAGCAACGAAGCGAAGATAATTGGTGCTTAGACGGCAATCTCTTCCTGATCGGTTTGCGGCAGATTGGCAGGCGATTGCCCTGCCGGACCGCTCGGCTGTGGCGAAGCCTCAGGCGTCGTGGCAGACAACCTCGCAAAGGACCGAAGATAGAGAAACAGCAGGATGGCCATGAAGAGCAGGGATGCGATAAGCTTCTCGACCGATGGGCGATTGATGTTGAAGTAAGCCAACTGAGCGATGTTTAAGACCACAATCCCCTTGATCATCCACTCGACATTGATCTTACTCAGGACATAAGCGCCGAACGGAGCCATGAAGAGCACGACGGGGTAGGCGCAAATCCAGGTCTTGTATTGGTCCGCCTGCAAACCGGCTTCTAAAAAGTGTCGGTACCCGAAACCGAAAACGCTTGTTCCTGCCATTAGCATGATGCAGATACGGGTTGCATTTTTTTCCGACATTCGGAATCGCGTCACAAGCAACGAGTAAAGCAGAATGTCGGCACCGGTGCCAAAAAGACTTGCGCACAGACCACCGAGCAACAGAATCAACCCGATGAAAAACACATCCCAGTTGGACTCGAGGCAGAGTGACTGCTTGGTGCCGCGATGGTCGCCCCATGCATAAGAGAAAGCAAACGCCGTGATCATGCTCAAGAAGAGTGCTTGTATCAGATAGACAGGGATCGACTGGAGCGTCAGCATGCCAAGCACGAAACCCGCACACACAACAGGGAGCATCCATAACAGAGGTCGGAAAACTCGCCGATCGGTTCCTGATTGCGTCAAGATGAATATCGACGCGCTGGTCATTCCGACGCTTTGAATCATCAGACTAAAGTCACGAGCGAGAACACGGTCGATGTTAAAGAAGACGCTAAGCACGGGAAAAGCAACGGCTCCGCCGCCTTCGGGCGTCAACCCAGCGACGAATGCGCCGAGCACCATGATCAGCGGATAGTGCCAGTACTCTTGAAGAAAGCCAACGCTGCAGTAAGTGTGAAAGAGCCAAGCCCAGACACATAATGCCGCGATGAACCAGGTGGTGAATATCTTGCTGCGAGACATCTGATCATTTTGGGTTTAAGCCTTAGTTTTCACACGAACGAATCTGCAAAGCCGCTGGAAATTACTCAAGCCAGTTACATGACAAGTCTTCGTGTGGCTGCCGCGCGATTCGAAGTAATCGGACTAGCTGCGTCTGTTGATTTGGAGAGAGGTGCCCTAACTGATGTTGATGCATAGCAACGATCTCCGTCGCCATCGTTTCTAAAAGTGTTAGGCCAGCCTGTGTAATTGCCGCTTCAACCGCTCTTCGATTTTCCTTCCCCCTGGCCCGATTGATGAGCTTCATTGATTCGAGGCGATCGAGCATTCGAGTCATGTCAGGGCCGCGGGATATCATCCGCTGGCCGAGTTGCATCGTCTGCATGCCATTTGGATAGGCGGCCTTGAGAACTCTCAGTGCGTTGTACTGCTGTGGGGTCACTCCAAATTTCGACAGACAAGTATCCTCGATCGCTTTGAATAAGTCGTACGTTCTCCACAAGTGAAGAAAAACTCGTTGTTCGCTCGAGTCGAAGCCGATCGACTTCTCGACTGCCTGTAAATCTGTCATCGTCTTGGTTTCGAATTGAATGGCCACGCGTACATTTAGGGAGCGAAGTCCTACCCGCCCCGGAGGTTTTCGCAATATGCTAGCGACCTTGGTTTGTTTGAACAAGTGTTGTTCAAACAGGTCCATGCCGTGGGAGCGGCGCAAGGTTTACATCTGCTGCCAAGCCTCGAGGCCAAACCGTCGACGACTCGCTTGACAAATACTCCCTAGGCTGGAGTTCGATCTTCTCGCGCTGCTGGTCCGCAGCCCTGGGCCTCGCACACGAAGAACTCTCAGTTCGTTTTCGACAATGGTGAAGATAAAGCGATAACGACGCCCTACGCGAGTTTTGAAGATCACCTGCCTGAGTTCGAATGGAGTTGAACTGCTCTCCGGCGCAAGCGGGTGCTAGACGAGTCCGTGAGTTGCCTCGTGGGCAGCCAAGTAAAAGGCATCCCACCAGTCCGCCGCACCCTGAGGTGATTGTTTTACGAGGTAATCAAAGATGTGCTGCACATCTCCTTCGGCGCGAGGCAGAATTTTGAGCTTCAAACTCATTGCGATTTTGGCAGACCATTTCTGGCCCTGAACTCTTCCGCAAATTCGCCGAACTCCCTGCCGGTCTCGCCCGCCTCCATATCACGCAACGACGCCTGAATGGCCAGTTGGTCATCGTTGGAAGGATTTTCAATCATCCAATCATCAAGCAATTCAGCCAAAGACTGTGCCATTGCGCCACGTTCAAATCGAGCCTTGGCGAACAAAGAGAAATCGTCAATTTGTTGTTCAGTAACCATGCAACCAGTTTAGCGGTGGGCAGATGCGATCGCAACGAAAGTGAAACGTCGAAAATATTGGTGTTTGTTTTAAGTTCGCTTCGCTGTACTATTTGACCTCCAGGTTATGAAGTCCCAGAGTGCTATCGAAAAAAACTGGTCAACATTTCCTGGTGTGGTTCGACGAGGGAAACACTGGCGGTTTTCCTCTCAGTATTTGCGAGGAATTTCCAACGCGTTCGCCATCGCGATATCGCTCGACGAGCTGGAACGGGCGATCAAGGTCAGAATTGTCAAAGTTGAGGACGTGGGTTAGTCGCTCGATGGCTCGCTTGAGGTTCGCTTGCGTCCTTGCGAACCTCGCTTCAAGCTTTTCATCGGGCACGTCGTGCCCGCTTTGGCTAGCCCGAATCGACACTCGCTGGATCGACATGGCAACATCGGCGATACGAATGAAGATCATCACGACCGCGTAGCCGCTCGACCCACACTCAGCCAAAAATTCGACCTTCTCGCCGATCGGGTCTGACAAGACGGTCTCAAACACAAAGCTCTCGCCACGCTCAATGAGCGATGCTCGAATCGCTGCCGCGGACTCCGCCGCCTCGTAGGGACCGATCGCAAGTTGGGCGGCGATCTCGTCAGCGTTGACGAATCGCAAACCAGATTCGGACAGATGCGACTCGAAAAACGTTGACTTGCCAGCTCCGTTGGAACCAGCCAAAGCAACCACAATCGGACGCGAGTCGAGGAAGTCGAAACCCAGCATCAGCCGGAGGCCGGTTCAAAGACTCGATTCACAAATCGGCCAATCGTCTCGGTGCCATTCTCGTCAATCTTGCGAAGCAAACCGGGGCGATCATTCACTGGCTCGTAGTGCGGGAAAGGTCGCGACTTCAGATAGTCACTCACGCGTTGCCGGCCAGCCGGCGAATCCACTTCCGCCATCACTTCGGATAACGACCGAACCGAGCCGGCCTGCCGAAGCGCCATCGCTCGATCCCCACGCAGCAACGGTTCGAGCGACTTGCCGAGCGCCGCCCAAAACTCAATCTGGCCGGCAATG
>JBGSJL010000180.1:0-3018 GCA_041741955.1 Pirellulaceae bacterium | reverse complement strand
GCATTTCGGCAGCCGTGTCGCTACCAAACACAAGATCGTAATACGTGGGAAAGTCGTAAATGCTGGCTTTAGTTTTTTGCATGGCAAGCATCGTCCAGTGAATCCCATTTTCCGTCAAGACCTAGCCAGCGGGACAAATATTATGGAATCCTTCATCACTGCTTCACCCCAGCAACTCTCCGACAGCGACCTGCTGTGTGGCCGCAACCAAGTGCTACACCAGATGTCCTGGGCTCGGCAATACACGCTCCAACTGATCGAATCGATCCCACACGAACTGTGGTACGTGAAGCCCACCAATTCTGCAACGCACGTGGCTTGGCAAGTTGGACACTTAGCTGTTTCGCAATACGGCCTCATGCTTTTTCGACAACGTGGTCGACTGCCTGGCGACCTGGAGCTCATGCCCGGTTGGTTGCGAAAACAGTTTGGACGCGGAACACAGCCAGCCGAAAATGCACCAGGCTTACCGTCCCCCACTGACCTGCACCAACGCCTGGACGCTATCCACGCAAAGG
The DNA here is from genome assembly GCA_041741955.1 of Pirellulaceae bacterium. GTDB lineage: Bacteria > Planctomycetota > Planctomycetia > Pirellulales > Pirellulaceae > Aureliella. The sequence goes on along the minus strand of JBGSJL010000180.1, from coordinate 2,500 downwards.
CGATACAGGAGTTGCCGGAATTGACCGCTGCGAGCCTACGCGAGCCCATCGACATGCCTTACGCGGCCTATCCGATCAAGTTGGGTGCCCTGCTCTTCTGTCCCATTCACGAAGCGCTGCACGCCGGGCAAATTGGGACGCTCCGGCGCATGCATGGCCTGCAACCACTCCGCTAGCTAATCACCCAGCGAGCTAATCACCCAGCGAGCTAATCTACCGGCTGAGCAGCCAACTCCAGTGCGCGGTCGATTCTGAATAGCGAGCCTTCTTTGCCCAAGATGGCCAACGCATCAAACATGCCAAATCCAATCGATTTCCCTGTGATTGAAACCCGCAGCGCATGAATGATCTGATTAAATTTTATACCTTCGGCTTCCACGAACCGCTTCAAACAGTCCTCCGTGCTCTCCACGCTGAACGGTTCAAGCTGAGCCAACTGCTCGCGAAGTTTGGCTAGTAGTTGGCAAGCAGGTTGGTCACCGCGCAAGCGTTTGTCGAAGGCCGCTGGGTCAAAAGCTAACTGTGTGTCCGGTACAAACGAGTCGTCGAAATCAAGAATATCCCCAGCGAACTTGATGCGATCGTCGGCGGCTGAAATGACCTGCGAAATTTTTTGAGCGGTCGCCGCATCGGGGGGCCCACTCACCAACCCCGCCGCCAGCAAGTAGGGCGTGCAGAGTTGCAGCTTCTTTTCGATCGGCAACTTGTGCATCCAACGCCCTTGGAAGGCTACGAGCTTTTGTGGGTCGAAGCTGGCTGGAGATTTGGTCACGCGACTGAGCGAGAACAAGTCGATCATCTGCTGACGCGTGAAATCCTCAGTGCTATCGTCGAGCGACCAACCCAAAAGCAGTAGATAATTCAAGATCGCGTCTGGCAAAAAACCAATCGTGCGATAGAAATCCACGATAACCGGATTGAACGATTCCTTCTCCGCCGCCATGGCAGTTCGTTGTGCAATGCGCTGGCCCACATCGAACAGTGCCGCGAAGTCCTTTTGCTTGAGATACTTGTCGAGTTTGCGCTTGCTCATTTTGGCAGAGCCGCCCGGCTCGGCGACGAACGGCAAGTGAGCGTAGACCGGTAGCGCGTAGCCGAGTGCCTGGGCGATAAAAACCTGGCGCGGCGTATTGCTCAAGTGCTCGATGGCTCGCACCACGTGCGTGATCTTCATTTCATAGTCGTCCACGACGCTGGCCAGATGGTAGAGGCACGACCCGTCGGCGCGTTGGATCACGTGGTCCTGCTCTTCGGACCAAGCAAATTCCACGTGCCCTCGGATCTCGTCATGGAACGAGCACTTACCTTCGCGAGGAATCTTGAGTCGCACTACAGCCAAGCGACCTTGCGCTTCGAAGTCCGCGGCCTGCGCATCCGTTTCGGCCATCCACTGCCGATCGTAGACAAAGGTTACACCTGCTTTCTCAGCCGCTTCGCGTTGCAGTTGCAATTCCTCGGTGCGGGCGTAATCGCGGTAGGCGTGACCACTGGCCAGCAGCTTGGCCGCAGCGCTTCGGTAAAGCTCGCCGCGCTGGGACTGAAAGTAGGGCCCGTAGGGGCCAACCGAGCCGGTGCCATCTGCGCTCGGCCCTTCGTCCCAGTCCATCCCCAGCCACGCAAAGCCAGCCAAGATGGGAGCCAGCGCTTCGGAAATATTTCGCTGCTCGTCGGTGTCGTCGATCCGCAAGATGAATTGGCCACCAGCCTGGCGCGCAAGCAACCAATTAAAAAGTGCTGTGCGAACGCCGCCGATGTGAAGGTAGCCGGTAGGACTGGGAGCGAAGCGCGTACGAACGGTCATAGTAGGCTGAAATTGAGAGCGAGTAGAGGAGCGACCTGTAAAGATTGCTCAGTGTAGGTCAGATCCCTAAGAGTCGCTATCAGCGCAGCCTAGAATGCAACAGGAACGGGCCCTTCAGCTAGTGCTTCAACCACTTTAAAATTCTGCGTTGGCAATTGTTGCTGGACTCGCCAGAGTTCAGTTTTTTTGCGACACACGGAAGTCTGGCGACTCCCGCTACCCCAAAAATCAAAAGTGCTTGAAGCACTAGGCCGACTTGCGAGTCTGCTGCTGCAAGCGGCGCATCCGCTTTCGCTCCGCTTTGCTAATTTGGCGTCCGTCGCCGTTGTCATCGTCGTCTTCCTCGTCAAAGTCAATTTGTGTGTTCTGATGGGTGTTGGGTAAGGCCCGCTGTGCATTGACAGCGCGCATTTCGTGTGCAGCCGGAGCGGAGCCCACCGCGCCGACTTCTCCTGGCGGCGCAAGACGCAACGAGGGCAGTTTGAATTTAGGCAACTTGACTCGCGATAACAGGCCACCCACCTTGGGCTTGGGTATCGATGGCATTTTGGGTCGAGCCAGCTTGGGAAGACCAAGCTTGGGACGCGAAATTTTAGGGAGCCAGCTTCGACGCGGCCGCTCTGCCGTGTCGCTGTCTTTGAGTTCCGCTTTCTGGGCTGCGCGCTCTGGGCGAGTTGTCTGTGCAGCGACCGCTTTTAC